>JBCBKJ010000028.1:0-67438 GCA_038522085.1 Chloroflexota bacterium
CACATATTCTGCCATTACATGTCTCCTGTGACTATTATTTTGCGGATTGTCTTTTAAGAATCGTATTCAATAATACCTTTCAATTCATTCGAGAATAATTGAGATGGTATTACAAGCAGCATTTCAAACTATAACAAGTATAAACTTACATTGAGATCTGCTTCATGACCTGAAATAAACATATTCACACTAACGCACAATGACCTATAAAACCAAGAGCAACGTCACTACTGCCCACTGACAAGCTACGACATAATAGCAGCGTATCGTCTTTAGCACCCATTCGTAGCTTCCAAGGAACACCATCATGCCTCTGATACTCCAAGCCTTATTAGCGGCAATGCCCATTTTGCTCGCCGCTGTTTTACTGGTTGGCTTCCGTATGCCCGCCAAACACGTTATGCCCATCGTGTATTTGCTAACAGCGACCATTGGCATCGTCATGTGGCAGATGTCACTCACGACAGTCTTGGCATCAACCATTCAAGGGTTATTCATCACCTTCGATATTCTGTTCATCGTATTTGGGGCGATTTTGCTCTTAGCTATCCTGAAGCAAAGTGGCGCAATTGCCGTCATTCGCCAGATGTTCACCGACCTTAGCCCGGATAGGCGCGTGCAAGTCGTGATTATTGCGTGGCTGTTCGGTTCATTTTTGGAGGGCGCATCCGGCTTTGGAACTCCCGCCGCCATCGTTGCACCCCTATTGCTCGCGCTCGGTTTTCCCGCGATGGCAGCAGTAATGATTGGCTTGATGATTCAAAGCACGGCTGTTACTTTTGGCGCAGTCGGAACACCTGTCCTCATCGGGGTTGCAGGTGGTTTAGAGAACCCAACACTGCTGGCACAACTTGACGCCGCTAATTTGACTTTTGCTGATTATCTGGGAACGATTACCGCACGCGCCGCCATCATTCACGGCATCGTCGGAACACTTATGCCAACACTGATGATTGTGATGATGACACGCTTTTTCGGTGAGCAACGCTCATGGACGGCTGGTTTGTCGATTTTGCCATTCACACTCTTTGCAGGCATCGCCTTCACTATTCCTTATACACTGACAGGTGTCTTCTTAGGTCCCGAATTTCCATCGTTGATAGGCGCATTAGTCGGACTGGCTATTGTTGTGACGGCAACGCGCAACGGCTTCTTAATACCTAAAGATACATGGGATTTCCCACCCCGCGAAAGCTGGCTCGATACATGGCTGGGAGATAGCAAAGTCGAAACGCCCGATGTCACCAGCGAGCGTGAGATGTCTATTTTGATGGCGTGGTTGCCCTATGGCTTGCTGGCAATCGGTCTTGTATTAACCCGCCTACCCCAACTCGGTATTGGCAAGCTACTACAAGATAGTCTCCGCCTCCAATGGAACGACATTTTCGCCACACCCATTTCAGCATCCAGCACGCCTCTGTATCTACCTGGCACAGTTTTGGTTGCCGTTGTTTTGCTGACCATACTTTTACACCGCATCAGCATGCCAAAAGTACGTGCCGCTGTTTCAGAAGCGAGTAGCATTCTGCTGAGTGCCGGATTCGTACTCGTCTTTGCTGTGCCGATGGTGCGTGTTTACATCAATTCTGGTATCAATGCCTCAGAGCTATCCAGCATGCCAATTGCGATGGCAGAATGGGCGGCATCAAATGTCGGTGCAGTCTGGCCCTTACTCGCCCCAACGATTGGTGCATTAGGCGCATTCATCGCTGGAAGCAACACCATCAGCAATTTGATGTTCAGTCTATTTCAGTTCAGTCTCGCGGAACAACTCGGCATCTCTGGCACAATGGTTGTGGCATTGCAAGCAGTAGGCGCGGCGGCGGGTAACATGATTGCGATTCATAACATCGTCGCGGCGGCGGCAACCGTCGGCTTACTCGGACGAGAAGGCGCACTTTTGCAAAAGACCATCATCCCAACGCTATACTACGTCTTGCTATCAGGACTATTAGGACTCGGTGCAATTTACATACTCGGCATCACTGACCCCATCACGATAATAGCACCATAGACTTCAAAAAAAGGGATGGCTACATACCATCCCTTTATAAAATTATTCCAGCGTATCTATGACTTCCTCGCAGAGTTCATCTACAGATTTATTACCCGTCTGATACAAAATAGTCATGCCCAACTGTGACGCTTGTTCTTCAATGAGTGTGTTATACCAAAGACTGCGTCCCAGAAAATTCTCGAACATCTTCTCAGGATTTGCTGACCCCTCAAAAAACGCGCTTTGTTTTCGTTCGCGGGCTTCCAAAACCGTTGGCGCTACCGTAAGCCAGAAAGACACAACATTGTCGAATACCAAATCTGCCACCCATTGCGGGCGCATATGCCAGCCATCCATCACAATACCCGCCCCCTGTTTCACATATTTGCGTATAAGACGTTCCACCATCGGAAAGGTTGCTTCATGGCGCAAGGTCGCATCCGCTTTCAGTTGTTCCAGAGAACTATTGGTATAGTAATCGGTATGGTGTGTTTTACGCATCACATGAAGCCCATGATGTGTCTCAGGCGTTGTTATCGCAATTGCCGCCGTGACTAAATCATCAATCGTGAGCGAGTTAACACCCAGTTTGACCGCTAAGGCAGAACCCAAAGTCGTCTTACCCGCACCAGGCGCACCACCTATCAGTATCACTCGTTTTTTCATAATAGTATCTCCCCTCACTCTCAATATATGCACTAGTGTAGACTATTCGATAACTACACATTTAGGCTACTGCATAATGCTGTATTTTGGAAATTGACCGGTTTCATCAAACCAATAGCTTTCATCCCTAACCAATCTACACGCGCTATACTCATCTGCAATCATGACAATCATTCACAGGAGACGCCATGCCCCTGCCAGATAGCGCCTACACACAATTCACTGATGACCTAACCATCAATCGCCTACTCAATGGCATGTGGCAAGTCTCCGGCGGACACGGCAGTATCAATCCCAAAGACGCGCTCAAAAATATGCTGGACTATCACACGGCTGGCTTCACAACATGGGATTTAGCCGACCATTACGGACCCGCCGAAGATTTCATCGGGCAATTTCGTAAACTCCTCGCCCAGACACAGGGCGAGCAAGCACTCGCTAATATACAAGCCTTCACCAAATGGGTGCCACGTCCAAGCGCGATGTCACGCCAAACCGTCGAATCTGCAATAGATACAAGCCTGCGCCGCATGAACGTAGAGGCGCTTGATTTACTACAATTTCACTGGTGGGATTATAGCCATCCGGCATACCTTGATGCGATGGGACACATGCACGATTTACAGCGAGCAGGCAAAATCAAGCATCTCGCGCTCACCAACTTTGACACCGAACACACGCTAAACATCCTCAATGCAGGCATTCGGTTGGTCAGCAATCAAGTACAGTATTCGATAATTGACCGTCGCCCACAGGTCAAAATGATAGATACCTTCACCCAGCACAAGATGACCTTTCTTGCTTACGGCACACTCGCGGGTGGCTTGCTGACTGACCGTTATCTCAACCAGCCAGAACCACCCCGCCAAGCACTCAAAACAGCGAGTTTACGCAAATATAAAAATATGGTAGATGTGTGGGGTGGATGGGCGTTGTTTCAGGAATTGCTGGTTGTCTTGCGTGGGATTGCCGATAAACACAGCGTCACGATTGCGAATGTCGCGGTGCGTTATGTGCTTCAACAGCCACAGGTCGCTGGCGTGATAGTCGGGGCGCGGCTGGGCATCAGCGATAACCGTGATGACAATGCGCGTGTATTTACTTTTGCGCTGGATAATGATGACATTTCTCGTATTGATGCCATCAGCGCACAGTCCAACGACCTCTTTGCTATCATCGGCGATTGTGGCGACGAGTATCGTTAACAAGCAGTAAGCCCTCATCACTGATTGGCTTGGACGTATCCTCATCTGCAAGTTTATGTTTCAGTTTATTGTCGCGCTTCTGCTTATCTACATAAGGTATAGGGGTTTGCCCAGCAAGGCTAGTAAACACAATCGCTGTGATCCCACCTTGTATAGTAGCCACCAAAGGCAGTTGCATCAGCCAAGATGACATGCCAGCCATTTGCGATGTGGTAACGGGATACAGCGCAATTAAACTCACTGCAATCGCTATCAGCCATAGTGCTTCATTCTTCACAAACTGCATCAACATAAAGGCTTGTAGAACTATCGGTGGAACCAAGAAAGTGTAAAATATTGATGTACCAGAATCAAGTTGCGACCCAAACACAAGCCAGAAGATGCCTATCCAACTACTCCAGAGCAAGGTTGCGGGCAATTGCCAATCAATTGATTGGTTTAAATACCTTTCCAGCAAAGATTTCTGTAAACCAACCAAAATTGTTATTAACATTATCCCCAAAATAACACCACAAGAAACGAGCAGAACAATATCTGCTCCATAGAAAGGTATCATCAACAAAGGTACTAACAAAAGTCCTAGCCCAATTAGCCCAAGCATCACCATTATCCACAGAAAAATGAATGTTGCGACTCGCATGGTAACTATATCCTGCTCGTATTGTGACGGATTCATTGTGAGTATATAAGATAGATGCCTATTCCTGTGCAAACAAAGCCAAGTCTTAATACCAGTTTAGACATTACTTTACAAACAAAAAACGTCCCACCTGTGGGACGTTCATAAACCTGTTTCATGCTTGTCAGATGCTTAAGCCGTCGCGGGGTCGGGCGTCGCTACCAACTGACCATCGTCATTGAATTTGCCGACCAGTTTGCCCTGCATATCGAATGCCAGTTTGCCTAATAGTTTTAGCGCACCAAAGTCGCTATCTGCACTCGGATGAATGATGCAGGTATGGGGGTTAAATGTGCCAATGAGCGAACCACTATCATCGTAAACAGCAGTCGGAACATCAGGTAAATGATTAGGGTTGAAAGGTAAAGTGTTCATGTTAGCTTCTCCCTTATTCGCCACATCGAATGATATAACGTACTAAAAGCGTATCATGAGGCACTTATCAGGCACAATCCCCCTAAAAAAGTCCGTCACTTTTGCCGAAGCCGATGAATCGCTATTTGTATACTTTACACATATCAATTGCAATGTTGCGTAACAGCGTGTATCTCAGCTACGTAAATCATACAACGAACGTACTTGCAAACTCGCAATCGCTGGCGCAGTGACCGTCACACTATACGGCACACTCGGACGCATATGAAAGAAATTATCGCTGAACCGTGCATCCGGCGCATCCAGCCAGACGTACATTGCCACCACGTCCGTAGATAACTGAACCTCGTATGTATCCCCGCCCTGCTCTCTTGCTTTTACGCTGATTGTCGGTTCTGGCAATGCCAACTCAACAGTATCAACGAGCATCAAAACAGCGTCACTCAACACCGTCGCATCGCGTTTACATTGCAACCATAGCAACAAATCATTGTCTTCGTATTGTTGACGATAGTCTTTTAGTGATATTGTCTGCACGACTTCGCTACTACGCGCACCCACCGAGAAACCATGCACGCCTTCTACCAAAATAGCACCTGTAGCTGTGGTCAATGTCCATGCGACATCCCCTACCAGCGGATGCCGTCCATGATGCGATACATAAATATCTACCGTGTCTTTGTCTTCCGAGACAACCGCCGAAACCAACTGTGATGCCAACAAGCGTTGCAGCCCGTAGTGCGCCGCCTTCCAACGTCCTGCTGAATCAATTGAGGCACTCGTTGTCATCGTCCAACTATCATTGAGATAGTCACTGAACAAGCTAGATTGTTGCTCACGACGTTGGCTTGCTAAAATACCTGCCAAACCCTCTAAGTGTGCAATCTGCTCTATCCATATAATACTGTCTTCAAGTTTCGATTCTGTTTTGTCATACACCGTGCGCGGATTCGGTGGCGAGACGGGTACTTGTGTATCGTTTTGCAAATCCCCAAGTGAATCTGTAGGCAAAACGGCTATACACGGATGATGCCGCAACCGTGACTCAGCGTGCTGCAATTCCGCACGCATATTTTCCAAAAACGCATCATCGGTTGGTAATTCAATATCCACACCCATCACATCCTGCCAGACCGCAATGCCCATCTGATCGCACAGTTGATAAAAATAATCGCTCTCATAGACGCCCCCACCCCACACACGCAACATATTGATATGCGCGTCTTTCGCATCTTGAAGCAGTTGGCGATATTGCGCTCGCGTTGTCTGTCCAGGATAAGGACTAGGTGGCACCCACAATGCCACTTTTACGTTCATCACCTCCCCATTGCAAGCAAAATAATCTATTGTCTCACTATCGGCAACTTTATGAAGCGTAAAATCACACAAGCCAAAGGTGCGTTTGTCATAATCAAGTTGATTCAAGTCGCGGTCAAACACACCGATTAGCACTTCGTAGGTTGGTTGCGCACCCATATCATGCGGATACCATTTCGCTGGCGCACGGATGATAAAATCAAGCGAGGTTGTTTCCCCATCAAAGGTCACGCGCTTATTCGCCATCACGGTCAAGCCATCCCTTGCTAGTGATACCACGGCTGTAACAGGTTCTTTCGGACGTGGTGATAGCGTCAGCCGAACCGATACATTTGTATAGCTACCTTGCGCTTCCGTCTGAATGCGAATATCTGTGATGCGCGTATCTTCCACACCAAAAATCGCAATATCACGCCAGATGCCAACAGTCGGTAAGGGAAAAGCATTATCCCAGCCGAAGTGTGTCGTTTGCTTACGTAACCACCCTGACGGATGAATTTGCTTGATGTCTTTGTGCCGACGCCCTTTTTCTAAGGCGCTATTTTCGGCATCCATTTGGCGCAAATAGGTCAGTGGCGCAGAGAAGATTATCTCAATCGTATTTTCGCCTCTGCGGAGTGCCTTCTTTATATTGAACTCGTGTGCATGAAACATATTCGCACTCTTGCCGACCTCAATGCCATTAATGCGAATCGTCGCCAGCGTGTCCAAGCCTTCGCACCGCAAAATGACACGACGCAAACGTAAAAATGAGCGTTCTACCTCAAAGGTGCGTTTGTATACCCAATCCGTTTCGCCAATCCACAACATGGCTTGGGCGTGTGTGCCGTGTGTCGGGTCCGGGATTCTGCCAGCCGTGAGCAAATCCGTATGCACACATCCCGGCACTATCGCCGGAATCACATCATCATCACCCAATTTTTGTACTGTCCATGCCCCGTTCAACGGAATGAGCTTCATACCCGACCTTATCCTTCTTACGCAACTCAACACAACACGACACACCCGCCGAGGATGTGCCTGAATAATTTTTACAAGTTTTTACAAGTATAACAGGCTTACTTAAAAATTCGCATGTTGACCGAAACAAACTGCAAAAATGAGTAGTTACATTGATTTTGTCGTAAATTACCAACAATTAACTCGTTAAATTCAATTTTATGGCAACATTAAGTCAGTAATCAATAGCCGTAATAGGGTGTAAATTATGATGGATGCTTTCGATTCACAAGCAATCACCGAAAATAATGTGTCCTCAACGCGCATGTTGAGCGCGATATACACTGTGAACTCGGATATTATCCGTTTTGAAAGTACCGTACCGGATGCCACTATTCCGGGCAAGCGTCGCATGTTTCGTATTTACATGCCACAAGAAGTCGAACCGCTTGTCTTCACAGATATACAATTGCTCGTTCTTGGGCGCGAAAGCGCATCCAGTGGCAATACCAGCATTCTCGATTTGTCGATGCAATATGGACAGCTACTTGGGGTATCGCGCAAACACGCCCAAATTATGTATCAGGAAGGCAATTACCTCATTCAAGATATGAATAGCAGGAATGGGACATACCTCAACAAAAAGAAACTGACCCCTGAGCAGACTTATGTCTTGCACAGTGGTGACGAAATCCGTATGGGGCATTTCGTCATGGTCATTGCCTGCGACGACTAACCCTACGCCACAACCTAGACACCACAATCGGTATCATCTTGATACCGATTTTTTGTTATTTCCGTAGTACTACGTAGTTTCGCCGTCAAAAAGATACGTAACGTCCTGTAGTGACCATAAATATAGCCTTGTGATAATTTATATCTACAGTAACAACTCAACAGACAGGACAAAACACGATGATGAACGCATTCGATTCACAGACAATTTGCAAGCCACCAACGGGGCGTCCCTTTGTGCCATCTACGAGTACCCTCAAAAAATCGTTTAAGAAGGATATGGCGACGCTAAAATTCATGGATGGCGTGCAAGAGCCACGCTTTCCAACGGTGCGTCGTACCATGCGCTTTCATATTCCCCACGAAGTTGAACCCCTTATCGTCAGCGATGTATGCGAACTCATCATCGGGCGCAAAACCAAGCAAACACGCCACAATAACATGCTCGACTTATCACTTCAGTACGGACACATGCTTGGTGTCTCTCGTGAACATGCTCGCATCACCTACGAAGGTGGTTGCTACTACATCAGTGACCTCAATAGTTGCAATGGTACATTCTTGAACAATGTTGAACTGACCGCACATAGAAAATACGCTATTGCCAGTGGGGACGAAGTGCGTATTGGACACCTAATTATGGTTGTATCGTATAGCTGATGAGAGCGTTAAGCCTAGCATCCTCCGTTCAATCTATGCCATGCAACCATAAGCCTAAAGTACACAACACAATGTTATCTGTAATTTGATTGTCTTACCGCCTCGTGTAAAATAGAAAGGACTTATCGGGCAACAGGGGACATACGTAATGGTTGTACCACCACCAACACCCAAGATTCCGCTAACTATCGTGACGGGTTATCTTGGCGCGGGCAAAACAACGCTCATGAACCGCATCCTCAACAAAAAACTTGCGATGGATATGGCTATACTCGTCAACGACTTCGGCTCTATCAACATTGACGAAAAAATCCTCATGAATGATGATTATCGCACGATTCGCCTCTCCAACGGACGTATCTATTACTCTGTCGGCAACGAACTCATCAATACTATTTCGACCATCATAAAATCTGAGTCGCCACCAGACCATATTCTCGTTGAAGCCAGTGGTGTCAGTGACCCCGCGCAAATCGTAATAGCGATTAATCGCTCACTCTTGCGTAACGACGTTAGCATAGATAGCATCATTGTTGTGGTAGATAGCCAACAATTCATACACCACACAGGCACTACAAAAAGCCTCGTCCATGAGCAAATCCGGCTGGCAGATGTGGTGATTCTCAATAAGTCCGATTTGTTGACCAAAGCAGAGATGGCAAATGTGCGGACGCAGGTAGAAGCCATCGTGAACAAAGCCCGCATTTTTGAGGCACAAGAAGCCGATGTACCCATTGAAGTCCTCATCAGTACGGGTACTTACAACCCACAAACAGCCTTTGATACCTCCCGTCCTGGTGTACACGCTCATAGTGTTGATGAGCTTGACAAATACGAACACAACGACCACAGCATCGTCTTTGCAACATGGGCATACGAGACAGACCAAGCATTGCCGATTGAGCAGATTAAGAATGCGCTCAACAATTTGCCGGAACTCATTTTCCGTGCAAAAGGTGTTCTCTACATCGAAGAAATGCCCAATGTACAAGTCGAGATGCAACTCGTCGGCAATCGCGTCAGCCTTAAAGAAGGCAAACCTTGGAAAGACAAAACCCCTAAAACAAGCATCGTCATCATTGGCGATACCGACACCATCGACAAGCAACAACTCGGCACCATCTTTGACAAATATCTCAAACCAGCGACCTCAAAAAATGAGACGAAACCAAAAGAAAAAATCGAAGATGGTATCATGCGCTGGTTACGCATAAAGTAAGTATTTTCAGTTTAGAATATACGCAAATTAGTGGTTATACCGATGATTGAAATCATTGGCTATTCAATCCAATTTTTGCCGCGGACAGTATTTTTCACTAGCCACGTAATTCATTACGTGGCGAAGCATCAAATTCAACCATATGCTATTTCCAAAACTCACAAAATATGCCTTATTCGATGAATCTTCTCTCAGGGGCGTTACTATGTCTGCGCCCGAAATATACAAAACACTTTTCAATCATCGGATGAAGCTGTAAGCCACTATCACCCAAATGATAGGACAAAGCTCATGTAAAATAGCGTCATTCATCACCTTCTGAATAACCATGTTTCGATGACAATCAATAATTCAACAAATGGTTATTATGAGGATGTTTATATGGACTATTCAGTGAGTTTAGCCCTCTATGATTTTGCGCCTGTCTTATTCATAGGCATTGCCATGTTTTATGTATGGCGCATGGTACAAAACTTCGCCCCAGAACAAGCACAGCTTGCGGCTGTCGGTGGCATACTGGTCGTGACGGCTGGGCTAACAAAAGCAGGTTGGAAGCTCATCGTCGCAACCACCAGCATGGACATCTATTTCCTGAGCCAACTGCTCTTTCCTCTGATGGCACCTGGTTTTATTTTGGTGATGTTTGCTGTTTGGGCGATGGTACGCCGTGCGAACGACAAAACTGTACCAACATGGTTCAGTATTTTGCCTGTCGTCGTCATTGCCGGTGCGTTTCTATGGGCAGGACAACGCATGTTCATCCTACAAATTGAACGCGGGTGGTTTCAGCCCTTGCTCATGCTCGTCAGCATCGGCAATGTAGCTCTCATCAGTATGTTGGTTTCTGCTTCCATGCGCCACAAAAAATGGGGATTAGCGGGCTTATTTTTCCTCAATATTGTGATGACCTTCGCACTACAACCCATCGCGACAATGGAAAACCTGAGCATCACCATGCACTGGATTGAGCAAACGCTCACGACGTTTGGCGCAGGCGCGTTTGCCTTTGCCGCGTATCAGCTATCGCGTGTATTGCTTGGCACACCTGATGCTGAACCTATGCGTATCGCAGACGAACCGAGTTTCGCCGAAATACTTTGAAGATGATTTGGTAACATCAACAAAAAGTCACCATCTGGAGCATCAGATAGCGACTTTTGCGTATAGCTTATTGAATGAGTTGTTGCACCTTAAACAAAAAACCATGACACTTATGAGTCATGGTTTTTAGAAAAGTCTGTGCAAATTTAGAAAACTAATCATCGGCTTTGTTGCCTTCTTGCAATGCCGTCTCCAGCAAAGCCGTCAACTTATTGAGTTGCTCGTACATCCCATCCAGCCGCTCTGGTGTGGCATGGCATACATCACGCTGAATCAGATATAAAGACATCTTCAAACCAGACAAGACGTTCAAAGTATCATGTTTATGGTGCTTCAATGCGTCGTGAATATCGGCTAGATGCTGTTCCATCGCAAGGCGTGCAGCACGTTCTTCTACCAGCGCATCTGTCAATTTGAGCATTTCACTTGTATTTGCCATCGTATCAACCTTACTTCTGTGTATGCTTAAAGCATCCCCCAGTAACAAAATATTACCATAAATTACAAACCGAAATTGCAAAGAAGTTGTAAATATAGTCACCTCAATCTTAACAAAAACATGCACATCTTATAGTTGCTGTCATAATACGCGCATCAGACGGTAGACAACCGTTTTCTGCGCTACATATAAAAGGCACTCATTACACAGCACTAACAACCTCAATGAAAGGATACACACATGCATAAATACATCACGCTACTCATCCTCATAGCCCTACTGACCCTTACAACACACGCGCAAAACGAATCGTCTGACCTTGTCGGTGTGCGGAATGGCGCATTATTGCTTGTTGATATAGATACAGGCACAGAAACCATCCTCAACGAAGCCGAAGACAACATCGAATTTTACCCATTCGATAGCAACAGTAACGGCGATGTTCTCGTGTTGGCACTAAGAGGATTCAGCGAAGGTGAAATTCGTATTTACGATGGGGAAACGGGTGCTATGCGTCTTTTGACTGACAATTTAATTGCCGACTGCCCGCCTCATTTTATAGGGGATAATCTAGTCGCTTACGTATCCGCTGAGGTCATAGAAACATACGAAACAGAAAACGGCTTTCCTGGCACAATCAACCCCGTTGTCTTGCATGATATTGAAACCAATAGCATCACCCATATTCAGAATATGCGAATACCGATGGCTTTGGGAGGCGGCGGTGGCTCTGACTATGCCATGGCGATGGTCGTAGATATGGATTACTACAATCCTAACACTTACCTTGGCGACCCCCGTTTTTTCCGCGTCCTAGAAGATAACACTGTACTTGCAGGGGCTTCGCAGTGTCTTGGCACAATCCAACGCATAGATGAAGAAAGCTTTCTCAGTCTTAACGTGGATACACTAAGCGCACTGTCGCCAGATTTTACTGACCTCGTTTCCTTACGGCGTTTTGAAACCCAGCCAGCTATCTATTTTACCAATACAGGAACAGGCAACAGCTTTGCCTATCCTATAGATAACATCGTCCAAGAAAGTCGTATTCTTGCCGTGCATTGGGCGCAGGATGACAACGCTTATTTCAACAGTTGGGACATCACCAATACAGCCTACACCCTCAGCGAAGACGAACAAGCTACACTAGCATCTAACGAATTTACGAATTGGGATTGGTCAATTTCGCATAATGTAACGCTGTATGCTATCCAACCTGATAATGGCGCTATCAACCCCGTAACAACCTTTAATAATGCCTTCCAAATTACGCGCATCGACAGTGATGCCTCAAGTCTATACGTATCAGTTGTCCCTGATGGCACGCCCGTTATTGAAGCCCTCCGCGCTGGCGAACTCGTCGCTAACAGCTTGGACGACCTATACAGCTATCTATATCCTGACATTTACCGCATACCCTTCGGTAGCAACCAGCCGGAACTTATATCACCACGCCTACAACGCTTCATTGTCGTTGAATAGCTAAACCTTTTTCAACATCGTCGTTGACCCCGCAAACCCGAAAATAGGCTTCAGCCATGCGTGCGTTTCTGTATGTGTGGCAACGAAGCCTTTACGTTCATAGAGCTGTTGCGCACGCGGATTCGTATCTACAACATCTAATCGCACTTGTGAATAACCGTTTTCACCAGCATGGTCTATAACAGCATCCAGTAAGCGTGACCCGATGCCTTTTCCACGCATAGAGGCATCGACTACAATACCGTCCATCAATAGCACATTTGGCTCTACTTTGCGCTCGAACAAACTCAACGCCAATAGACGCGCCCAGCCTCCGAAGAAACCAAAGACATCCGTCACGTTATGCGGTTGAATGTTGGTTAAGCTACCTTGTGCATCTTTGAACCCTGCAATCCCGACAACTTTATCGTCTACCAATGCAACAATGCCGTAATCTGTTTGCATAGATTGGGATAAGACGGCAATCCCGCGTGTTTCGTCTCTAAAAATAGGCTGCAACTTTTGCCGGAACGCTTCATAATAGAGCGTTGCTGTGCGCTCAATTTCGTTTTCTGGAATGCCCCGTTGTATGTGTATCGCTGTCAATCGAATCGCTCCCTTTGTTGTGAACATGTCTCACTCTCATCTACGTATTTTGTCTCAACGACATCGCAACAAACATTGGATTTGCTCACTTTTCTTATATGATTACAACATAACATGAGTTTTTCACGTAATGATAGTCAGTAAATCATCCATTCAGGGGGATACCAGATGGCAACACTCACGAACACGACAACAGTCAAACCTGCACGTACCGATTATCCACCACATACCGCATTTTTGGATGCTCTTATGAGCGTCTTGTGCATCATTCTCGTCAGTGGTTTATTCATTGACGGTTGGGCGCATAATCATGGCATTGTGGACGAATCATTCTTCACGGTATATCACGCTGTCATGTATGCCAGTTATGCACTTTTCGGCTTTGTACTGATTGGCTTGCACTATATGAACGTCAACAAAGGCTACACATTTTGGCGTGCCTTGCCGCAGGGCTACATCATCTCATTGATAGGTGTCTTCATCTTTGGTGCAGGTGGCTTTGCAGATATGCTCTGGCACATCGCTTTCGGCATCGAAGAAGGTATTGAAGCACTCTATAGCCCATCCCACTTGGTACTCGGTGTCGGCTATAGTGTCGTCATAGCAGGTATCATCCAATCCGCTTGGGTACGCCGTGAACCTGCTTCCGGCTGGGGTCAGTTGTGGTGGGTCGTGTTGACGAATGCGTGTCTGCTGACCATTTTCACGTTCTTTGCACAATTCATGACCTTCATGGGTGCAACCGATGGCATTTATGGCATCCCGCGTGACCGTGACCTCTGGACAACAGCGATTATCGGGGGCTACGTACTAACTGCCTCGCTACAAACGGGTATTGTCCTCTTTATGATGCGCCGTTGGGTATTACCGCGGGGTGCAGTTTCAGCGATGTTCGCGTTCAATGGCTTGCTGATGGGACTGATGCTAATTCTTGAAATGGATAACATCGGCGAAAGTGCCTTGTTTATCAGCTTATTCATGATTGCACCCCTTTTGCTCGCAGGTATCGTCGCAGATGTGCTTATCTGGCGACTGAAAGCAACACCGCACACACCGAACACGAACCGGCTTATCGGCACTGTGACCGCGTTCATGATTGGTGCTTCTAATCTGTTGGCTATCTATATTCTTGGCACGCTCCAAGACGAATTTCTCTGGTGGGAAATTCATACATGGCTCGGTGTGCCATCCCTTTGTGCTATCGCCGGTATTTTCTTGAGCATGCTGGTATTCCCGCCTCAAGTTCCTGAGACTGCACTCGCTGACCCAGCAGAACAATCCGCCTGAGAAGATTTTTGCTCCCTCATATCTTGGGGGAGCATCTATTTTCCTAGTACATCACCATATCATTGACGCATGGCTACCCACCACGTATGCTTGGGCGCGTTACTTGACAGCAAATACCACTGCGCCTATGACTGACCAAACATCCACACCAAGATACATAGAAGCAACGCTTTTTCTCATACTAATGAGCATCGGTGCGTGGCTACGTCTCGGTTGGGTGGGCATTAGTCATTTTGCACTGGACGAAGTGAACATCAGCCTACCTGCCCTGCAGATGGCACGCGGAGAGGCTTTCGTTTTTCTTGGCACATTTTCGTCGGTGGGCGTACCATTTTTCCCGACTGGAACATGGGCATTCGTACCGCCGTTTTTGTTTAGCACTGACCCCCTATTAGCGACGCGTTACGTTGGCGTCTTGAACTTGCTGGCGATGGTCGGTCTATATGCACTTGTGCGCAAAATATTCGGTATCCCCTCTGCCCTGATAGCTCTAGCGATGCTTGCCCTTGCGCCCTATGCTGTTATTCATAGTCGCTTTATCTGGCAACCTAATTTGCTGATTCCTATTACCGTTGTGTGGATGCTGGCACTAGAGGCATCGTTTAGTAGCGAAAAACGCCCACGCCTCATGACCGTACTCGCTATTTTCATCGCGGGCATCAGCATCCAAATTCATTTCGCCGGATTGGGCATCGGCGTTGCTACGGCACTCTACGCACTGTATCAAAAATGGTGGCAAAGATGGCTTGCCTGTATCGTCGGTGGCGTACTGGTCATCACCATGACACTACCCTTTTTCGGTTATCTTGCGTGCTGTGGCGACCCCATTCTGAGCGCGATTCAAGACACAGCCTCCGAAACAGCCTCGACAGATACCTTGTCACTCCAGCAAGCAATGCGCGTCGGATTCAATGTCGGCTGGGAAGAAAAAATCATCGGCGACCTTGCTACTAACCCTAGTTGGTACGCCCACCTTGCGAGCGCAATCACGGTGCTACTCTTTGCAATGGGTATCCTAAGCCGTGTTCAGCACCGCAAACACACACCACAAACACACCTTGCCATCATTGCCGGATTACTACTCGTGTGCATGCCACTGGTATTCGTCTTTATTTCTCCCGTGCGCTTCTATTACATGCTCCCTGTCATTCCAGCGATAGCCATTTTCGCAGGCGCAGGATGGCATCTCGTACAAAATACGCTCTATCGGGGTGCAATAGTGGTTGCGACAGGCGCATTCGTGCTGGCATCGACTATCGGCTTGGCACAACACCTGACTATCGCCACCACCGAAGCGACCCCGCACGGTATCGGTGTTCCGCTTGCCTATACCCGTGATGTGGCTTACGGTTTCCCTGATGAAAACGTCGTCTATCACACACACGGCGACATCACCACCCGTACCGGACAGGCAATGATTTTTGAGGCATATTGGCACGGACAAGACAATCGGCGTGTCGTGAATGGCGCGAATTTGCTGATTTTGCCCCCTGAACCAAGCGTTCTGTTATTTGAACTCCGTCCGTTTCAGGCATACGAAGAAGCACAAGCCGCCGGACTCGTCAGTGAAGAAATGACGCTTCCACGCCGAGAAAACGAGCCAGATTTCATGGTTCTACGCACCGATGGCACACAACAAGTCGAAGGATATACCCTGCTCGATGAACCCATTCGTTTTTCACACGGCGTCACATTGGAAGGCTGGCGCGTACGCTATGTGGGACCCCGTCTGCGTGTCTCGACTATCTGGCATGTTGATGACGATTTGCCAACTGCAACCGTCCAGCAATTTCACCATCTCTACCTGAGCGAAAATGGTGAACCAGTAGGCGATGCGCCCCTACTCGTATCCGATACGGCACTCTCGATGTCCACATGGCAAATCGGAGATAGGGTTATCGTAATGGGCGATTTTTTCCCAGAGTACGACGCCCAATACCAACTCGCCATCGGGCATTACGACCTCAATACAGGGGTGCGCTTCACGACAGTTGATGAACGAGATAGTGTCATTTTATCCGCATTCGATAGTGGCGAATTAGCGCGTTAAATCTATCGGTAGGATAATCGAAACGTGGTATACTGCCCATAGAATCGCACAATCAACTAGCATAGTTCATGGCACATATTTTCATCAGTTACAGCACCAAAGACGCAGCCTACGCCTATCGCCTTGCAGATGATTTGCAAGCGCGAGGTTTCAATGTGTGGATTGATAACGCCAAATTGCGCAGTAGCGAAAATTGGTGGGAGAGCATCGTGCGTGCCTTGCGTGCCGCAGACGCCGTAGTTGTCATCATGTCACCTCATTCTCGTGAATCGCGCTGGGTTCAACGTGAAGTCACCCTTGCGGATAATTGGGGCAAACCGACCTTTCCGCTTTTACTAGATGGCGAAAATTTCGAGATTTTTGTGCTGACGCAATATGCTGATGTCACTGATAACAATCTACCAAATCAACAATGGTATGAACGTCTTGCTATCGAATCCCCTCCCGATATTACGGCTGGTACACGGGTTACGCAGGATACTGTCCCTATAAAAGATGATTCGCTAATTCGTGAAGCAGTTGCCAATCCGCCAGAAGCAGATGAAATAGTACAATCACCCGCCCCATCAAATAACGTCTCTATCAGCAAAACAATCCAAGCAGAGACACCCGCAGGCAATATCAGCAAGCGCGTTGTTGCAGAAACACCTGCCCCACCTCCTCCCAAGCTCAATCGGCGTTTGCTCATCGGGGTTTGCGCGACAGTCATCTCGCTTGCGTTTGCCTATCTCATATTCACGCTTACACAACCACAACCTCAAACTATTCAACTTAGCGACCAAACCTATGTCATTCCACATACCAGTCCTGACATGCAAACCAGCCTCGATCCTGTGTCACTTCCAGATGCGAATGTACCTGTATTCGCACGATACGATGGCGACATATTCACATGGTATCAAGTAGAAATTATCGCCTCTGATGGAGAGACAAACTTATACTGGATCAGCGATAATAACGTTGTGCCAAGTAGCGTTCCAGACGATTTACTCATATGGATCAACACCGATGGAACTGAGATTGTTACCCCTACACCTCCATAAATATATCAAAGCCCTACCTATACTGAGCAGGACTTTGCGCTCTGCATAATATCTGCTTTATACCAAGCCCATCACCTCACCCAGCAAGTTGCTGTAGCCAAAGAAAACCACACCCGCCAAAATCAGCAATACCAAATTTGGTGCGAGGGATTGCATCTCACCGCGTCGTACATGCGTAGCCATCGCCCCGACCATCACAATCATCAAGCCAAGTGCTGCCAATGGGGTCAGATACGGTAAGATATTAAGTGCCACAGGAAGTATTAAACCCAAGCCACCTAAAATTTCCAGCGCACCAATCGTCCGGGTAGCAGGCATGCCAATATCATCAATGAAGCCCATCTGCTCAATTAACTTCTCGCGTGGTTGGCTAACTTTCATACCCCCAGCCGCCAAAAACGCAAAGCCCAGCAAACCCTGTACAATCCACAGCCCAATCGTCATAAAATCCATGTGAGTATCTCCTCGTTTCTAGTATTTACAGGACAGTTGTTGCTAATCCAACACCTGTCGTTTACACTAGAATCATAGGCACATCACAAGCGAAACTCAACCAACAAAGACCTGTTTCTGTTGCCTAACCAACAAATCAGAGAAAGTGTCCTTTATGTCCACCCAAACACTCGACCCACGCGTTCGCCGTACACGAAAATTACTCAAACAAGCCTTCGTCGAATTGATGCACGAAAAAGGCTTTAACGCGATGACGGTACAAGACATCGCTGACCGTGCAGACATCAACCGCACTACTTTTTATGACCATTACGAAGACAAATTTGCACTCCATGACCAAATGATACTAGAGTGGTTTCAACAAAAATTAGCTGACTACACTATCACCCAAGATGCCACTTTCTGTGGTGATAATTTGCGCAATCTTATCTATGCTGTCTGTGATTTTGTATTACAAATGAATGGAGGTTGTCATGGTGCAGATTTACAATACAAGCCTGCAATTGAAGACCTCATGCAAGCGACGATACAAGATATTGTCCATAGTTGGATGACCTCACTCGATGGCATCGAACATGCTGATATTCATGCCGCTTCAATTAGCTATGCCATTTTCGGCGCAGGGATGCAATGGAGCAAAGACCAAACACACAGCAAAGGTACCGTAGCAGACACGCTCATCAGCCTCATTCGGGATGGCTTGAAAGCGCAGGTTACTAATCTGCCCGAACTGGTTACGCAATCTGCCTAACATTAAGACCACTTTGGTTCAGCAAACAGCGTAACAGGCGTATAATGAACGCAGTCATGTAACAATCAAGAAAAGAGTGCCATGCTCACCCAACGTAAAATTTTCTGGTTCTGGTTGCCCCTCGCCTTCTCTTTCTTGCTGATGATTTTTGAAGGTCCTTGGATTCAAGGGGTCATGAGCCGCCAAGATGATGCCGCCACGCAACTCGCCGCCTTCGGTATCGTGGTCGGCTTAGTCGTACTGATAGAAACACCCGTCATCATGTTTTTGGCTGTCGGCAGTGCGCTTGCCAAAGATAGACAAGCATACCGTGTATTATCGCGTTATGTGCTGATTGCCAACGTTTTGCTGACGATTGTGCATGCACTGATGGCATTCACTCCCCTGCTTGATTTTTACTTAGGGGTCATCCTAGATATTCCGCCCGAACTCATTGAAGAAACCCGCCGTCCGGCACTCATTTTGATGTTCTTCACATGGTTCATCGGCTACCGACGTTTCCATCAAGGCATTCTCATCAATCATGGACGCACACGCACCATCACCATCGGCACAGTCATTCGTGTGATTGTCTCGGCTGGGGTCGCGGTTGGCTTAGGCATCTGGGGCGATATTCCAGGTGCAGAAATCGGCGCATGGAGTCTAATCTCGGCTGTGTTCGTAGAGATGATCTACGTGCATTTTATCTCACGCCAAGATGTCGCACAGCTAGAAGCGACCAAACGCAAAGCCGATATACCCCCGCTCACTCTGCGCAAGGTAGCAGGCTTTCATCTGCCTCTCGCGGCGACGGCTGCTATGTCATGGTTCGTTTTGCCGATGACCCAACGCGGACTTGCCCAAGCTGAAAATGCTGTAGATGTTCTCGCCGCCTACCCCATCATCTTCTCTATCATGATGGTCATGCGCTCTGGTGGTTTTGCATGGCAAGAAGCCGTGATTGCGCTCAACAAAGGCATACAAGAACAACGCGCCTTACGTAGATTCACGCTCTATCTCGGCTTCGGGAGCAGTCTGATACTGGTTTTGTTTGCTATCACACCTGCTATCGACTATTACCTGCGCACCATCTTAGACATCCCAGCAAATCTCATTCCAGTGGTCATCAATGGCACAATTTTTGCTGCGTTCTTACCGCTATTCTCGACATTGCAAAGTTACCTGCGTGCCTTGCTGATGAAAGCTGATAATACCAATCCGATATATCAGGCAATGACCATCGGCTTCCTGACAACTATCGCGTGCTTATTCTTTGGTATCTGGCTCGGTTTACCTGCGATTCCAGTCGCCATTTGCTCGCTGACATTTGGTGTCGGCTTGGAACTGGGGTATCTCTGGCGTGCGCTCCTTCGTGTGGATGTCCAACCATTCATGCCTGCGCTCGCTACCTAAGCACGATTCACATTGGGGATACGCTACCTGCGTATCCCCATTTTGCTCAGTAAGTGGCATAGCCCAAGCGCGTCAGCAGACGATTGATACCATCTTCATAAGACGCCGCCGATTTTTTACCACGACAGTCAATGAACTGCGTCGCCGTGAACGTCTCATCAAAGGTCGTCATGTTTACCTCCGGGTGGATGAACGGGATAATTGTCTTACCCTGTGACACTGCCCATTCATATTCATTACGACACCATGGCGACTCGAAAAATGCCTCATCAATCAGTACCACAAAATATTCGCACTGGTTAATGCGCTCTTTAAGAACATCCAGCCATTGCTCGCCGGCTGGAATATCTTTATCAATGAATATCTCTTGATGACCCAGTGAGCGCAAACGGGCTTCAATTGCCAGTGCAAGGGGACTACTGGTTTCCCGTCTGTACGAGATGAAAATCAGCGGTGTGCGAATTGGACGTTTTAGCAATTCAAAAGCGTTATTTGTCAGATTAACAAACCCATTCTCTTCCAGCACATAGCCCCATAGCTTGAGTTCAGACGTTAACGGAGGCGTGATAGTGGCATGCCACTTATGAATATAGGCGCGTGAATTATCGGCTAAGGTATCACCTTTTTCTTCTAATGCCGCGTTGATGACTGCCGGCAACCCATCTCCAATATCTTGCCGCAGATAAAAATCCGCTACGAAGTCTTTGATTTCAGCAACGTTTGGAATGCAAGTGGCTGTACCATAAGGACCAACATCGCGCAGGACACGTCCCCACCACCCTTTCGTCACGCCCCAAGCTAAGTCGCGGGCATAGTCTTCAGTCTTACGCAAAAAATCTTCTGGTGCAGGGTTATCAAACGGTGTATGCATACTACCTCCATATCTGATTATCAACCTTACTCTATTATACGCATTATCCTTCCAACCTGCCCTTACCCCAAACGCCCGAACCTACTACAATAGTTTCATTAAGGGAAATCACCAAACAGAAATCAACAGGACATTCGGCATGTTTAATTTGAGCAATTTTCAAGTTCGACGTATCTACCCCACAGATGGCATCAAGCCACTTGATGTTGGCAACAAGGGCGTCACAGCAAGCATCAGTCCCGATGGGCGCATTCTGGCAGTCAACGCCTATCATCCTGATAAAGGCTTCATCTCACTAACGAGCGTTCCGCCCCAAATAACCACCCGCGCCGAACGTGAACGCTGGTTCTGGGAACCTGCCCTGCCCGATTACAAAACAGAGGGCTTTGGACTCGAATTTTTCCTAAAAGTGACCGAGCGCGAATATTATTTAGTAGAAGATGTCGTGCCGTTTATACGCCTCACCTTTCAGAATGGCGTCGTTGCCGAATGCCTGACGTATGCGACACTTGATACGCCCATTGGCATCGCGCAAGATTGGCGTTTTTCAAAAGCAGGTATCTCCGCACAAACCAGTGGCGTATTCTGGCTACAAAAATCACAGAATAGCGACGATGACACTATAGTAGAAAATCCCGCGCCGGATACTGTCGAACTTGGCGAGGTCAACCGCACAGTACATTATGCGACTTACACACACCTACCCGCATCCTTTGTCGTGCAATCACGGCTGGAGAAAAACAAGAAACACAATTTCGTCGCCATCCAAAAAAACCGACTTGGCTCTAGCACCCGCGCATTCACACTTTCGTTCGGTTTAGCACACGAAGAAAGCTATGCTCGTGCCGCGCAACGGGCCGCCGCCAGCCTCGACCCTGGTACATTGCTCACGCGCTGGAAAAAACGCTGGCAACGGGCGACCATCGTCAATGGCGTTGAATTGCCCCAAAAGCGTGCGATGGCAAATGCACTACGGAGCTTCGTGCCGATAGATGATGAAGCGGTTGCGATGGCTACGGATACTGACACTGCAACGACTAACCGCGATGCTTACTATATGGCTGCCCCTATGCTCAATTGGAGCTACGAAACCCGTCATCTCGTGCGCGGACACCTCGTCTGGTTATTTGACCGTGCCAAGCGTGAAGACGGACAATGGAGCGCCAGCTATACACCCGATGGCGAAGCAAAAAATACGCAATACGCACTCGACCAGCAGATTTATCCGCTCTTGCTCTTAGCAGATTACACGCTCCAAACAGGCGATAAAGAACTTTTTGGCGAATTTCAGCCCCTGATAGACGACACCCTCACTATGCTCGATACCCGCGCAGACAATGTGAGTGGCTTATTGCCTGCCTCTGACGCTGATGACCTCATCGACAGCGAAAAAATGCCTTACGACCTGCCGACCCATGTCCTACTCTGGCAAGCTCTCAATCAGCTAGAAAATGTCGAAGGCACAGGCGAATATGCAAAACGCGCCAACAATTTGCAATCCATAATCGACGAACACTTCCTCATCGAACGCGATGGTAAGCCGATGTTCGCTTACGCAACTGATGGTGAAGGCAACCATACAGAATACAGCGACCCCAACGATATTCCTCTTTTGCTGATGCCTGAATGGGATTACGTGGATGCTGATAATCCGGCGTGGCGCAATACGGTACAGAACGCACAACATACAGCGAATGCCCGTCGCCAACTCGATGCACCCGATACCCCAACCGATTCAGACACGACAACCAGCACAGAATCGACAACTGCCCCACCACCGCGGGAGATGCCCGTCCCACTCAACGATGCGACGCTCTCTTTGGCGCAAATGCTCAACACAGATGTTGAATCACTCATGGAACGCATCCGTACCGAAGCACAGTGGGATGGTGCGCTTCCACAAGGCGATGCCGAACCCGACGCGCAATCTGTGCATCGTTTCTCGTCACCCAATGCGCTCTTGTTTTATTTGCAATACTTGCGCAATGCCCCTGATACGCCGTCAACAAGCAACGACGATGATACCGCGTAAATAAGCATTTTCATTGGGAGTGCCAAGATGCGCTCCCATGCCTATTAATTTAAGGGCATAGTCGCTGTCTCACCATGCAATAGATTGTATCTCGCACCAAAAATTAGAATGCGTAGCCGATGATTTAAAATTAGTACGAAAATAAATCTAGCTCCCAAATCTCCCCAAATAGAGCTTTTCAAGTCCCCTCTCCGCTAGCGAAGCGCAGGGGGGAGGGGATTTAGGGGAGGGGTTAAGTGCAAAACGTCTGCATCTCCCTATTTCCGCATTTAATTCTTAACTTGCATCAATCATTGGCGAAGGCACAACTGTCAATGCCCCTTTGCCCATAAACGCTCAGTTTACCCTCATATTCGCGCCTCTTGATTTAACATACCCCAACTAAAATGACGACTAGTTGAATGATTCACATCCGATAAAATGAGGGTTTATGCAACAACTCAAACGTGAATTAGGCGTCTTTGGCGCGATGATGATGGGCTTAGGCTCGATTGTTGGCACGGGGATTTTTGTCAGTGTCGGTATTGGCGCGGGCATCGTCGGACCAGCCGTCGTGCTGGCAATTGCACTCGCGGCGGGCGTCGCTACCTGCAACGGACTTAACAGCGCCCAACTCGCGGCGAATCATCCCGTCAGCGGTGGCACATACGAATATGGCTATCGCTATCTCAATCCACAACTTGGCTTTGTGGCTGGTTGGTCATATTTGCTGGCAAAAAGTGCATCTGCCGCCACCGCCGCACTCGGCTTTGCAGGTTATTTCTTGGATGCTATGGGGGTAGAAGGCGCAACCATCCGCATCATTTTGGCACTCGGCGCCGTCATCACCATGACAGCCATCGTACTAGTTGGTATTCGTCGCTCCAACACAGCCAACATCATCATCGTTTCGATTACGCTCTTCACGCTCGGCGTATTCATCATCGTTGGCTTACCGAATATCAATGGGGCAAATTTCGCGCCCTTTTTTCCCGTAGCCGATGCAACAGGCGATAGTAATTGGATGACAGCGATTCAAGCGACCCTGCAAGCTACCGCGCTCATGTTTGTTGCCTATACAGGCTACGGACGCATTGCCACACTCGGCGAAGAAGTCCATAATCCGCGTCAGACGATTCCGCGTGCGATTATTATCACCCTCGTTGTAACCATGTTGCTCTATATCGGTGTCGCATTCGTTGGTGTCGGCACACTCGGCGCAGACGGACTTGGTAGCGCAGTCAATACCACGGCTGCCCCACTTGAAGTCGCCGCCCAAACTTTCGCGCCAGCCATCGCTCCACTGATAGCCATCGGCGCAATCACAGCCATGCTCGGCGTTCTGCTTAATTTGTTGCTGGGATTATCGCGGGTATTGCTGGCGATGGGTCGTCGTGCGGATATGCCCCCTGTTGTTGCTCGCCTGAATGCCGATAACACCACGCCCTATGTCGCTGTCTTGGTGATTGGCACGCTGATTGCGGGTTTGGTACTCATCGGGGACGTGCAGACAACATGGTCATTTAGCGCATTTACTGTATTAGTCTATTATTCACTGACCAATTTATCAGCATTACAACTGAGCGATGATGAACGGCTCTTTCCGCGCTGGCTGGCGTATTTGGGTTTGTCAGCGTGTTTGTTTTTGGCGTTCTGGGTCGATACAAATATCTGGCTGATTGGCGCGGGTCTACTACTCGTCGGCTTGCTCTGGCAACAAATCGCTAATCGCACTTTTACGCCCATTGTACAGAAAGCGAACGACGCCTAGTAACAGTCGTAAGGGCGACCATTGTATCGCCCTACTTTTCTATCCCCTACGCTTCCCAATCGGCACGTAAAATCGCACATACCCCCACATCTTTGTATTCACGATAATTCATGTGTTCATTCTCGCGTATCAATTTCTGTCGCAAGATGCCCTCAAAAGTCATCCCTGCTTTTTCCATCACCCGCCGACTCGTCGGATTATCCGTGAAATACTCAGCCCCGATGCGATTCAAGCCCTGCTCTACAAAGCCATAATTGATGAGACAACGGGCTGCCTCCGTCGCATACCCATTGCCCCAATACGCTTTACCCACCCAATAGCCGATTTCTGCGCGTTCGTGACGGTCACGTATACCAATCCCACACGTACCAATCAGCATATCGCTCTCACGCAATACCAAGCCAAAAGTATGCTGAGGGTCGTCATCATCTCTAGCTTCAATGCGCTCCATAAATGCGAGAAAGTCCGTTTCCTCATATGGATACGGCAAGTTGAGCGTGCCTTTAGCCACCTCCCAATCGTTCGCCGCTTGTGCAATCACGGTTGCATCACTGCGCTGTAATGGACGCAAATACACCCGTTCACCTATCAAAGTCTGTGAATCGTAAACCCTTACCATTTTCGCCCTTTCATGACCTATTTTGAACCACAGTAAACCATAAAAAGGTGAAAACTGTCAACAACTTGGGTCAAGAATCTATGCGTAAATACTCTTCGTAGGGGCGTTGCTGTGTCTGCGCCCGTTCGGAACGGCACACAGGAAGCCTACATCCATTTTTCAGACAGACACTAATCGAATTTAGCCGACAATGCGGAGACATCCAATTTATAAACGACTTGCCGTTTATACAGCCGAAAGCCCATCTTCTCATTGATAGCAAGCATCGCTGAATTTACGTCCGCATTCCCCGTCGAGACATATTCAGCATCAGGGTATACCTCGCGTATATGCAACATCATATCTGCCTTGAGCCACTTCCCAATTTTGCGCCCACGAAAGCTATCTCGTACCGCAGTCAAACCCTGCCCTACCCGATGCCCACGCTCAGGGTGATACATAATTTCTGTCACCCCCGCAATATCGCGCTTGTCATCGTAAGCGACCTTTAACCACCATGTCATACCGAGTTGTTTCATCTGTTCTTCTTCATGGCGCATGCGCTCCGGCGTATAAATTTCTTCCGCGCCTTCGATGTCTTCATACGGTTGCTGATTCATCATCTCTGTATACACACGACAAAATTCTGCATAATCGTCTTCATCATCCATGATGAGAAAAGTATCGTAGGTTTCTATCGTGATGTCTGAATTTTTCGCCGTGCCATCATCCACCCACTGTTGCATCAAATCCCAATCAGTATCCGCTAATGGCAAACGGCGCGTCGCTGTCTCGATACCGACTTCGCCACCGAAATGTGTTGCAAAACCATGACCGCTTTCAAGTTCCGCTGTCCCTTGCAGGAGCGTTACACCTCGTTGATTACACGCATGAACAACTGTGCCTAGCAAAGCGCGTCCGATACCTTGCTGACGATAATCCGGCAACACAAAAATCGACGCATAAGCAACATGTTTTTTGCTCTCATATTCGGGGTCTTTATCTGTCACGAATTGCACAATCGAAAAGCCAATCCCTTCGTCATCACGCACCACAAGTCGATAATCACGGCTTGTCTCTGGGTTGCCATTATTTGCTAACACACTTTTCTTCAGCAAATCATCACTAATCGGTGGGTCATTCGGATTGCGCTCCCGCGATTGTTTTTCGAGCAACTGTGTTAGCTGTAACCATGTCGCGTCATCCGCAGTCTCTACATCAAATGTAATTATCCGAAAAGTTTCTTCTTGCATTTTACACCCCTTCATAAGCTAAAATCGTCTATCATACTATACGATGAAATACCCATTACTGTTTTATTTGACGCCACTCCGCAAAGCATGTTATCACTATGCAAACGAACACACACCACGAAAGCGAACCCACTATGCTCACAATCAACAGCGAACGATTTTTAGCCCTCATGGATGAACAAGCACGCATCGGCGCGACCTCGGCTGGAGGGCTTAGTCGTCCTGCCCTCTCCGAAGCAGATGCCGAAGCCCGCACATGGTTCAAGCAAAAGGCAGAACAACACGGTTTGACCTACTGCATGGATGGTGCAGGCAATCAGTCTGCTGTGCTAGAGAGCAATCACCCCAACGCAAAAACCCTGCTCATTGGCTCACATCTGGATAGCGTTCCCAATGGCGGACG
The DNA here is from genome assembly GCA_038522085.1 of Chloroflexota bacterium. Lineage (GTDB taxonomy): Bacteria > Chloroflexota > Anaerolineae > Aggregatilineales > Phototrophicaceae > JAUZRW01. Next base: position 27,282 of record JBCBKJ010000028.1, read on the forward strand.
CTTCGATGGCGCACTCGGCGTAGTTGCCGCGCTAGAAACCGCCCTCACACTCAAAGACGCAGGCGAATCTTTGCCCGTTCATATTGAAGTCATCAATTTTACAGACGAAGAAGGCACAATCGTTGGCTTGCTGGGCAGTTCTGCTATCACAGGTCAACTGAGCGAACATTCGTTATTACATCCGCGTGGAGGCACAGACGCCCTTGAAGCAGGCATGGCACGGGTGGGTATCTCTCGTGAAACGATGCTCACTGCCCAACGTGACCCCGATTCACTGGCAGGCTACATCGAAGTACATATCGAACAAGGCACGCGCCTCGAAGAAGCCAATCTCAATATCGGCGTCGTAGATAGCATCGTTGGCATTCGCTCACTCTGGCTGACCTTCAAAGGCGAGGCGGCACACGCTGGCACAATGCCCATGCAAAAACGCAAAGATGCTTACTGGGGCGCGGCACAATTTGCCCTCTCCGCACGCGATAAAATTATGGCAGATTTTCATCCTGGTGTGGTCAATTTTGGAGAGATTTCACTCGCGCCCGGCGCATTCAATATCGTGCCAGACACCGCAAAACTAGGCGTGGAATTTCGGAATGGAAGCATCGAACAACTCGACGCAATGGAAACAACGCTTTTAGACCTCGCACAATCGACAGCCGATGACCTGCATCTCACGCTCGACATCACCCGCATGCACGACATCCAACCCGCACCGATGGCAGATAGCTTCGTAGCCGCCGTGCAATCCGCATGCGATACCCTTGACCTCTCGCACACCACCCTACTGAGTTTTGCCGGACACGATGCCCAAGCCCTCGCGCAAGTCACCCATAGCGTCATGTATTTTGTACCCAGCGTTGATGGTATCAGCCATAACCCGCGCGAGTTCACCAGCGATGACGACTGCATCAACGCCGCCAACGTCATGCTACAAACTGTGCTACACATCTGCGAGAACGATAGCTGAATGGGCTTTTCAACCAAACACCCTGTAAGGAAAAATCTATCTAATCAAGAGCGTTTAAAGTCCCCTCTCCGCCAGCGAAGCGCAGGGGGGAGGGGATTTAGGGGAGGGGTTAAGAGCCAAACATTATATTAAATTCCTAACTCGCCTCAATCATCAGAATACTCACCTCACCGATAATACGCCACTGCCTGCAACGAACGCCCACTCAAGAAACCTTCTGCATCCCCTTCACCTAGCGATGCCGTAGCACACGACCAACTCTGCAAAACTGTCCCCCCTTTGTACCACTGTAGCTGAATCGTGTGTTCACCTGCACTCAGCGCAACCGTTAACTGCCCCGTCAGTGCGATATTCGGCGTTGCTGTGTACCCAATCGGGCGATGATGCGTGCCGGATTGTGCGTAGCCTGTGCCATCGACAGCCAGCCGGACGCCTAAAAAGTCATTCTCTAACGGTTGCAAATCATCTATCGCACGCGGGAGCAACAGGGTTTGCCCAACAGCAATCGTATCACTGCTCAAATTGTTGATTTTCTTCACAAGGTCAATCGCTTCCCGCGACCAGCCCGTTGCTAAACCTTGATTGATGACAATCTGCCCAAGTTGGTCGCCAGCAACCACTTTGTACTCAACAAAGCGCCCTGTTGCCACTTGTTCATCATTACTGATCATTTGTGCATCACCCGTCGCCCGCACACGATACGATGACATAGATGTCCAGCCTTCCGTACCATCCCGCATGCGTATCTTCACCCACTCGCCCGCTTTACCCACCAGCGAACGCGCCTCATCCGCACTCGGTTCAATGACTTCCACCACATCACCAGGCGGGACACGTCCGCGCACGGTAGCGTTGCCCCGTGTGCGTGCCACACTGCGTACCATCGCATTCGTATCTGTCTGATTGACTAAAAATAGTCCCTCACCTGCTGGCACACTCGGCGTTAGAGATTGCACGACTGGGGCTTCTGGTAAATCATCCGGCATTTCTAGTGGCTGACGGTTCGCTTGCACATTAATCGTGTACTGGCATGTCACGACTGCATCACGTTCCAGCCCCATATCAATCGTCATACCTGCGATATTTTCCCAGCTTCCCACAGAGCGAATCGCAACATCAGCCGTCACATTGTCCGCAAACCACGCTGTCGTCAATTGCCCGACGGTTTTCAGCACACCATCAACGCGCAAATCGCCTTTCACAGTGAAATCACCATTTATCGTATCGACCAACTGCGGGTCGCTCGGCGTGATAGGTTTCGGTTCAGGCACACCCTTCGCACGCACCAACGGACGCACATCCATATCAATGGAGCGAATTGCGCCACTGGTCGAAATGCGTATCTGCGCCAGAATAATCATGCCGTCTTCAAGGGCTTTTTTCTCTGGCAATATCGCAAACCCCGGACGCTCCAGCACCCGCGCCGTATAATATTCGCCATCTACTTTTTGGATAAAATCGCGTTGCGTTTCATCATCGCGGTTATCCAGCAGATGCTCTTTATACTGAATGATGAGCTTAACCGTCTCGCCTTTGTATTTCGCTAAGGGAATATTGGCAGATTTTTCGAGAACAATCTGTCGCCCCTGCGTATCCAGCGCCATACCAGCCGAAACCGCTACCCCCACATCACCGCGCACCGTCGCTTCCGTGACCGCGAACCCTTCGACAACGCCCATCGTGAACAAATACCGCGCCAGCGATTGCACCTTCTCACGGTGATACGCTTGGTCAGTGATGAAATCTTCAGCTTGCAAAAATTGTCGAAAAAAATAATTCACGCGCATCGTATCAGACATACACTGTCCTCATTTCTTGTGTAATCAAAGTCATTCGCATCCTCAACCCCATATCATCACCTCTTATTACTGAGGCTTTTAAGTCCCCTCTCCGCCAGCGAAGCGCAGGGGGGAGGGGATTTAGGGGAGGGGTAAATCCAGCCCTCTTTACAACCCTTACTCATCATCCGTCAGCAAGGTATCGTACCCAATCGTCGAGAATCGCCCGACCTGCATGGGTGGAATCATCACCACTAAATCAAACGTGGTATGCGCAGGTTTTTCTTGCTCAATAATCGCTTTCGCAATCGCCCGCCGACGCTCCAAATCCACAAACGCCGGATTCGTAATCACCAGCCGTACCTCAAAATGATGCGGACGTGGCTCACCCACAATCGTATCCTCGCCCAAGGTAGCGATCTTGCCTAATTGCATCCCGCTATCCCACACGCGAATCTGTACCATCTCATCAATCGTGCCATCATGGACATAGCCTTCTGCTTGCAGATAAATCCCTAGCATCTGCTGAAGCCCCTTGAGCGTCCCACGCTGACGATACAACGGCACAACCCGCTGAATGAAACGCCGTTTTTCCGCTTCTGACCAATCATCACGCAAACTCAGCGCCACCCATTGCCCTAGCCAAGGCAAAAATGTATCCGGCGTCTGTTGCGGGTCAAAATAAGTATGAATACGGTCAAGCACACGCTCAAATGCCTGCGAATCTTCTAGTAATTCGTCAGCTTGTGTGCCATGCAACATCTTCTGGAATGCCAGCAAGAAGCGCCCTAAAAACGCGCCTCCGTCTTCGCCATCCTGAAAAATAGCAGGCAAATAATCGAGATACAGGCTCAGTTCTTGGTCTTGTACGGATTGCGCGTTGTCGCTCATCTCAGCTACCACCTATGTCTCTCAGCGATATATTCAACCATGCCGGTAATTCTATCGGATTTAATTGCATACCCGTAATGCGTTCGGGGCGTTGAGGCGTCGCATATAAGCGCCTAATATCATCAGGCACAAGCGGTACAATCTCTAAATCGCGCACATAATCCACGCCCTCTGTACCATCCAATATCTGTATCATCTCGGAGACAAACACATCACGCCCGAAAGCCCAGCCCTTACCAGATGCGCCCCCATATATCGGATGCAAGGTATTGTAAAATTTTGTGCTGGCGTCTGTTTCCACTTTTTCCAGCAGATAATCAGGATGTAATTTGACCACTGCCCGAATGCTGAACGGCACATACTCCGGCGCAACCACATGATGGCGGGTCGTCAGCGTGCGCCGTTCTTTATAAAACGCATCCAGCGACGCCAACATCTCCTCATTCGGCACGGGATAATCCACATCATCAACATCCGGCAAAATAGCCACGCTGATATGTCCGGCACGGGTGTCGAAACGTTTATGTGGCTGATAATACGCGAGGTTCATACGCGGAAAACAGACTGCACGCGCTACACGGGGTAAGCCAGCTGCTTGCCAAATATCCGTCGCCAAAAACGCATAATCGTCCGCAGTGACAGCCCGATACCGTGTCCGTAATTCGGTGATGACCTCATGAATTGCTGTGTCCAAATCATCCGGCAAATCCTCTATCGGACGGTTACTGAGCAACTGTAAAAACGTGCGATAATTTTCATCCGGCACTTGGTTCACGCGGTACAAGCTCAACTCAGTCAACCATGCCAACAATTCAAGCACCGTGATACCCGGGTCACTCGGATTATGGTCTGTCCAGTCTTCGTAAACGTGCGGAATCCGTGCAATCGCTTCTTCGACCAATTCCGCATAGGCTTTATCGTCTAAATTCGGTAAGGGCAAAGGCATCAGCGAATCTCCTCTCCGGCGGCAATGCGTACTGTTTGCGTTCCGGCATGCACCAGAAAACGATTATCACGCGGGGGTGCAAGGCTCGCTTCATGAATCACCAAATCCAGCACATAATCCACCCCGCTTATATCCTCCAGCAAAGCATACATATCGCTTGCCTGTGGTCTGCGCCCGAATGCCCAACCAGCCCCTTCGTAACCAGTTAGTGGATGCAAAAAATCACGCAGGCGACGCTCAATCGCATAACGGGTCGCCACAGCTAAATCCAGCGACAGAGGCACAAAATCCACCTCAACCGAGACTTCCAACCAATCGGGACCTGTCACCCAAATATCAACCGTCGGTGGCGCAACGGCGAGTAACATTTTGCGTACTTGTTCAATCAAGCCCAATGATGGCACAGGCTGAGGCGCAGCGACATCCGGCACAATCACCAGCCCGACCTGCCCCGCTGAGGCATCATCTGGTGGCATAAGTGCAATCGCCCGTTTGACGGCTGGTATTTCATAAGCAAGGTCAACATAATCTTGAGCCGTCACGGCGCGGTTACTATGACGCAACACCGTTGGACCCCGTTTTTTCGTCCGCGTGATGCTCTCTTGCGCACTGCCCCCCTGTGCCGACAAGGGATTTATCACACTATCTATACGCGGAATCGTCGTTTTCAATTGTGTGATACTTACAGCAGGGACATTACCTTCCGGCGATCCACCCACACGGTACGTAACGCGCACATTATTTGCCCCCACAGGCGGGATTGCCCCATAGCGACCATCCCCAAAACGAATTTCACCACTCACCCGATTGAGCGTGTAATGCCTGTCTTCGTATGCCGAGCCATAAAAATCACTGACTTCCTGCCAAGTCACCCATTCATAGGCATCATCGTCGTCGGCATCATAGCGCACCTGCACCTCTTGACCTGCCAGAATGATACCTGTTGCATCAATCGCAAATGCCTGACGCACTTCGCCTGTACTAGACCCCAATATCTGATTCGCAAAGCGTTCGCCTTGCAAACCCCATGTCGTGTTTATCAACAAACGGCGTAAACGAGGCGCGACGCTATAGTCGCCACGTTCCAAACGCACCCGCACCCAATAACACAGACGGTCAAATTGCCATGATGGCGCAAAATCTGCTGGACCGACAAACGACACCGTTCCGCGTTGCGTCAGTTCAGCCGTGCCATCTTCGACCACCAAGCGTCGCCATGCACCATCGACTGACCAGTATTCCCACACAAGTAACACCGGATTATCTGACTGTGGATGCGCCACGATTGCATCAAATTCTTCGCGGGCGAATTGCGTATTCACTTCAAAAAATAGCGTCGCAGGCGCATTGTGAAACGGCATGGCATCATCAGGATGCGGACTCGTACTTTCGACAGCAATATACAGCGCGGGGTCGCTGTCTTCCGAACGATGAAATATCTCACGCGGGTCATCAAATTCGCGCAGTGCCTGCGTCAAATCATAATACACAAAATCGTTATAGCTCATGCACATATCCGGCACAGCTTCCGGCGTGTACTCATAATCAATCGTCAAGCTGTTGATAGCAGGGGGCGCAAAGGTCGCGTCGGTGAGCGTGTAACTGCTCCCACTACTTCGGTACTGCTGAGGCAAACCATAATTTCCGCGTATAATCCGTACCCGCAACCAGTAACCAATATCGCCGTTGCCGAGTTCAGCTTCACTCACACCCCAAGGCAAGCGAAAACGTATCCGCCCTGCTTGCAAAAAGCAAAATGTACCATCACTAAAATCATAGGTACTTGCGCCCGCCGTATCTTGCTGAGGCGATGACATGCCAACTGTCTCCCATGTTTGCCCGTTCCACACATCCCACGCCAGCAACAAATTCGCAGACGGTCGCACAGGGGGCAAGGGGTCGGCTGTCTCGGCGTTGTAGGGGTTGGTGATGCCTACATGCAAAGTGATTTCCGCGTTCGGTTTCGCAAATGCCTCGCCACACTCTACATAAAAGGTGCTGTTGAACGCGGGTTCTTGCCCAAACGGAAAAGCATCAGCCGATAAATCCAGCGGTTCAGTCAGATAATACGCCCGCGATGGCAACAAGCCCGTTTGCGCCTCTTCTGCCACAATCGACACACGCTCTACCAACGGCAACGCCCGTAATTGCCACTCATAATGCCCAACCAGCTTTTCAATTACTGGATTAGTAGATGCTGACCCGCGACCAAAACTGCCCGAAACGACCACCAAGCGCAACCAACCACCTTCATGCTCCTGCGCCCAATCATCCGGCATCGGGAAGCGCACCCTGCCATCTTGTGATAGCGCATGCGTGCCATCTTCAAAGTCAGGGAACGCCACCGCATCCTCATCATCCCACGCCGGACCACTCCACCCGACATCCACCCAATCTTCGCCATTCCAATATTGCCATGCCAGCACCATCCGCGCTGATGGCGTGCCATGCTCTGATAACACAATATCAAAATTGAGATATTCAACTTCATCGTCGGCTGGCTTCAAGTGCATCAAAAATGGAAAGCGTTGTCGTTGATGAAACGGCGCAAAATCGTCTAAGTCGATGACCTGCTCCGAGAGTGTCAGCAAATCCTCACCACTGATATGCACAGGCGCAAGCGATACCCCTAGCGCAACCCGTAACCAACGCGCCTCTATGCCATTGACCACCGTCGGCATACATTCAGGGCATGGTTCAATCGTCACTTCATACAGATAATGTGTCAGCAATTGCTCCGTGACCGTCAACGCTTGCCACTGTTCGCCATCCCAATATGACCAATACAGAGGAAACGCATCCAGCTTAGAAGCGTCTAACGTCTCAAATATCACCGATACCCGTTTACCAGCCGGCAACCCTAGCAAGGCATCTTGCGCGATATAAAATACATGCGGAATCGGTTCGTCAGCATCCGTCGCTGCAAATACCGTTTCGGCAATCTCACCTGTCCCTGATAAAATTGCGCCCAAATTCGCATAACGGTCAGCATTCGGCACCCGCGAAAATACCTCCGTGATGTGCGTCGGGTTCACATACACGCTCTCACTCGTCTCGAACGGCACATCACCAGCATCCGTCACTGCCCCGACCTGCGTCCACGCCGGAACTTGTACACCCTCCCGACTGCCCTCTGCCAACATGAACTGCAACGGCACACGCGCCGCCTGCGGAGGGGTCGCTGTCACACCCAGCAAATTCAGAAACGCGATGAAATTTTTATCCGGCATCCGATTCAGACGCACCGCAACATCATCCAGCATATAGCTGAAGAGCGTCATCAATGCCTCACCCGCATCCGGCGTATCCTGCACTTGCCATGCCGAATAGTCCACCGCATACTCGCGCAGTGTCCGCAAGAGAATCTCGCGGGAACGGGCATCAATTTTTGGCGCAGATACCATCAGGTTCGACTTTCTTGGCTGGCAAACTCAATAATCAATAACTCAATTATTCTCATCGTAGGGACAGCATCTATGCTGTCCGCAAAAGGGCGCATACACAATCTATCACCCCAAATAAAACGGATAAACCAAATTGAAACGGCTATTATTCGCCCGCAACACATAATCAATCTCAATCAACAGATGATTCACTTGGTTCGGCACTTGCTCTACCACCACCTCATTGATCGTGATACGTGGCTCCCACAAAATCAGCGAATGGCGCACCTCATCGCGTATCGTGCCGAGCGTGCGCGGGGTATTCAGACCATACACCATCTCATGAATACCACAGCCAAAATCAGGGCGCATGACCCGTTCACCCGGCGCAGTCCCTAAAATAATCCAGATAGATTGCCGTACTGCCGCCGCATAATCCGCCATTGCTACCTGCCCATCCGCATCCGCTACTACTGGAAACGCTAACGAACGCCCTAAAAAATCATTCTTCATGACTAACCCCCTATCAAAACTTTCGCCCCTGTTGCAATGATGCTTCCCGTTGGCGCAGGCGGCGTTCCACAATTCAATCCTGTATCACCCATTCTCGCGGCTGGCTTATTATTGATAAGCACTGTCGCACTCCCCTTGATAATATTGCTCTTGTTCTGCGGAGGCGCTTGGAAGGTTGTTCCAGGGGGCGTTGGCGTATGCGACGGACTATTCGTCGCCGTGCTTGTCAGTATTGCGGCTGGCTTGCCCGTAATCTTGACATTGCTACTCAAGCCCCCATCCAACTTACCACTGAACGGATGTGGTAAAGGCGTCGGAATAGGGGGCGCGGGGGGCGCAGGCACCATCACAATATGAATATCCACGCCTACGACTTTGTCATTTTGCTTTGCGGCTGGTTGTCCCATGTGCTACTGTCTCTTTTCTGAAATTATCGTAATGACCGTTGCCGACGATTGAAATCATCGGCTACAAAACTCATTTTTTACACTGACGCGGACTTAAATCCGCCCAGCGCAGAGAGGGTAGTCTACTAGCCACGTACTTCAGTGCGTGGCGAGGATGAAAATCAATTCAACTTCACCACCGCGCCCTTAATCGTCATTGGACCACTCGATTTCATCTCACCCTGTCCGCTTGCCTGTGCTTTCAGGTTGCCCTTCGCCTTGAGTTCGATATTGTTGCCCTGAATCGTCACATCGCCACCAGATGTTTTAATGGTGATGTCTTTTTTGCCTTCGAGCGTCAGTTCGCCTTCGGATGTCACAGTGATACTGTTGGCTTTGGTATCAATGACCACTGTATTTTTGCCACTCTTGTCGATGATTTCTATTTTCTCTTTGCCATCCGTGTCATCCAGCCGGATAATATGCCCACTGCGCGACTGGATAAAACGCAGGTTATTTTTCCCGTCAGCGTTGTCTTCCGGTGGCTTCTCTTTGCCGTTCCACAAACTGCCAATCACATACGGAAATTCCATCCTGCCCTGCTCAAAAGCGACCAAAACCTCATCCCCAACTTCTGGCAAGAAGAAGATGCCCATCTTATTACCACTCATCGGCGTTGCAATCCGCGCCCAATTGCTCTCCGTTTGGTCATCTAGCCAAGGGAACGACACTTTCACCCGACCTAATTTTTCTTCATCTTTGTTATTCGTCACCACACCAATCGTCACGCCATAAAAACGATTATTCTCAGGGGGTGCATCAAACAAGCCATTGAATACATTATCCATTAGTAGCATTCCTCTTCGCTGTAAAGGCAGTCGTGTATCCTGCACGCGGACTATATTGGTGTGTGACCTCTGTGATGTAATAATCGCCACTGAAGCGCTTGCCCATGTTGACAATCTCGACAGTCTTGCCCGTTTGCAAATCCGTGCGCCCATCACACAATACATCTGCCGTGACGTATGCCAGCGACATATCGGTGTGTCGCCCTTTTGCAATTTTATCGCCTTCTGCTTTTGTCGCTATCGGACGCATGGTCGATACCATCTCAGCCGAGCCAAATTTGCTATCCGCGACGCTGTAGCCTTTCTTCGACCCCAAATCTTTGCTGGCTTTACTCGCCGTGCTGACGATGACTTCTTTCTTCTTCATATCCCAGCCGCGCACCTCTACCTTGCCAACTTGCGCTGTGTTATTCGTCCGCGCATAAAATTCCAGCAAGTCGCTCTCCCAATCTAACTTGACTCCCGACGAACTCGTGAGTTCAAATGGACGGAATAATAATTTCGTGCCATCCACAACGACTTCATAGCCAATGCGTTCGGCACGGTCACGAAGAAAATCCATGTCTGATTGGTTGTGTTGCAATACATAATCGTGCTTCACACTCGTGTCGGTCACTTTGCCGGATAATCCCGATTCAGATGCAATCTTGGACGCAATCTCACTATCTTTCATCTTAGTGAACGTGCGTGTTTTACGTCCGCGCATCAGCCGATGGCGTCTATCAAAGGCACGTACTGTCATCACAGGCGGTTCATGAACCGTGATTTCGAGTTCAATGCCAATAATCTCACCAGCAAAGACTTCAGTCAGCGACCCATCCACATAACCCATGCTGACCGTTAGCGCATTGCCCTCTGCGAAGGTTTTATCATCCACCCAATCGAATTTCCGCTGTTCCATATCCCATGTCTGCATCCGAATTTCTGCCATACTCGGCGCACCAATATCAGCATGTACCAGCACAGACGCGACATCTTCTGCTTGTGCTTCGCTGATTGCCGAGCCATTCACCTTGACGAGAAAATCCGCTACGAGGTCAGTCATATCAGCGTTCCTCCGGTTTCAGTTTCGGGATAACGAGGGTATCACCTGGCTTTAATCGCAAGGGATTCGTGATTTTATTTTCGCGGGCGATGTGTCGCCAATAACGCGGGTTCTCAAAGTGCAATTGCGAAATCGCACTGAGCGTCTCACCACGCCGTACCACATGCAATTTGTTCACATCCGGCGACTGTAAATTCTTGATTTTTGAATCTTCGCCACTCGTGCGCCATTGCTTAAACGTGCAATTCGCCGTCGCCCGTACAGGTGTGCCATCACTCAGAAACATCGTATAATCAATCGCTAAATCAGTCAGAATACACTCAAACGCCCCGCTACCATACCACTTCATCGACCCCCATTTGAGCGTCGCAATTGGTGGGCGATGCTTACTCGAATTGATGCGCACGAGGCTAATGAGCTTGTCTGTGTGTTTCGTCACGCTGACGGCTGTTCCTGTTTTACCTGTCGTGCGACTACCCTGCGTATCTATGGTCGTGAGCGTGTCTCTATAGGTATCAAATAGCAACTCGACTTTCAGTATCGTATCGCCAATATTCGTGAACTGCTTTTCGCCCACGTTATCGTCTTTTTTGCCTTTGTCATCCCAATTGGCGCTATAGGTCAGTCCCATCTTATTCGGATTGAAGACAGCTTCGAGTTCGACATTTTTGCCACCCGCGCTCCATAGCACGGTGAATTTCTGCAAGGATTTATCTAAAACCATCGCCGTCCCCCTCGCCGTTCACGTTCAATCCCTAGCCGACGCACAATCTTGCGGAACACTTTTTCTGCTAGGCTATCAACATCAATTTCTGGTGGCGCAGTGTCGTTCACGGCTGGCACTTGCGGAGCGTCTGGCTCGGCACGCTGTACTGAATACTCATTCGAGTATGTCTGTATCTGAGATGACCCCACATTATCGTGCGTAGCGTTCTCTATTCCTTGCCGATTTGCCAACTCTCGTTGAACAATCTGTTCCGTTGTCGTGTTGACCTGTGCTTGCAAGCGATTCACAGTCTGCGACACCGAAGCCGGATGCGGTAAATTCGTTGGCATCGCCGATGTGCTACCTGTTGCTGATGACGCGGTTTGCGGAGGTATACTCGGCATACGCGCTACTTGCCCCTGACCTCGCGGTACTTGCGATACAGGCAATACAGAGGGTGGCGATGGTGGAGCGACAGTCGTGCTGGCAGTCGGCACATCATAGCCTCGCTGAATTGGGCGCGTTACAGGAAGCGATTCAGCCGTTTGCATGGGTTCACCTGTTCCCATACGTTGTGCTTGCACCACGGCACGCCCACTGATTTGACTATCGCCTGTGTTCATCTGCGTTGCCCGATTAACCAATCCCTGCATCGGACGCCCCGTGTTCGGTGTGCTGGCATAGCGTGCTGTTGCAGTCGTTCGGGTGATGTCTGCTTGACTATCTTCATCACGACTAATACTTCCCGCTTCCGATCCTGACCGCTGTACAGGCATCCCAGCGGGACGTTGGTTGAGAGGCATTTCTGGCAGTGCCATCGCATCATCGGCTGACTTCTGAACTTGCCCACGCGCTATAGATTCACTTTGCGCAGACAATGGCATACCCTGAACGCGATTGTCGCTCAACGGCATCTCTGACAACTCGCCTGTCTCTACAGAAGTCCGTTGCACTTGCCCACGCGCTATAGATTCACTTTGCACAGATGGTGGCATACTCTGGGCGCGATTATCACTCAAGGGTATTTCTGGTAACTCACTCACGTCACCCGCTGACCGTTGCACTTGACCACGCGGTATAGATTCGCTTTGCATAGATGGTGGCATACTCTGGGCGCGATTGTCACTCAAGGGCATCTCTGGCAACTCACTCACGTCACCTGACGCCCGTTGCACTTGTCCTTGCACAGCAGATTCACTTTGCATAGACGATGCCGTACTCTGAGCGTGATTCTCACTTAAGGGCATCTCTGCCAACTCACTTGTATTAGCAGGTGTCCGTTGCACTTGACCACGCGACATATTTTCACTTTCCATAGACGATGCCGTACTCTGTGCGCGATTGTCGCTCAATGGCATATCTGGCAACTCACTCACGTCACCTGACGCCCGTTGCACCTGACCACGCATAGTAGATTCACTTTGCATAGATGGTGGCATACTCTGGGCGCGATTGTCACTCAACGGCATCTCTGGCAACTCACTTGCATTAGCAGGTGTCCGTTGCACTTGACCACGCGACATATTTTCACTTTGCATAGACGATGCCGTACTCTGTGCGTAATTGTCGCTCAACGGCATCTCTGGTAGTTCACCCATATCTGCCGAAGTCCGTTGCACTTGTCCACGCGACATATTTTCACTTTGCATAGATGACGCCGTACTCTGGACGCGACTGTCATTCAACGGCATCTGTGGCAACTCACTTGCATCAGCAGGCATCCGTTGCACCTGACCAAACCCTCGCTCACTTGGCACAGAAGGCGACACGGTATCATCAGGTGACATTGGCATTTGGGGCATCGCATTATCAGTATCTTGCACACGATTCACGACCTGTCCTCGCGCAACAGGGACGCTCTCCACATCTAACGACCCATTCACCACATCACTCGTATCCGCCGAGCGTGCAATCACCGTCTCTGATAGAGAGTCGCTTGTGATACGCATCGCATCAGGGTACAACTTACGCCCCATCCACTGCGCATAACTGCCCGTTTGCCCTGCCGGATTCATTGACCGTTGCACATTTTCCGCCATAACACCTTCGACAGGAATCATGTTACGTTTGGCAGTCAGCGCCATCTGTAAAGGATTCAAGCGCCGTTGTAACCAGCGTAATTGCGTCCGTGTTTGAATAATCGGGTCATTTTGTTGGGGTGATGGCATGCCAGCTTGCGCATTCACAGAAGCAACAGACGGGTTATTCGATGTAATCGCATCACGCTGTAGGGTTGCTTGACCATTCGCTATTTCACGCGCTCCCATTCCCCCAACCGATACCGACCCAGCAAGCGGTTGGAGCGTGCGATAGACAAATCGTGTTTGCCCCGCTTGCGATATTGGCACACGCTCAGACACATCACGGCGCAATTGCACGATTGGACGCGCATTCGTCTCTGCATTTCTAGCTTCATTTATACGCCCCGCTACTGCCTCATCACGCATATCCGCTTGTGGCGAAATAGTTGTATCATTGTCGCGCATCACAGAACCCGTTTGCGTGTTCGCAGATACAGTCGGCGCACGGTCAGAACTATCTGTATCGCTGACTGTGGTTTCGCTCTCACTACTATTCTGAGGTGATGACGTGCTTACTTGCCGATTACTAGCTTGTGTGCGTTGGCTGTTTTCAGTTGTGGAAGGCACGCTGGCTTGCGCTGAACGTTGTACCACATAGCGCGTCACCGGACGAACGACTGTCCGCACCTGTGAAGATGTCCGTTGTAGAGGCATATCATTATCAGCGAACCCTGTATGTGTGGAAACCCGCCCAGTTTGCATCCCAGCCGTGCTATCTCTACGCGGTGTCACCACCGGACGCGCAACACGATTATCTGAACCACTTGACGAAGCCGCCGAGCGCATTACCGGCGCACTTGTCGATGCTACCGGTGAATTTGTTACGCCCGTACTATCAGTCTGTGCAGGCGGCAACCAACGCCCATACGCCAGCGGCAATGCCCCACTCTGTTGCCCTTCCTCAGATTGCCAACGGGCGCTAATCTCATCACTCATCGGCTCAGGACCTAACATGCGGTCAATGCGCCCAATAATCGTATCCGGCAAGCGCATATGCTGAGACGGCACTTGCCCCCGCGCCATCAAACGCCCGACCAATTGCTGGTCAATGCCAGTATCTTGTTGTGCGTTGTTCTGTGGCTCGGCCATAAATTATCCAAAAAAGCCTGGTTATTAGTTACAGTGTATATCACTGAGCGAACACACAGGTTCGCCCCTACACCCAAGAACATTTTCGTAGGGGAGTGCCTGTGTGCGCTCCCTCATAAACACGATTTTCGTAGGGTCAGGGCAATGTCCCTTACCGTGTTCGGGCGACGACATTGCATCGCCCTTACATTTTCAGTGTTTGATTCCTAATTCACATCAGTGCGTAGTGACCAAACATAGGTGTTTTTGCTTCATTTCTTCGTGTCCTTTGTGTATACGTGGTGAAAAAATCTTAACGCAATTGCCTTTCACCTCATCATCACAGCACCTTATTCACCCGCGATAAACTGCTCTTGCCAGTGCCTTGTCCCGCTATGAAAATACCATGATGTGCCAATTCCAGTGTCTCGTATGCCACCGCACTATTGCCACTCGCATCGGCTACCAATTGTGGACCACTCCACTTAACAGGTATCGCATCGCGTATCAGCCACCAGCGCACCTTATTACCTTGTCTATCGTTCAAGAACACAACCACTGGCACACGAATAGGCATCTGTGCTAAATCTGCAATCTGGTCTTGATGCACCCGCTGATACCAGTACCACATTTTCATCTGCGCATTCAGTCCACGCTTGAGTACCAAGTTCTCTGCCGCATCTGTCGGACCCACCAACTGATGCTGATAGGCATTCTGCCCACCTTCTTGATATGCTTGTATTGAAATAGACGATGTTAAACCACTCGCTTCCTGAAATCCCCCGACCAATATCCCCCCGATAGCAACCTCAAAGTTGAAACTTGCATACGGGTTCGGACGGTTCAATTGGCGTGTCGTCGTCATGTGTCGCTCTCAATCTTTAACACCTAAAATCACCGATGCTGATAACGAACTATGGCAATACAAAAATAACTGATGTAGGGGCGTTCTGTAGGACGCCCGAACCAAGTCCAGAAGAACCTACTGTTCACTTCTTGCAGACCGTAGATTATTAAATACCTACGCCCAAAATATGGCAGAGGTTGAGGGTGACAAGCGTATCTTCATTGTTGCCACGTCTCCTCTAATGACGCATTCAACCGCTCATTGATGCGTGCAATCTCCGCTACCCACCGTTGCCGTTCACGATGTTCCATCATCATGACGCGCTCATGTGACCAATGGAAGTAATACGCGATATACGCCACTTCCTGATACAGTCGGTCTTGTGGATAGCGGATTAGGCTTCCCCCGCCGCGTGTTCTACCTCAACTTCCAATTCGTTCTGGCAATGCGGACACTGTACAACCAGCCGTGTGTGTCCATGCTCGTTAATTTGGCGATAGAAATCTTGCAAGTATGCCAAATCTGCCGAAAACAAATTCTCAATTACACGCGGGTTCACATTGTTGACCGTGCCTAAATTCGTGATGACCCGTGCCAGCAAAATAATCACCAGATAACCAGGGTTGCGCTGTACACGCGGGTCACGCAATGGAAAAATCTCATCGTAAGCCGTAGCCAAGCGCATCGTCCCTTGCCGATGAACCTGCCCTTCTTCGTCCATATAACCGCGTGGTAACACAAATTCAAATTCTGTTTGCATAGCGTCGTCTATCCCTCATGCTGAATAAGGCGCAGTTCAAACTACGCCTTTTCTTGTGCTTATTCGTATGCTTTCACACCTTCATGCGCAATCTCAAGCGATTCAATCGCCACCGCATTACCTGTCGCGTTGAAATCTGGTCCTGTATATTTGACGGGCCACGCATCGACCAATTCCCATGTGACCTTTTTTTCACCTGCGTCATCGTACAAACTAATCGTGATATTCCGGCGGTCAACCGATGTCGAGCCACCACCCTGCCCATCCATGACTTGCTTCATCCATGTCCAGAGGGCTTTGCTTTCTGTCAGCGTGATACCGCGTTTGAGCGTCACATTGCTGAATTTGGTCAATCCCGGCATCTTGCGCACCGTCATATTCTGCGAGCCTTCACGGTATTCAATCACATCCGTCGTCGCATCAATCCCACTGACTTCTTGAAAACCGGCTTCAATGCCACCACCCAATTCCAACATGAAGTTATACTGCCGGAACGGGTCAATGAAGCCTTTCGTCGTTCTATTAGTTACTGGCATTGCCATCTCCTTGTGTCAAAATTTATTGCTACTCTGTCTTACGCTTACAATCGCATTTTTCGCTATTAAGTCCCCTCTCCGCAAGCGAAGCGCGAGGGGAGGGGATTTAGGGGAGGGGTTTGTCAACATCAATCGTCGTTCCACCCTCGCCATGCAACACACGCACCACGATATACTCCAGCGGATATGCTGGAGCAAGTCCAATCTGCGTGCGCACAACCCCTAACTCGCGGGCATCCGGCGGATTCGTTTCTGCGTTACAGCGCACGAAATAGCCTTTTATCTCGCCTGCTTCCACAAGGTCAAACAAGTAAAGCATCAGCGTGCTTTCGATATACGTCCACAGATAAATGTCGTTATTCTCAAAAGCAACTGTCGTCATAAAGCGATGCACCCAGCGCGACACCTTCGCAAACAAACGGCTAGTCGTCAGAAAACGCCATTGCGCATCTGTGCTGAGGGTGTGTGCGCCCCATGCCCGAATGCCCCGTCCGCGCATCGGCAAAACATAGTTGATATGTTGTGCCATCAACGCTGTTTGCTCGCGCTTGCTAATCGTGCCTTTGATGTCCAACACATCCTCTAGTTCTTCATTTGCGGGTGCTTTATGGATACCGCGTGCAATGTCAGAGCGTGCATACGTCCCCGCAATATGACCACTCGGCGGCACAAAGCGCGTCGTCTCTTGCAAAGTCATTATCCAAGGGAAATAGAGTGCGCCGTAACGACCAGCCGCCTGTATCAAAATCTCGCGTTGCTCAAAGAGCATCTCGCGCTCAGGCAAGGCATCCAAAATCGCAAAACGGGTCGATACCTTCGCACAATGCGTCAACAATTCACGCTGAATCAAGATGACTTCTTGTGTCGTCAGCGATTGCGTCTCTAAACCCAACATCACATCGGGTATACACAGCAAATCGCCTTCGCCAAAATCTTCCAGCACTTGCAAAGCATTCACGACAGCATCATGTGTCAGTTCTGGTAAAGGCAACACATAGCACGCCACCCCACCATTCCGCAAAAAGCCATTCACCGCCGAGCGCGTATACGTATCCGCTGGCAAATGCGCTAACAACTGCCCGAATAAATACTCGCTCACGATTTCGATAGGCGTTTGATAATACGCTAACCAACGCGCTTCCATATCGGCTGTATCAAACGCGGCATCAAACCCCAGCACACTATCCGGCACGTTCGGCATATACGCGAGGAAAATCGGTACCCCTGTCTGCAAAGGCGGACGCGGTGTGATGAAGACATCCTCTGTATAAATACCTGGTAGCGAATAGTGTGTATTCATGGGTCAGTTTAGCCTGCCTGCTGTGCCATCTGGCTAATTTCAAAGATGACAAATTCTGCCGGACGCACAATCGCTACGCCGATGACTGTCCGTACTTGACCGAGTTCACGCGCATCTGGTGGATTCGTCTCAAAGTCACATTTTACAAAGAACGAGGCTTCTGGCGATGTACCGAACAACGCGCCTTCACGCCAGCGACCTGTCAGATAGGCACTGACGTTCATCACGATTTTGTCCCACAGTTCCGGCGTATTCGGTTCAAAGACCACCCATTGCGTGCCTTTTTCGATGTCTTCCATAATATTGATGAAAGTACGGCGCACGTTGATATAACGCCATTCACCGTTGCTATCACCACCCATTGTCCGACCACCCCACGACTTAATCGAGCCGTTCAAGCGCCGAATGCAATTAATGCCCTTAGGATTCAGAATATCTTGTTCCGCTTTGGTAATGTTGAATTTCAAGCCTAACGCGCCCCGTACATCGGTATTCGCAGGGGCTTTGAACACACCGCGTTCGATATCCGTGCGAGCATAAACACCTGCCATATGACCACTCGGCGGTACATAGATGCGCCCCGCTTGCGAACGAGAGCCATTGCCCTGTCCCAATTGATTCAACGGGTCAACCGTTACTAGTGCGGGGTCAACGACTTGCAAGTATGGCAAATACACTGCCGCGTTCTTATTATTCGATGGCACAATTTCAGGATTTTTGCCCGATTCCAACTCAGCAGGTTGCAAGCCACCCAGCGTATCCAGTACAGGCTCTTCGACCATATCCAGAATCGCAAAACGGTCATTCATCTTCGCACAATGGCTATTAATTTTGTCCCACACGTTCGAGCTGGCAACACCAGGCGCAGCAACAATGGCAATCTCGTCTACGGCTTCAAAACGTTTAAGCGCCAAATCGAGGTCATTTTCGCCTACGATGCGCGTCACGAAACAGCTAGAGCCACCGTTCATAAAGAAGCCATAAACCGCATGTGCCAATTTACGATGTTCCTCATTCAACGAGAAATTACCGAAGAAGCTCACAAAGTCGCCAAAATTCGCACAGAAAATCACATCAGCATTTTTGGCAATCAGCGTAAATTCCTGCAATTTATACGGCAAATTGCTATCGTCACTGCCACCGCTATCATCAGCTTCTTCTTCCGCATCAGGGTCTGGAGGTGGCGCTGCTTCAATAGATGCAGGGTCATCCGGCAACACATACGCTTTAGCCGGGTCGTACTTATCATTTTTGACAGGAATCAAAATCGTATCGGGGATGATGCCAATAAAACCTGGCGTACTCGTTCCGGCGCTTGCAATCGTCTGCACCGCAGAGGGCTTCTCCTCCACATAGACACCGGGGGATAAATAAGCGGGCATAGCTGTCTCCTTGCAATTAATAATGTGAACAATAGCAAGCGCACTAAGCATCTATCCTCAAAGTCGTGTTCCTAGGGGCGTTGCTACGTCTGCGCCCGTTCGGGATAACACAGAGCGCATCCCCACACGCTTCTTGGATAGGTACTAACGCATCAGCGCACCTGAAGAACAAAATTTGTCATCGGTGGCAAGCTATTCTCATCGTCACCCGTTTCAGTGACTTCAATAGCTTCCAATGTCGCCGGAACGAGCCGCGTTGGTCGTTTCATCGAACAGCGCAAGTCATACGTGCCAGCCGGTAAATTCAAAAAGCGATACGTGCCATCGGTGCGACTAAATGTGAGGTCAACACCCACGATGCGCTTCACTATGCCAGCCTGCCCCATACCGGAAACAGCCTGCTTCGACCTGCGCCAGACCTCGTATTGCTCAGGACCTTGCACAATTTCAATCCGTGCATTTTCTAGCGCCATCTCGGTATCTGCCCGTGTGACCACACCAGCAATCGACAGCCTGTTATAGCGTTCACTCAGCGTCATGGGACACTCTCGGGGTCGGGGTTCATCTGTCCACCGATACCACTACGCCCGACAACAGGTGCTTCGCTCGGTGCATCGGGTTCAATGCTGATAGTCACCGTATAATTGAGCGCGGCTTTCGGCTTGCCACCTAATGCTTGCCAAAATTCAGCAATGCTCTGTAGATGCCCCGATTGCAACACACTCGTGCTAATTTCCGGCGTGCGCCCAACAAGATAGCCTTCCAACAAATCATCAGGAATCGTCTTATTGCGCAACAACACCAACATCACCTCCCCTAGCAAACGATGTTCGTCCTCCATACGACTCGGTGATGCGTCGCTTGACCATGCCGTAACCAAATACGAGCAATCCACCCGTATCGGCGCAGGGATGAACGTCGCAGAGCTATCACCACGTACCACTTGGCGGTAGTTATTACGCACATCTCGGTTTTCGCGTACATCATAGAGAAAGAGGTCAATCGCAGGGAGCGATACCGTTTGGGGAGGAAATTCACTATCGGGTGGGGCAAAGCTGATGGTAATTTGTTGCGCGATAATATCCGGCAATTCGCGCCGTAACATCGCTTCCAACGTTTTGTCCAAATCAGCTAACATAATGCCCCCAATCAGGGAAGCTAAATAGTCTCAATGCCAACCTGCATGACACCGATGCGGTACTCAACATAAAAATTTTAAGGTCGAATGAGTATGTGCATCTAACAATATGGTATGTCAACTTTGCGATTATGCCCATTAACGTGGCGCTCTATAACAAAATTGCAACACTATACGTATATTATATTGAGTGAAATTATAGATATATCACCACGCAATGAATTACGTGGCTAGTAAAAAATGTTACCCCCACGCTGGGCGGATTTAAATCCGCGTCAGCACCAAAAATATTTCCCCAATAGCCGATGATTTCAATCATTGGCGGGACTGATAAACGACCATCTAATCACAATTACATATCGAAGGTCACTTTATGCAGATGTCACAGTCGGATGCCTGCTACGTCACATCAGCAACAAACAGTGGCTCGTAATCTGCCAAATTGTTCTTCACGTTATACGCGCCCGCGACCAAATACAAACACACCGCCGGAAACGGCACAAGCACGCTTATCGGCGCACAAATGACAGCCGGAATCATATAGCTGAACGGATTCGCATAGTATTTGCGCAACAAAAATGCCTGCACCCCCGCAATCCCGATGAAATACGCCGGATAGCTATAGGGCAGTAAATAGGCACTCACGACACGCAAATACAAGGGTTGCTCAGGAATCCGTAAGTTGTGATACCACAGTTGCAGGGCAAATATGGCAAAAAATGCCAGTGACGACCACGCAATCCAACGAATCCCTTCTAAGCCACGATACGCCACCAATGCCCGTTTCTCTGCGATAGATACCCCGATGCCCATCAGCGCAAAAGGCAACATCCCCCACCAATAGGCTTGTACCTGAATGTTGCTTGTCTCATCTGCTTGCACAAAAATCACAAGCAACCCAATCAGGAATAACACACACCCAGCCGTGATGACCGCGCCTTTGCCTCCCGCCCACTGGAACAAAAATCGCCGTATTTTATCTGCTTCTGTCTGTGTCATGGTTCGCTATCTCTGAATGCCCTACCCGATAGACTGTTTCATAGAGGCAATGCGCTATCTGCACCCCAAGTATACACAACATACAAAAACCCGCCTTGCATAATCACAAGACGGGTGAAGCCTAACTATTCAATCCCCTTGCGGGGAAACTGCCCTCTCAGACGTGGACAATCATTGAAGAATCGGGTGAGATGGCGATGTTTCAATCCCCTTGCGGGGAAACTGCTCTCTCGGACGACCCCTGAAACAGGCGGTTCAACAGAAATTCCTAGTTTCAATCCCCTTGCGGGGGATGCGCCTGTCTAGACTATAAAATAGAGGTCTTGCTCGTAGGATCGCCTCACGTTTCAACCCCCTTGCGGGGAAAGCGCCTGCCTAGACGAGAGATTTTCTAAAAAGAAAGGAGGAGATTGATGCGTTTCAACCCCCTTGCGGGGAAACTGCCCTCTCGGACTTTTTAATCGTATTGAGCTTCTTGTTCCAGCCAAAGTTTCAATCCCCTTGCGGGGAATACGACTGCCTAGACCCTCGCGTGACTCCACTATATATACAATATCCGATTTGTACTCAAAACGCAAGCAATTCATGCTGAATTTGCGCGACAGTTTGTTGTTTATCGGGCGTTACAAAAAAGAAACGAAAAACGGTGAAAAAGGTGTAAAAGTTTTTAGCTCAGGCACGAAGAATATAGGCGTGCGGACGGCAAAAGCTCGGCTGGATGCGTCGAATGCTCGTTTTCCGACGTGGTGTCACGTTTTGAGGGGGTTCACGAAGGTGTGTCACCCGTGCATTAAGCACCACGCATAAGCGATCATGGGCTTTTCACGATATGTCACCCGATAAAAAATCACGCTAGTGACACATACCACCTGTTTGCTACACTATGCGTCCGATTCGCCCATCACCAGAACGCACACACATTATGCAAGCCGACCCACAACCAACATCGTCCCTTAGCTGGCAACGCACCCTGACCCTACTCGCGCTCATCTCAGGGCTGATACTCGTTGGCTTGAGCGTCTACTGGCACACCGCACAAGAGGACACGCCCAACGGTCTCCAACGCACCCACACCGGACGCGATGGCTACGTGCGGACAGGCAATTGGCTCTGGGCAACGATTGACGGTGATAATTTCACTAACGAAGATGGACTGGAATATGTCAATCATGTACGCATGGAAGGCGTGGTGCATGTCGGCGCATCTGCTCAAACGCAAACATGGCGCATCCTGCACACAGGCAATGTGCGAATTTATGCCGATGGCGACCTCATTTTCAGTGATGACGATGGCGCGAACGAGGTCACAAGCGAGACAATTACCTTTACACCCAACGATAGCACCATTGCCCTGCTGATAGACGCCGATGTAGACATCAACACCGCCCGCACAGTTTATCCCTATCGCACGCAGTTCGGCATTTACGAGCAAAATATATTCGGTGGATGGTCACTCCTGCCACCGCACAAACTCTATAACGACACGCCAGCCGATAGTCTCGTGACCAATAGCTTGATACAGTCTCTTGCGCAACGGATCGCTTTTTTCACGTTTATGTTTGCCCTACTGAGTTTACTCGCGCTACACGGCATCCGCACAAAAATCTGGCAATCTAAAATGGCATGGGCAGTTCTCGCACTGATAATACTGAGTGCTATTTTGCGCTTCGTTATCATGGCGGAACGGTTGCCAAGCGACCCCTTTTTCCATTTTCTTGTTCCCGCCGGCGATGATAATTACGTCCTCATGGGCAAAATGTGGCTCAGTGGCGATTATCAACTGGCAGGTACGTTCTGGCCTCCTGCGCCCATCATGTATTTTGCAGGCATCGTCTGGCTACTCGGCGCTCCCCTGACCAATGTCTACATCATCAACATTCTACTGAGCGCCCTCGCTACAGGCGCAGTGACACTCGCTGGCTGGTTCGCGCTCGATGATAAACGAGTCGGTCTATTCAGTGGCGCATTGTCCACGCTTTACCCACCCCTGATGTTCTACCAAGTGACCACGCAATCTGTCGTGTTAGATGCCGCGCTGATTGCCTTCGCGGTCATGTTCGGCGTACTGAGCATCCGTCACAAGTCATTCACCTACGCCGCCGTTTTTGGCGTGATGATTAGCTTGGCGGGTATGTCTCGCGGGACAGCCCTCTTACTCGGATTGGCATTCTTTCTCGGCTTGCTCTATCAATCGACCCGTGCTGATTTACTAAAAGGCATCCAACTAACGACCATTGCCGCGATTTGCTCTCTGCTGACACTCGCGCCCCAAATTTTGCTCAATGCTTCTGCGACAGGCGAATGGTCACTCGTGCCATACAGCAACGGCTCACTGACGCTTTACTCCGGCAACAATCGAGATGCCGATGGTATCTGGACAGGGCGCGGTACAGCATGGGAACTCGAACGCCTCTCCGGTCAGCATTGGAACGAAGCCTTTGCCGAAGATTTTGCGGATGACCCCGTGCGGATGCTACAACTCAATTTGCGTAAATTCGGCATCTTCTTCAACAATTTTGAGTACGTCAGCAATGTGGATTTCATTCAGCAAGGCACAGGCGAATCCCGCTTGCTTGCTACACTATCTCAAAATGGCGTTTTTGGGATGGCGATGCTGTCATTTTTCGTGTGGATTGGCACAGCCCTCTGGTTGCCTAAACGCGATAGTGCCGTTGCCTTTTTGCTCTGGAGCATGTTACTGGTCTTTTTGGGGACTGCCTTATTCGTGCTGGCGGGACGCTTACGTGTCCCACTTATGCCTTTGCTGATGATTGCATCCGCCACCGCACTAGTTTCACTCTGGGATGCCCTGCGCCAGCGCACGGTTTCGCTTGCTTTAGGTATCGGCGTAGCCTGTGCGATTGCCCTGTCGTTTATCATGTCATGGCTAGATGCCAACCTGCCCCAGCAACGCTACACAGACATTTCTGATAGATTCATTCAGCGTGATTTTGTGTTTGCGGACGAACTGCGCCTGATTACCTTTGACCCGATTGAAGCTGACCTCACACCCGATGGCTATTTTTACATCACGCTCTACTGGGAATTGCTCGCACCCGCATCGCACGATTACGAAATCGCTATCGAACTCGCCACACCCAACGAACGAATTGCAGGCATTGACCTTCCCCTAGGGAGCATCAGCTATCCGCCCACCCCAGCTACCGAGATGCCCGTGGGTGCGGTTCTGCGCGAAGGCTATCTCCTGCGCTTACCTGATGAGCTACCCGACATCGCCCAAGTGAATGTCGTTGTCTACACCCCTGACCGTGATGTGGTGCTTTCTGCACCCGATGGCACAACCGATACCGCTCCGCGTGCAACCCTCTTTAACGTCGGCATCACCCAACCAAACCCAACCTTGCCCGTTGATATGCCAACTGTCGAAGCGACGTTCAACAATATCATCACAGCACAATTCCTAACCGACCTGACAGTGGCAGACGATAACACGCTCACCGTTCGCGCCAATATCGAAGCCACCCAGCGCCTCTATACTGATTATGTCTTTTTCGTGCAAGTTCTCAACGGGCGTAACATGCTCATAGCACAATCCGATAACACCGTGCTAGACAACAGTGGTCGCACCACCTCCGCGCTCATACCCAATCAGCCCTTAACCATCGAACGCACCGTCACACTACCAGAAACACTCGGCAACGATGATTATCATGTGATTGTCGGCTTCTACCACTTTCCATCACTCCAACGCCTCTCTGTCACTGCCGATGGGGAAACCCTACCTAATAACCTGCTACGCTTAGGCGACCTGATTTTGCCGTGAGTATTTTTCGCTTTTCTCTGCGTCCTCCGTGTCTTTGTGCTAAAAACAAAAAAACGACGCCACCTAACTTGCTCATATATACCTTTTCCTGCATACTGCACAGAGACAGACATAAGAAGCTAGAGTATCGAAGATTTGCAATCGAACCCTCAAAGAGCCATCATAGCCCCTCTCCCTTGATGGGAGAGGGGTTGGGGTGAGGGTGAAATACACCTACACAGGGAGAACGCGCCATGAATCGCAAACGCATGAACTTAATCACCATCGTTCCCTTAGCACTCATCATCGGCTTTTTCTTTTTTCTGCAACTCTCGCGCATTAGTCTTGGCATGGGGATTGTCGCGGGTTTACTCATGGGCGTCATGACGGCTGGGGTCGCTACCATGTCGGTTCTCTATCGTGAAATGCTTCAAAAACGCGCTTTCGATGGCAAAAAGCAAGCGGGTGTCAGCACTGAATCCGAGCAACAGCGCACTATCGAAATTGACCTGCCCTATGCACAAGCCTTCCAGTTGGCAACATACGCGCTACAAACATTGCATGACAAACCTGTACCGATTCCAGATGATATTCTGATACAGATGGAACGCCTACTACCGCGCCAACAATATCTGCACATCAAATCATCTGACCGTGAAGCAGGCATCATCGAAGCTGGTTTGCGTGCCAAAGTCGCCAGCGTACCCGATTTCACAGACTTCACCGAAATTACCATTAAGCTAGAAGCCGTCGATAGCGCCACCACACAGATACACATCGAAAGCAAGCCAACCGCCGTCGCTTCATTTTTCGGGGAACGGTACGACTTGGGTAAAAATTTGCACTATGTCACCCACCTTGCCAAATTCATGCGCCTAGAATCCCAAACAGATAGCGCATCCGCACGCCTCTCCGATAGCACATCCACAGATGACGACGAACAAGCATCACAAGCAGATAACGCAAGCCAACAACAAACTAGCATATAAAAATAGGGAGACTGCACAGCGCAATCTCCCTATACTCCATACTTGCTTTAGATAGCAACCACTAGCACTTCCCACGACCACCTCTGCCACCACGTCCACCGTTGCCACCGCGTCCACCGTTGCCGCCACGTCCACCGCGCCCGCCATTGCCACCTTTACCACCATGCGGGTGTGATTGCGCATTACCTTTGTCGTTTGCCATAGTGCGTTCCTTCATTATTATCTGTACGTTGCTCTAACATTACACCCAAGATATGCGCCTCAAGTAATGAAAATGTAAACTATCTGTAAACTCAGCCTGTCAGATACAAATGAATATCATCCGTCAAAATTTGTTCTACGCCCAACGCACGAATACGCTCAAACTCAACCACATCATTCGTCACCCCACAATGCACAGACAAACCCATCGCCTCAAAACGTGATAATACCGCTCCATTTATCTGAGACGGAAACAAATGCACCCCACGCGGATTTGCCAGCCGAGCTTGCTCCATTTGCAAGCGAATCGCCATCTCATCTGTCATCCAACTAGCAACCCGAAATAGCAAATCACACGGATAGCTCGGCTTTCGTGCGTGTACAAGGTTGATAATCGCTGGCTCAAAGGTCGTCAACTCATACATATCGTTCAACTGTGGATACTGTTCAATCAGCGCACAGACCGCTTGCACCGTCTCGGCTGTACTGCTCTGCAAGTGTATTTCCAGATACGTTTTCCCTGCAAAAGCATCTAATACGTCTACAAACGAGGGTATGAAAGCATTGTCTACTGCGTCATTGAGTGGAATTGTCTTTAGTTGCTCAAAAGTCAAATCTTTCGATAAAACCATCGCCCACCATCAAATTGTGATGCACAACCGGAATACCATCACTTGATAGCCGAATGTCAAATTCAAAGCCATCCGCGCCCGTTTCATAAGCCGACTGAAATGCCGAGAGTGTATTTTCATGTGCCTTGCGCGAATCACCACGATGCGCCAAAATTTGCATAGTCGCTATCCCTATTGTTCATGTATTAGAGCAATCGCGTTAAAAATTTTTCACCACGAAGAACACAAAGAAATGAAGCTTTAAAATGGATAATTCGTGCAACTATCCATTTTCACAAGATGCATTGTTCGGCAAAAATGGCATCTTTACATGAAGATTATCTCTGTGTCTCTGAGCCTCTGTGGTTCAAAAGCATTTTCGCATGTCATTTCAATCAGATAACACGCTTCAAAATATCACAGGCAAGCGGTCTAAGCGCCGAATCGCCACATCATGTCCCCATACGACGGCGTCATCTTTTAAACGCATTTCCGGCAACCGCGCCAGCAACACATTAATCACGACTGCGCCTTCCAAACGTGCCAAGGGTGCGCCCAAGCAAAAATGAATCCCATAGCCAAACGCTACATGCTTCAATTCAGTGCGCTCAATATCAAACACATCAGGATTCGCAAATATGGACGGGTCACGATTTGCCGCCGAAAGCATCGGGAAGACCATATCGCCTTTTTTTATCGTCTGACCATCTATCGTCATATCTTTTTTGGCAATCCGCCACGCACGCGGCACACTCGGTTCAAAGCGCAACATCTCTTCTATCGCCTTGTCAATTTTTTCGGGATGTTCACGCAACAACGCCATCTGCGCTGGATGCGTCAGCAATGCCCACATGCCATTGCCAAACAAATTCGTGGTTGTCTCATGCCCTGCCACAAACAGCGTCACACAAGTCGATACCAACTCCGCAGGCGTCAAACGCTCATCGTCATCCGCCGCCACCAAACGACTGATAATATCATCGGCTGGAGTCGCACGCTTTTTCTCAGATAGTGCGTCAATATACGTCCTCATCTCAGCGAGGCTGTCTTGTGCCGCTTTCGCGGATGCCAAGCTGACGTGTCCACCCTGCTCAAATAGTGCATTAATCGCCACTGCCCAATCTCTGAACAACGCAATATCATCTTCCGGCGCACCAATCATCAGCGCGATAATCGTCGCAGGCAAGGGATACGCCACCTGTTCAATGATGTCCATTTCTCCCGCGTCGGCAACCTCATCAATCAATGCGTTCACTGTGCTTTCAATGCGTTCTTGCCACTGCGCAACCATCTTCGGCGTGAAAACTTTAGTTAGCAAACGGCGCAAACGGGTATGGTCAGGCGGGTCACTATGCGCCAAGCCAATATCATAATGCCGTTCCAATGCCCCTACTTGCGCCCGTTCTTCATCAGACAAGCGTTCCAACAAATACCGCACCCGCCCCGCACTCGAATAATTTTCACTATCACGCAACACAGCTTGCACATCCCCATAGCGCGTCAGCACCCATGCCTGCCAGACATCACTCCAATACACAGGCGCATCTTCCCGCATACGATGAAATACCGCATGCGGATTGTCGTAAAAAGTGTCGGATTGCAACACCGTCTCAAATGATTTTGTCAGCATAATCTGCCTCTCAAAAAGATTGTTTCGCTCTATCCTATCATGCCTTGATAATATGCCAACAAACTCAAGCCAACCCATCGTTGACGCCCTACACACACCTGCGTATCATGACCACACAAAATTAGTGACGCTAACTAGAATTGACACTTTCATGAACCGCATCCTACGTAATATCGTGCCACTCATCGCTGGCATCATCCTCATTATCGCACTCGCCTACATCAGCATCGCATGGTATTTTTCCAACCAAATTATCGTATTTCAGTCCGTACCCATCGCAGAAAGCGTCGCAAATTCGCCCAACGAAAGCGCCGACCCTGATTACCGTGATTTAGCACGTTTCACACCCCCCTTTGATGTGCCAAACATAGAAACCGATAGCGTCGTCGTCAACGATGTCACGCTTGTGTATGATTTTTACGAAAACGAAACTTTTGCTGATTGCGCCATCGTGTTTGTACATGGACTTAGTGGCTCGCGTGAGAGTGTCAGCTTATATGCGCCCATGTTCTATGAACTCGGTTGCAACGTGCTTGCCTATGATGCCCGTGCGCATAACGATAGCTCCGATGCCTATCTGACTTTTGGTTATTATGAACGCGAAGAAGTAGCCGCGATGGTCGATATTGTCGCTGAACGCAGTAGCATTCCCACTGAACAGGTCGGTGTGGTTGGCATTTCCTACGGCGCGGCGAGTGCGCTACAAATGCTTGCTGTGCGCTCTGATGTGGCGTTCATTGTCTCTGATTCTGCTTTCTCAGATATGCGCACCATCGTTTCGCAACAAGCCAAAAACATCTTTGGGGATGCTATTAACATCATCACCCCAGCCGCACTCGGTTTAGCGGAAGTCCGCGCCAACTTTGACCTAGAAACAACCTCATCTTTAGAAGCCATTCGCGCAAATACTGTGCCTGTCTTGCTATTGCATTCTGAAGATGATAGCTATACCCTGCCTTCACATGCACAAGCCATCTATGCCGCCGCCAACCCTGAAATCACCCGCCTTGTATATCAAGATTATGGCTCAGTCCATGCCGAATCTATTGTCGATAACCCCGAAGGCGTCCGTGCAGATGTCTACCAATTCTTAGCTGATTACGCGCCGGATTTTGGCAATCAGCAACCGACATCGTAGTGCATTTGTATATTTATAAAACTGGCTTAGATTTCAGCTAAGAATTAGGTCAATTTGTGAATCATGCTAGAATATAGAAAGTACGTAGGGACGCCATTCTTGGCGTCCGTATGGTAGAAAAATCATGTCAAAATCAAAACATGGAACAGATGCTACTAACGGCGTCACACTTTGGGGTTATCTCTCCAGAGAAAACATTCTACAGGGGAATCTAGGCTTACCTGACCCTCTTCCAAGAAATAGTATAGTTGCTCAAACGTCCTACGCACCATATGATGTACAACTAGGTGAAAAATTCATGTGGGGTCTACTGATTGACAACCCTTCAATACAGATAGCATTTGAAGCTGAATTGACTGGGATTGCTAGTTTTGGTTTTGCTCTACCGGAAATCTCCAGCGGGCATCATGCAGTTATCGTCCTCACCTTTCCTGCCACACCAAACGAACTCACAAAAATACTATCGCCTCTTGATGTCAAAAATCCAGATTTGTCTTTAAGAGTCGCCATCTGCCACGAAGACAATTGGGAGAAACTCAAAGCTGAGTATCTATAGTGCCTCAATGAGCTTCATAACTCAGCACGATACATACGTTACCCTTTCACCCTAAACCTATTCGTCTGCCACTCCCAGTCACGCAAACGCCCAAAACCATACGCGCTACATTTTTCACCTTGCACCTCTTTACCTCTTACCTTTTCGCCCCCTAGTTGCAAAGACCTCGTTTCAAGCTACACTTAATAGACACACACATATCTACACCAATGGAACACCAAGATGCTCATCGGGGCGCGGTACGAAACAGATACCATTATCGGTAAAGGAGGCATGGGGGTCGTCTATCGTGCCTATGACCGTTTGATAGGAAGCGATGTCGCGCTCAAGCAAATTCACATCAACCCCGACGATCTCATATTCAATTCAACCAGTGCAGCCGATGATGCCAACCAAGCCCTCATCAACGAATTTCGCATTCTCGCCGGCTTGCGCCACCCTAATATCATCAGCGTCTATGATTATGGCGTTCACGATGCCCATCCCTACTTTGTGATGGAATACCTGCCAAATTACCAACCCTTCAAGCAAGCCGTCCAAACAAGTGACGAAAAAACCAAAATCGACCTCATACGCCAAGTTATCGAAGCGATTATCTATCTGCACCGACGAGGCATCATCCACCGTGACCTCAAACCAGCCAATGTACTCGTCACAGATAAGCATGTTCGCGTGTTAGATTTCGGCGGTGCCATCGGGCAATCAGTAGAAGGCGCATCCGGCACACTCGCCTACATGGCACCAGAAACCATCAGCCAAAATATCACCGTCCCACAATCCGACCTTTATGCCTTAGGGGTGATGATTTACGAGGCGCTTGTGGGTACATTGCCCTTCCGTGTTCACGATTTGCGGGGCATGCTGATGGAAGCACCCAAGCTCGATGCACTGAACGAATCACCTGTGCAAGATGTTGTCGCCCGCTTGCTGAAAAAAGACCCCCGTGAACGCTTCGCCTCTGCACACGATACCCTGCACGCCTTCACAGAAGCACACGATATGCCCGTCGTGCATACCTTCGATGTACGCGATAGTTTCTTACAAGCAAGCACCTTCGTCGGGCGCGAAGAAGAAATTAGCACGCTACAAAAGGCGCTCACATCAGCTATCGACAAACACGGCTCATTGTGGCTCGTCAGTGGTGAAAGTGGCGTCGGCAAAACACGTCTACTCGATGAACTCCGTATTCGGGCGCTGGTAGAAAATGCCCTTGTTCTCAGCGGACAAGCGATAGAAGAAGGCGGTCTGCCCTATCAGCTATGGCGCTCTGCCGTGCGACATCTGCTACTATCCACTCCTGTTGACAATAGCGAAGCGGGTATTCTGCAAGAAATCGTGCCGGATATTATCGAAATACTTAATAAGGAAGTCATACCTGCTCCGCGCCTAGAAGGACAAGCCCAGCAATTACGCCTCAACTTGACAATTGCCAAGCTATTCAAGCGTCACATCGCGCCTGTCGTCTTGATATTAGAAGATTTGCAATGGGCAGAGGAAAGCCTTGAAACGCTTCAGCAAGTCAGTCGGATGGTCAACAATACCAATCTGCTCATCGTAGCCAGCTACCGCGACGAAGAACGCCCTACCCTGCATAACAGCTTCCCAGCGGCACAGCGTTTGCATCTGAATCGACTATCATCAACAGAAATACAAGCCCTCAGCCAATCCATGCTTGGTGAAGTGGGTGCAGACCCCGAATTGCTCGACTTACTCCAGCGCGAAACCGAAGGCAACGTCTTTTTCATGGTGGAAGTTGTCCGCACCTTAGCCGAAGAAACAGGCGGGCTGGATAATATCGGGCGCGTGACTTTACCGCAGGAAGTGTTCGCAGGAGGTATCCAACAACTCATTCGGCGCAGGCTCAGCCGTATTCCTGATTGGGCAGATGCCATGCTGAATATCGTCGCTATCAGCGGACGCCACCTTGACCCTGCGCTCCTTGTACCCTTTGCCGATGCAACACTCGATGACAAATCACTCGGCGACTGGTTACAAGTCTGTAGTAATGCCGCTGTGCTAGAAATTCGTGGCAAAGAATGGTACTTCAATCACGATAAATTGCGCGAAGGTGTGCTATCCGGTATCCCAGCCAACGAGCGTAAAACCCTACACGCCACTGTCGCCAGCATCATCGAAACGGTTTATCCTAACAATGACGACTATGCAACCTTGCTCGTTGACCATTGGCACAATGCAGGTAATCTAGAAAAAGAAGTTCACTATGCCTTGCGTGCCTCGCAGGTAGCCCGTCAAGTTAACGATTTCAATGCCGTTGAGCATCTATGCAACCGCGCTTTACAGCAAAGTGTTTCCGATACAGACCGTCTCGCCCTGCTACTCGAACTCGGTAGCGCCTATGCCCTACAAGGCGAATATACGAACGCAGACAAACCATTGCGCGAAGCACGCAACCTCGCCGCCGCTGATAACAATCTATCAGCACTGGCTTACATTATGGTTGCAATGGGCATGGTCATGAAAGAGCAAGGCAACTACCCGCGTTCAGCACGTTTTCTCAATCAAGCAACCCTATTACACTATGAACTCAATACCAAAGCCGACGCCGCCCTCGCGCTGACCCATCTCGCTATCGCTACCGAACGACAAGGGCATTACGACGAAACCACTGCGTATTGTCAGCAAGCACTCACCATCTATAAAGACCTATCTGACGTGCGCAATATCGCCACCACATACAAAAATTTAGGTTACATTGCTGTCTCGGATGGGCAATACGACAATGCCGAAAATTACTATAATCAAGCCCTCGATTTGTCGCAATCTATTGGCGACCAACTCAATATTTGCTATATCTTGGGCAACTTCGGCTGGTTATATATCGCCAGCAATCAACGTAACAAAGCTCTCAATTATCTGCAACAATCGCTCGACCTCGCCCGCAATATTCACACGCCCATTTTAGAAGCGATGGCACTCATCAATATCGGACATGTCAAATCAGAAGAAGGCGATATTGATAGCGCATATACCTATTTCTTAGATGGTATTCGTGTTTCCAAGCGCATTGGCTCACAACGCTTGGTACTAGAGACGGTTGCAGGCATCGCTGGCTTACAAGCGAAAATCGGCAACCACCAAGTTGCCGCCCAATGGATAGGCATGGCACGCAAACATCCCGCCCACAATCCCGATGTTGAAGTCATAGCACCACCGATTATCCGCGAACTCACACACCATTATCCACCCGCCATCATTGATGTGTGGCAATGGGAAGGCGAATCTATCAACCTCGATGCTATAGTGGACATGCTCCTGCAAACAAGCATGTCACCTATTAGCTAGGCAATGCACTAAAACCCGCTATGCACCTATTAACCACAGTTATGGATAATCTAAAATGTGTTTTTTGCGATACTATAAGCAGTTTATGGATAGCTTTTCAGCATCTCAGCGTTTCAGCTAGTTAGCAAGAACTCCCCCTTTTGCTAACAGGTTGATTAGCTGATGGCTGAACAGCTTCAGATTGCTGATTTAGCATACTGATAAACAAATAAATGGTTATCCAGAGTTCAGGTTATTACCTTTACCCTTTCACCTTACACAAACAACCCCTGCAAACGTCCCAAGAAAAAATCCCAACCGTTCTCGTGTTCAGTCATCGACGCCTTACCTGCATCCGTATCTGCAAAATCGCCTTCCGTGACCTGCACCTCACAACCCTTATCCTGTGGCGTAATCTCAAAGCGTGTGATGGTCGCATCATCTTCAATCGTGCGATACGCAAAGACACGCCCTGCCTCATTCTCCGTGATGGTCGCCGCAAAGCCAAAACTGCCCTGCTCCATTTTCCATGCCACAGAAAAACCATCGTCTGTCACTTGCGCCTCATCACAAAACCATTTTGTCATCCCAACAGGCGAGCTAATTGCGTCGTATGCTGTCTGTGCATCTGTATTGAGTGTAATCATGCGTTCAATGGTTGCCATCTGTCTATCTCCTTGAATAAATAGAACATACGTTCAGTAAACAGTATTTCACGCCTCCTGTCAACAAATTTCAAATCTTTACACGTTTTTTGTCGCCTACGACTCTGTCGATTACAAGAAAAGTGTTAGAATAGAGACAAATAACCTATTCTGACGCTCATTATTGACAGGTATACATACGATGGACGCAAATATTCGTAGTTTACTCACCAGTGCCGACCCCGCAGACCGTATACGCGGGATGGAGATGCTCGTACAATCGGGCGACCCCGATACGCTCAAGATTCTGCACCGCCTCTACAAATCCGATGCCGACCCAAATGTGAAAGCGCAAGCCGCCGCCTTTGGGAAGCAATTACAAAACGGTGGTGGGAGTAGCAGTAGCGAGAAGCCCAAAAAGAAAGCTCCCCGCGACCCAGCCGGGGCACAGCAAGCACTCAAAGCTGCTGAAAATGACTTATTCAATCTCGATTACGAGAGCGCCAAAAAGAACGCCCAACGCGCTTTCATGCTCGACCCGTCTTTACAGCATGATGAATACGCCGTCAATCTTGCCGCCGACATTACAGGCACGATGAAAGCCGTCGCCGTCGATACGCTCATGCAAGATGCACCACGCCCAACCGGCAGTATGGCATACGCTGGTACGAATATGCCCGGCACAGCCCAAGAGCAAGTTGGGTGCATGAAAGCATTATTCGATGTCAGCATCTACGCAGGTCTGCAAGCGATTCTCTTCTTGATTGGCGCATTGGCTGTTTCCGCTTTTACCAACGCCATTCTCGACGCGCTCGATGTGCCATTGAATACCATCCCGTTTGCCATTGCGGGTACAGTCGCCGTCTTCATTTTCCAAGCCCTCGCCCTCATGATTTGGATGGCAATCGTTCACTTCTGCGCAACTACCATCCTCAGCGGTAAAGGCTTCTATACGAATCTGTTGCACAATGTCCGTAATCCGATGATTGCCTACTTCATTGTCTCAACAGTCATCAGCTTCATCACGTTCTTTGCCCTGATTGGCTTCAGCTTCGGTGCTATCACTGATGTTGCCAATGCCTTTGGTGAAGTCGATATGGATAGACTCGCTGTAGCCCTCGAAACTGGCGATGACCGTGCTGTTGAACGCGAACTCTTGGTTATGGAAGAGTACCTACTAGAGAACGCTGGTGATCTCGAAGACTTTGAACAACGCCTAGAGCAAGGACAAGCTCTCAGCGGCATCATTAACATGGTGAATTTGCTCGTCGTGCTTGGCTTCATGGTCTGGCTATCTATTAATATCGGCAAAACCTACGACTTCGGCGGTGGCAAAGGGTGTATCTCTATCATCCTTAGTTACTTAGTGCCGATGCTCGTATGTGGTTGTGCCTTCTGCGGGATATTCTTCCTAGCAGGTAGCGCAACATCCGGCTAAAACATCCAACATTTCTAGCTCAGGGACGTGCCTAGCACGTCCCTTTTTCTTTACGTTTATACAGAAATACGAACGATGACCAACCTACACCCCAACACACTCACACGCATAAACACCCACCTCAGCACGCTATTCGAGATTCCTGCAAGCACACTCGCGCAAACGGGTACATCGCTACACCTCACGGATACACGCAAAGCCGACGGTTGGCAATTGCTTTGGCATTTAGATCATCATGTTGTGGCACAAATCCACGCGACCCATGAAACATCGCTACAAAAAATCATCGCCAGTAAACCAACCGACACGCGCCTGAGCCTAAATGACATCACTACACAGTCGCCCTCTGCCCAAACTGCTACCGCAGATTATTTCTATACTGTCGATACACAATCACTCATTATGCCAGCCGTAGCTGATGGCTATACTATCCGACAAGCCACACAACATGACCAATCCGCATTTGAAGATTTTTTATCCGCTTGCTCAGAAGAAGATAAAGCACAAGGACAAGTCAGCTTAGAAGATGAAGCTCTATTCGTCGCCTTCACAGAGGATGGCACAATCACGGCTGTTGCCAGCAGTTTTGAATTTCTTGGCTTTGTCGATATTGGCGTTCTCACCCACCCTGCACATCGCAAACGCGGACTCGGTGGTGCATGTGTTGCGCGTATCAGCCAGCATTACCTGAGACAAGCAAATGACCCGCGCTTGCTCCTCTATCGACACGAGGTCACAAATCACGGGTCACGGGGCGTTGCTATAAAAGTCGGCTACCAAAATTTAGCGATGGTTGACTATTTTAAGCTCTAAGACGCACAGGCATCACCCAGCGCATAGTGTTCAATCGCATCCGCGCCCAATTGCACACAGACCGCATCTTCAACCGTCGCTGTAATTGCCCGCAAATCATACTCATTCGTCGCATCAGCAATTTGCGTCGTCCAATCACTCACCGTATCTGCTGTGACCAAACCAGTCGCCCAGCCCTCACCCATCGCACGCCCTAGCGCCCACCAACGTTGTCGCATCTGCCCGATATATTCTGATTGAATCAGTGCCAATTGTGCATCCATCATGCTCTGCCAGCCTTCGCCAAAAGCACAATCTGCATCGCCACACGCACCTGTCCAAAATTGCATGAAAGCCTCTGCTTGCGCCTCATCTAAGTCTAGAGTATCCACAGGCTCAATCAATGTTGCACACCCATTTTCATCAGCTTCAGATGTACCAACCAACATCACATCACACGCCATCATCTCTGCATGCGATAAACACCCATCTCCGCGTGCATACCCCGCCACGAAGAAATCCGGCGCAGTACGTTCACAAATTTCGCTCTCAATTGACGCCAATTCATCAAAAATCGCGTCTATCTCTGTCGCACGGTCAAGACGATTGCCCCATACGCGCACATCATTGGTCGAAATCTCTTTGATGTCATCATTACCATGCGACCAGTTGAAGCCCGATGCACGTCCAAAAGCCCATAGTCGATTGGTCGCATAGGCATCGTATTCATCCGGCAAACGTTCCGTCAAAATATCAATTGTCTCTGTCCAACCAATGCCCCCAACACAGAAGCCCCGCGCCTGTGAACAACTGCCTGTCCAAAAGCGATTGAACCAGCCTGCGTCGTCATCATCAAAGAAAACTAGCGTTTCATAAGGGTCAAAGGCTGTCGCACAACCATTCGCATCTAGCACCGTCGCCCCAATGAGCGCATCGTGGCACGCCGGAATCGTCTCTAATATCGTTTGTGTGTCGCTTGTTGTTTCTTGTGCCGATGCCACGCTGACTAGCAACGTAGCAAGCAGAAATATAGGTATCCATTTAAGCAGTCGCAATGTATTTTGTCCTCATCGTGTGTGAAATTATCAATATGTGTAGTTTGAATCTGAAACATCAAAACACGTCCCATAATAGCCAAGCAAATTTTCCCATGTCGATGCACATAAAATCAAGAAAATGTAGGGATAGTGGCTTGCCCTATCCGCTTTGCACCATCGTCGCTAATGTAGTTTACCCCACAACCATGCATCAAAAGCACAAGCCTTACAAACAACAAAAATGCCCTACGCACATTTACGTAAGGCATACGCACAAAGTTGCAAAGATAAAATGTCACCTTTGCGCTTTCACATAACGAACATCACTCCACATAAAACGCCAGATAGCCACTATCATTCCCAGCCGACGGCGGACTCGTTAGCACCATCGTGTAAACAACCATCGGTGGCGCACCTGCATAAGTCGTCCATGTGATAGACGCCCCATCCGACGCATCCGTATCTATACCGATGACATTTGTGTTTCCTGTTGCCATCTGTGTCCAGAAAACCACCTCGACAAAATCAACCGGCGCTTCCGCCCACGTTACCGTTATCTCACCAACTGGCACACTAACACAGTTCGGTGTCACAGGGTCAGGCGTAGACGGTGAAAGCGTCACATAACCATTGCCTTCAACAGTCGTAAGACAACGGTCACTATCAGGCGCTTGGGTCGGTGGCAGAACAGCCGTCGGAACACTTGTCGCGGGTTGTTGTGTGGCAGTCGCCGATACTTCAGTTGGTGGAACAGGCGTCCGTGTGGCATCAATGAGAACCTCTGTCGGCGCAATCTCAGTGATAGGCGCTGCTCCCAAATTACATCCCACCAACACCAGTGTAAATAGTATCAGCAGGCTTCCTAATCGCAGTGTTTTATACATAGCATCCCTCAAAATTGTGTGTGTTCCTGCAAGATACACCCCTCCACACCATTTTGAACAGTAATGACCTGTAAAAACCTACCAACTACATACATTACTTGCTATCCACGCAAGAGATTTTCGGACACGAGCAAACTACCATAATATTTCACCTCAACAAAAAAACCCCTACTGATTACACAGTAGAGGGTCTTTTTGCTATTGCCGTAGCGACAATTCAGCTAGGTTCAGAAACCCGTGATGCCCAGAAGTTGTTCTACGGGAATTTCTTCTGCATCGCTTGGCAAGTCGATTTCATCCACGTCGTTGATGTCATCGCGGGTGAATACGGATTCAAAGACGAATGACAATTCACCTTCAACTTGGTCGCCGGACAATTCACCGAGTGGTTCAGCATCTAGCGTCACCGTGCCATCAAAACGAGATTCGACCAGATAGCCATCTTCGGTATCGTAGGCTTGTACGATGACAAACTCGCTACCATCAAATGAATCAATCAATGCGTCTTGGAAGTCTTCAAACGATACTTCGTCCTCAGGCAGACCACTCAACACAGCTTGGTCGTATGATTGTTGCATAAGCGCATCAATCGCAAACAGTTCAGCGAAATCAACCGTAGTCTGGAATACAACAACATCGAACCCGTTAATTTCATCGTCATCGAGACGCTCAATTACAAACGCATCTTCAAGGTCTTCTGGGTCAAGGGTTGCACCAGCATTGAAACCTTCAGAGAAAGCGTCAAATGGGTTTTCGCCACCATCTATATCCATATCGCTTGGGTCGAAGTCTTCAAGACTATCAGCGATTTCTTCGAGTGCTTCCAAAAGAACCTCTGCCTCTACACCTTGGAGTGGCACTTCGATAAGGTCAAACATATCCACGCCGTATGTACCTTCGAGGCTTGGGTCAAACACGCTGAATGGTGTGAAATCGACATAGCCAACACCGTCAGTAATGTACAAGTTGAACGGACCAAGGGGTGGCACGCCTAGCTCGGCTGGAAATTCATAATCAATTTCTAGTTCTGCATCAATTGCTTCAAACTGTCCACGCAACAAGTCAAGAATGACACGCGGGCTAATATCAAGCAATTCAACTTCTGCAAACTCGTCAATCGCTTCTTCATAAGCATCTTCATCTACGATGTAAGCGCCATTTGCAGTTAATGTGAAGCTGATTGGATCAATTTCAAATTCACCCGTACCAGCAATATCTGCGCCGAAGCTCGCGTCAAAGGCAGTCGATTGTGGTTGCGCAACATCTTCTAAAATTTCGTAGTAGAGTTCGCAATCGTCTTCATCCAGCCCAAAGCACACTTCATTTTGCGCCGATGTCACACCGACACTCATCACTGATATAACCAATGCCATAACGAGTGACAATGCAGAAAAACGTTTCAGATAGCTAATCAATTCATACTCCTCTTGTGTTTATTTATCTGTCATACACTATACGCACCATTACACTTGTTGTTGCACGTACCAGCGCGTTTGTGCGTTTCATAACAATCATAATCAATCAACATTAACTAAAAACACCCCAACTATTGGGGGAACATCAAAAACCTATAAAAAAGTTATATATATTTCCAAACTGATACCACATACATATTCTC
>JBCBKJ010000029.1:0-67217 GCA_038522085.1 Chloroflexota bacterium
AATGTCTCTCTATCAACAGAATAAATCAGCACTCGATATAATTTTGTGCAGTAATATCAGTCAGATCGACACTATCTTCGTCACCTTCTATTTTTTCCAAAATGATATCGAGTGCTGATTTATTCTGTTGATAGAGAGACATTATTTCTTGGGTTATAGATGTCATTGAGGGTTGCCTCATTTTTGAAGGTGGAAGTGTGTCAGTGGTAGCATACACTTTCATCAGGTGAGTATGGTCATAAACGAGTGTACCCTAAATGGCTAGGCTATCACAATGTAGGGCTGTAGATTGTTTTGGGGCTAATATTGCGGACACGATAGATCGTGTCCCTACGAGATGCTCTTTTCATGAAACTGTGCGCAAAAAATAGGCATTATTTGTAAGGACGGCATGAATGCCGTCCGCGATTTGTAGAAAGGCTTCAATACATACGGGAAGCCTATTGTGTGCATAAACCTACAGTCTAATTCCAGCGTTTTCGCTATACTATAGACACAATAGAACTCGCAAGCACACTCAGAGAACGCGCATGACGTCAGCCGACCAATCGAATCAGCCAATCTATCACGATGCGGAGACCCCTTTCAGATATTATTTGCTGATACCTAATTATGACCCCAGTTCATTTTTTGTATTGCTCGAAAAAACAGACGATGATAGCTGGCGTTTGCCTATGTACCAGCCAATCGAACATCATTTTGCGGTTGTGGGGCATATCAATGAGCATGTCGCGGAAGCTATGCGCTTGCATGTGGCGACCCTGCGCTGTTTCCGCACGGATAAACACGAAGAAAAAGGCGAACGGCGTTTTTATGCGCTCGATAATCTGATGCCTGAATGGGAACCGCCTGAAAATATGCAGTGGTTCACTGAAGTTGACCTCTTAGAATTGACGATTGAGACGCAACTTCAGCGTGATGTGATTATGGGGTGGTTCGATTGGCGACATAGCGACCATTCACAACGAGTAGCGTGGAATCGTCCGAGTTGGTACATCAACACGGCAAATTGGATGCTCGATATTGCTGACCGCATGGCGATGACGGGTTTGCAAGCACCTGAGCAAATCCGCACATGGGCGCGGTCTACTACTATGCGTCTAGATAGCAACAGTGAGTCGATGTATCTGAAAGCTGTCCCGTCGATATTCAATTATGAGCCTGTCGTCACGCGGGTATTGTCGATTCGCTATCCGCAAAATACGCCGGCTGTGGTGGGTGTGCATGTCGATAACGGCTGGATGCTGACATGGGAATGGAGCGGGCGCAGACTGACACAAATTGATGACATCACTATTTGGGAAAAAGCAATTCGGCGCTATGCCAAGATTCAGCGTGATTTGGTAAAGAGTTCGCAATCGCTGGTGGCGCTTGGTGTGCCGGATAGAAATGTGGATTATCTCGCGTCGCAAATTCAACGGCTGATAAATGACTTGCCCGATACGCTCTCTGACAATGAAGGCAAGCAGTTAAAACGCATTGCGCCAACCTTACGCGGTATGTGCTACGAGCTAGTAGACCTCAATTTACCGCTCACGCTCACACACGGAGATTTTTGGGCTGGTAATGTGGTCATCAGCGATGATGAAAAGCACATACCTATTTTCTTCGATTGGTCGGACGCCTCTATCTCGCATCCCTTTTTTGATGCCGTTACATTTTTAGAAGATGTTGCGGATAATTTGCCCCATGTAGAGAATGCTCATGACATATTGCTGGATGCCTATCTAGAGGAGTGGGCGAGTTTTAATATGCGTCAAAATTTGCGCCATGCTTACGCGCTGGCAAGTGTGCTGGCATATTTGCATCAGGCATTGTTCTACTATGTGCATATTTTACCAAGCATTGAAACAGCCGTGCGCTGGGAACTGACTAGCATGCCGGCGCGTCAATTACAGAAAGTTATCCGTGCGATGGATGCCTTTCAGAAACGGAAAACACGATGACACTGACGATTACACGCACGCTTACCCCTGTATCTGAGCAGATAGACGCCGTGCGACAGGGGCTTATCGCACATAATCACACGCAAGTGCCTGCGTTGGCAAACCAGCCGAAACAGTCGTTTAACGTTGTCTTGCGCGAAGATGATGAGATTGTGGCGGGGGCAGTCTGTGAACTCAAATGGGATTACCTGTATGTCGATACCCTGTGGACAGATGAACGTGTGCGAGGTTTAGGCTATGGCTCACGGGTGATGCACGCCGCCGAACATTTTGCTTTAGAACACGGTATTCATCGTGCTTATTTGATGACGACGAGCTTTCAAGCGCGTCCCTTTTACGAAAAATTGGGCTATCGTGCGGGAACAGAGCAAATAGACCGTCCACGTCAGCATACGCTCTATGTAATGATTAAAGATGACATCATTGCGCTGGATACAGATAAGGCGGCTGTCATTGAATCGCCCCCTATTGATGCAAGCACACAGCATCTCGAACAAGGTTTGTTAGCGGACATCGCTAAAACAGTGCCAATCGGTTTTGATACGGTGGCGGTATTGTTGCAAGATAGCGATAACACGGTGGTTGGTGGTATGGTCGGGAGTTTCTATTGGGATTGGCTCGATTTGCATTGTGCGTGGGTTGCACCTGCGTATCAGCGCGCTGGCTGGGGGAGCAAGTTACTCGCTAATATCACGGATTTAGCGCGAGAACGTGATGCTGTTGGTATCGTCACGGATAGAGCCGATTTCCAGACACCCGACTTTTTCGCACAACATGGCTACACGTCGCTCGTCACGCTGGCAGAGAACCCAAAAGGGCATATGCGCACCTTTGTTGAATTGCGTTTTTGAGTGTGCGCCCTAAATTTTGACTGTCCCGTTATAGCGTGTCACCCGTAAACTATAATTGGTGGTGTATTGCTTGAGGCGTGCTTCGAGTGTTTCCCACTCAGGGTCTTTGAGCAAACGCCGAATCGTATCCAAGTCTTCCGTGATAAACTCAATCTGACGGGTTGGTTGCTGGTTCAAGCCAACGACATGCCATGCGTGTTGCATGTAAATTTTACGGCTTTGTAGGGCAGGTAAGAAATTGTTCGTCACCCAACGAAAATACCGTTCGTGTACACCCTGCTTGACATCGTAGGTCAGAATCATGGCGTATTCGGGATAGATTTTGATTGGTTGCATCATACTTGCCCTGTCACTTGTTCATAGTTGTCTGCGCACACTATTGTTCATTGCGGGCAGCTGTCCCTACAAGCGAATCAAACAATATGTGAATAGATAACTGACGACTGTTTACTGAAAACTGATAACTAGAGTTTGACCACTCATATTCCTATCGTACCACAACCAAACGATTGCCGAACGCAGAAACGTATCCCTTGTCGCATTTCTCATGATAGGATAACGTTATGGGTGGAAAGAAAGGGTTATTTTTGTGCCGAATTTAGATGAACGCATCGCCAATTTACGCCAACGCATCCTTGATGGTAGCGATGATATTGAAACACTCGAACGTGACGCTCGTGAATTGCTCAGTGAGGCGAAAAATACAGAGCATGAAGCTGACGCTCAGGCGCTATTTGCTGAACTTGCACAACGCAGTCGCCCACCAGCCGACCCCAATCCGCAATTGCGGGGGCTGATTCGTCGGGCACGTATTCGCATTGAGATGGCGGGCGACGATGATGATATTGACGAAGCCATTGATATTTTGACGGATGCGGTTGCGAGTGCGCCGGAT
The DNA here is from genome assembly GCA_038522085.1 of Chloroflexota bacterium. Lineage (GTDB taxonomy): Bacteria > Chloroflexota > Anaerolineae > Aggregatilineales > Phototrophicaceae > JAUZRW01. Next base: position 3,693 of record JBCBKJ010000029.1, read on the forward strand.
AACCAAGATGTGATTGCGCTCTTGCAACAGGCGGCGACCAAGACCCCGCATTCTGCGCAACGGGTGCGCGATTTGTTCAATCGTTATGGCGTGTCTGCGGATGTTATAGGTGAGCCGGAAATACCGAGTACAGGCACAGATACCCGTGCTGCACCGCCAACGCAACCTTCGCGCCCACTGAACAACGAGGCATCGGGTGCGCCACCACCTCCGCGCATGAATGCCCCTAGCCGTCCCTCTACGACGCAAGAGACAAGTAACGTTAATGATGCTGCGGCGTATGCGGAAACTGACGACTTGCTCTCGGAACTCACGGAAGCGTACTATGCAGGGAATTATCAGCTAACCGTGGATGTAGCGAACCGCATTTTGTCGCGTATGCCGGATAACCAGACGGCAGTTGAGTATCGGCAGAAGGCAGAAGACAATCTCATTCGTGGGGTTGTGCCTGACCATCGCATTCCATTTGAAGCGCGGGTGAGCTATAACCGCGCCAATTCGCTGGTGCGTGCGGGTAATTATGATGAAGCGAGTAAGCTCTATCGTGAAGCACGCGAAATGGCTGAACGCGATGGCATTCTCTCGTGGCAGGATGTCGAACAGGCATTGCTGGATATTCAAGATTTGGCGCTCGCCCGCGAACTGATGAACGAGGGCGATAGGCTGATGGCGGCGGATAACTGGTCAGAGGCGATTCGTAAATACGAAGGCGCGTTGCGTGTTGTGCCGAATGACCCGCAAGTTGAAGAACGCTTGAGTAAAGTGCAAAAAGTACAACAGGATGCGGATTCTTCGGCGGCGGATTTGAGCATGCTGGGCGGGACGCTCCAAGAGCAGACCGACCAACTCCAGCGCATCAAAACCAAGTTAGCACGGGTACGCCAAGTGATGCCGACTAGTCAACGGCTGGCGGATATGCAACGTGAAGTCGATAACAACCTCGAAGGGGTGAAACGGCAATTATTAGACCGTGCCACGACGACGCTTGACCGTGCCAGCAAAGCAACCTCGCTCAGTGAACGTTTGAGTGCTTTACAAGAGGGAGTCAAATTAGCGGAATTTGCGAATGAGCTTGACCCTAACGACAGTGATGTGTCTGCGATGTTGATGCAAGCACAGACGCAATTTAGCGACCTTGAACGCTCTCGACAGACGATTGAACGGGCGAGCAAACTTGTTGCGCAGAATTACGAGCCGGAATTGATTCAGGCACGGAATATGCTGGCGGATTTATCGGACAACGCGCAAGATGACCGTTATCGGCAGACAGTGGCTGAGTTGTTCACGCGCCACATGGAACAAGCCGAAATTTTACTCCAAGAGGGCAGAATTGACGAGGCGATGCCGTGGATTGATGCTATGCGCGAAGACCCGTTCCGTATATTAGGGCGTCGGACAGAAATTTATCGCCTAGAGAGTGTGGTGCGGGCGCGTCGTAATCGTAACCGTGCTATCGGCGGTGCAGGCATCACGATTGTCATTTTGATTCTTTTAGGCATGTTGTGGAGTTCGCGCAATACGATTGCCGCGATTGCTTTCCCCAGCGAATCACCGACACCAACAACCACGCTGACACCGTCGAACACACCTTTGCCTACGGCGTCTTTTACACCGAGCGTGACACCAACGGCAACACTGACGTGGACGCCGACGTGGACAGCGACATGGACGAATACGCCTTCGCCGACTTGGACACCGAGTTGGACACCGACGGCTTCGTTGACCGCGACGCACACGACGACACCGACGCATACCAGCACGCCAACCGCAACGCAGACCGCAACGAACACGCCGACCCAGACCAACACACCGAGCGTGACACCGACGCCACCGCCATTGTGTCGGGTATTTGCGGCGCTGGAAGATGGTATCAATTTGCGCCAAGACCCGAGCGTGCGTTCTACCCGTGTGACTGTATTGACGCAAGGGACGACGATGGATGTGTTGGATATTATCCCGCCAGCGCCTAACGGCACCCGCGCATGGTTGTTTGTGCGTGTCCCGACGCCGGAAGGACAGGTCTTCGGCTGGGTGCGCGATGACATCGTGATTGAGCTGACCGAGTGTGGTGGTTTGCCGGATAACAATTAACGATTTTTTGCCCTTACATCCGTTTTACATCTCCCTAAATCCCTCCCCGAAACGTCAGGGAGGGATTTTTGTAGCTATTTGTGAGTTTATTTTCTCTATTTGAGAACAGTGGGAGGCGTACACGCGACCCCTACAGGTATTTTTTGTTGATGTAAGATTTTTGCTTAACTTGACACCTATGGGACAAGGCAGGCATGTATCCCTACGGGTGTTGGGTTTAGAAGCCCATTTGCTTGCCGATAAGGTCTTTCATAATTTCGTTTGTGCCACCGCCGATGGGTCCCCAGCGCATATCGAGCCATGCTTGTGCAATCGGGTATTCGAGCATGTAGCCGTAGCCACCGTGCAATTGTAAGCACTGGTCAACGACGCGCTGTTGTAAATCGGTTGCCCAATATTTTGCCATCGCGGCTTGGGTGGCATCGAGTGTGCCTGCGTTGTGTTCTGTGATGCAACGGTCAATGAAGACTTGCCCAATCGTGATTTCTGTTTGCATTTCGGCGAGTTTGAAGCGATTGTGCTGGAATTTGCCTATGGAGCGTCCGAAAGCCTCGCGTTCTTTGGCATAGTCGATTGTCCAATTGAGGGCGGCACGGGCAGCGGCGATTGCGCCAACGGCAATAATCAGGCGTTCTTGGGGTAGCTGTTGCATCAAATAGTAGAAACCGTGTCCCGCTTCTCCAATGAGGTTTTCGGCTGGTACACGCACATCCTCAAAGAACAATTCGGCGGTGTCTTGGGCATGCCAGCCGACCTTCTCTAAATTGCGCCCACGCGAGAAACCAGCCATCCCGCGCTCGACGACGATTAAGCTCACACCGCCGTGCGTTTTGCTGGTATCGGTCTTGCATGCGACAATCACTAAATCGGCATTGATGCCATTCGTGATGAAGGTTTTGCTCCCATTGAGAACGTAACAATCACTGTCTCTATCGGCACGGGTGCGCATGTTGGCGAGGTCACTGCCACCGGAGGGTTCGGTCATGGCGATAGCGATGATTTTTTCGCCTGTTGCCATCTGCGGAAACCAGCGAGCGCGTTGTTCGTCGTTGCCATAGTGCAGAATATAGGGCGCAGCGACATCGTTATGTAAGCTGAAACCGGGTCCGGTGCAATTGGCGTAGGTAAATTCTTCGGTCATGATGGTGGCATAACGAAAATCTTGCACACCACCGCCACCATATGCTTCGGGGACATCCATGCACAGATAGCCTTGTGCGCCAGCTTTCAGCCAAAACTCACGCGGGACGATGCCAGCGTGTTCCCATTGTTTGTGGTGTGGGACGGCTTCGTTTTCTATGAATTTGCGAATCGCTTGTCGGAACATGTGGTGTTCGTCAGTAAAAATTGTTCGTTGCATGGGGTTGGCTCTCTTTATGAATTATATTTACGGTAAGTATATTTTGGTCATTCGCCGATGGCATATTCTCTTGTCTTGTCTGACCCCCTCCGTCGCTGACGCGACACCTCCCCGAAGCGTCAGGGAGGGGCTTTTAATATGGACGCTCATAGATGTTTGCATACAAAAATGGACACTCTGTCTATTATTTTCATTCCTATTATAGCGTATACGACGCAAAATCGCAGGACAAACGCAACGTGAATGTCGCAAATGGAAAAGGCACGATACAATGGGGGTGTTCATAGCCAATTAATTGTATCGGGTATCGCAGTAAAGGGGATTGTCCGTGTCCGCAGAAATGGCACAGAAGCTCGTCCAAGGTGGGATTAAAGCTGTGCGCGATGGGAAGCCAGACCTCGCACGCAAAGCCTTCACACAAGCATTGAAGCTCGACCCGCAAAGTGAAGTTGCATGGTTAGGTATGGCGACCATAACCGAAGACCCCGACGACAAACGGCGCATCCTCGAACGGGTGTTGTCGATTAACCCAGATAACGAACGGGCGGCGACTGCATTGGCGCAATTATCGCCGGATGAGCCAGAGCCGGAATTTATCACGGGTAGCGACCCCATACGTGAAACGAATGCATTCTCGGCGGCAATTGATGATATTGATGAGGCTAAACTCGCCGATACAGGCGAACTGAGCCTCGATATTGAAGACCCGCCCTTGCCGGAAGCGGAAGAAGAATTTGACGACGAAGGCATTCCGTTACCACCGATGTTCGATATGGATGATACCGAAGAAGAATTTGACGATGAAGGCATTCCGTTACCGCCTATGTTCGGCACAGATGATGCTGAAGACGATGATGTGATAGAAGACCTGCGGTTACCCGATGATGACTTCATGATTGAAGGTGTCGAGATAGACGCGACAGATGCGCTTGAGATGACGCCTGTTGTCAGCCCGGGTGATACAGGCGAATTATCCGATTTTCCTGAACCCGACCTCGAAATAGAAGAAGACGAACCATACGAAATTCGCTCTAGTGCAGAGGTCTTCGCGCAATTACCAGGTGCGCCCCAAGTGGGTGATGCCGGTATTCCGCGTGTGAATCCGCAACGGGCGAACGAACTGAGCCAAGAAGTCTATGATGAGGTGCAAGCGTATCTTGAAGATATGTTGGCAGACTATCTGACGCCGGATACACCTTGGGAAGTCAAAACACGCGGGCGGGCAGGCTCAGGAGAGTATCGTACGTATTTGACGCAAGTGGGTGCGGCGGCATTTGTAGCGATTATGATTGTCACGGCTGGCTTGGTGGGCTTTGTGGCAAGTAACGCACAAGCACAATATATTTTGTTGGGGGCATCGCCAACACCCTCCCCGACGCCGACCAACACGCCCACTGCGACGCCCGGTGTCACCAATACACCATCACAGACACCGAATCCACCTGCAACGGCTTCTGCGACCTTAGAAGCGCGGGCAACCTTGGGCTTCAATGACCCTAATTTCCCACCCGACCCGACAGAACCGTATTATCCAGTAGAAGCGCCACCGGATATTGATGTTGCGTTGGCACTGATGGAAAATGGCAATCTCGATGAAGCACGCGATATTTTAGATGATGCCGTAGCGATTGAGCGTGATTCTGGTGGTTTCCCGCCATTCTATCGCTTATCACAGTGGCATCTGTTCAACGATGACCCCGAAACAGCGCGTCAGATACTCACAGACTGGGAAGATACGTTCCAAGAAGCTGATCCTGGCTTGTATGACCGCAGTCAGCCGTTGTTGTTGATTGCTTATGCACGGGTGGATATTTACGAAGTCGAAAATGGCATCGGGGATAGGGCAACGCTCATCTCTAATGCGCAAGAGAGATTGGAATTATCGCTTGGTATTGAACAGGGCATTTCGCCGGATAGGGTGAATCCAGAAGGCTACGCATTGCTGGCACGCAGTTATGCACTCCAAAATGATATAGACGGCGCTCTGGAAGTGATTGACCTTGCTTTTGAGCAGGAATTTGAAGACCAAATTTTGTATAACAACACAGCACTCCGTATGCAACGGGTGCAGATTTTGGTGCAGGATGGGCAGATAGGCGAGGCTTTCCAAGAGCTAAATGATGTTCTGTTGCTAGACCCCTTCTTGGAAGAGGCACTCATCTATCAGACTGAATTGGCGCTCGACAATGACCAGCCGGGCTTGGGTGTACTGTATGCGCAACAGTATTTGCTGTACTATCCTGGCAGTTTGCAAGGTTTCTATTTGCTGGGGCAAGCACGCGAAGCAGAGAGTAAATTCGACCTTGCTTTGAATGCTTATTCACGGGCAGTCGCAGGCGATACCGATGTCGAATCGTATGTGAATGACCCCTTCTTCTTAGAGAATTTGCTGGCGCGTGCGGAATTGTACGTGCAACAGGGGAATCTCGATGCGTCGGCGGCAGATTATACCTTAGCGCTCGAACTGACGGACAATGACCCACAAATTCGTGTGCGACGTTTACAAGGTGCTTTTGCGGCAGGGAATTACGAGGATGTGTTGCTGGATGCCGAAGAATTATTGAGCGATGAAGAAGCAGATGTGGATACATCGCTGATACAGTACTATCAGGGCTTGGCATTGGTCGCGCAAGCACGCGCAAGCGAAGAAGGCGAATTTGATAGCAACTATGGCGATGCTGTTGACCCGCTCGAAGGGGCGTTGGCATCGGGTTTATCGGCTGAGTTTGTTCCGAACGCGCAAGAGACACTGGCGTTGGCTTACTTTGAAGAACGTCAATTGACGAATGCGCTGGATACGATAAACATCGCGCTAGAAAGTGCTGTCACGGGTAGTCGTGTGTATTTGCGTGGGCAAATTTTGGAAGCACAAAGTCGCTTGTCGGATGCTTTGCTGGATTATGAATACGTTGTGACATGGAGTGCGTTCTACGATTATCCATTCGCGGATGAGGCACAAGCGGCATACGACGGCGTGCTGGCATCGCTTGGGCGACGATAGGCATGGCAAAGACAGTCAAAACGCGCTCGCATACTTTTGAACATGCGGGCGCAAACTTGCATTACATCACGGCTGGGTCGCCGGATAAGCCACTCTTGCTGATGATACATGGGTATACATCAGCGCATGTGGTGTGGCGCACGACCATACCCGTCCTGCAAGATGATTTTTACTGTGTGGCAATTGATTTGCTAGGGCATGGCGATAGCGATATTTTGCCAGATGGTGATTATAGTATTCCCGCACAAGGCGAACGGGTAGTCGCACTCGCTGACCATCTTGGCTATGACAAATTCTCACTCATTGGGCATAGCATGGGCGGACAAACGTCACTGTGCATTGGGTCGATGCTTGCGCCGGAACGGGTAGACACGCTCATTTCTGTTAGTGGGGTTGCCAGCGCAGAGCTGACGCCCTTTGTCAATCAAACCACTTTTCGCATGATTCACTTTGGACAGAAAAGCGGTCTTTTTCCACTAATTGAAGCCTTCTCGCGTGCGACGGCTGTTGGCTTAAAGCCTTTCGCGGCATTTCAATTTGCGTCATGGTTTCATGATATGGACGCCATGTTGCACCGTTTTGATGACTGGCAACTTGACCGCAAATACGCTAATCGACGTGGGATGCGCCATACATGGTGGCACGGTATGAACGCTATTGAAGCGTTTGATGCCCGTCCGCACTTGCCCAAGATACAGGCAAAAACGATGGCACTCTTTGGTGCGCAGGATAATGTTGTCCCGCCGACTGATGCGCAAGTAACAGCCGATGGCGTACCTGATGGCACGTATCGCCTCATTGATGACTGTGGGCATTTCCCGATGTTTGAGCAGACAAGCGAATATCAAGCGATTGTGCGCGAGTTTTTGTTGGGATAATGCTTAGATGATATGATGGACGATGTAGAATCGTCTAATGTCTGTGAATGTAAGGGATTTTTGCTCATTCGCGGATGGCATATTCTCTTGTCTTGTCTGACCCCCTCCGTCGCTGACGCGACACCTCCCCGAAGCGTCAGGGAGGGTACTTTTGTAGCTATTTCTTGCTTAGTTGTGTGCTGGAATGATGATATTTTTATCAACAGGCAACGATATTACGTTGCCCGTATAAAACGATTTTTGAGCTTATATGACTATAACTTAACTTGATATCTATGGGACTATACAGGCATCGTCTCTACGAACCCGTATTTTTGTGACTCTCCGGTAACTGAAAACTGTCATCACTCTAATGGTGGTTTGGCAAAATCATCTGGTAGTAAATTGACCAGAAGTAAGCCAACCTCGCGTGCTGAACCTTCGTTGGGTGTTTGGTCAACGAGGACTTTGTAATTTTTCCCGCGTATGCCTTCCATGACCCAGTGATTTGTGCCGACAATGGTATAGCCTTCTGGCACAGTATCCCAGCTATCGGCTTCCCAAAAACGATGTTCTTTCATCGCATCTGTGATTTGCGCCCATTGGTCAGAAGTCGGTTGCCATTGGGTTGTTTCGCGTGGGGGACCGGGTAATGGACCAATGCGCCCGATGCTCCGACGTGCGCTGGCATGGATGCCGTTTTTATCTGTCCAGACGCGCAAGGTAACATCTGTGCCGTATGTTGGGAGGTAGCTAAAGCGATATGCTTCGTCAATTTTGCTATCCCATGCCCAATTGGATAAGACACGTTCGTGCAAGGCGACTAAGTGTTCGCTGAACCACTCGTTGCGCCAACGGGTGATATTGGGCGCATCGGATGGGAAGAATAGTTTGCTAGGGAGAATGGCAACCGCGCCACCGAGTTGCTCGTAGCGTTGTTGTAGCACCCGCGCATCGTCGCCTGCAATGCCACGACGTAACAATATCGGACAATATGCCAACCAATCGCGTGCTTGGTTCACATCCACGACGGCTAAAGGTAAGGCTTGTTGGATGGTATTCATGACCGCGAGTGCAACGGACAAATCGTCGCTACCGGTATCTGTCAGCAAGACATCGTACTGCATAACCATGTTATTGAACGCCCCGTTCCCATTTGCTGATAGGTATCCCATAATGTTTATCATAATACAGGGTAGCACGAGATGCTGTTGTGGATACTGTACAATCATCACAATCTGCAAACGGATTGCTCTCGGATGGGGTTGTCCTGTGATTTTTTGCTTACCTAGACAATGATTGTGGCTGTCACCTATAATGCGGGCGATTTGTTACGCAGGGGATAATCTTCTGCGACCAAGCACGAAAGAGCCAATTCAGCTATGCCAACCTTGAGTATTGTCATTGTCAATTACAACACCCGCGAGAAATTGCGCGAATGCCTTGAATCTATTTTGGAACACAAAGGCAGTCTCGATGTGGAAACGCTCGTCGTTGATAATGGTAGTGTCGATGGTAGCGCGGAGATGGTGCGCGAATTTGAACCAGATATAACGCTGGTTGACCCGCAACGCAATACATGGTTTTCGGGTGGCAATAATTTGGGGGCAGAGACAGCAACCGGTAAGTACGTGTGGATATTGAATCCTGATACGATTGTCCAGCCGGACACGATGCAGAAGATGGTCGCGTATTTGGAAGCCAACCCACAAGTCGGTGTTGTCACCTGCTTGATGCAATTTCCTGATTATACGTATCAGCAAACGTGTTCGCGGACACCGCGCTATATTGATTTGTTGCTGGGGTATACGCTCACCGGGGCGATTTTTATGCAGTACCGTGATAAGCGTCGGGGTGAGATGTTTTATGGGAATTGGCAACGCGATAGCATCAAATCAATCGACGTCGCACCTGGTAGTAATATGCTCTTTCGACGTGCGGTGTATCAGGAACATGGTGGCTTCGATACGCAAATGCGCCTTTATTTTGTGGAAGATGATTTGTGTCGGCGGGTGATAGATGCAGGTCATGAGGTACATTTTTTGCCGGATGCTTTGCTGTTGCATCATGAGCATGCGAGTGTTCAGCAAGTGCAACGGTTGGCATCACAGATATATTTTGATGATTTGATAGTATTCTGTCGTAAGCACTATGGCATACTCGGCGCACTGTTTTTGCGTTTGTTGATTGTCCCTACGCGCTGGGGCATGGCGCTCAAGCAACGGTTACGTGGCGAAAAAGTGGCGCTATCGTCATGAGCGCGACTACGATGCGTATTCTGTTCATAGCGAGTTTGCATCACCCTGAAACGTTACAGCGTGAACGGGCATCTGCACAGGCAAATAATCAGCCTGAACCGCTTTTTCCTACGAGCTATGCGTTTCATTTTTGGGAGAAAGCATTGCGCAAGCAGGGACACGCGCTAGATGTATTTTACCGGAATGTGTCGGGCTTTGGGTCGCAGGATATAAGCACGCTCAAGTTTGAGCAGTATACGAACCGCATCACGGTCAAGCGTATCATGCAAGCGGCGTCACATCGGCTACCGTATCGGCTGAACCCTGATTTGCGTCAACGGAATGCGAATTTGATTGCACAGGCACGACGTTTTCAGCCAACGCATCTGTGGCTAATAGGAGATAACCGTGTTATCCATGCCGATACGCTGGCGACACTCAAAGCTGAGTTGGGTTGTAAGGTGATATTTTCGTCGGGGACATCGCCGATTGTGTTCTCGCATCCGATTGAACGGGAAGCCGCGCCCTTATTTGACCTCGTGCTGACGAATGATTTTTATCACGGGATACAGTGGCGCGAGTTGGGCGCACGCGAGATGGTGTGTTTGCCCTTTGTAGCGATTGACCCTGATTTTCACTATCCGCGAGAGACACAACCGGATTATGCCTGTGATGTCGGATTTGTCGGGACGTTGTTGCCTGCGAATCTGTATAGTGAGCGTGTGGAGGCGTTGGCGGCGCTAAAAGATGTTGATTTAGGCATTTGGAGCGTGCATGATGTACCCCCGATTTTGCAAGCGCAGTATCGGGGGCGTGCGCTGGGTAGTACGATGCTGGATGTGGTGTCGGCGGCAAAGATTAGCCTCAATGTGCATGGGAATTTCATGCTGTATGGGGGTAATATGCGCTTATTTGAGACGGCGGGTGTCGGTACGTTTCAAATTGTGGACGAGCGTCCTGGTATTGCTGACTGGTTCACTGAAGGCGAGCATCTGGTGACGTTCCAAGATGAAAAAGATTTGCGCGATAAAGTAGCCTATTATCTGGCGCATCCTGATGAACGCGAACGTATTGCCGAGGCAGGACGTCAGCATGCGTTGGCGCATCATACCTATGCGCATCGGTTGAGTGCTTTGATGGGGCATCTAGAGGGGTTGGAATGATAGTTATTGTGTCTGTGTCTCGCAGACATTCAGCGTTTTTTTGCATTCGTTATACATTAAATTTTGGGGTTAGATAGCACAGTATGACAGATAATCGTTATGACAGTACCCGCGTCGCGTGGGAGAATATTTGGGATAGTGCCTCGGTTGAGGTGGAGTTACAGTCGTCGTATTATCGGCGGACAGTACGCGCACGCAATCAATATTTGCCGTACCTGAATAAAGATGAGATTGTGCTAGAGGCGGGCAGTGGGTTGAGTGCCGCGCTGATTCCTTTGCGTGAGATGGGCTATAGCGTGGTCGGCGTGGATTATGCGGTGAATGCCTTGCATACCAGCCGTTCGCATACGCCTGACCTTGCGTTGACGGCGGGTGATGTGCATGCTTTGCCGATGGCAGATAATTCTGTTGGTGCGTATTTGTCTTTTGGGGTGCTGGAACATTTTGAACATGGGATGCACGATGCCTTAGCAGAGGCTTATCGCGTGCTGAAAGTTGGCGGGGTGGCTGTGATTACGATTCCGTACCCGAATATTGTGTGGCGCTTGGCACAATGGAAACGTGAGCAACAGGGTCAGCAATTGATTGACGATGATTTCTATGAAAGTACCTATACCCGCGACCAACTTATCCATGAAGTGACGGCTGTTGGCTTTGACGTGATTAAAGCGGTGCCGACCTCGCATTCGTTCACGCTTTGGGGATTGGGTTCGCTGTTTAGAGGTGATGGCTACTATCAGACGAACGACCTCGCAGAAAATTTGGGTGATGCTTTGCGCGTGACTTTGCCGTGGCTGTTTAACTATATGACGATGATTATCGCACGGAAATAGCATCGTGTATTTGCCTGTCTCTCATCTGCATAAGATAAAATTTCCCTGACGATTCATTAAGCACAGGGAGACACTAACATGCAAATTGGTTTGATGTTTGAAGGACAGGACGGGCTTAATTGGGAACACTGGAAAAATGTCCTCGAAGTAGCAGATACAACAGGCTATCAGAGTGTGTGGCGCAGTGACCACTTCACGAATGCGCAAGGTGAGGTGAAAGACGCGCTCGAACTCTGGACGAGCTTGACCTATGCGGCGGCAAATACTGAAAATATCGAATTTGGACCCCTTGTAACACCCATTACATTTCGGCATCCGGGACTGCTCGCGCAATATGCGGCGTCGGTAGATGTGCTGAGTGAGGGGCGTTTGATTTTGGGCATGGGGACAGGTTGGCAAGACCGCGAACATGAAGCATTTGGCATTCATTTTCCTGCATTGAGCGAACGCTATGAACGTTTGGAAGATGGGTTAGAAATTGTCACGCGCTTATTGCGGACAGAGGGTGCTGTCAGCTACGAAGGCAAGCATTATTCGCTCAGTGACGCGCATATCTCTATGAAACGTACTGACACACGCATCCTGATTGGCGGGAATGGTCCGAATAAGACGCTACCACTCGCCGCAAAATATGCTGATGAATGGAATGCTGTCTATTTGGGTTATGACGACTGGCAAGAACGCAATGACCTACTTAATGGCTATCTGGAAGAACAAGGACGGGATGCTGGCGCAGTCAAACGTTCGCTGATGATTCGCTGTATTTATGGTGATGATGCGACAGTGGCAAAAGCACTCGAAAATAGTAGCCGTAGCAAAGAAGAATTACAGGCGAGCGGCTATGTGATTGGCACAGGTGCGGAGATGGTAGACATCATTGGCAAATGGTCTGACTTAGGCTTGGAACGTATCATGCTCCAATGGATTGGCTACGATGATATAGATGGCATTGCGAATATGGCGAACGAGGTTTTGCCTCATTTTGCTGACTAGTCATTGACCAATCGCGCATCAAAAATTGGCACGGTGTTCAGGCTACCGATGAATGCTGTGTCGCCGTTTACTGTGCCTACGCGCATGTCAAGGCGTCCGTTACCTGGTGTGACGTAAACGTACTGTGTCGCGGAGACAAATTCTAAACGATAGATGCCTTCGTCGGAGAGTGGGGTAGTTTGTGCATCACGGCTGGCAATGAAATATTGCTGTGTACCATCTTCTGTATTACTGGGCTGGGCATAATAGACTTGATTCGTATCGGCTATCCACTGTGGGAGCGTGATTTGCTCGATGCTCCCGCCGGAAATCGCTACTTGGTTGCTTCCGTCGGTATCTGCTAAAAAGGCTGTCACCTGATTGCTATCAGCAGTACGTTGTAGATAGACCATTGTGCTGGTATCCGCTGACCAGCGTGGTAAACCGAAAAAACTCGCTTCGATTGTGCCGATGATGTCGCGCCTACTGGGGGCATTAACGGGAATGCGCCATAGGGTTGTTGCGGGTGCATCAGACGATGTTTCGCTGTAGATGAGGTCAGCATCAGGAATCGCCACTAGTACAGCTTCGCTATCCGGTGTCCAGTGTAAGGTCGGATAGAAGCTATATTCTGCGCCTGTTGCCACACCAACAAAAAATAGCAAATTATCGCGCTGTATGTTGGTCGGTTGGGTGATGTCTACTATACGCAGAGCGCCATCTTGTCGACTATACGTACCATGATATGCTGTTGCAACAAGCATGTTATCAGGGCTAATTGTCAGGCGTCCGCCATCGCCAGGATTGCTGATGAGCGAGAGTTCGCGGGTGATGATGTCTACACGGTAGAGGTCATTTTGTGGCACATAAAAGACATTCTCTTGTGTGAGGGTGTTGAAAACGACAGTTTGTGTATCCAGAAATGCGACATCTCCGACGACATCTCTACCTGGTGTATAGATTGCGGGGCGCTCGCCGACGAGTTGTTGTTCGGCAGTGCCATCAGTATCCACGACCCACAGCGTTTCTTGGATGCCATTTGCCCCGCGTGTGAAAATGATATGCTCACCATCGGGCGCAATGAAGGGCTGTACAACGCCTCCACTGGCAATGCGTCTAGGAATCGTATCGCCTGTTTGCCATACCATGAGGTTGCCCGCATCTACCCACGCAACGACCAAGCGTTCGCCATCGGCTTGTGGTACGGGGTCAGATGTTTCAGTTGTGGATGGCGCTGTCGTCCCTAGATTACAGGCAGACAACACCAGCAAAGCTATCCAGATGAGGCGAGTAGGGATGCGCATGGTATCCGTTCTAGGGGCATGGCATTACACAGAAAACTTTTGAACCACAGAGGCACAGAGGACACAGAGAAAATCTCTATGTGACAAACCCCTGTTTTGTCAGGCAAATTCAATTTTTGCCAACGAATCATTTTGACTTTATGTCTTTGTAGTCTTCAAGTCTTTGCGGTGTGAAACTTCAACGCGATTGCCCTCTATATCGTTCGAGTTAATTTTACTTTGTTGACTTATTCTATCATCATGCCGTTGATTATACTTCATTATTTGCTCATGCTCGGTGGTTAAGATAGCAAACGTCAGTCAAGCGCGGGTTTGGTTGAACGAATTAGGACGGTGAAAACGCCGATTTGAAGTACATTGCTAGTGAATTTCTTGTGTTGCGCTGGACGGATTTCAAGCGTCGGCGCTGGGTAATAATGACAAAAATTTTGAAATCGTGAATCTAGAAAATATGGTGACTATGTTTAAACGTATTTTGCTCTTATCAGTCATTTTGCTATTCAGTGGCTTGTTGGTCATGGCACAGGACGATGACGACATGCCATTTTCGAGTTATCGTGCGGATGCGTCAAATAATGGGTTTTATGAGGGAGAACCAATACGGGAGACACCTGTTGAGCTATGGCAAGTGGATTCTGCCCGTCCGTCGCGCACGACACCTGTTGTGTATGAAGGGCTGGTTTACTTTGGCAATGAAGCAGGTACGTTTACAGCCGTAGATGCAGAAACAGGTGACACAGCATGGGTGCTGGAAGTTGGCGAATCAGTTGTCTCGACAGCGGCGGCGCGGGATGGCGTGCTGTATGTTGGGTCGCTGGATGATAATGTCTATGCGCTACATGCCTTTACAGGCGACATACTATGGCAATTCGTAACGGATGGTGATGTGTACTCGTCACCTGTGCTGGGTGAAGATGCGATATATATTGGCTCGCGTGATAACCGTGTGTATGCACTTGCACTAGAGGATGGCGCAGAAATATGGGCGACAGATACAGGCGGGCAAGTATGGTCATCCCCTGCGCTCGTAGAAAATGTGCTGTATGTTGGCAATCGAAATGGGAATATTTTGGCGCTGGGTACTGAAGATGGGTCTATCATCTGGACTGTTGAAACGGGGTCAACGAGTCCGGTGGATGCGTCGCCAGCCGTGCGTGATGATGTTGTGTATATCGGCGCAGGGAATGGCATCATGTATGCATTGGATGCCAGCACAGGCGATGAAATTTGGGCAACGGATTTAGAGGATGGGCGGATTTATGCGTCGGCATCCGTAACAGAAACGAGTGTCTATGTTTTCGGTCTAGAAGGCACGTTGCACGCGCTGGATATTGGCGATGGTGCGGTGCAATGGACAGTCGAATTGGGCAATCCGGCGTATTCATCAGCGACAGTCGTTGGCGATGTGGTTTATGCGCTGAGTGAAGAGGGCGGGTTGATGTTTGGGCTAGATGCAAACACTGGCGAGGAACTCTGGCGTTATCAAACAGGGCGTGAAGGGGATTGGCGCAGTGGGCATCCGGTGTTTGTTGATGGTATTTTATACATCACCAGCAACACAGAAGGCTTACTCGCGTTGTCTTCACCGTGATAGTATGAAGCTATATAAACAAACTTTCATGTCTTATTTACAATTAAATTCGGCATTATGTTGTACAATATACCTAAATAATATTTAGATAGGTGGTACAACGTGGCTAACTTTGTGCAATCCTTACGATCACTTGTCGAGTCAGTATCAGAATGGTTCAACGATTTGCTGGAAAATGAAGACCGTGACAGCTATGAAAACGGTCAGATTCCCAGCCAGCGCAATCAATATTACACCTGAACCGCCATCCATAGCATACTGAATCCGTAGGCTTAGTTGCCTGCTAAAACAAGCCACTCGCGTGGTTCATCACGGCATATATAAACAAAGCATTTTGTGAAGTGATAAGTCCATCCGAAGTTGGTTTGTTAAAAAGATGAAAGAGACATGCTCGCTTGCGAGTGTGTTTTTTTGTGCGGAAGTCGCAAAGTATTCATTTGAGAAATGCACGTCGTCTTAAACGGGCGCAAACACAGCAACGCCCCTACAAATTAGAACGCAATAGATTACTTAGCTATTATCCGGCAAGCCACGCATCGGACGGAAATTTGGTAGTAAATAATCAATTTCTGCTGGCACAGGCGCGAGCAAATAGACATCCACGTACTGACTCCAACCCACCCAATCCTCATCGCTGTATCCCAAATCGACCCAATACGGTGAACTGCGTGCGCCCCCTGTATCTGCCATCATACCGACGCCGTAGCCTGGTACAAATAAATTCGTGCGATAGGGAATGATGTCTGGGTTAGATGCTATGATGCCGAATCGTAATGTCTCACCAATTGACGTTGTGCTATCGCCTCCGAGTGCTTCGGGATGATAGCTGGTCGCATAGGCACGAATCACGCGCCAATATTGCCGTGTGCCTTCGGGGGTTTCCACGTTGCGTAGCACGACATTTGTCCCATAAGAGACAACCTCATTTTGTATTTCTGTGACAACTTCGGTGCTAATCGGCTCACGGGCGACTTCTAGCCCATTTTCAAAGCGCACCCGCTCTGTCAGTCGTTCGACTCCGGCTTGTCCGGCTTGGACGATAGCGCGACTATCAAGGTTCATGGTGGCATCGGCTTGGTAGACCGTTTGATACGGCAGTGTCGTATCAGTGGTTTCGAGCGATTCGCTGACGCGCAGGACGTTAATCGTCATCTCTGCGGTGACGGTATCTGTCTCGGCGGGAATCGTGTAATCCAAGCCAACCAGTGCAATCCCTGCTTCACTGAGCGCATCCGCAACAGTATCGCCTTGTACGCGGGTGTCTATTGTTGTGTCATCCACGTTGATAGTCACAGGTAAGGCGCGTTCAATGGTGACGGTTACATCGGCTGTGAGATTGGTTTCTACGCTAGGGTCTACCGTGTCTGTCAAGAAGACGGTGATGCCAGCATCAAATAGTGCATCACCGACAGTTAATCCGATTGTTGTGACCGTTGTTTCGGTGTCGCCATCGACAATCGTGACTGTGTAGGCACTCTGAATCTCGATTTCATCGACAGGGACGGGCCAAACAGCTATATCAGCTTCCGTGACGGATGTGCCATCGAGCCACACACGGTCAGTATCACTGAGAATGATGCCCTGTGTATCGAGAATAGCTTGGGGCGCTTCGAGGGGTGTGAGCAATATCTGAGTATCGCCATCTATCGTGAGTGTCACGGTACGGGCGCGGGCAACGGTGACTATCATCCCTTCATCAAGCGGTGTGTTCGCGTCAGGGGCAACGGCATCGTTATCACCGAGCGTCACATTTTGCTCTGCTAACAAATTTTCTACTGTGAGTGCCGTTGTGCTGATGTCGCTCTGTTCGCCTGCTACGCGCAAACTGACCTCGATGGGTTCGATGCGTACTTCGGGTGCTGGGTTACGCCCAATGGTCAAGCCAAGTGTCATCAATAATGAGGCAGTTGCGAATACAACTAAGCCCAGCCATAGCCACACAGAACGTTTATCCCGTTGAATAGTCTGCTTGTTTGGGACAGTCGTCCGTTCAGATAATGCGGGATTGGGTTGTGTATCGTCATCTTGGTAGGGCGTTTCGGGAATATACATATATTGCGTGCCACGTTACGAAAAGTTCGGAATATTATAACGTTCATTAGCAAAAAGCGAACACGCTATCTGCCGAGCGTGGGGTGTTAGCAAGCCATGATAGCTGATATATCTAACAAACGATTTGAACATTTGGAAACGGATCACTGAAAACTAACTGTACGTCCCCCATTTTTCTTGTGCGTCATTGAAGCGCCACACACGAAAGGCAGGAATCAGCGCCCCAAAACCAACGCCAGACGCCACTAATGCCAAGAGTGCTGCGATGTCATCTAGCGTGGGGTCAGCCAGAATGATGCTAATAGCAACGGATGCAATGAGCGCCGCAATCGCAAAACCAATGAATGTAAAGCGTCGCGCCCGTCGCATAGAGGCGCGTTTCTCGCCAGCGATATGTCCGGTCACGGCGTTGATGAGTACCATACGGGCTTGTTTGTCATCATCGAGATAGTAACTCATGACGACAGGAATCAAGCGTTTTGTCCAATGCAGATTTTGATAGCCTGCTTGCCACTGGAATCCGCGTAATGAACTCGCCTCTGTGGCATCTTTAATATCAACTTCGGCACGTTCTCGAAAGCCTTCTTGGGCATAGGGCAAGACATCTTCTGGGCTACGGTTTGGCAAACGCACGAACACGCCATCAATGCTATCGGGCGTATACGCTCTAATCGGCACTTCGTTAAACGTCCCTAGATATTGCACCAATGTATTGTGTTCATCGAGTGCGGGTGCGGTCACGTTATCGTAGGAGCGTCGTAATTGCCCAACCCGTTTTTCCCATTCGGTGCGTGTCTCTTTCACCTGACGCGATTGCCATTGTCCGTTGCTATAGCGACTTTCGTAACTCTCTACCTGATACGGATAGCCAACCTCAACTTGCCATTGTGCTTTGACTGTGCCATCCACCAACCAAATTGGTAAATAGACTTTCCGCGCCCGTTGATTAAAGGTTATCGGGTTAAGGTCGAGGCTAGGGAAGGGAATATCTTCTACAAAACGCGGGAGCAATTTGGGTATATCTGGCTTCGATACACGAAAGGGTAAAATTTCTTCCGGTGGCGCAACGGTCGGGAACTTATCGGCATCAAGCTCGAATGTTTCTAGCGTCCCTGTGAAGCAATGCGGACATTGCATCCGAGAAGGTAACGACGCGACTAAGTAATTCCAATCGCAGGTATCGCACACCAGCGCCACGAGAGGGCGTCCCCATTTTTCGGTGATTTCAGCGTTTGTTTGTGGTGTTGTCATCTTAATCTGCCTTCCGAACGTTAAGTGCCGAGCGGACAAGGAATACTGCCGCCAGCAAGCCTACCCCACCTGCGACTGCTGCAAACAAGAGTGTATCTTGTGCTTCTTCGCCTTCCATGAAGAAAATAATCACCAGTGTAATCAACACGGCTGGGATAAAACACGCCGCCATCGCCGCGCCGACCTTGCGCCAATCGACAGGGCGTTGCCCACTGATTTGCCCGACCTGCCCGTTGACCATCACGCTGTAGGTATCTTGCTGATAGCGATAGGTGGTCAGATAGACGGGCAGTAAAATATAGCGCCATGTCTCGCCAGAATAATCGAGGTTCATGCTGAAATTACGGATTTTGCTTGAACTGGCATCGCTATAGCAGGCTTGTTTGGTCGCATCGCGCATCAATTCGCGTCCGCGTTGCCACGCAATATCGCGCTCCACATCATATGTTTGCGCGTTGAAGCCAGCCAGATACGAGGGGTCATATTCGACTAAGCCACGCATGCTGAATTGTGTCACATCATTGAGCAAGCGATTATTGAGCTTGGATGTGCCTGGCACGAGCAAATCGTTTATTTGCTTGCGCACTGTGCCGCTTTCCCATTGCCAGACTGTTTCTGAAACCATTTTGCCGTTGCGCCGAACCCTGCGCGTTTTACCGACTTGCGCCCGCCATGCTGCTGAACATAGCGAAGAAAATGTCCAGAAGGGCAGATAAATGCCTGTTAGATCGTCTAATCCAGCGCGTTCTTGCAAGTCAGCGGGTGTCATCCAACTGCTACCTAGCCATTCGCGTATGACGGTCAGTGCCTGTCGGTCATCTACTTTAAACGGCACGAGATAACGTGGACGCATTTTATCGTAATCAAAAGCATGCTGGACTACGCGCTGTGAGCCACAAAATGGGCAGACATGCGTCAACGATTTGGGGTCAAGCAAGATACTCGCGCCACAATTTTCACATTCCAGTTCGCGCCGTTCCTCGCCCCAATCGTACTCATCAGCGATAGGTACGTTTCCGCTTGTGCTTTCGTCTGCTGATTGTGCAGAAGCGCCTGTTGCGCCAACAGCACCAGCTGCTCCAGTCGTGCCTAGTTGACGTGCCAACCGTGCTTCTTTGCGCTGTTGCGATTCTTGCGTGATAAATTCATTGGTAGAAGCACTGCGCCCCACACGCATGCCTGTCGGTGGCTGATAATACCCGCATGATGTACAGGACAAGCCTCCATCACTGACGCTATACGCTTGCACACCTCCGCAGTTGGGACACGCAAAGGCAATCTGTTTTTCATAGTCGTCAATTTCAGGTTTCGGCATGAACACCATCACACCCTCAATTGTTGAGCGCGTGGGGACATAGCCTTCTGGTGGGAATTTTCGCTCTGCCATCTAGGGTTCTCTCTCTAACAAACGTACAATCGGCTTGCGCTACGCACTGAAGTACGTAGCTAGTTGTTTCTTTGTTTTGCGCTAGGCGGATTTATGTTGTTTAAACAATTAGCACGGTGAAAACGGACAGGGCAAGCCCAGTCCCATGCCTGTAAAGTTAAGAGATTTTTCGGCAAATTAAGGAATGCCTTATCCTATTATCTTGTCTGACCCCCTGAATCCCTTCTCAAGGGGAGGTTTCAATACGAATCTGTAAATAATAGTCGTATTTTGGGCTTGCTTGGGACATTATGACCCTGCAATGACGAGTGCAGTAATTGACTGTGGTGAGAGCGTCAGACTTTCAGTAATATCAAGTGTTCCCTGCAATTCAGCATTTGTTTCTAGGTCGAATAGCCAGTGTTCAGTTGAAGATGCTTCAAAGTCTCCCAAATCGAAGTTAACTGTGCGTGCTTCTTCTTCTAAATTGACCACAATCAATGTTAGATTATTATCTGCATCGAAGGATGCAAAGATAGAGACATCTTCATCATCAGATGAGGCATTCAAAAGTTGGTTGCCAAAGTGTTGATACATTTGATAGGTGTAAAATGTCGGACGGGCTTCTCGGCGTGCCAATAATCCATAGCCTCCGATACTATTCCCTGATTGTAGAGTAAAGTAATTGACCATGAAAACATCGCCAACAATCATTTGTCCGAGAACATCTGCCCACCAAATCGCGTTATAGTGTGAATCGGGTGCAGCATCGAAACCCATTGCACTACTCCAATGCGTATTAATTTCAGTAACCGCGATGGGCTTTGCTTCGCCCGTTAATGCGAGTACGGTTTCATGGAGTGTCGGAATGATTGTTTCCCATTCGCGTGTGTTTTCGCGGATGTCTGGAATGGTGGCAACATCACCCGTCATGCTAGATGGGAAAGGATAGCGGTGAACCGACACAATATCGACCATATCCCCATTTGCGCGTAAAAATTCGTCTAAATAGAGTAAGCCTTCATCATCTTTAGGGTCAACTGTCGGATTACCTTGATACTGTGAAATATCAGGTCCTATAAATTGAATATCGGGGTCAACAGCAAGCATGGCTTCTGCAAATTCACGCCATTCACGATTGTGCTGTTCGGTTGAATAATCCTCAAATAGATTCGGTTCATTGCCGATGCTCCAATATGTAATATCAAAATCGTTCTCTATGACCATACGGACGGTATCTGCGGCTTCTTCGGGTGTACCACGCTCTAAATTGACACTGATGCTCACTTCGACATCGCCCATGCGTTCTGCCCAGAACATGATATCGCGTAGATGATAACTCTGAATGCTATTCTCATCGCCCCAATTACCCCCAGGAAAGCGGATAAAATTAACACCGATAGTATCCATTCTATCTATCCAGTTTGCAGGGATGTTTGCCCAAGGACCATGATTAACGCCATACACGTAATCACCCACTTCACCAATTACTTCTGATGTATCTACTGTTAGCATCACAACGTCGTCTTGTGCTGATACAGATAACACGAGTAAAAAACAGATTATTAATACACTTAAACGTTGCACAATAACTATCCTCTATTCAATTAATTATTCGGAAGAGTATAACCAATACAACCACATGATACCGTAGAAGTTGTTTTTTTGGCGCGGATAGCATCTGAAAACCTGACAGTTCTGTATACAATATTGTGACTGATGAAACAAAATCAAGATTGTCATGATTGCAATCGTTGTCGTTGCCCAACCCTGCATTAAGGCACATCTGTATCATCCACGACTCAAATATGTAATCAGTTAGACGATTTGGGCTTATCAATCCAATAACGGCGCGTCAATGATGAGCGCCCATTATCGAGCTTATCTTGCAAAATTCCGCCGTTCGCCTCAATGATTTTCTGACTACCAACATTGTCGTCATCGCAAGTGACTAACGCACGTTCAATGCCCAATGCCCATATATGCGGAAGTGCCAATTTGAGTTGTAGCGTACCATAGCCTTTACGGCGCATGGTCGGGCGGACACGATAGCCAATATGCCCTCCAAATTTGCGCAAAGAAGGGGTTAGATGATGGCGAATATCGAGTGTGCCAGCGTACTGCTTGTTCACTACTAGCCAGAACGTAGATTGTGGCACATAGCCTGCTAATGGTTGCGTTTCGGCAGCCAGCACGGTATCTATGTATTCGTCGAATTGGTCTTGGAGAATGCTGTAATTCCAAGGAGGACGCACACCCTCGCGCTCGTATTCGCGCACAGCGGCGATAAAGCTATCTTTGTATTGCATAGCAGGTCGGACAAGAATGGGTTCGTTGCTCATGAGCTTACCTAATCAGCGTCTCTTTACTGCCATGATACTGCTAGGTGCGCGGTTGCACAAATTCAATGCGGTTGCCGAAGGGGTCGCGGATTTCAAAACGGTCAAAATCGGGGATAGGCGTGTTGTCTTTCGTGGGGATGCCAGCAGATTCTAACTTCTCACGCCACGCACTGAGGTCATCGACTTCATAGGCAAGGTGCGTCTTGAGCGCATGACGGTCAACATCAGCTTGTGTGCCAATGTGTACATCACAATTGCCTAACCGTAACCAGAAACCACCGTTGGGCTTGAGCGCATCCGGCTTTTCAATTTCCGGTAAGCCTAGCAAACCACAATAGAACGCACGGGCTTCGGCTTCACTATCCGGCGGGATACTGATATTCGCGTGGTGCAAGCGCATGATTGCCATGTTATGCTCCAATGAAAATGCTGTTGAAAATGATGATAGCAAAGTAAGTTGTGCCGACCATCAGCATAGATTTTGCCCACTTGAACCCGTTAACCTGTTGCACGACAAAAGTTGTCAGTAGCAAATCAATCATGATGACGACTGTCAGCACGACTGAGCCAATCGTGTCATTCATGAGCAGAACAATGGTTGCTAACCCTTGTAGCACTAGCACCACCGGATACAAAATGCCCCGTCCGGCATGTACACGCCCGTAGCTACCAGCCGTACCGCCATAAATCATCGCAATCCGCTGGAAAATCCAGTTCTGCCCGATGAAGCCAACCGTTGTCGCAATCCCAACCACAGAAAAAGAGATTGCCAACACCGTCAGAATATCGGCGCTAAACGCATTGAACAACAGCGGAATACCGTAAATTGCGCCCCCCAAAAACACCCACATATACGCCTCACGCGGGTCGTAATGTGGTGCTGTGATGACTGCCGCTAATGCCTCACGGTTTGGGTTATTGATGAGCCACTGTAAGCGTTCTACCCAACCATCCGGTATCGGCATCTGTGGCTGAGAATCAACTTCGCTCTGCTCAGGCTGGTCGGTTTGTTCGGTTTCAGTTTCTGGCATCGGTGGTTGCATGGATAGCTCCGTTGAATATGTCAGATAGACATTATACAGGAGTAGCATGCCTGAATACAGAGATATACATATCTACTATTCGATACCTAAGAAATGCTTATATCAAGCAAGGCGCTGATGTGATGGAATTATGCGGTTTAAAAACTGATACGCAAATAACGGACAGGGCAAGCCCAGTCCCTACATTTTGTTGGTTTATAGAAAAGTGACAGAAAACCCCATAGCTTGCTGTGGGGATGATGCCTGCATCGTCTCCAATTTAAAGTACAGAAAACTCAGTACTCAGCACTCATAACTCAGCACTGTTTTATCCCAACACCCGATACGCAAATCGGAGTTGTAACTCCTGATGACGCACGGACATCTCTTTCTCGCGTGAGCCATGCCCCGCGTTGAACCATTCCATCTCAATATGCTTGCCGAGCGTATTCATCTTCTCTTCGTAAGCGTGCATCTGCCGTGAGGGGCAGCGCGTATCGTTTTCGCCTTGAATAATTTGTATGGGCGCTTTCACCTGTTCGGCATAGGTAATAGGCGAAGATTTTGCCATTTGTTCGGGCATGTCGTCCGGTGTGCCACCAAAGAGTGAGCGTTGATAGCCACGTAAGGTTTCGGCTTGGTCTTCATACATCAGTGTCCAATCCGCGATAGCAACCACTGCCATGCCCCCTGCCCATAGATGAGGCAATTTTCCGAGCGATTGTAAGGTCAAATAGCCCCCATACGAACCACCCGTTTTTAAAATCATATCGGGATGCGCTACGCCTTCATCAATCAGCCATTGCACTGCCGCTTCGATGTCTTGTACTTCAAGGTCGCCTAAATTGCCCAAAATCGACTTCTCGAAATCTTTGCCGAACGTCACACTCCCTCGATAATTCACGCTCATCACTGCAAAACCATGATCGACCCATGCTTGAATCCCAGCATGATACATATTCGTCATGACCGCAGTGGGTCCGCCATGTGTGTGTAAAATCGTAGGGTAGGGGGCGTTGCCATCGTCGGGTGTTACTAACCATGCTTGAATCGGCGTGCCATCGGCAGAATTAAATGTTACCGATTGCCACGCGGTTGATTTAGGCGCATCATCGTCGGATGCCAACACCACGCCTTTTGATTGCCCGTCCATATCAAACGCTACCAGCCGATTGGGTTGTTGAGCATCTTGCATGTTGATGTAAATCTCGCCTGCATGCGTGAAATAGCCGCCGCCGATTGTGCCGGCAGGGTGTTCTAGCTTGCTTAGGGTTGCTGTGTCGATGTTATAGAGATAAAGCTGATGCTGTGCTTGATGCACCTGTCGCAGAAGTATGGTGCTACCGTCTTCTGTCCAATCCCAAGGTGTTATTTCACCTTCTAAATCAGGCAAAGCAATATCTTGGCGTTCGCCTGTGCGTGGATGCCAGATGACGGGACGTGCAAAGCCTGTTTGTGTGGTCGTCGCTAGATAGCGCATATCGCCTGCACGCGGAACAAAGCCAATTGGCTCTACGCTGATGCCATCGCCATCATAGAGTTCACCGAGCTTTTTCCCGCTATCGACATCATATGCTTCGAGCATCATATCGGTACTGCCTGATTTTTCGTTGGTCGCAATGACTGCTATCTCGCCATCATGCGACAAATTCGGACCCACTGACATTGCTTGGCTTTCATAGGTGAACAGAATCTTGTCATTGGTTTTATCTAGCACATAAACACGGAAACCCCATGCTTGCGCTGCCGCCATAAAGCCGACACGATTGCCACTGTGCGATTCGGTGATATAAAACGAGGCATAGTCTGGCATATCTGGCGTGATGTCTACAGGCGCTCCCCCTGCAAAGGGCACCCGCACAAAATGACCGATTTCATTGCCTTCTTTATCATCGAGATAATAGACATGCTCGCCATCAGCGGAGATGATACCCATCACGACCCCGCCACTATGATGCGTGAGTTGTGTCAGGTTGCCGGATGCCACATCCCACGCATACAACTGAAATGTGCCATCTCGATTGGTACACACTAACCCGCGTTCAGGGTTTTGCGTTGCCACCGCAGACCAACCGAGTTTGGTTGTCCGAAAGCGTTTTTTCCACGCGGCGTCGTCACTGACATTCAATTCTTTGAGCATGAAAGCTAATCCTTTGCTTTGTAAAAAATGAGTGAGAGAGTGTGTGGTAGCACCACATAAAATCGTCGATGCCGTGATTTGGTGAAACGCGGACGCGATAGATCGCGTCCCTACAATTCATAGAGGTTCTGTAGGGACAACATCTATGTTGTCCGCGATAATAAAATGACGACCACACTATCCCATAGTTGTACCGTATATGTCTCGCCTGTACATAGGTTGCAATTATAATCTGCGTTCGCGCATCATTCAAAATTGACCACGAAATTCTGGCGGTAGTCGTCTGGCACAGTCACAATATCGGCACGTTGTAAATACACTGACCCGCGAAAGGTGGGCCATTCCACATCAAAGCGCACTTCAAGGCGTACAAAGGGATAGGGATTGCTAGTGGATTCAATCACCCATTCGACATTTTGCTGTTCCGCCAAGCCTGTCATGCTGATAGGGGGGAGTGCTTGCATACCGCCATTGGCTGTATACAAGCGAGCATATACCTGAAAATCGGATGGCACAAAGGGCAAATCCCGCGATGTATAGTACAAATTCGTCAGGTAATCGACTTGGATAGCATAGCGTTGGTTGCCGAATAGCTGAATGCCGTCTTGGGCAAAGCCTGCCGAGCCGTTAATCCATTCCCAGACAAATTCATAATCTTGTTCGGGTGTATCAACAACGAAAGGTGGCAAGCCTCCTACTTCAGGATTACCTGTGAAGCTCCAGCCGGGCGGTACATCAATATAGCGACCATTTACATTGATAATGGTTGCTTCGCCTTCAAATGTTGGGTTGGTAATCACTGATGAAAATTCATCTAAGCCATCGTGTCCGTTTTGAATCAGCGGTCCGTTATCTTGTGCTACGGTCAGCATACCTACACTGAGGAGAGCCAGCGAAATCGCTACAATCATGAAGAGACGCATGGTAGTCATCTTTCTATTTTGCGTACATTTTTGTAGATAGAGGCTGATTGTCGCGCAAGAACTGCTGTTGCGTCAACGATATATAAGAAGCGTACAAGAAGCGTTTGCTAACTATTGAAATCTGTTTTTGCACCCGTTATACTCTTAACATACTTGCGAAGTACAACAATCATGTGGTTGTCAGTGATGGAGCAAGGGACCCATACGGCGCAAACCTCCGAATCGTGTCAGGACCGAAAGGTAGCAGCACTAAGGTGTCTAGCGGGTGTTATGGTAATTCCTTGTTTCCTCAGTGCCAATCACATTTTTGTTTTAATGTGATTGTTGACCCCCAATTATTCGGGGAATTTCTTCATAGAGAGCGCGTATACTGAATATAGGGTTTTCTATAGACGAAGGAATTACTTTATGAAACGCAAGCGGATTTCTGTGCATCGTCCAAAGGGGTATACTCGTAGTTTTATTTTGTTGATGGCGTTGTTCATTGCAGGGATACACCTATTTTTATTTCGCACGGTGATGGCAAGCCCACAGGAGACAGGCTTCCCGATAGGCATGATGGCGTTGCTATTGCTCTTTGATGCGCTGTTTTTGTGGTGGGGTGTTATCTTCACGACACAATCGCAAATTACGCTCTACGAAGAAGGCATTGAGCTACAACGCGGGGGCGCGAAAGTGTTCACGCCTTGGGAGAATGTCAGTCATTTTGGTATGAAAGGCAGTGGCAGAAATACGAGACGTGGTATTTTCTTGCACGAACATGTCAAACCAGAAGCACGCGGTTTGGTCGATAGACTGATGTTTGGCTGGCAAACCAAGTTCATCCCCATCGGGCAATACACACATTTACCGCGTACATGGGCGCTGTTCAATCGCCAAATTGACACCGAAAAAGTCTTGAATAGCGATTTCGGGCGCGATGTCTATGCGCTTGCTCCGCATCTATTCAAAGATGTAGATTTTGATGTCTACAAGCCCAAAAATGATTTACATGATACCGTGAACTACGATGATTATTATGCGTCTAGGGGGTATGACGACGGTGAAACGGCTATGAAAAATAAGGCATGAGGATGCAAAAAGATAAGCGCAAACCTGTTGTAATTTACCAAGCGCCGCTATGGTTGCGGATGCTCCATGTAAGTATGTCCGTCGCATGTATTGTTGGTTTTGTAGGCGTAACGAGTGTTTTTCTGCTTGAGATAGGGCTTGTGCCTATTACAATCGTTATGGGCTTGGCGACGATCTTTTTCTCTTATATTTTATTCTGGAAACTTATCGAAACAGGCTTCTCGCGCTTAGTGTTGTATCAAGATGGCTTTGCAGTCCAATGTATAGGCGTAACGGTATTCACAACATGGGAAAACACGAAGCAATTTGGTTTCACGTTTCCGTTATCTCCGCGTACACGAGCAGATTCGACAGGTATTCTTTTACATAAACCTGTTATGCCAGCCCCACAATCGTTAGTCGCACGCATCCTGTTTGGCAAACGCACACGTTTTATTGTTAGTGGATACTGTGTCCATATTCCGCGCTCTTTTTTCTCTAGGCGATTAGATGCACAAGCCGTCCTCAAGACTGACTTTGGTCAGCATGTTTACGAATATGCACCTCACTTGTTTGATGATGTTGCCGTTACTACAGAGAAAAATAAGGTGTGACGATGGAAAAATCTAAGCGTAAACATATTGCCACGTACAAATTTGATTGGAAAATGCGACAACTTTACTTAGTGCTATGCCCATTCGTGCTGGTATTTGGTGTTCTGGAGTTGTCATCACTGGTGTGTGAACAAATCGCAGGTGAGCCACGTTTGCTGGCTATTACGATAATGATCACCGCATTATTTTTTATTCTTGCTGTTGGCTTTGGTGCATATATGTGGTTTTGGTCAGAATATCGCTTATATAACGATGGACTTGCTTATTATATGGGTGGTCAAAAAGGGATGCGCAATGAGCGTAACTTCACGGCATGGGAGGATATGACACATTTTGGTAGAGAGTGGGATGGGCTGACTTACGCGCTAGGTATCTTTGCACAAGCACCGGAAAATAGCACACAAACGGAGAAATTCATTCCATTGACAGATTATGTCGAAATTACCAAAGTACGTCGCAAAACACCTCCTGTTGTTGACCTTGAAGCCCTCCGAGAAACAGAATTTGGTCAGTACGTTTACGAATATGCGCCCCATTTGTTTGATGAGGAGACAGCAACACGAAAAGCGAACTCACGCGATGTCTGAACCCTATGGTGAAGTAATTGCTGTTTACAAGGCGAAATGGGTCTTACGTGCTGTGCCGATTGGGCTTTCGCTTTTAGCTATCATTTATATATGGCTTGATGTTTTTCCGGTGTATGCAGGTGCAGGGTTCTTGTTCATGTTTCCTTTGATTGCTGGCGGAGCGAGTACCCTTTGGTTTTTAGGAGGTAGGCATACATCCAAAATTATCTTGTATCAAAAAGGCATTGAATATCATTTCAAGGGAACATCTATCTTTGCGCCGTGGAGCGATGTTCTCTATTTCGGGTATCGGTATGGCTCGAATGGTATTTTTCTGTACAAGGCTATCGCACCTACAATTCATGGCAGACGCTGGCGACTATGGACACCCACTGAGCCGATAAAGTTCATTCCTACTAATGATTGTGTGTATGTACCACCTATGGCTACATTGGAGATTACTGACGAACACGAGCGTTTGGAAAAGAAACTCCGGTCTAGGGCATTTGGACAGTTGCTTTATCAGTATGCGCCACACCTCAAAATTACCCTGCATTCGTATCATTGATTTTGCCTCGTTTTCGTACGTACCGCGCTCAATATGTGGTAAAATCGCAATCGAATACAGATTTAATTATCCCATTTTTAGGAGCTATTTTTCATGCCTGAGTACGAAAATATTTTAGTAGAAACGCCTGAGGAGGGTGTGGGTGTGGTGCGCTTGAACCGTCCGAAAGCCTTGAATGCACTCAATAACGCGCTGATGACCGAGATGCACGCCGCCCTCGCTGAATTTGATAACGACCCCGCTATCGGCTGTATGATTGTGACGGGTAGTGACCGTGCCTTTGCGGCTGGGGCGGACATCAAAGAGATGTCCGGTCAGACTTATGTCGATTTCCTCAAAGGCGGGAGTGTCAGCGATAATTTTGATATGACCGCTTACAAGAAACCGATTATTGCGGCAGTCAGTGGCTATGCGCTGGGAGGTGGCTGTGAGCTATCTATGGCGTGCGATATGATTGTCGCTAGTGAGACAGCTGTTTTTGGTCAGCCGGAAATTAACTTGGGGATTTTGCCAGGTGGGGGTGGTACACAACGTCTGACCCGCGCTGTAGGCAAAGCACTTGCTATGGAAATCATGCTCACTGACCGTAAGCTATCCGCACAAGAAGCCATGGCGTATGGGCTAGTAAACCGCGTTGCTGCGCCGGAACTGTACTTTGAGGAAGCGGTAAAACTCGCGCAGAAAGTCGCCTCGAAATCACAAATTGCTATTCAACTGACGAAAGATGCCATCAACAAAACCTACGAAGCGACACTGACAGAGGGCTTGGCATTCGAGAAGAAGAATTTCTTCCTCGCATTTGGCACAGAAGACAAAGCTGAAGGTATGGCAGCGTTCATAGAAAAACGTGACCCTGAATGGAAGAATAAATAGCACATCGTTAATAGCTTTAACTATAGATGGATATAACACAATTAAGAGTACAGGTTCTCTGTACTCTTTTTGCTTGCGTAACAAAAGCTGTTATGTATAATGGCGCACAGGGTTTTCCATTATATATACGTTACAAAAATGTAGAGGGGTAAGTTATGTTAAAAGAATTTCAGACATTTATCATGCGGGGCAATGTCATTGAGCTGGCTGTCGGTATCATCATCGGCGCGGCTTTTACGGCGATTGTCAATTCGGTTGTGAATGACCTCATCATGCCTCCGATTGGTTTGCTGGTGGGTGGTGTTGACTTCTCGAATATCGTTATCACACTCCAAGAAGCAACGGCAGATACTGAAGCGGTGACGATTAATATTGGCTTGTTCATCAATGCGCTGATTGAATTTATCATTATCGCCTTTGTGGTGTTCATGCTCGTGCGTTTCGTCAATAATACGATGGCACGTTTTGAAGATGAGCCAGAAGAAGAAGCCCCAGCCGAACCTACCACAGAAGAAAAATTGCTGGATGCTATCAACGATTTGACGGCGGCTATCGAGAAGCAAAATAGCTAATTTATGGATTCACTGACGGTACTGTATACGTATGGCTTGCGCGGGGATTTTGCTTTGCTCCCGCGCTTGCATACGTTTATCATGCAATTGAAAGCCGAACATGACACAAAGGCATTGGTGCTAGATTTAGGCGCATCGTGTGATGAGAGTGTGTGGCATTGTGAGGCGACCAAAGGACGCAGTACGCTTTTGGTGCTAGATGGTATGGGCTACCATGCTGTCAACGTGAGTGGCATTTTGAGCAGTGCTGACCGTGACCGCTTGGCATCGAGTGTGACGACGGGGATGGTCACAGAGCGACACGGCTGGCGTTATTTTGTACCACCTGTGCGTGATGATGATATTGTGGTCGCTGGCAAACCAACCCCTGCGCTAACATTGTGCATTGTGGCGCGTCCCGCAGAGAAAAACCAACTGAGTGAGCGTATATTGTCTTTGCAAGCTGTCGAAAAAGCGCAGGTCGGGATGGTCAAGATTGATATGGGCGAGATGAAAATCAGCAACTCTGCTATTTTTGAGATGCCTAAAGGCTTGAAGCCAGATGCGACGATTGCCGCGTCGATTGAATTAGTGGAAGACGAAGCACGCCAAGCGCAAAAACGTCAATCTTGAGCGTATGTATCGCAGGATTTGACGAAATTTAGGGCAGCTTCTTGGTCTTGAACGAAGATGAGGCTTTCTGCGACACCTAATTCAGCTAACATCGCTTCAATGCGCTCAAAATAGGGATTTTCGTTCTTTTGTATCACAATAAAATAATGCAAATCGCCATGCGACAAGGCGTCATGGAGAAGCGTGTATAGTTCCTGACGTGTTGGTGGACTATCTGCAAAAGACACAGCTTCCATGGGTGCGAGCATGATATCGGTTGGATCCCAGATGAGATAACGAGGGTTTTTCGCAAGTGCCTCGCGGGTTAAGTTCAACAATGCGACTCTATCAGAACGCCCGATATAGCTGGCAAGATAGGTTTGTGTGCGTTCATCTACGCATTTGACACTGGATTTCACGATATGTAAGCCTGCATAAATCACTTGACAATGAGTTGCAAACTCAAGATTATTAGGTGTCCTTAGTAATGTCAAGTAAGGGCATGGTTGTATGTGTTTTGATGCTGTTATGTGCTACAGCACCAACAGCATGACCATCACACTGATACCGACACCAACCCCCGCCAGTACCGTCGTGACTGTCGAGCCACTCCACACGCGCACTGCACCCAATGTAAAGCCGATAATCGCTGGATAGACCACGCCATACCACAGTGCCGTGCCACCTTGATAGCCTGCGCCGTAAATCATGAAGTAGGTGAGGGTGTAGAGCAAAATAGTCGTCAGTAAGCCTACCCATCCACTGAGAGAAGCACGCAAGCGCGGTTGGACGATGCCAAAAAATACCAAGCCTTCTGCAAAGGGCAATACGAGCATCGTAAAAGCACACACTAGCAAAAGCACACCGACATTGCTCTCGTCCACGCCATTGATATGCAAAGGGATGAGAAAATCGGTACTGCCAATGCCAACGATAACGGCTGCTGTGAACGTTCCTGCGATGCCGACGAGAATCCCCAAAAATGGATGCCAGCGTTCATTTTGTGACCATAATTGGGCGAATTGTTGGGCATCGCTCCGCCAGCGAATCAGCACAAAAGCGATGACGATGGTTAAGCCAACGAGCCAGCCGATAACAAATGAGAGCGGGTCAGGATTGGCGCTATTGCTTGCAACGGTGACCGTGATGCCACTGCCGATAATGAGCATGCCAATCAGCAAAACAGCGAGTGCCATACCCGCTTCAGTATAGCCCCATGCAGGTGTTGCTTGAACGATACCCAAGCGGGCGATGAGTCCAGGTTTTTCGGCACGATTGTCTGCCATGTGTCTACCTCAGATAACGAACCATACATAATATGTGCATTATAGCGATAGTCGCATCGGTTGTGGGCGCTATATAGGGCGTACTCATTTTTCTATTGTGGCAAAGATGAGTAAATAATAGACGCCTTGTCGATTACTGTCTTGCGTGGCTATAATATGTCTCAATTAGATCGGTAATTTATTAGTAATGTGGAGAATTTAGCGTATGGCAGTGGTAGAACGTTCTGAACAGCAAACAAGCGCCAATGAAATGATAGATGTGGATGACCCGCGCACAGATGAAATCATTGGTCAGATTCCGGTCAGTACGCCGGAGCAAGTCGCAGAAGCGGTTGAACGGGCGCGGTTTGCACAGACGCACTGGGCAAAATTGACCGTCAATGAGCGTACTCGTTTTGTGCGCCGTTGGCTGGATTTGCTGTGGGAACGTCAGAGCGAAGGCATCAAGGTATTGCGCCGTGAAAATGGCAAAACAGATGGCTCGGCATTTCTGGAATTTGTCACGGTTGATAATATCGGGCAGTATTATGTTCACAATGCGGCACGCTTTTTAAAGGCAGAGCGTCGTCCGTCGCTATTTCCGGGGGTTCAACGAGCGACAGTCTATCATAAACCACATGGCGTCGTTGGTATCATCTCGCCTTGGAATTACCCGTTCACCTTGCCCTTTATGGATATGCTTCCGGCATTGATTGCAGGCAATACAGTGGTTCTCAAACCAAGCGAAATCACACCCTTCATCGCAGAGTGGGGTGTCAATTTGATGCACGAAGTTGGCGTTCCGCGTGAGGTTGTGCAGGTGATTCATGGGGATGGCAGAACAGGTGCGGCATTGGTCGATAATGCTGATTACATTCAATTCACGGGGAGTACAGCAACAGGACGTAAAGTCGGTAAAGCGGCGGCTGACCGCTTGATTCCGTATACATTGGAACTCGGTGGTAAAGACCCGTCGATTGTTTTGCGTGATGCTGACCCTGAAATGACGGCGGTTGGTCTGATTCAAGGGGCGTTTGAGAATAACGGGCAAATGTGCATCAGCATTGAGCGTGTTTATGTCGAGGATGCGATTTACGATGAACTTCTTGAACGGATTCAACATCATGCGCAAGAAATTTCGATTAGCCCGCGTGATGGTATGGATGTGATAGTCGGGAGTATGACCAACCGCACCGAACTCGAACGCACACAAGCTCATCTTGATGATGCCGTTGCTAAGGGTGCGAAAATCATACATGGGGGAAACGCCCGCCCAGATTTGGGTCCTCTGTTCTTCGAGCCGACGATTATTGTGGATGTTGACCACAGTATGGACATTATGCGGGATGAGACGTTTGGTCCTGTGTTGCCGATTATGAAAGTATCGAATGAGCAAGAAGCGATTCGCCTTGCGAACGATACGACCTATGGCTTATCTGCGTCGATTTTTTCGCGTAATTTGAACCATGCGGAAGAACTCGCCCAACAAATTGATTCTGGTGATGTGAGCATCAATCGTGCGCAATATGCAACAGCGACGCCCAGCGTGCCAACAGGTGGTCAGCGCACAAGTGGGTCAGGACGTCGCAATGGTAAAGAGGGCTTACTGAAATATACGGCGGCGCAAACGGTGATTGCAGATAACCTCATTGGGGCGCAAAACGATTTACAGATTGCAACACCTTTCGTGGTACAACTGCTGAAAACCTTGCGCCTCATTCGTCGCTATGTTCCTTTTATATAAACAGTATCAGCCACAGAAATAGTAGCCACACTATCTGCGAGGGAGACACTTTAGTCTCCCTTTTTTGTTCCCGTGTTTGCTTGGCAATGCGTGCCAACCGTCGTTGCGCTTGGGCGTGTTCAATGTCTTTGAGGCGTTCTTGGTTGAGTTGTGTGAGCAAGGTTGGGCTGTGCATGATGTATCTCCTGTACGCTTGACTATGCTCAGGATACGATTTTTTATTCAGGCGCGAAAACGATTTGTTGCGCTTGATATTGGGTTTGCAGTATAATAAGAACAAATATTCTAATTTGAGGTGAAATATGTCTGATAAACCAAAAATGAGCAAAGACGAGAAGAACGCCCTCATGCAATCACAAGCTAACCGCTTAGAATTGTTGGTCAAAGAGCTAATGCCGGATACGCCGTTTCGTTGGCGCAAGATGTTTGGTGGGGCAGGCTACTATGCCAATGATGTGATGTTTGCTGGATGGTATGGTGAAGGCGAAACCATTGGGCTGAAATTAAATGAAAATGATTGTAAGGTAATGCTTGCAATTGACGGGGCAGAACAGGGAATGGGTAAGCATACGATTTTGTTGCCTACCCATATCTGGGAAGATGATGAAATGCTCAAAGAATGGCTCTCCAAAAGCATTAACTATGTAAACCGTAAGAAAAAATGATGGTTAATAATTGTTACAAATTACAAAGCGTATAAAATCTTAAGGTTGGATACAAAAAGAGCGACATACACTAAGGACAAACTGATCAACCAACCGGAGACCGGATAACGTCATGTCGCTCTTGAATCGCAATCGCTCTGATAAACCTTCTCGGCAAGCACCGCCACCACGCAAATTGAAACGCCGTCCACCGCCCCATCCAACGGAAACACCGCAAGATGATGACCTTGAGGCATTGCTAGAGGACATGGATCCTGACCCCGAAGTCCCGCGTGAAGAAAAAGCGAAACATAAGGAAATTGGTGAACAAGGTTTCACGGTTGGGGCAGGTATGACCAAAGTGACGGTTGTCGAAGTACGCGACGATGGTTCGTGGGTGTTGGATACGGGCTATGTTGTACCACCAAAAGAGCGTACGCCTGCAAAACTCGCACAAATTCGTAAACAATTGCGTGTGCGTCTGCTGGCATCCGAAGACGAAGCGGATAAATGGAATCGTGATGAACAAGAAAAATGTGACATCATCGAAAAACGCCTTCAGGTAATGCTCAAGAAGATGCAAATTAATTTGCCACCAGAGCAATACAACATTCTGCGTGACGGTTTGCTGGATGATTTGTTAGGCTTTGGTGCGATTCAATCGCTGATTGATAATAAAGAATACTCCGAAATTATGGTCAATGGACCTGATATTATTTTCGCAGAGTACAAAGGCAAATTGCAAGAAACGAACATTGTCTTTGATGATGATGAACATGTTTACTGGACAGCGCAACGTATTGTGCGTCCGATTGGGCGCGAACTGAGCCGTGCGAATCCGATGGTAGATGCGCGTTTGCCGGATGGGTCGCGTGTGCATATCGTCAGTGACCCATCGGCACTGCTGGGTACAACGATTACCATTCGTAAATTCCCAGAAAAGCGCCTGACTGTGACCGACCTCATTAACTTCAAGTCTTTCACGGCTGATGTGGCAGAATTTTTTGAAGCCTGTGTGGTATCCCGTTTGAATATTGTGGTGTCCGGTGGTACGGGGTCGGGTAAAACGACATTGCTCAATGTGTTGAGTTCATTCATTCCAGAAGATGAGCGCATTATCACTGTAGAGGATTCGGCAGAATTGCAATTGGCACAGCGCCATGTGGTACGCCTCGAAACAGCCGAAGAAATGCCTGGTACAGAAGGCAAAGGCAAGCTCGAAATCCGCGACCTCGTTAAAGGCACGTTGCGTATGCGTCCTGACCGCTTGGTAGTCGGTGAGTGTCGTGGTGGCGAGGCATTGGATATGTTGCAGGCGATGAACACGGGGCATGATGGTTCGTTGACGACTGTTCACTCCAATTCCCCGCGTGATGCCGTAGCCCGTCTGGAAACGCTGTGTATGATGGCGGGGATGGATTTGCCTGTTGATGTGATTCGGGCGCAAATAGCCGCCGCGATTCACCTGTTTGTGCAACAATCGCGCTTGAAAGATGGTAGCCGTAAAGTTGTGCAAATTTCTGAGATGCAAGGCGTCGAGGGAGACCGTGTGACCATTCAGGATGTGTTCATCTATAAAACCAAAGGTCAGCGTGAAATGGGTTATTCTCATGAAGGGGGTGGTGAATTGATTGCCAGTGGTTTCCCACCAAAATTCTTGGGTCAGCTCAAACAATTCGGCTTTGACTTACCGCCGCGTGTTTTCCAACCCCCACGTGATTGGTGAGGGCGAGCTTGTAGTAACGATTAACAGGTAGATGGTTTTGGCTCTGAAATCGTAACAACTTGATTCTGAGGTAAAAGGTGAAAGATTAAAGGGAGTGCATCTTGCACTCTCTTTTTCGTTAGGGTTTTCATTAAGATATTTTAGGTCGTTTAGGGCGTGATCGTAGGGTAATTCCGACAAAAATTTAATATTATTCGACAATATTTAATGTATAATTAAAGTATAAACTTGAATAGATAGGAGTCATCAACTATGACGACACCAACACAAACAATGAACCCAACAGTTAGCTTTTTTCGTAGATCAACGGATACTGTGCAGTACAAGGCGGGTGATGTTATCTACAGCGCAGGCAATGACGACGATAAAATGTACGCCGTACAATCTGGCGCAGTGGATATTGTCTTTAACGGACAAGTCATCGAAACTGTGATTGCTGATGGTATCTTTGGCGAAAAGTCACTGATTGACGACCAGCCACATACGACCACTGCAATTGCAAAAGAAGATAGCGTCATTGTGCCAGTAGACGAGACGAAATTCTTGTTTTTGGTACATGAAACACCGACCTTCGCCCTGCAAGTTATGCGCGTGATGGCAAGCCGTCTGCGTAACATGACGCTCAAAGCGTTCTGAATGTTCGCCCTGATATAACGAGCAAAAACGGCTGTCTCAGTAACAAGATAGCCGTTTTTGTTTTGGACATGTGTTGTCCGCTATGTGGCTTATTCTAAATCAGCATCTTCTTCTGTTTCTTCTTCGCCATCGTCTGTGTCTGACTCAACGGCTGGTTCGTCTTCTGGGGTTTCGTCTTCATCTGCATTAGCCGTGCTGTTCGGGCGCTCAGTGAGTGTGACAGGAATCTCTACAAATTCATCACCACGATAAATTGTGAGTGTCACGGTATCGCCTGGCACAGTGTTAATCGCTAAATAGCCAATCAACTCATCGAAATCTGCGACAGGGGTATCATCAATTGCGGTGATAATATCGACGCCAGTATTGCTCAGTCCCTGTACGCCTGCATCGGCGGCTGGCATGCCTTCAAATATTGCCAGCACAGCAACCCCGCGCAGGTTATTCGGCAATTCAAACGCATTCATCAGGTCGAGGTCAACGGGTAAGCTCTGAATGCCAATGAAACTGTATTCGACTGTGCCTTCTGCGATGAGTGTTTGGGCAACGCGCTGGGCGAGATTGCTAGGGACAGCAAATCCAATCCCTGAACTGACACCACTCTCGCTATTGATTTGGGAATTTACACCAATTACTTCACCATCGAGATTGAGCAAAGGACCGCCACTGTTACCGGGATTAATGGCGGCATCGGTTTGGATGACACCGCCAATCGAGAAGCCATCCAAGCCCTGAATACTGCGATTTAAGGCGCTGATGATGCCGGTTGTCATTGTCCAATCATTGGAGAAAGGATTGCCGATTGCCAGCACGGTTTCGCCCACACGCAAGCTATCCGAATCCGCAAAAGTCGTCGGAAATAGTAAATCGGGTTCGAGGTCAACTTTGATAACAGCAAGGTCGCTATCGAGGTCTGTGCCGATAATTTCAGCAGCCGTGATTGTGCCATCAAATAGTGAGACTTCTACTTGTGTCGCTTGAATGCTGACATCCTGTTCGCTTTCTGCAATCAGTTGTTGTACATCCGGGGGGACTTGAACGACATGCGCGTTGGTGACGATATGTCCCTCATCATCAATGACAAAGCCTGAGCCTGTGGAGACAGAGGTGAATAAGCTCTCGCCATTGAGTTGAATCCCAAATGTGATAGAGACAACAGAGGGTGCAAGTTGTTCATAGAGATTGCCGAGAATGGCTTCTTGTTCACTGAGCGTCGTCGGGATGACGGTATCTGGTACAGGCGTTGGCACACGCTCAGGGGAATCATCGACTGCGAAAGGTAAACTGCCCCCTATGAAGGGCAATACGAGTAGGGTTAGCACGATACCCGCAACAAGCGTCAGGGTATGTTGTATGACAGGGATTATGTTTTTCATCGGGAAACGAACTCACATTATGATTGCGCTTTTGGTATGTGCATAGTGTATGCGAGGTCGCAACATGCGGATAGGGCAGAAACGGGTAGAGGTGAAAAGTAGAAAGGTAAAAGGTGAATGGCTAGCTTGATAAATTTTAAGGTTTTTGCGAATTTGGGTGGTGGACGCTATCG
Source organism: Chloroflexota bacterium (assembly GCA_038522085.1). GTDB lineage: Bacteria > Chloroflexota > Anaerolineae > Aggregatilineales > Phototrophicaceae > JAUZRW01. Next base: position 42,596 of record JBCBKJ010000029.1, read on the forward strand.
GTAACGTCCACCATAATTTAAAACGCTATGTTTGTGATTTTTGCCGTGTTTATTGCTCTGGACGGGGGGCAAGAACCGTCGGTAAGTCTAGAATTTCGCCATCACGATAGACAGTGAAGATAACCGTGTCGCCTGGTTCGGTGTTGATGCCGAGATAGCCAATCATCTCGCTGAAATTAGCAATCGGCAAACCATCGACAGCAACGATGATGTCGATGCTACTGCGTGATATACCTTCAAAGCCAGCGATGTCGGCTGGGGTACCTGGCAACACACGGTCAATTGGGACACCGCGCAGATTATTTGGCAAGTCATAGGCTTCAATGAGCGTCAGGTTCATGCTACCACTTGTGATACCGACATAAGCATAGGCAACGTCGCCGGTTTCAATGAGTGAATTTGCAACCCGCAAAACGAGGTTGCTGGGTACAGCAAAGCCAATGCCCGAATTGGAGCGCGTTTCGCTATTAATCTGTGAATTGACGCCAATCACGCGTCCAGTAATATCGACCAGTGGACCGCCACTATTGCCGGGATTGATTGCCGCGTCAGTTTGGATGACGCCCCCTGTACTGAACAATTCTAAGCCAGGAATACTACGATTGAGCGCACTGACGATACCAGAGGTCAGCGTCCAATCATTGGCGAAGGGGTTGCCGAGTGCGAATACAATCTGACCTTCTTCAAGCGCATCTGAATCCCCAAATGTGACAGGGTTTAAGCGGTCTTGTGGCACATCCACACGAATCACGGCGATGTCGCTATCAGGGTCGGTGCCGATGATGTCTGCGCTGGTGATTGTGCCATCGAACATCGACACTTCAATGCGGCTTTCTGCGCCTTCGCCCAAGATTTGCTCGGCTTGTAGGGCAGGCTCAACCACATGATGATTGGTTACGATATGCCCGTCTTCATCCACCACAAAGCCAGAGCCACTGCTGATACTAATATACGGTGAATCATCATCTTGGCGTGCTTGGATATTGAGTGATACGACAGATGGCGCAACGGTATCATAGACGAGGTTGTTAACGCGCCCTTGTTCGAGCAAGATTTGGCTGGCTTCGATGACAGGGGCGCTAGAATCGTCAATAGCATTTACGATTGTGCCACGCAAGGATGGGACGGCTACCAGAGCGATTGCCACGAGAATAGTAACAAGTCCGGTTGTCACCAATGACCACACGGCTGTTTGTTTTAATCTTTTCATAACGAATGATTTCCTCACACTGATTTATTTAGCTTCGACTAGTATGCTTCATATGTATTAAACAAACCTATCATACTTATAAAAAATGTGTAATTGATGTGCTTAAAGCGTATGGCATTCGCCTATATACGGGTATTCATTCTGGAATCGTTATGGCTTTCTCATCTTGACCTTAGTTGTATCCTCTATGCTGTTGCATATTGTTTACATTCGTGACAACGAACAACGAGGGAGATAGTTAACAATATGGTTCAGCATTTATGGCATAATTTGTCGCCTGGTCCTGATGCACCCGCTACGATTTATGCGGTTATCGAAGTGCCAAAAGGCACACGCAACAAATACGAATACAGCAAGACGGCTGGGGTTATCAAACTTGACCGCGTACTTTATAGTCCGTTGCACTATCCCGGTGATTATGGCTTCATTCCGCAAAGTTATTTTGATGATAACGATCCGATGGATGTCCTCGTGATGATGAACGAAGCGACTTTTCCGGGTTGTGTCATTGAAGCGCGTGCATTGGGCATGCTCAAGATGATTGACAAAGGCGAACCTGATTACAAAGTGCTTGCTGTGCCGTCTACTGACCCCTTCTTTCAGCAATACCTGACCTTTGATGATATTCCGAGACATTATCTAGAAGAGGTCAAGCATTTCTTCATGACCTATAAGCAACTCGAAGGCGCGACGGTTGAAAATCAGGGTTGGGTTGGTACAGAAGAAACCAAAGAAGCGATTACACGCTCGATTCATATGTATCGGGATAAATTCCCACGACAAGGCACGAATCTCTAAGCGCATTTTTACGTGTTTTTGTTATCCTATGGCTGACAAATTACACACACGGAAGGGTAACAACACATGGAAGCACTATCGGATGCGGCAATTAGTGAAGCACTCGAAATGCTAGATGGCTGGGAACGTGATGGTGATATGCTCACCAAGACCTTTGAGCTAGGCACGTATCCACAAGGTTTGGCGTTTGCAACAGCGGCTGGCATGGTCGCGGATGGGATGAATCACCATCCTGATATGACTGTCGGCTACAAAAAAGTGACACTCGCTTTCACCACACATGATGCTGGTAGCAAAATTACACAAAATGATGTGGATGTTGCGAAGGCAATCAACGCCATTAGTATTCGTAAGTAAGTAGCGAATCTGAAGCAGTTATTTTTGGCGGGCGTCATTTTTGGCGTCCGTCATTTTCTAAGTAGCGTAATCATCATAACGTGCGAATCCCTCTACGCCATATCCCCGCAGGCTGTGCTACAATAATTGTGTTAAACACACACACAGACACACATGGAAAAATATATGTCCCAAATTACGATGCCTAAACGTGACCGTCACTGGTTGGTGTATGAGGTTAGCCTCGAAACAGACACGCGGCAGGGCGCGGCTGGCAAACGCATTGCTGATTATTTGGATGCGCTCGGCTACACACAAACGCAACTCAGCCCAACGATGATTTTTGAGCGTGGCGCGTCGCTCTCTAGCTTATATAACCCCAACCCAAAATCACAGAAAACTATCCTACATGTCGATTTTGCATCAGCAGGTACATTCACGATTGTTGAAGTACAGATGCGCGTGAACTGCATGGGCAACCGTCCCTTGAGCAAAGATTATGAATTTTGGGATGCGGAGTTACGTGGGATGCAACACGTTTTAGATACAGGTATTCTTGACCCCCAAACCAGCCATTATGCTGCTGAACGTGCGCAATGGTACAACATCGCTATCACGTTGCTGGTCTTTTTGGTGATTGTTTCGTTGCTAATGGTCGGCTCGCTGACGTTTGTCTATATGGCATTGCTGGCGGTGTGATGATGGCTCAACGTATGCGTCGGGCGTTGTTATTCATGCCAGGAGATTCGCGCCGAAAAATTGAAAAAGGCGCGGGCATGAACGTGGATAGTATCATCATGGATTTAGAAGATGCGATTGCCCTCAGCCAGAAAGAGACGGCGCGGCATGCTGTGGCATCTGCACTGAGCGAAGTCGATTTTGGGCGCAGTGAACCATTAGTGCGTATCAATCAGATTATCCCGAACTGGATTTACAAGCAAGACATCCAAGTGACTGTCGCAGGCAAGCCGGCTGGCTATGTATTGCCCAAAGTTGAAGACCCTGCACAGGTTAAGCATATCTCAGAATTACTCACGGAAGCTGAACAACAGCATCGCTGGCAATTAGGGTCGATTAAATTGCTGGCAATCATTGAAACAGCAAAGGGCATTGTCAATTTAAAAGAGATTGCGCAGAGTGACCATCGCTTAGAAGGGTTGATTTTTGGTGCGGAAGACCTCGCAGGCGATATTGGGGCAGAGCGCACGCAAGACGGTTACGAAGTTTTTTATGCGCGGAGTGCGGTTGTTACGCATGCGCGGGCGTTTGGCTTGCAAGCGATTGATACGGTCTATATTGACCTCACCGCTGATGCTGATACCCTCGCTACCGAAACGGACTATATCCGTAAGATGGGTTACACAGGTAAACTGGCGATTCATCCTAAACAAGTTGAACCGATTCAGCATGTTTTTACGCCGGATAGTGAGCGTGTCGTATCGGCTCAAAAGCTGATTACGGCGTTCAATGACCAGCAGGCGGCAGGCACAGGTGTCTTTGAATACGAAGGTAAAATGATAGATATGCCCATGATTCGGGCGGCGATGGGTGTGCTAGAGCGTGCGCGGGCGTGTGGCATTCTCAACGATGATCCCACGCCATCGTGATACACGCTTGTTATTCTGGCGTGGGTGTGAATAATGTTGATTTCGCCACGCAATGAATTACGTGGCTATCAGTTGTTGCGTCTGGCGCTGGTCGGACTTTTGATATTTAAAAGATTGACAGGGAAATAACGGACAGGGCAAGCCCAGTCTCTACATTTTGATTGTTTATTGAACCTTTATGCTCGAAAAATCTCCTATCTGCGTAGGGACGATGCCTGCATCGTCCGCGATAAAAATAATCACTTCGCACCTGAAACCACACGAGAAACCTGCATGATACCCGATTCCCGTTCCCAATGGATAACCTACACATGGCTGGTAGCCATTTTGCTACTCGCCATGTTTTTACGCATCAGCACGATAGACGCCCAAAGCCTATGGATTGATGAAGGCTTCACATGGAATTTGACGCAGTACAGCGATATGTTCGCTATTTTGCGTGCTGATGTGCATCCGCCGCTGTATTTTCTGCTGATTGATGTGTGGGTAGACTTCGCTGGCACGAGTGTCTTTGCGATGCGCTATTTTTCGCTGTTGCCGAGTTTGCTGAGTGTTGCTGTGGTGTATCGTTTAGCAGGCGAGATAGCGCATCAACGGAAAGCGTTTGCGGTGACGGTTGCGCTGGTGGCGGCTGGTTTGATGGCAATCGCCGAAGCTGAGACATTTCTTGCTCAAGAGGCACGCAGTTATACATGGCATGTGTTGTTAGCGTGTGTGTCTATGTGGGGCTTTTTGCGCTGGTGTAGAGGCGCGAAAAACACAGATTTGCTCTTGTGGATGCTCAGTACAATTGCGCTCGTTTATACCTTTTATTTGGGTGCATTTGTAGGCGTTGTACAAGGGCTATATGCGTTGCTTTTTCTGCGTCAGCGTCAACGAATCGTCGCTATCGGGGTATTGGTTGTGTGTGCGCTGGTGTTGTTGCCATGGTTGCTATTGACAGGCACAGAGCAGGTGAGCAATGTCAGTCGTGGGGAAGTCATTCGTCCAGCAGATTATGGTTTCTGGTTTAACGCATTTTTGCATCAATACCTGACAGGACAATGGGCGCTGATATTGGCATTGATGCTATCCGGTATAGGTATTTTTGGGAGCAAAGCACCCCGTTTGCACAAAACAGGCATTTTACTGTTGTTATGGCTGGGTGTGCCGTTATTGCTGACGTTGGCGCTTAATCAAGTGACACCCACTTATCAGCCACGCCGTGTATCGCAGATTGTGCCAGCCATCGTGCTATTGACTGCATTCGGATTGAGCAATATTCAGGGCAGGGCTATACGCTGGTTGCTGGTTTCGGTGATTATTGGCTATGGAATAGTCAGTGTGGATTACACGCGCTACAAACAGCCTTGGCGAGTGTTTGTCGCGGAAACTGCGCCTCTCATCACGCCGGATACACCGATGCTATTTGAGGTTGGGGGTGATGATTATGCACCCCGTTATCATTACCACGAAGCACTGCCGAATAGCTTTGATTTTCTGCTCGATACAGAAAGCCAACCGAACGCGGGTGCGAATATTCTCTTTGGCTTGACGACATGGCGCAACCTACAGCCGGATATTTACACAGGTAATATGCCAGCGATTATCAATGACCAAGACCATTGGTGGCTGTTTTACTGGTCAGATGATGCGGGTGCTATCGCGTGGCTGACTCAATTTGGCTTTCAGCAGACCGCCCGTATAGCGCCATCGGACGAGGCAGGCATCACGGCGGATGTATCCCTTTTGCGCTATGACCGTATGCCAGCCGAACCGCTAGTCATTTATGAAAATGGGCTGATTTTGCGTCATGCGATTGTGCATGATGATTTACGTGTGGAATTGTTCTGGTCAACGAGTGGGGGCATAGAAACGGATTACACGGTATCGGCATTTTTGCTGGATGCAGACGGGCACGTTGTCGCACAGCAAGATAGTCCGATTGGGTGGGATGCTGACAATGTGCGGTCTATCGGTACATGGGATATCGGCGAGGTTATCTATGACATCAAGCGAATGCAACTCCTGCCGAATCAATCGCTGGCAGATAAGATATACACAGTAGGCATTACGGTTTATAGCTTTGATGGAAGGTCTGGCACACCGATTTTGTTGCCGACACAAGCATCAGCGACGCAATTTACGGTGGGTGAATTGTCGTTTGGGGAGGCAGGCGATGACGATTAAAGATACTGCTGAAGCATCGCCCGTAGCGCACTGATAGGGAAGGGTTTGGGAAGGTAATCATCACAGCCGGCGTCGAAAGCTTTGCGTTTGTCGCTTTTTTCTACTTCAACACTGATTGCCACAATGGGAATGTGATTCAAGTTAGCATCATTTTTCATGTGCGATGCAAATTCCCAGCCGTCCATGCCTGGCAAGCGTAAATCTAACAAAATCAAATCCACAGCATGTTCCATCAGCAAATCGTAGCCGACTTGTGCGTTACGTGCTTGCAAAACGTCATTGCCCAATGATGCAACAATTGAGCTTATGAGTGCTAAATTTTCTTCATCATCTTCAATGACTAAAACGGTTGCCATGAAATCCTTAGTGACATTCTAACTTACATAAAGTGTACTGCATGATAATACAGCACAAGCAAAAACGTTTTGTGACGAAAATGTAATATATACGTATGAATTGATTATACGTGACTTTAATGTTTAAAAATAGGCATCATGTGTGTGATAAGATGCTAAAATATTTGTCCCGGCTACTTAGTATACTATAGCTTTTAAGTGCTATCCAAGCCATTTAAGACAGATTGAACAATTAGAATAGCAAATTGACACTATTCAGTTGTTTAAAATCCACGAAACCTACGCTGTGCCTCCTCTGCTTGACAATCTCACAGCCTATCATATACATTACGTCTGACGATATATCGTGAAACGTAATAATAGCTATCAGCAATCAGTTTTCAGTCGTCAGTTTTCTGTTTGATGCTGATTTCTGTGCAGCAAGTCATGACACCTATATTAAGTGGTTGTATTGCACCGTTTACACATTCATCAGCTACAAAAGTCCCTCGCCCTTGATGGGAGAGGGATTTAGGGTGAGGGTGTTCTGTATAAAAAAGTCAAAGGAAAAAAGTATGAGTGTTCCCGATTTAGGTCGTTTTTCTGACCCTGCCTTGCTGATTCTGACGAGTTTGGCGAATGGGCAGAAACATGGCTATCACATGATGGAAGATATAGAAGCTATAAGTGGCATCAAGCTGGGTCCCGGCACGCTGTATGGGGCGTTGAATCGTCTGGAGGAGCATGGCTTTATCGAAGGTGTTGCAACAGAAGACCGTCGTAAACCCTATAAATTGACCGCACTTGGATTAACAACGCTCGAAAGCACGCTCCAGAAAATGCAATCTTTCACGCAGACAGGGTTACAACGCCTGCAAGGGAGAGCGTGATGTGGCTAGATGTGTTGATGCGTGTTTATCCGCAGGCATGGCGCGAGCGTTACGAAGATGAATACCGTGCCATGCTCGAACAATGTGATTTATCGCTTGCTGATTGGCTAGATATGCTGGTCAGTGCGTGTGAAACCCGTTTACTAGATACGAGAGGTTATCTCATGAGAGACTTGTTGAATCGTGTTACAGGCGTACTCGTTGTGTTATCTGGTGTTTTGATGATGAGCGCGTTTTTCATTCCTGACGAAAGCACGGCTGAGTTCTTTTTCGCTGTGGGTCCGCTTCTTAGTCTGGCGATGATTCCGGCAATGCACCGCGTCCTCAGCATTCATCGTCCGCAATGGAGTGGTGCTGTAACGGCAATTGGTGTGACCAGTATTTTGCTTCTCATTGTTACCTTTGCGCTAGGAGCAATGGCAATTTTACCGGATACATCGCTCATGTTGATTTCGTTCAGTGCGATGGTGATTCTTGGCGTGTGGCTCGTCAGCGTGAATGGCTTGGCAATCAGCACAGGGACTATCCCAAGTGTCTTGGGTGCAATCGGTGTCGCAATCGGCGTGGCATGGATTATCGTGATGAGTGTATCGCTCTGGACAAGCCTGCTTGATGTGCAACTTTACCAGTATCCTGCGCTGATGACACTCCAAAGTATGAGTATCCTGATGTTGCTTGGTGGTTATATGCTTTGGGCAATCAGCACGGGTATTTTGTTTATCTCAGGGAATGTATCGCGTAAATTACAGGTCAGCTACGGATAATTTCGCGCCCCTATATTTTTGCAAGATTTTACAAAAGCACAGGCTCATTGCCTGTGCTTTTTGTTATGCTGAAATCATATCTGCAAACAAACACGATGAGCTGACTACATGAGCGAAAAATCAAAACGCAAAAATATCCCGCCTTCATTTGCATCTCTCTATCTGCGTAAGCGCCTGAGTATGCTATTTCCGGCAACATTCATGCCTGTTTTCATTTTCGTATTTCTGGCAACAAGCTACGCTGGCATTGACTTTGCTCCACAACTCGGTTGGGATTTGCCGCTCATTTTCGTTGCTCTAACACTCTTTGGGTTTCTGGGTGGGCATTTCGCAGGGGAGCGATTGCAACCGCTAATAGAAGATAACACAAGTGGTATGTTAGATACTCGTATTACGCGCTGGTCAACAAGTATTTCTGCAATCTGGTATTTGGCTACTATCTGGAAGATAGGTGGCTTAGGGGCATTCCTATGTTTGCCTATATACTGGTTAGTGCGTAAAGCATGCTATAGCTGTGTTGACGCTTACGCCAGTGGATACAACATCGAGAAAATGAAAGCTAAACCCAAGAAAACCAAGCCCAAAAATAGCTAAGCTATAGCCAATCGCGCTTGTTCCTATCTGCATGAACACGGTATCATCAGAAGTATTGATATATTACATTCCAAGGATATTTTTCATGAACTCAGAGGCTATTCACGCGCATATCGACACACATATGGACGCGACACTCGAAGAGCTAAAAACACTTCTGCGCATCCCGACCATTTCCGCACAGGGCAAAGGCATCCCCGAAACTGTTGACCTCGTGAAAGCGATGCTCGAAAAACGAGGCTTAAGAGTCGAAATTCATGAGACGGCTGGTAATCCGGTGGTCGTTGGGCGTGGCAGAGGCGCATCTGATAGAACACTGATGTTTTACAATCATTATGATGTGCAACCCCCTGAACCCCTTGACCTATGGACAACCCCTGCCTTTGAACCCACTGTGCGCGATGGCAAGCTGTTTGCGCGGGGTGCTGGCGATGACAAAGGCGAATTTGTATCCCGCTTGGCGGCGCTAGATGCTGTACTAGCGGCGAACGATGGTGAATTGCCTTGCAATGTCATTTTTGTGGTCGAAGGTGAGGAAGAAATTGGTAGCCCGAACCTCGCACCTTTTGTGCATGACAACGCCGACGCTTTAGCGTGTGATGCGTGCATCTGGGAATTTGGGGGCATTGATGACAAAGGACATCCGACAGGTTATCTGGGCTTGCGGGGTGCGTTGATGGTCGAGTTATTTGTGAAAACCATGTCCCGCGATGCTCATTCCGGCGAAGCACATGTGTTGCCGAGTGCCGCATGGCGACTTGTCCGTGCTTTGAACACGCTCAAAGACGAGGAAGAACATATTCTCATCGAAGGTTTTTATGAGGGTATTGCTACGCCTACCGAAGCGGACAAAAAGCTCTTTGCTGAATTGCCTGAATGGGAGAGCGATTATCAAGACCGCTACGAGATAGATACCTTTGTCAGTGGTTTGACAGGGCAGGCATTCCGCGAAGCTGTTTTCAACCCAACCTGCAATATTCAAGGTATCACAACAGGTTATCAGGGTGGCGGTGGCAAAACAGTGATTCCAGCGAATGCCAGCGTGAAAATTGATTTCCGCCTTGTGCCAGGACAGTCCGTTGATGACATCGAGCAAAAATTACGCGCTCATCTCGATCAACATGGCTTTGCGGATGTAGACATCGTGCGACACGGGGGCATAGAACCCTATAAACAAGCAGCCGATGATTCCTTTGTACAACTGGTGACGGAAACAGGCACGGAAGTCTTTGGCAAGCAGATGGTCATCAATCCGTTGATTGGCGGGAGTGGTCCAATTGCACTCTTTGGTGAAACGCTGAATATTCCGATTGGCTTTGCGGGTGTCAATTATCCTGGTGGTAAATTCCACGCGCCGGATGAACATATCGTGTTGGATGTTTTTGCAAAAGGCGCGAAGCATAATGCCCTGATTCTGGCACGCTTTGGCGACTTGTGAAAAACGTCACTAGATAAGTATTACAGGTGTCACTACGTCCAAAATAACGGATAGCGTACACTGTAGATAAGTAATCAATTTAAGAATCTATCCGTAAGTAAGGATTGTGCATTACGGGAAGATACTTAGTTTTATTTATCCGCTAATGTGCAAGAGTGAAGGAGGCAAACATGTCATTAGTCAGACGCGATGAACGGACAGCACTCACTGCTACGCTTGATTTGTTGGGTGTTATCTCTTTGACAGGTGCGCTGTATTGCCTTTACTTGCTCTTGCACAGCGGACTACTAAATCCGTCAGCAGATATTACCCTCTATATGGTGTGGTTTACCATCAGTTGGTTGAGCGTGATTGTCATGAAACAGGGTGATATTTGGGGTGCTTATGCACTCGGTATAGCAACCGTCATCGTCGGCATCTACGACCTCGTACAAGGTGCCGCAACTATCGGAGGTGCAACGCTCGGTGCAATAATTTTCATTACACTTGCCCTATACATTGCATCTATACCTGATGACAGCAACCAGCGAGCGCCTCTCACAAACTAACTTATCATTTGCATAGCTGGTTGGCATCTCCGATACATAATGAATGACCTCGTCCACTGATGGTTACGGACGAGGTCATTTTCTCTACTCATATATTTATAGAGATGTTAAATATTTAATAACTGCTTAAATCGATTCAAAGCGTTCCGCGTCATGATGAAATCATTATCGACAGTGCTATTACCAGCCTGAATGACCTCAGTGAACAGAACTTCATCACTACCACAATCCACAAAATCATATACTACTAGTTCTGTTACACCTCCATCAAAACTTACTAACTGAGATGCCTCTTCAAAACGTCCTGCTTCCATGAATTTCGTGAAAGCCTTTGTATCCTTGTGTTGTGGAATAAATCCTAAGAATTCCGGCGTAGCGGTCTTGTACCACCGTCCGCAAGATTCGCTGAATGGTTTTCTTCTAAACGTGAAGTAAGAGATGAAACTTGCGAACAATAGTACCCCTATCGCCTCTACCGCATAATAGAGGGCTGTTTGGTCTGAATTCAGCGTAAAATCAGCGTCTTCTTCCCAAGGTCTGTTTGACTGGCTAATCAGTTGCACGCCATTATCAATTTGCCACATCACAAACCCTATGATGTGTGGATAATCTGTATCAGATTCTAAACCTGCGCTCACTTCATTTAAGGCAACTATTCGTGTGAGATCTTCATCTTGAAATTCTTGATAGTAACTTTCTACAAAAAGTAGATACTCGCCAACCCAATAGCTACTATAAACGATAGCACCTGCCACCAGACCCAGCAAAGCACACATCCATAAATTGCGTATCTTTGCCCATGTACCTAAGCCGGCGACTAAAAAAACACCAGTAAAAGCCATTACCAGAGGAAAAACCACAATGAGATAAATTAACTGAGCAATCCCAGCTACGATCAACCCGCTGATAATTCCACCAATGAGGATACCAACCAGTGCCATTATAGTACCGATGAAAGGTACTTTACCGCTCATTTTGTACGCACGAAAAGCTTGTTGTGATGACATTATCTCTCCACACATTACAATTAATATAAAGATAAAAAGATTATAGTCGCAAAATATTCCCCCTAGAAGAATTCAATTGTTCAGAATTCAATATAAAAAATTGAAAATTTTGAGTGATGAGAGGTATAAGTTACTGGTTTCTTGCAACACACAAATATATACAAATAACAAGATAAAATTATGAGGCTTATGGTATACATGACCGATTATATGACCTGACAATAGATTTTGAATTTAGTGGGTCTATTGCCAAAGATGTGCCTCGTTTTTTGGCGCATCACGGCTATCCCAGAACCGCCGCGCATAGCAAAGCTGTCGCCATGAAAGCACGCGACATCGCACAGCACTTCGGTGCGAACCCACAGAAGGCAGAGATTGCTGGCTGGTTACATGATGTGAGTGCTGTGTTTCCTGCAAACGAGCGTGTCATTGTTGCTAATGAATTGGATGTAGATGTGTTGCCAGAAGAAGAAAAATTGCCCATGATTGTGCATCAGAAGCTATCAGTCGTACTAGCACGCGAGCTATTCGGCATTACGGATGAAGGCATTTTGAGCGCCATTGGCTGTCATACGACGCTCAAGACAGATGCGAGTTTGCTGGATAAAGTTGTTTTCGTGGCGGATAAAATCGCGTGGGATCAAGCAGGCGACCCATCGTACTTGGGCGCTATCATAAGCGCACTCGAAAAAAGTATCGACCATGCCGCGTTTGTGTATCTGGATTATCTGTATCAGCAACGGGATAAACTCGTTGTGTGGCATCCATGGTCAGCAGAGGCACATCACGCACTCAAAACACAGTTATTCCCCAAGTGACTTTACGAAAAATCATGTCTTGTAGACCAATCAGGTATGGCATACCACCATATCACATTTTCAGCTACTTCTTCTGATTTGACGACTGCCTCTACTTCAAAGTCTTCTAATTCATGTAACAAGACACGCATACCGTTTCTCAGATGAAACACTATTTCTGTGTCCCTATCTCTATTTTGAGCAACAAGAACTTTCTCGCCATCCGATGTGAGGTTATTAAAATCAACGATAATCTTGAGCATAGCAACTCCTGTATATGATTATCTATATCAAGCTCAATTATTCTCCAAGAGACTTATGAAAAGCGTCTAGTTGTGTGCGCTGTGAGCCTGTTAGGTGAATGAATGGACGTACATTTTTGATGGTCGCTAGTGCTTCATCGGGCGTCATGTTTTCGTGCTTGATGAAATAGGCAGCCGTTGCGGAAGGCGCACGCCCCACCCCCACACCACAATGCACATAGACTTTGCCATCGTTGTCGCGTTGTTCTGCGATGAAATCTGCTGCTTGATGCAAAAATTCTAATGGCACAGGTGTGTTATCTTGCGTTGCAAGGTGTAAATGAGCATCGCCACCAATCCCTTGTACAATATCATCGAGATGTTTTTCGCGCAGGTTGATAATGCCTGTGATGCCTTCTGCTTCCATAGCTGACCAGCCTTTAGGATAATGTTGCCCGCCGAGATACAAAAAAGGACGCACACGGCTGAGTGTCCAGACAGGGTAGCCTGTCCGTTTGCGTGTGAATTGGTCGTAAAAGCGCAAAACTAAGCCACGCGGACCCACACGCAATAAGCTGATGATACGGTGAATGGGATTGGTCGGTTTTTCGAGGCTGGCTGTCATAGTGTCTCCATGTTGTGTGCGATATATTTCAAGCATACTGAATGGGTATGCGCTGTACTAGGGTGATGCTGGCTCATGTTGCCAATAACGCCGAATGAACGCGCCACCTGGCAAACTACTTGTTAGGCGATAGAGCATATCCCAATCATCACCCGACAAAATACCCATCGTCAGTACTCCCGCTAGATACAGCGCACTCCCTACCAGCAGACCCAAAATCCAGAAAATTTCGCCTGCCAATAGCATGATGGCTGTGGTCGCTGTTGCGAGTATCAGCAAACGCCTACTACTCATGAAAAAGCTTGTCCATGCAAATCCACTATTTGAGAACAAGCGACTGAGTAATATGAGTGCTAGACCCTGTGCTGCTACCGATGCCACTGCCGCGCCAACGGGGTCGCCAAATTGCACCAGCAGATACAAGTTCAGGACGATATTGAGTGTCAGTGCCGCCGCGGTGATGAACAGCGTATACACTTGTCGGTTCTGTACCAGTAAGCTGCGCGTCAGCACATTGCTCAACACTGTTAAAAAGGTATACCAGACGTAAACGCGCAAAATAGGAATGGTCGGCAGATACTTCGCTGAGAAAATGAGTTGGATAATATCATCAGAGAAAACTGTAATACCGAGGGCGATAGGTAACATAGCAAGCAAGGTGAAGAAAAATAATTTCTCCACAATCATGCCAAAAGTTTGGTTGGCATCTGTATGATACCGTGCCAGTAAGGGATACATCGCATTCAAAATTGCTACGCTGACCAATTCGACAATGCCAAAGTGGATCAGGAAGGCAGGTTGCAAATAGCCTGTATTCACCTCGCCGATGATACCTGTCATCATGAGCTTATCGGTATGGTCGTAACCGAGTGATAGCATCGCGCCACCGAGAATCGGCAAGGCATTGATAACCAAGGGAATCGCTAACGCTTGCCACTGAATAGGAAAGCGCATTTTTAAGCCATCGACAATATGCCCAGCCCATAAGCAAATTGCCCGAATCACACTAGCTATCAGCGTTGCAATGTAGATGCCCAGCAAGCCATAGCCCAGCCATAACGCCAACGCTGCTAACGCTACACGCACCACAATCTGCACAATTTCCATGATAGCAGTGAAGCGCATTTTCTCCTGGGCCAAGAATAAATCGTGCGCGATACTGCCGAACATATCTAAAATTAGGCTGATACCTGCAATTGCCGCGTAGACCAAAATAGTGTCGCTATAGAGCGTACTCACCAATACCAGCACGACATATGCCACGCCGGATAACGCCGTTTGTAAAAAGAGCAAGGTACTGGCATAAGAACCAATCGTATCCGGCTTTTTAGCAATTTCCCGAATGGCAATAATGCCTAAGCTCGTCCCTGAAATCGGTGCGACAACCGCAAACAGCGCAAACACCGTGCTGTAGATACCTAACTCCGCTGGACCAATCAGGTTGCTTAGGACAATTTGCCAAGCGAAAAGAATCCCTTTGCTGAGGACGCTGGTCAGCATGAGAACGCCCACATTAGAGGCAGTGCGACGGGCATCTTGTTTTGCGGAATCGTCGGGAGATGAGGATACAGTGTCGCTCATGTTAGGCTCGGTTTCTGCGCGGTGGACCACCAGGCAACCAACCGCGTGTTGGTGTGCGTGATGCTTCGATGTCTATGAAGGCATCAGGATTTTCGGATTGCACAATCGAAATCAGCAGAGGAATTTGCTTGTTGGTGGTCGTACTGCGGATGATGTCTACGCTACCATCGCGCCCTTCACCTTTGGAGACAGTGACGCCATAGTTACCTTCGCGCAAGGCATCGGCAATCACTGCGCCACTATCTTTGACGATAACGGTCACGGTGCTATAGCTGACGATGAACTTAGATTCTAGCCACATGCCGACATAACTACCCCCAGCCGCGCCCAAGCAATAGGCGAATAAATTGAGCGCATCGTTGATTTCACTGACGACGTTGGCAATCACCACAGCGAAAATGAACGCCTCAACAAAGGCAATGACCGCTGACCATACACGCATTCCACGCCCGACAAACACCAGCCGTATTGTGCTGATGGCATAATTGAATACCCGTAGCGAAAAAATGAGCATGGCAAAGGCAATGGTCTGAGGCGTCAGCACAATTTCAAGCGAGAGCATAGTATCCCTTTTGGCAAGATGAGCAAGGTAACTGTGCTATGGAGTGTTTTTCACCACGTAAGGATAGTAGCAAATTGGGTACGGTGTTTATGTAGAGTCCTAGCGATTTTTTGAATTTTAGGGATAGGGCTGTGTCCCTGTCCGAGTGGGCGCAGACATAGCAACACCCCTACGAAATTTTATTTTCCAGACTCTACATTAGGATGCGGACGATGCAGGCATCGTCCCTACAGGATGGGAAGATTTTTTCGAGCAACAATGCTCAATAACCCAACAAAATGTAGGGACAGTAGCTTGCCCTGTTCGTAATTTTCATGTTAATTTTCAAACCGCATCAGTGCGTGACCAACACCCAGTTTAGACTCAAATGTCTGTACTTCTGTGGTTCGGTAGCTTGCCCTCACCATAGCACGATTAGCAAACGGGGGATATTGTAGTGGGCAAACTGTAAAATCGTCAACAACCACTCAGCATCAGTAGGGTAGGCGTCAAAATCAAGATTCCGTAGTGGGTTCAGCGGAGAGCAACATCTGGCTGAGGGGCAAATAATATATGCAGTACATCCCTTCATGGACGAATGCGCCTGCTTGCTTGGCGGTCAATCTGAGTTTGAGGTCACTGATAATCAATTCGTAGCGTGTGCCTCTGCTCTGGCTGGTTTCGCTGGTGATGAATGCTCGTCCGCACACTTTCTTGACTTTACCTCGTTCGAGGTCGGCTTTGACAGTCGGGCGGATATTGGCTTCATTTTGCATGAGGACAAAGGGCAACAAGCCTGCCGCAAAGACAATGCCTAGCACAATCCACATAGCAAGTTCGCCCGTTGCGATAGCGATTGCCCCCAAGATGCCGGCAATGACCACCGCATGCCCTAAAATGACATAATGCGCGAGTTTGCTCACTTCGGCTGGCTGGTGGCGTTCGCGTTGGGCATCGCTAACAGCGCCCTCACGATTAGCTTTGAGGTCGTCGGTGGTGAAGTTTAAATTACGTTGTAGTGTCATCAATTGCATAATCACTGGCATCCATTAAAAGCACGTTCGAGCGAGAGAATGTGTTTGGTATCTGCATCATAGTATAAGCGATAGACCACCCCATCGGCTATAGCGGTGTGTTGATGTGCTGATAAACGGAAGACCATATTGTTGATTTCCAGTTCATGAATTTCTACGAAATCCGCATGGAAAATCGACTCTATTTGATGCTGACGGTAGCGTAAGGTCGCCCGTCCGCAGATAGACGCGGCTATTTGCCGACGCTTGCTCTCAGAAAAGCCTAGCCGTTCTTGCACGCTCTGGAATGTGCCACGTATCCATAAGGGGATTTGCCAGCTTTGCGCCCGTGTGATGTACCCATGTCGATTCGCTGCTAAATCTGCCGCGCTGAACGCAAAGGCACGCGCTAATTGTCTGTTCGGGAGCGTGTGCTGACGTTTGCTTTTTGGGTAGTCGTTGTTATCAATCATCAAGTTTGTAGGGTGGTTCTACGGACAGAATTTGTTCATCTAGGGGGTCATAATAGAGCGTGATTTCTACCTGCGAGGGTATCGCATTGTACTGTTTCTCAGTGACATAGAATGAGACATCACGATTATCTTGTGCAGTCAATTGAATAACGTAATCGTGGGTAATTTCATTATAGTTGTTACCACCTCCATGTGAACCACCTCGCCACATGACAACTGTCCGACTGCTCTGAATTTTACGAACTGTACCTGTAAACGCTTCAATAGAACGAGGTTTGCCAAATACGGTTGTTGCAAATGTGTTATTGACTAGCCACCCGAATAGCTGGCGTGTGATGCCGTAAATCTGAAATTGTTGCGCACGGCTCATGTAGCCTGCACGATTTGCCGCTAAGTCATCGCGTGTAAAATGAAATGCCTTGCCTAGACCACCCATATCCACGTCTGATTTTGATTTACGTTTTTCAGCACTCATTCGCCTAGCTCCTGATTACTGGCATGATAGGGCGGTTCTACGGACAGAATTTGTTCGTCTACGGGGTCATAATAGAGCGTGATGTCTATCCGCGAAGGAATAGTATAAAATTGTGCTGAGGTCACGTAAAATGATCTACTGCGCTTATCAAGCGTTTCAACTTGGATAGAGTATTCATTTGCCGTATCGAACCAATTGCCTCCACCATCTTCGCCACCACCACCAAAATGGACAGTAGCTCGCGTGTTGTGCATCTTACGCACCTTGCCTGTGATTTTCTTTATAGGGCGAGGTGAGCGAAACAGCCGTGATACCAATCCGCTATGCACAATCCACCCAAATAGCTGGCGTGTGATGCCATAGATTTGAAATTGTTGCGCACGGCTCATGTAGCCTGCGCGATTTGCTTCTAGGTCATCGCGTGTAAAACGAAATGCCTTGCCTAGACCACCCATATCCACATCTGATTTTTCAGCAGTCATTCGCCTAGCTCCTGATTACTGGCATGATAGGGTGATTCTACAGACAAAATTTGTTCGTCTATGGGGTCATAGTAAAAAGTCAATTCAGCAGTTCCAGGAATGGCATGATACTGTGTTTCTGTCAGGGTGAATATTTTCTTTGCCTGATTCGGCATTTCTATTTCGATACGATAGATATTGATGCGTTCGTGATACTCGCTTTTTACGTCAGAGGGTCCTCCTGTGGAGCGCACGACCATCGGTGTGTCATGAAATTTTTGTACACGACTGGTTATTCTCTCTATCGGACGTGGCGCACGAAACAGACGCGATACTAATCCGCTATGCACAATCCACCCGAAAAGCTGGCGTGTGATGCCATAGACTTGAAATTGTTGCGCACGGCTCATGTAGACTGCTCGATTTGCTTCTAGGTCATCGCGTGTGAAGCGAAATGCCTTGCCTAGACCACCCATATCCACGTCTGATTTTGATTTGCGTTTTTCAGCAGTCATTCGCCTAGCTCCTGATTACTGGCATGATAGGGC
Organism: Chloroflexota bacterium; assembly: GCA_038522085.1. Lineage (GTDB taxonomy): Bacteria > Chloroflexota > Anaerolineae > Aggregatilineales > Phototrophicaceae > JAUZRW01. The sequence goes on from JBCBKJ010000029.1 coordinate 61,048, forward strand.
GGTTCTACGGACAGAATTTGTTCATCTAAGGGGTCATAATAGAGTGTGATGTCTACCCGCGAGGGAATAGTATGAAATTGTTTTGCGGTCACATAGAATGACCTACTGCGATTTTCGGGTAGTTCGATTTGGATAGTGTAATCATGTGCTTTCTCAGCCCATTGACCACCCCCACTACTCCCTACGACTTTGACGACATTACGTGAGTTATGAATTTTGCGCACTGTGCCTGTAAACGCTTCAACAGGGGGGGAGTGCCTGTTATTAGTGGCGTGTTGAGTAACCATCCGAAAAGCTGGCGTGTGATGCCGTAAATCTGAAATTGTTGCGCACGGCTCATGTAGCCTGCTCAATTTGCGGCGAGGTCATCGCGGGTGAAGCGAAATGCCTTGCCTAGACCACCCATATCCACATCTGATTTTGACTTACGTTTTTCAGCTTGCTCAGGTGAGGTCATTGGCACGCTCCACAGATACGATACGATGCTCTTCGGGGTCAAAATACAGGGTGAGTTCGATGTTGGCAGGTAAGGCATGGTATTGTGCCTCATTGACATAAAAGGTACTCACGCTATCGTCAGCCGATGATTGCACGTCGATGCGATGTTGGGATAGCACATCTTGATGCCCGCCACCGCCACCCCCACTGCCCGTAGAAATCACGCGATGGTGATGATGCTTACGTGCTTTGCCCACTAACTTATGTGCAGGACGTTGTTTTTGGCGCATAATCCACGCAAAGGGTGGTACGTGTACCATCCAGCCGAAAACGCGCCGTTCCCAAAAGGCAAATTCGAGTTGTTGTGCTTGGGTCAGATAGCCTGCCCGATTTGCTGATAAATCATCTTGGGTGAATTTGAACGCCCTACCTAAATTGCCGTAGGGCGCTTGCGGACGATGCTTGCTTTTCTCGCTCATGGCACAGGAGCGTTATTGACGGTTGGATTGCTGTTGTGCGGCGGGTACATCGTCTAATTGACGCTCACTCTCCAGCATAAAATCAGCATCTTCGTCACTGAGCAAATCTTCGTTTTTGAGCTTGTCAATTTCACGGTCAGAAAGTACCTCTGCCGAGAGAATTTGTTTGCTATTTGCCGCATAATTCACGCGCATGGGGGGCAAGCTAAATTCGTTGAGGGCTTCGGCTTGCTCAATCGAAATCGGGAATTGTTCTTCGCCAATGTTGAGCGTCGCTTCTCGTACACTCTTAAACGAAGGGCTGATATACGGCACGCCTTCTATCTGGTAGGTGCGCAGACGGTCAACATCATCACGCAGGTTGCCTTGCCGGAAATAGGCAATCGCTACCATTGGCAATATCACGACACCTGCGCCGATAGCCAGCGGTACAGGCGGGTAGCCTTGCATAGTGAAAATCAGTGCCAGCAGAACTGCCACGCCTAAGAAAATCGTGGTCAGCAACCACATTGAATCTGCCTCGCCTTTGAGGACTTCTTTGATTTTGTCTTTTTGCTTCGCTGTCACGCCTCCGTTGCGGTTCATCTCTAAATCACCGCGATTGAAATCTAGAATTTCCATCAGGCTTTCGGTGTGGATGAGGGGCAGGGAGGGGTCGCCATTTTTGAGTTTGTTTTTGGGTTTAAGTTGTTCTTCGCTCATGGGTATTTGCTCGCTATATGAACGGATATGTTGTCATAGTAAACCATACTCGTTAGAAGAGAATTGGCGTCAGACAGCTATCAGTTTTGAGTCATCGGTTATCAATGATATATCCTACCCCAAGCAAACCCAGTCGTGCGCCCCTAACTATTAGGGGTTTGGTTCGGCGGAGAGCAACACACGGCTATGTGTCGTGCGATAGACACGATAAGCGACTTCGTGCCGGAATTGTTGAAATACCGTTTTCTTGACGTGGAAATCTTCGCCTTCAATGCGCAAGATGAGATTGTTAGCGCGTCTATCTGGCAGAACCACCCGTTCGAGTTCGCCTTCGAGTGTGGTAATCGTGCCACTGTCCATATCTGCACGCAAACGCATCCACTGACGCGCTAGCATCCCGACAAAGAGCGCGTTGAGAATCGTCACGAAGATGCCGAGAAAGGTCAGTAACCACAGGGCATCCCCCGAGCCGAAAAATAGAAAAATGGTGGCGACGAGCGCAAAGCCCATGAATCCGCCTGCGCCAATTAAGAGGGTACGTGTTTGCAGACGGCGTAATTCGTCCTGTTGGCGTTCGCTGAGTTTGCCTTCGCGGTTAGCGGATAAATCGTCTTGGTCAAAGCCGAGTGGTTGCATGATAGCTTCGGCTGGTGGAATTGTATTCGCATCTAATGTTGCTTGCATAAGCGTCTTTGCCCTTGTAAATGAAATTTTTCACAGACTTGTACACAAGCATAAAACACACTCGCATCGCATGGTAGGTTTTTCTGCTAGGCAAGATGTTCAGATAGTTCTAAACTGTGCATGCTAAACTACACGCATATTTACGAAACTAACTAAAGGCAAGCGATGAACGTCATCCGGCAAATTCCGTTTTTGCAAGATTTACCCGCCCAACAGCAAATTATTCTTGTGTTGATTGCCGCGCCCATTCTCGTGTGGATTGTATCGGCAGTGATACGCACGATTATTTTGCGCTTCGTACTCGCACCGATTCGGCGCTACGCAGACAAAACTGAAACTGACCTCGATAACCGTGCGCTGGATGTTATTGAACGTCCGATACGCATTCTACTGATTGGGATTGCTATCGCCATCATTTCAGGCTTGCTCGATTTTAAAGGCGATGTTGACCAACTCGCGGATAATATCGCTAATTCACTCATCATTGCTGCCATTTTTTGGTTTTTGTACAACATCATTGATGTGATTGGTGTCACGAGCGAAAATCTGCGCAATTTCACGGGTATCCGCGTAGAAGACCGTTTACTGCCGTTCCTGCGTGTGGTGTTCAAGGTGTTTGTGGTGGTCATGGGCGCGTTGATTATCGTGCAGGAATTTGGTTATAGCATTGCGGGTCTGGTAGCGTCATTTGGTATTGTTGGTCTGGCGATTTCGTTGGCGGCACAAGACACAGCGGCGAATATCATCGGCTTTACGTCAATCGTCAGTGATAATCCTTTGCATGTGGGCGAATACGTCATCGCGGGTGATGTGACAGGTACAGTCGAGGAAGTTGGCGTGCGTACAACCCGTATCCGCAAGCTCGACCAATCGTTGGTCACTGTTCCGAATGCCACGCTGACGGGGGGCGCGGTTACGAACTGGTCACGTTTGACAAAGCGTCGGCTGGATTTCTACGTGGGTTTGACCTACAACACCAGCGCGTCCCAAATGCGAGCCGTGATAGGCGATATTCGGGATATGCTCAAAGAGCGCGAGAACGTAGACCCTGAATCGGTAATCGTGCATTTTGTGGAATTTGGCGATAGTAGTCTGAAGATTCGCATCATCGCGTATGTTCTATTGCAAGATTGGGGCGAATTTACGGCAGAGCAAGAGAATATCAACCTGCGCATCATGGAAATTGTCGAAGACCACAAGCTGAGTATGGCGTTTCCAAGCACCTCGCTCTACATCGAAACCCCGATTCCTGATGTGTTACCTGACGTTGTCGAAGTACCCGCGCCACTGCCTTCGATTCAGAAAGCTATCGACAAACAAGAGGAAATCGAAAACGCAACACAAGAAGGCACAGCCGAAGCAAAATACCAAGATAATGAAGCTGCATCCAGCGATGCTGATGGCGGAGATGCTCGTTAATGCGCGGGGCTGAAGAAAATATCAACTTTATTGGGCAGTTGTTGCGCACTACGCCGGATTGGGCGTTGCAGATTGCGCTGGCATTAACGACCTTGATAGTGTTCTATCTATTGCGCCGTTTCTTGCTGAACATCGCTGAAGGATGGATACGGAGTTTCCTCAAACGCTTTAATTTAGGCGATACAGGTGATGCGGTTGTGGATGCCTTGATGTTGCCAGCGCGGATTTTGCTGGTGGCTGGGGCATTGTGGTTAGCCGAACGTTTCCTGACGCCTGATGCGGCAACGGCTCAAATTGTCGAGAACCTGACAAGCTCATTGGTGCTGGTTTCGGGCTTTGTAGCGGGCTTCCGGCTGGTGGATATTTTCGGGCTAAATGAACGGCGCATGAAAGCCCTAATTGGTTTCTCCATTGAAGAACAGTTGATGCCCGTTATACGAACCGTTCTCAAGCTGATTCTCATCGTGATTGCGATTTTCGTTGTGATGGGCGAATGGAGTGTGGATGTCAGTGGTTTGTTGGCATCGCTGGGTATCGTGGGTTTGGCATTCTCACTCGCCGCGCAAGATACTGTGTCCAATCTGTTCGGCTTTAGCACCATCATCGGAGACCGTCCGTTTTTGGTGGGCGAATATATTGCCAGTGGTGAAATCGAAGGGGTGGTCGAAAAAGTAGGCGTGCGCTCAACCCGCATTCGTAAGCCGGACAGGGGTATTATCACTGTCCCGAATAATATTTTGGCGACTGCGCCCGTGGAACGTTTTTTGCGTCGGCGGATTCAATTCACGCTGGGCGTTACATATGAGACAACGGCTGATGAAATGGAAACCTTGCTAGAGCGCCTCCGCGAGATGATGCGTGACCGTGACCGTGTGATTCGGAGCAGTGTCGCGGTGTATTTCACCACGTTTGGGGCAGTTCGCTCGATATTATGGTACTGTGCGAAGTGACCATCCGTGATTGGCGCTCTTTACTGGAAGAACGCGAATCTGTGAACCTCGCTGTCATGCGGATTGTGTCGGATATGGGTTTGAGCATCGCTTTCCCAACGCGCAGTATCTACATAGATGGCATTCCTGATAGCCTCAAGGGGAGTTTGCAGGGGATGCCACTGGAGATAAGCCCGTCGCCTGAGGAGTAATTGTGGGTTTAAATGTGCATGTAAATAGCGGACGGCATGGATGCCGTCCCTACACAATTGGGTACATTTTTGAGCGTAAACATTTGATAAACCAACGAATTGTAGGGACACGATCTATCGTGTCCGCGAATATGCAACCAACCTGATAAATTATCGCTATACATCCGCAATGCACGACCCCCTATCTTTCGCTATACTAAGCACAGACAGACGCGAGTAAAGTGTGTGGACATGATTAAGATATTCATCTCATACCGACGAGCAGACAGCCGGAAAGATGCCGGACGCATCTATGACCGCTTGATACAGGCATTTGGCAAAGACAATATTTTCAAAGATGTAGACGACATCAAATTTGGTGATTTTCGTGGTATATTGCGCGAAGCCGTTGCTAAATGTGATGTTGAGTTGGTCATCATCGGCAAGCAATGGCTGAACATCAAAGATGCAGACGGGAATCGTCGGCTGGATAACGCAGGGGATTTTGTACGCATCGAAGTCGAATCCGGCTTGCAACGCGACAAATGCCTGGTTGTGCCTGTTGTTGTAGATAATGCTACTATGCCGTCATCAAATGATTTACCAGATTCTTTAAAACAACTATCTTTCCAGAATCGGTATGTTGTGCGCGATGACCCTGATTTTCACAATGATGTTGGCAAGCTCATTCGAGACTTGAAAGAGCATTATAATGTGGCAGACGAAAAGTCCTCTGCTAAAGGTCGGTCAAAAGAAAATAAGTTTGATGTATACGACGTGATTCGTGCTTATTATGTGGCACGTAAGGAGCGTGACTGGGAAACCTCACGTGAAATTTTGGCAGACATACGCGAACATGAAATCCCTGATGGTTTGTTTGATGTAGACGCGCAAGAGCAATATATCTGGCGCGAAATTGAAAAAGAGGAAGCTGAAAAACGTTATCAGGTCGTTCGTTTAGCCTACCAATACGAAACAACAGAACAAACTTGGAAGGTTTTACAAGCACTGTGGCAAGACTTTCCTGATTATGACCCTGATGGGATTGGTGATGAAGTACGCCCTGAGCAATTAGAGGCAAAGACCCATGCATGGATAGATTCATTTGAATATCAAGACGATGAGTATTACGAAGATGATGAAGATTACATAGACTACGATGATCTTGATAGCAATTCATTTACTGATTTAGAAACTAGTGCAAAGAAAATACGCAACATCATTGGTGAACCGTTTGAATGGTGCGAAGTGCCGGCAGGCGAGTTTCTGTATGGTAAAGACAAGCAGACATTAACGCTACCCGCTTTTGCAATGGCAAAATACCCGAT
>JBCBKJ010000030.1:0-65685 GCA_038522085.1 Chloroflexota bacterium
TGTTTATCATTATCTGGATTATTCGACGTTTCCGACACTGATATGACATATCCTAACATTCCAAAAATAAATATGACATCAGAATATGTTGTGTATTCTAACCGATAATTCGCATATTAACTCTAGTGACTTTGATTATATGTGATTCTTCTTGCCACAATCGGTTATTTGAACAAGATTGTTATCTAATTGCGTAAAATCAAATAATCGTCCAAAATTCTCACACAGATAGTCATTCAGGAACTCTTGCGCGAAACTATTCTGTAAGACTTCCTGCTGTACATGCGCGATTATTTCACCTTCATAGATAGCATTATCACCCTCAAATCCAGAGAGACCCGTAGCATACGCTACAAAGTCCATCATAGGTATGTTCTCATATTCATCGGGTAGAGGTAATTTTTCAGCAATGCCTACTAAATCCCATAAGGCATTGAGATGCTCATCCTCTTCGTCCGAACCTTTTGCTACCGCATCTAAACCAGCCTTCAAAAGTGCCGCATATAGCTCTAATGGCGCACGATTACCACCCTTTTCAAACTTTATTTTTGACATGCTTATATAACGTTTAGTTTGAGAATTTAGTTCCATTTTCATAGCATATCGCACGCCGTTTGTTTGTTAATTTTTTGTTACACTTTCTCGCTAAAACGAGAAAATTTGTGGAGAAACAGTGATAGGCTAAATACATCGAAAGTTATTGAGCGTATTACGCAAAGGAGTAAACGATGTTCATCGGAGAACGGCAAAATATACCGTCTACCCCAAGAGATAATGACCGTGTTGGCAAGATTGTGGCGAAGAACACCGCATTTCTGCTTATCGGCTGTTGCTTTAACCCCGCCCTTGCTATTACGGGATTCGTCGTTCGCACATCAATAGATATGGCGAAACTTTCCATTGAAGAAGATCATCAGGATAACAAGGAGTAACAGAATGGATGAATTTGGATTTTACAACGAAAAATTCTATCGGACAGCCGCGAAAGACTCAAAAGAGTTAGCGCGGGTGATCGGCAACTGGACAAAGAACTGCGCGCTATTCTGCGTCGAAGCTCTGTTTAACCCGCCAAAGGCAGTCGCCAATTTCGCTGCCCGCACAGCCAAAGTCATTGCTGACGAGAAAGAACGAGACGAACGCAGATAAGTGGTTGAAGTATATGCTGGGAAAGGGGTTGCCATGCGCCGTCGTCAACCAGTACCTGAACCATCAGAACGTGCCGACTGGCAAGCATTACTAAAACGGATATATCGGCATTGGGCAGTCTATCGCCTTAGCCCTAATATCATCACCAAAACACTATTTATCGGACGGGTCGCAGACGAGCTTATCACCTTTGCACGACAACGCAGTCAACAGACGGATGAGCGTATCGCACATCGCATCGACATCGAAGCAAGTGACGACCGATAAGGGCATTATTCAGCAATATCAGATATTTTACGCAGTCTGTGTCAGGCAGCCACCTGACACAGACCACCTCACAACCACAGCAGTTCTTGCGTGCTAGACGGCAATCTGACCACGTAGGAACATAGGATTGGAGAATATTCATGGTATCACAAGAACCGATTGTACGTGTCATTGTAGAACCCGACGGACAAGACTTTACACCCATTTTGCTGTCACCTAGCCGTCAAAACAAATTTCATTATCGGTTAGATGGCAAAGTGAAACGTGCAGGCAACATACATTTCCACTATGGGTGGCTGAGCAATCGACTGGAAAAGGTAGGAAACATCCGCATCAACTATGGGTGGTTTGGTAACGTGACCCTATCAGGAACAGACCCTCGTGTTGAGGTGGTAGTGACAGCCCGTGATAACACAACACGCAATAATCGTTGCGATTTCGATGATGAGCAATGATCTGGCACGATAATGAGAGGCTGTTACGCCTCTCTCCTCATGACTGGCTGACAGCCGCAGACCTCTATACCCATGTGTCAATTATGTCCGCTACAGGTGGCGGCAAAACGACAGCAGTGATAGCGAACTTATTGCTAGCGATGTTACAGCAGCAATGGGCAGGGCTGGTCATATGTGTCAAAGCCAGCCAGTTTGCCCATATTCTGCAATTAGCAACAGTCGCAGGGCGTGAAGCGGATGTGATTCGCTTTGCGCCATCGCTCGATGCACAGGACAGGCTATGGCGATGCAATATCATGGACTATATCGCCAAAACGCATGGCTTCGGTGCAGTGGAAGAAGTAGTAAATCTGCTGGGCTATTTAATTCAGGTGATGGAATCCCGCACGGCATTAGCCGAACGGGAACAATTTTGGGACAGAGCCGCTAATGCGCTCACCCGTCACAGCACCAGCCTGATGCTACTCAGTGGCGACAGCCTATCCTTTGATGGCTTATATCAGCTGATTACCAGTTTGCCGCAGAATCTTGACCAGATGGACGATGTGACATGGCAGCGTGGCAGTGAGTTCTGGCGTATCGCGCAACAAGCACGCGAACGGGTGAGAACCCCTAGAGAACAGCACGCCGTAGCAATGAATCTGCGCTATTTCCAGCAATTTGCAGGGCTGGCAGAACGCACCCGCAGCAGCATTGTCATGACACTGAGTTCGGTCATTGACCTATTGTTACATGGCACATTGTATGAGTTGTTTTGTACAGACACGACGGTTACACCCGATTATCTGGAAAAGGGAGCAATCATTGTGATGGATATGCCGATGCACGGCACAGCAGGCAGAACGGGGCAGATAGCACAATATCTGTTCAAATATCTGACACAACAAGCGTTATTACGCCGTGATGTATCTCCACAAACGCACCCCGTCTTTCTATTAGCGGATGAAGCACATCGGCTGTTATCCAGCCATGATTACCTGTTTTTAGCAGAATCAAGAGAGGTGAAAGTGTGCAATATCTTTGCGACACAAAGTATATCCAACTACTACGCAGCCCTACAGGGCAATCGTGAGTCCGCAGACGCACTTCTCGCATTGTTCAACATCCATATCTGGTTACAGAATAGCGACCCTGCGACCAATCACTATGCCAGCCGATTGATTGGACAAGCCTATCATATGCAGTATGGCTGGCAGGCAGACGCACAGGGGCGTATCGGCATCAGTGGCAATCTGCATCCTGATGATATTGTACCCCCTTGGATGTTTAGCCAACTGATAAAGGGTGGCAGCCCGTATTGGCTGGCGGAAGCCATTATCTTTACAGGGCAATACTGGCAAGCAAGTCAGAGCCTTGTATTGTGGACATTGTTCCCGCAAATCATTGACGGGCAACGTCCCGCATTTGCAGTGCAGGCAGACAATGATGATCTGGACACATTAGAAGATATGCCCCATCCATTCTTGGCGTTTCTGGCGATGCTCCTGCCCTTTATCGAAGATTTTTTCATTTTGCAGCAGAATCCCGCCTTACTGTTGCGGGAAACGGAAGACAGTTTTATGTCCTTACCTGAACCATCCCGTCCAGAGATTACGCCAGTGGTAGATATACCTGCATCATCCTTTTTATTTTCACCCGTTGAAGATGCAGAGCAACTAGTATTGCTCTCATCATCAGATGAGGATGAAGCCTTATAAATCCCAAACGGGCGTTTGAAGTTTATACAAGAACTAATTTGTGCTAGGTATAGCTAATGGAATCTTTCATTGCATATTATCGGGTATCTACTGATAAACAGGGCATAAGCGGCTTAGGGCTGGATGCACAACGTCATGCCGTCGCTACCTTTATGCAAGGGCGCGGGACATTACTCGCAGAAGTAACGGAAATTGAATCTGCAAGCAAAGCCCGTCCACAGCTTGACCATGCGTTGCAATTATGTCGCAGCCATAAGGCAACGTTGGTGATTGCACGGCTTGACCGTCTGGCACGCAATGTGGCGTTTATTTCAAATTTACTTGAGTCCAACGTCGCGTTTCAAGCAGTGGATATGCCAGAAGCTAATCGGTTGACGATTCATATCTTAGCCGCCGTTGCCGAGCATGAACGAGAATTAATCAGCACACGTACAAAAAACGCTTTAGCAGCAGCCAAAGCACGGGGCATAAAATTGGGTAGTCCCAACCCAAAAGTTGGGTCTGATGCAGGTATAAAACGCATCAAAGCCAATGCCAAACAGTTTCGGGAGAAAGTACGTCCCATCATCCTGCACTTACAATCGCAAGGATACAGCTTGTCCGCTATCGCCCGTGAGTTAAATGCACGACATATTGCTACTGCCAGAGGGAGATTATGGTATCCCGCAACGGTCAAATTAATGCTGGAAGGCTGAGTATGATGAGTGCATCATCACAGCAGCGTGTGGAATATATCCCACCATCAGATGAACAATTACATGAGTTGGTTGACCATGCCAGTAATCAACTGGCAGTACAAACGAATGATACCAGCTATGTTGCGCCCGAAAATCGCTATGGCTTATATGCCTTTATCAAGCTGGTCGCAAAAGTAAAAACTAAACAGGCAAATGCCGAGCAAGAATGCGGTGACTTTGACAGCCTTAGTAAATAAGGTTATGATTTATCATAATAAACGAACGCCAACGTGCGGGAACACGAAGGCGTTCTGGTCACTGCACTAATCTCGCTAGCGCACGACTTCCGATGACTCTAACGTGCTTTTCGGCAGCGTGCCATACTGAATAATTGTCCGATAAGACAAGGAGTCTGCCATGTCACGCAAAGATGCGTTGGCACGCACCCGCCATATTGCCCTCTGTTATGTGCGTCAGTCCAAAACCCGTGACGCAACCGATATGAATAGCCCCGAACGACAACGCGCCAATATTCAGGCTGTCTGCGATGCAGAAGGCTGGACACCACTTTGGTTTGTGGATGCCGAAGGACATAAATCAGGACGTTATGAGAAAAACCGTCCCGCATGGTTACGCCTCAAACAGCATTTTAATAATGCTGATGTTGTGGCACTGGTTGCCAATGATATGTCACGGCTGCACCGCAAAGCATGGCGGGTGGGTCGCATGGTCGATGAGGTATTAGAGCCGCTTGGTATTCGACTTTTCCTTGCTGCTCCTGGGCGACAAATCGACACCTCTACGCCGATAGGCAAGATGATGTTGATGATGATTGCCATGCAGGATGAAAATTATGCTAATGACATAGCGGAACGTACCAAAGATGCCATCGCCTACCGTAAGAGTTTGGGTAAATCTGTTGGTATGCCGCCGTTTGGTACAGTGAGAGATGATGATGGTTATCTTATCCCGTCCGAGCGTGGTGCTTGGCTATTGCCCGACGGCACATTCAAAGCCGATAAGGTTGGCAGTCAACCCCCTGAGCCTCATGCCGTATGGCGTGGCTATTATGAGTGTGCCAAGCGGATGCTGGAAATCTACGCAGAAGACCGTTTAGGACGCGAACGTATTGCCTATGAGATGAATGAGGAAGGCTGGGCATTCCGTGACCGCAAAAAGCGTCCCCGTCCCATCACAGAGGATGATATACGCCGCACAACCTCTAATTGGCGTGGCTATGCAGGTATTGTGGTCGATGGTCGCGCCATTGATCTGAATGCCGCTACCATTGAGAATCCCACCGATATTTTGCATGATACAGGCAAAGCCGTATTTTCACTGGAATTGTTACATCAGGTCGCTACCGTGCAGGAAAAGCGTAGCCGTACCCGCCAACCCAGAGGAGGCAAAAAGAAAAAACATGCGTATGCGTTGTCGCATTTAATTTATTGCGCTCATTGCGAAGGGTTAGCGCGTAAACATGATAATCCTGATTTGCGCTCACGGTTAAGTGGAGTCGATCAACATGGCAAGCTACGCTATCGCCATGTGACGGGCGTGAAATGTGGATGCACGCGCCGTTCTGTGTTTACCCATGTGATTGAGGACGAGTTTCGCTTGCTGATAAACCAACTCGCGTTAAGCCCTGATGCGTTTGACACCTTGCTTGAATTGGCAGTGCAGTCGGAGCATGGGCAATCGCTTGATTCAGATGAAGAAACCATCGAAGCCCAAAAAATAGAAGGTATTGCTAAGTGCAAGCGACGCATTGAAGCAGCACGCAATATCTATTTAGACGGTGACATGAGCCGAGAAGAATATCTGGCAGTCAAAGACCAGAATGAGCGTGAAATTGCTCATTGGGAAACCCGTTCCGCCGATACGGAACAGGCAGCCATTGAATTGCAGACCTGTATGAATGTTATCAATGAAATGGTGAAAATCTGGGATGTGAGCAATGATGAAGACCGTCAGAATATGGCGCACATGCTATTTGAATATATTGTGTACGATCTGGATAAACAGCAAATTGTAGACTTCCGTCTCAAGGCATGGGCAGACCGTTATCTGGTACATCGTGTTGAATTAGAGGGTAACATATGCAGTGAATGCGCGGGTGATGAATCAAAACGCTCTTATCTCAAGGATAAGAGCGTACCTTGCTCCATACGGGGTTCGAACCCGTGTTTTCGCCTTGAGAGGGCGACGTCCTAGTCCACTAGACGAATGGAGCTTATATCGTAGATGTCATTCTACAGAACAACGGTTCAAGCGTCAAGAAATACACTTAGTCATTTCTTGGGATACGACTGCTTACATCAACTGCGCCAATGTATTTGAGCGTGGTTTTTGTATCTACATGTCCCATATTGGCGGCAATGGCATCTACTTCCATACCAAAATGCTGGCGCATAATACGTGCATAGGTACGTCGGCAATCATGGGGTTTCATTGTCACACGGTTGCCATCATACGTTGCCGGATAGCGTCCAACAATATCATTGACTGCACGCTTCGATAAACGATTATCGCGCACGGTTCCCCATTTGGTCAAACTACGGAACAATGCACCTGATGTGATTTCTGCAGTATTTTGCCATGCTTTCACACGTTGAATGAGAACATCTCCTAAAACACCATAAGGTATCACGCGCTGTTTCGCACCCTTACCGCGTCGTACTTCAATTGCGGGATGCCCACTGAGTTTCTGGTAGATGTCACGCACATCTAGATTGACCAGCTCGTCTTCACGAATGCCTGTCATACAAAGGACGCTAAGTAAAGCACTGTCACGAATACCTGCGATTGCATTATTTTGTTTCACCAGCGTTGGACTAAGACAGTAATCAGTCATTGCATCATATGTTAGACGAATGAAGTGTGCATCAGTTTCGTCATGTCGTGTCACCAAATGAACTTTGCCGTGTGGGTCTTGCACACGTTCCCGAATCCGAATGAGCATTTCATCTACATATGCCTTTCTATCGGCTGGCGACGTATCTGACGTTGTCTGTGAATACAAGTAATCACGTAAACGACTTGGCGCATGGTCAAGCATGTATAGGTAACGTGCGCGAATACTATTTAGATGTGCAGCCGCGCTCGTTGGACTAAGTGCAGTTAAACCTCTTTCTTCACGTTCATAACTTTGTAGATACCGTTGGTAGGCGGCGAGATCTATTTGAGTGATACCATCCATATCATGTGAGACTAACCATTGCTCATACAAGCTAATGCGACTGCGCTCGTTGCGACGTGAGGATTCACTACGGCTAATGATGTATTCGTGTAGGCGAATCGGTAAATCATTTTCGGATACCAGCATGATCGCATTACTTTGTGACATGAACTCTATTCCTTTCAACGTGATAAGTAGATTATACCTATCAACTGCAAATTATGCCACTTATATGCAGTTGATAACTAAAGAGAAATCGAGTCCCCAAATAATCGCGTCTCCGTGAAGATTGCTGTATCATCAGAGATATATGTTTCTGAAATCGAACACACGCAGAAAGTCATGAAATATGCGCAAGCATCCAGTAGAATTTAGAAAAGAAGAAGCCCAAGATATTGTTTCACGTTTCAAATCTGCAGAATCTTGCTCACTCGTCGGTGTCGGTAGTGTTGGTAAATCCAATTTACTTCATCACCTAACTGACCCTGATGTTCATACATACTACTTAGGCGAACAACGTGCTTCACGGCTAATCACCGTTGTTATCGACCCTAATCTTCTTGGTCCAACAGATGAATCATCTTTACAGTTTAAATGTTGGGCAGGCTACGAACTCTTGATGCACCGCTTGTTTCTAGCATTGCATCCCTTTGACATGCTTGGTGAAGACGCAAAGAGCTTCGGCAACACCTATCGTAAGTTACAAGATGGCTCAAACCCACTCTACGCATACATGGGATTGCGTTACTTTGAGTTAGGCTTAGAATACTTTTTCCGGCGCGATTTTCAGATTGTGTTTTTGTTTGACGAATTTGAAGAATTACTCCGCTCTATGCCTGTTAAGTTCTTTCAGACCTTGCGTGGGCTACGCGATACGCACAAACGCAATTTATCATTCCTCACATTTTCGCGCGAACCTATTCCTGTGCTGATAAAAAACATGGGCATTGACCAACTCGCAATTGAGCCATTTACAGAGTTATTCACAGACAATCTGATGTTTGTCGGACCCTATAACCGCGACGATGCGTATGCAATGGTACAGAGCCTGATGCAACGCAACCCAAATGTCCAGTACACAAACGACGCTATCAACTTCTTGCTCCATGTAACAGGACAATATGCTGGTATCTTGCGTGCTGGTTTTCGTGCGCTAGAAATGCTAGGCGATATTGGCCCAGCCGATATGAATAACATGAATATGATAGAGCGCATGGCACGTCGTCTGCGTGTACAATCTGAGTGCGAAGTTATCTGGAAATCCCTGACAGATGTTGAGCGTAATGTATTATTTGCGGTTGCCAGCCGACGACCAGATGAAATTGATGATGAATCGGAGCGTGCAATCAGCATGCTGGTACAGAAGCGCCTCTTGCGCGTAAATCATCAGATGCAAACGCTTCAAATTGAACCACCTGTTTTCAACGTATACGTCAAAAGCCTGTTGTAAAACTGATGACAACATACAATCGCCCAGCAGAACGTACCCGTATCGAAATAACCGTTATCAACTCACGCTTCATCACCACGATTGAGCGTGCAGACACTGTTGAAGATGCGCGTGCGTTCATAAATGAAATCCGTGCTGAAATGCCTGATGCGAATCATCATGTTTACGCTTTCCGTATTGGGTATGGCAACAGCATCACAGAAGGCATGAGCGATGATGGCGAACCCTCCGGCACATCGGGTCCTCCTTCCCTAGCTGTTATCAAAGGTACAGAAATTGGCGATGTTGTGCTTGTTACAACACGCTATTTTGGCGGGACGAAGTTAGGTACAGGTGGCTTAGTACGTGCTTATACAGAATCCGCACAAACCGCATTCGCACAGCTAAAAACAGAACGCAAAGCCCCCAAAGCCCAACTTGGTATGGATGTGCCGTACAGTCTCTATGAGCAAGCTAAATTACTTATAGAATCGTACGACACATCCATAAATGATGAGGTTTTTGCTGTTGATGTGACAATCATTGCCACATTTTTACAAAGTGAGGTAGAAACATTTACAGCAGAATTGGCGGAACTTTCTGCGGGGAAAGTCGAGCCAATTCTGCTAGATGAATATGATACTTAGCTTTGGAAGTTGCTATATTTCTCCGGCTCATCTGCAATCTTGCGTGCCACATAAGCACGGACAGCCTTTAACATTGGGTGACGGGGAGAAATATCCTCTGCACGCGATAGATAAGCACGGGCTTCTTCTAGCTGGTCATTATCAAATAGATATTGTCCAGCACGCGCAATTAGCTGTACATTGAATGGATACAGACGCATACCACGATTTAGGTACTGAAACGCGGTTTCCTGTGCGCCACTCTCCCATAGAATGCGTGCTAACCAATCGAGAACATCAGGGCGATCTGGCACAGATTCTTGTGCATCTAGCAATACTTCGAGTGCATCATCTGTTTCCTCCCAGAAGTAATACGCACGCGCTAATGCAATGTGCGCATCAACAACATGGGGTGCTTCGTCAACCACAGTCTCTAGGTATTCGACATCATCTGCACCTAACGCATTTTTTGCATCCAGAACCCCTACCATTTCAGCAAAGCGAAACTCGAAGTCAGCGTCACGAACAGTTAATTGCAAGCGTTCGATGTCGGCTAAGATACTGATGTCATCGCTCATCTCACGCGCTTTTTTGAGATACGGCGCGGCATTCTCACCATCATCAACAGCCAGATATAAAGCTGCAGAATTAATATAGGGGTCAATACGTTCAGGATATTTATCAGATACTACTTTGAGTGCATCGATACCGCGTTCTACGTCAGAAATAACGTACAAGCCATCTGTGACATCACGAATATATTCACCAGAGTCGTCTAACTCGACAAGCTGAATAAAGCGATCCCAGAATACAGATTCATCTTCAGCAATTTCAGCTAATTGTAGCAAGCCAGAGTACAAAGCACGGTAATCTTCTTGGTTGAGTTCAACAGCTTTGTCGTAAGCGGCAACGGCTTCCCATGCAGGATAATCTGTGTTGTAATTTGCAGGTTGAATGAGTGCAAAGCTGGTCGGAAGTTGATTCTCTTGTTCTGCCATCAGCAATACATTACCATATGCACGGTATAAATCAGCACTCACACTGCCGATATTAATAGCATCTTGATATTGCAATACAGCATCTTCTAGCAAACCCCCAGCCGCGTAAATCCCAGCGAGTTTGAGATGCGCGGTTGTGCTTTCTGGGTGCGCCTCTACTTCTGTCTCTAGCAAACGATAAGCACGTTGCGCGAAGCCCATATTGAATACCCCACCAGCGAGAATTGGCATGGTTATCAAGCTATCAATCGTTTCACGCACTTTTTCAACGCGGTCAACAAACAAATCGCCAATAACACTGTAACCAGGTCGCATCGTGCGGTTAATAGACTTAGCAACTGCCCACGCCGCAAAGTCATCTCCTACTGTTTTACCTGCATCAAGCATTCTCTCATATTCGCTGATAATCTGTGGGTCGTCCCATTCTACCCCATAGAGATACGCCACTAAATTCACATCCCACATCAATAAAGCCTTCATCAGAAGCAATAATGTATCTTCGCTGGCTTGTGTGCCTTCAAACATAGGGTCTGTGGTGTCTTCACGTCCGGCAGCGATAGTATCCGCAATCTCCCTCGCAAATACTGGCAATGCCCCTATCAACGCCGGCATCGTATCAGCAGATACACTGAGTAGAATTGCTTCGTTGTCTTCACCCGTGAGATTATCATTATCAATGGTTGCTGTTAATTCCCATTTATCGTCTGCTTGCTGGAGTGTTCCCCATAAACCAATGTTCTCATCAAGTGGTTCAATGTCCCAGTCGGCTGGTGTGAACTGTGATTGTTCTATCGACCAACTGTAATCTTCAGGGTCATTTTCCAACTGTACGAACAGACGATATACTTCTATGTCATCCCAGCGTTCGAGCAAATGCCCTAGCAGACTCCAAATACCCATTGCAAACTCAGGTTTTTCTTCGCTTATGCAAGGCCACATGCCAATTCTGAGTGGCGCACGGCTACTAACAGCTTGTGGTAGATCACCTATCGAACCGAAAATAGCACTTGGATTACGATTGGGTAGTGATGCACGTTCATTGATACGCATCATTTTTTGCGCCAGTGTTGTTAAATTTGTCATACGAACTCCATATATTCACTTACATGCTCATTAAAACAAAATAGCATCCTGCGATTAACAGGATGCTATTATAGCAAAAGTTATGCTGAGAATCAGTTGGAGAGACTGATAACAGCTACAGTTGAGTAATCACCTCTGAAGATGGTAAATTCACTATTCACCCAACCTGTTCCGAAAGTACCTTCCACGAAGTACCATACACCATCCGACGAACGACCTGTCACTGCCAATTCAGTGCCACCTGGTACAGTGGCTACTGTCGAGAAGCTGGCGCTTGGACCACTACGGACATTTAAGTTGCCCGTATTAATTACAACACGATTACCTGCAAGTTGTGGCGTAGTAGTCGTTGTCGTTGCGGTGGTTGTTGTCGTAGTTGTGGTTGTCGCTAATGTCGTTGCACTCGTTGTCGTCGTAACACCTGTGCAATCTGAAGTTACACCTTCACGCAGTTCCACATTGTTTTCGTTCACTAGCCCAACTGTGCCATCAGCTAATTCCACGATGACTTCAGTGTTGCGACGTCCTGTGATATAAAATTCAGTACCTTGAGCCAGCAAGAATGAATCACGGTTCGCAATACCATCAAACGTTATAGGTGCTTGACCTGGGACAAGTCCAACAGAATCTGTGCCACATTGCAACGGACGCAAGAATACAGCATCCATCCAACCGCGACCAACACCTGGTACATCCATCAAATACCAAATTGTACCTTCAACAACTTGTGTCGCCAAAAGTGGATACACATTGGTTGCGTCATTTGGCACAGCACTATTCACGATAAGCGAATCATAAGTTGGTTCTGCGTGCATGTCTTTACCCACCAGCGATGCACCACGTACAGAACGTCCTGTTGTAATCGTTCGTGCTACTGCTGGTATAGCACCACCGCCCTGACCTAAGTCAGTAGACGTTACAGGTACACCTGCATCGGAGATGATGACAGGCTCAGTGATAACAGGCACAGAAGCATAATCGCCTCTGAAAAGCGTGAATTGGTTGTTAATCCAACCTTGTCCGAAGCTACCTTCAACCAAGAACCATACATTGTCTTCTGCACGACCAAGCACGGTCAGTTCAGTACCCCCTGGTACAGTCGCAATTGTGGAGAAGCTCACCAGTGGACCACTGCGAACATTCAGGAAGCCTGTATTCACAATAACAGTATTTCCACCAAGAGTTGGTACAACTACCGTGGTTGTAGTTGTGGTATCGCCACCACCACCTTGACCCAAACTAGCTACGCTTGGCGCTACAGTCCCAACACCGTCGCACACATTGTTTGCAGTGCGTAATGTGTAACTATCAACAGGCACAATACCGAGTGTGCCATCAGGCAACGTGAAAAATACACGGTTCGATGTGCCATCTGCGAAGCCACCAACGAGTCCTTCTGTTTGAGGTTCGAGCAAGAAGGAATCCCGATCTTCGATGCCGTCAAATACAATTGGCGTGAAGCCATTGACAACACCAACAGATTCACCATTACATGCTAAGATGCGCAAACGTCCTTGGTCTGCCCAGCCTGTCCCAATTGATGGCACGTTGACTTGATACCAAACCGTACCATCTACACCGTTGGTAACGTTAACGAGTGGGTAAATTGTATTAGAATCAATCGGTGCTGCTGTTGTCAGCAACAAAGAGTTGGAATCTGGGCTAGTGCGCAGATTCGTGCTGGTGAGTGTGAAGCCTTGTGTAAAGCCTACGCTGGATGTTGCCGTTGTTGTAGTGCTTGTAGTTGTGGTATCGCCACCACCACCTTGCCCAAAGTTGGCTGCACCAATTTCACCAATTTCTAATTCCGGCACGTTGGTAAAATCGCCACGCGGCAAAGTGAACTCTACGTTGACCCAGCCGGGACCACCATCAGTATTCACTTGATACCAAACACCATCGGTATATACGCCCAGTACAGGTAATTCTGTACCGCCGACTACAGTTACCAGCGTTGTATAGCTTACGCTTGGTCCTGTACGTACATTGAGAAAGCTCGTATTCACGACCAAAATCGGTTGTTCAAATGTCTGTTCTTGGTTCGATGCTGATGCTGTACCCCCAAACACCAACATGACCAACCCGATCATGATAGTAAATAAGGCAAACGTTCTACTTAGAGGTTTCATATGTCCCCTTCCATAAAGATAGGCTACGCTGTGTGAGTAGCAAGATATATTGCACAGTCTGTTATGTTACCTACAAAGTATAAGCCCATGCTTTGCTTTCGGCAACCAATCCATCGTTGAATAGGCGTTGGTTTGGCGTAGGTTGAGCATATTGGACGTTTTGCCTGATGTAGTAGATACTAGATGTAATGCGCAAAACGTGATTGTAAAGCTAATTTGGAGGGACGCGACTATGCTAAAAGTTCGTTTACTGTGTGTAATACTGATGAGTTTCTTGCTTACGACTGCACTACCCATCGTAGCACAAGAAGATGATATGGAGACAGTTGGGGTCAGCCCAGAAATCATCGCTGAGTATCCAGAACCCAATGTGACACCTTTATTTCTTGATGAAGGCATTTTATATGACCGTATCTATCGACGGGTATCAGGGGCGTCATCCATTCATGATGCGCCAGGTGGTAATGTCGTGCAGACATTGGATGCCGGCTATAACTACGTGACACTCAACGCACAGCCTCAAGGTGATTGGGCGCAAATTAATGGCTCACAATGGATGCCAGCCACCAATCTCACAAACGAGGTGACAATTTCGCGTTTTGTGGGTGTTGAATTACCAGAAGAAGGCTTGCCATACACAATGGCTTGGACACTCCGACATGTGCATGCATCGGAAGCGCCGGGTGCAGATGCCTCAGAAGAGAATCCTTTTATGTATCGCTACACTCGCGTGAACATTTACGCGACAGTTGAGGTTGACGGCTTCAATTGGTATCAAGTAGGTGAAAATCAATGGATTCACCAATTTGATGTAGCGAAAATCCTGCCTGTTGATGCCCCTGAAGAAGTGAATACCGAAAAATGGGTTAGTATTGACCTATATGAGCAAGTGCTGATTGCCTATGAAGGCGCGACACCTGTTTTTGCGACACTGATTTCATCGGGTCTGCCACAGTGGTCAACAAATGAAGGTACATTCAACGTGTACTTACGCCGTCAACGCACGCTGATGAGTGGCGCGTATGGTCAGCCGGATTTCTATTATCTGGAAGATGTGCCTTGGACAATGTTCTTTGATGGCGACATTGGGCTACATGGCACATACTGGCATGATGGGTTCGGTTATCGTCAAAGTCATGGATGTGTGAATATGTCGATTTTGGATGCTCACTGGTTATTCCACTGGTCAAGCGATGTGCGTGACTTCGAGGTAGAAGACAGCCCTGATTTGTCCGTACATGTCTATAGCAGTGGTGAATACGAATAAAATTATTCTGTGGGATGTTATGCTGGCATCCCACACGTCATATCAGTTGATATTTTTGAGGAGCGGATGATGTATCGCTATTTGATTGTAGCTATACTCTTGTTAAGTGCCTTACCAGTGTTTGCCAGCGATTGCGGTGAGTATTGTGCAGTAGATTTTAGTGTTTCTGTGGAAGATGACACGCCAAATGTGACATTACTCACACCGAATACCGATTTGATGTATGACCGTCGGTATCAGCGCATTGATAGGCGTGCACAAGTCTATGATGCGCCAAATGGCAATCCTACCCGCATTATTGAAGAAGGTTTTAATTTTGTCACTGTGCTTTCGGAGGTAGACGGTTGGGTACAAATCAACGCCAATGAGTGGATTCAAACTGAATTCAGTCAAGATGTTGGTTATGTCGTATCTTCATTTACAGGTAGCTTGATACCCGAAGAAGGTTTAGCGTATCCAATGGCATGGGTGTTAGTGAATTTGTATCCAAGTCCAGCGCCGGGTGCATCCCCATTGGAATCACTCGAATTTGTGCCGCGCTACACACAGGTCAACATTTATGATGTTGTCGAAGTCGATGGCACGAACTGGTACATGATTGGCGCAGATAAGTGGGTTCATCAGTTCAATGTTGCGAAATTTGAGCCCCTGACAGAAATTCCTGAAACTGTTGATACCGATATTTGGGTCAGCATCAATCTGTATGAACAAGTAGTTGTCGCTTACGAAGGCAGTACCCCTGTATTTGCAACGCTGACATCCACAGGCTTACCACGATGGCCCACATATGAAGGTACATTCCACATCTATTATCGCAATCCGCGTGAGTTCATGTCTTGGGGCGTGGTTGGTGATGATTTCTACTCACTGGAAGAAGTGCCTTGGACGATGTTCTTCGACGAAGGACGTGCTTTGCACGGGGCGTATTGGCATGATGGCTTTGGGTATCGGCGTAGTCACGGATGTGTCAACTTGTCGATAACAGATGCACGTTGGCTCTATGATTGGGTTAGCGATTATATGGGCACATTTGCCAGCAGTGATATTGAGCAAGGTCCGGCTGTATACGTCTATACAACAGGCGAATACACAGAATAAATCCTATGTCAGGTGATTTACGTTGAGCTATAGATGAGCGTCTCTGAAAATTCAGGGGCGTTTTTCATTTCAGGTGTTGTCTATCACGGAATGGACGCTATGATTTGCCATGATTACTCTCAAGAGAAGTGAGACACAATGACCCAACAAACAAATGATGGCATTCAAGCGATTCGCGCCATTGAGAACACCTTACAGCACCACATGATGCTTTTTGGCTACGAAACAATAGATTTACCTCTCATTGACGAAGCAGAAACATTCTTGACTCGTGCCGGTGCAGGCATAATGGAACGCTTATTCACATTTGAGCGTGGTGGCAAATTACTCGCCCTACGTCCTGAATTTACGGCAGTTGCTGCCCATCGTTACGTACAAGAGGGACACACAGAGCCTGTACGTTGGCAAATGAGTGGCAGTATTTTTGAGGATGAAGCGAGTGATGTATCTACACAGTACCGCCGACACAATATAGGTGCTGAATTAATTGGTACATCGACTATAACATCTGATGCAGAAATTATCGCAATGGCAATACAAGGCGTGGATACCTTGGCACTTGCTGATTGGCAAGTCGTTGTTGGGCATGTGGGATTACAGTTACACCTGCTGTCGCGTTACCAACTTGACAAACGTACTACACGCTTATTGCTAACACAGCGCGAAACCTTGCAACGAGATGGTGTCGATGCTGTTCTAACAAAGTTGAATAACACGTTGATGCTTGATCCAGACACAGTAGTACCTGCTGATGACTCGGATGCAAATGGTCAGACCCAGCATATGCTAGACGTATTATTAGATTCAACACGCTATGGTAGCACGATGGGCGGACGTACACGTCATGATATTGCCAGCCGTGTTCTAAAAAAGCATAGCCGGAGTTTAGAACGCGAGAATATAAAAGAGGCACTCACATTTCTGTATACATGGGGACAGCTTTCTGGTGAACCAGCAAAGATTTTGACGCAGATTCGCAAATTAATTGCTGATGATGATGCGGCAGGATTGGCATTGTTCGATGAGCTAGAGACACTATTTACGTTACTTGATGCCTATAGCATACCAACTGAGCGTATCCTGTTACAGCCGGATTTGACGCGCAATTGGGATTACTACACAGGCGTTGTGTTTGGTATTCGCATTGATGAGACCTATATTGCAAGTGGTGGACGCTACGATGGTTTAACACAATTACTTGGCGCTGACGAAGCGTTCCCTGCGGTAGGTTTTGCATACTACACAGAACGCATGTTGCCATTTATGGATGCTAATGAAACTCAACACACGTACACATTGAGTGCAGATGAGCCTGCAGATGCCATTCGCTGGCTGATTGCACTTCGCACAGTTGGCATTTTTGTGGCACATGTCGAGCATGATGCTGAGATTATCGTCTCTGGCGATTCTGCACAGTTCAATGGGATAACTTACACACAAGACGAACTCCTTGAGGAAGTGAGCGCATGACCTATACCTTAGCCATGCCCAGTAAGGGCGCAATTTATCAACCAACACGCGATTTTTTGAAGCAAAGTGGACTTAAGGTGCGTAAACCCAACGAAAGACAGTATGTTGGGTCGATGCCAGCGATTCCGAACATGAGTGTGCTATTTCAGCGTGTTGTGGACGTGGTGTACAAAGTGGCAGATGGCACAGCACAAATTGGCATCACAGGCTTTGATATAGTCAATGAGCATCCGCATGAAGACATCATCGTTATCTATGAAGGGCTTGGCTATGGTTGGTGCAAGCTCGTGGTTGCTGTGCCGGAAGCATGGGTTGATGTAACTAATATGGTGGATTTAGCCGAAGTGGTGCTTGATTTTCGGGAACACAAAGGGCGTAACATCCGTATCGCTACGAAATACGAGCATTCCACACGCGAATTTCTGCATCGGCATGGTATACATCATTTCACATTGGTCAAAGCCGAAGGTGCAATTGAAGCCGCCCCAACGCTGGGATATGCTGATTTAATTGTCGATTTAACACAGACTGGCACGACTTTGCGTGAGAACCATCTAAAAGAAATTGACGGTGGCACGATTGTTGAATCAGAAGCGTGTGTGATCGCTAACAAGCGTGCTTTGCTTGCTGACCCCGATTTGCTTGATGCGGTACGTGTTCTCACTGAACACATTGACGCAACGATTAAAGGACGCGATTATTATCAGGTAACAGTTGATGTACGTGGCGAGGATGCGGAAACAGTCGCGCAACAAATCGCCAGCCGTGATGTAACGCGAGGATTGCTCGGACCGACAATTAGCCCAATCTACAATACAAATAGTAGTGCCGATAGGCGGTGGTACACAGTGACATTGATTGTCGAAGAGAAGAAGCTACTACGCGCTGTTGAACATGTGCGGAGTATTGGTGGGCGTCATGTGATTGCAACGCCTGTGCGCTATATATTCTTGGAACACGCGCCGACTTTTGCGACCTTGCTCGAAAAACTTGAGCTTGCCTAATAGGATAGCAAGATAGCATGGGGAACATAGCTGTTCCCCATGTTTATACTTACAAGGTCTGTTCTACCTCATCGAGTTTCTGGTCAATCAAACTGCGTACACGCTCGCTCTCACTTCCCATTTCTACAGACATTGCTAATCCTAACAAGCTGATTTCTGGTGGGAACTTTTCATTATCCGCCAAGTTCATCGTCAGTAAGGGGCAACAGAACAACGATGCCTTGAGATACGCTCGCCAGTCGTCACGCAGTTGATTTTTTGCTTTCAGTTGGCGCAAGATTGGGATGAGCGTACGCTCGATTTTGCTATCTAAGAACATATGACGCACTGCTGGCAAAGCATATTCATATGCCACTTTGATAGTTGTATCACTCTGTTGCATAGAAATCTGTGTAGATGCTTTTTTGTCTTGCGGGAAATACATCCACATAGCGAACACATTGTGAAACAGTGGCTTCGTGAGGTCAAGCAATGGATGATGTTTGCCCGCGAAAGCTGGGTCAAAATAGAGCATCGATGGAGGCGTATCATCTTTACGGAAGAAAACATTGCCATTGTGCGCGTCACCATGCCCGACGATAGCGACATCAGGTTGTGCCGGTTGGAGCAAGCGAATAGCGCGTTGAATCATATCATTTAGCGTTTCGTTATAAACTTGCCCGTTGATAATCCACGTTTTGTCACGGATAGACACCATTTTATGTACCCCATCCGGCAAACGAATATTACGTTCGTCAGCATAGAAACGGTCTAAGCGCCCACCTGTCAAGCGGTGATAAAAAAGCTGATGCACAGGCGATTTTGACGCTTCTTCTGCGCTTTGTGTGACGAGTGATTGTTGATAGAACGCGAGTAATTCATCATCAGCGTTATTTTGTGCTTTTGTGAGTGTTGGAAGTGCTGTTTCATCACCTGTTGACTTAATACGCCATGCGACATCAAATACGGATTCGTCGGTAATCACATCGTACATCAATAGTTGCTTGCCCGGCTCTGTCGATTTATAGACAGGCTGAATAACAGGATAGCCGAGTTCTGCAAGCATTTCCGCGTTGTAGTACTCGTCAATAACTGTGTCAGTTTCGGTGTGTGTCTTGAAGAAATAGCGCGTGCCATCTGTGAGCGTCAGGAAGCCGTTGAAGGAATTTAGAGAGACTGCCAATGGCGTCAACTCTAGCTCGGCAACATCGTAAGGCACATTTTCTTTGATGAATGACAAGAGCAGTGCTTCTGCACCACTCTTGTCACGAAATTGTAGGTCACGAATTTGCTGGAGAATATCGCTCATACGTCCAAAATCTGGTTACGAATGCGGATAGCGTTGGCGTGTGCAGGAAATCCTTCGTAATCAGCGAGGCGTTGTACATGCCCTTCTAAGTGCTGATACCCTTCCCGCGAGAGATAGGCAATACTACTGCGTTTCAGGAAGTCCCATACACTGACGGCTGAGAATGTACGTGCAAAGCCCCCTGTTGGCAAAATGGCGTTGACACCGATAGCGTAATTACCTGTTGGGATAGGTGTATAGTCACCAAGCAGAATTTCGCCTGCATTATTGATTTTATTGAGCGCAACGAAGGGATCTTTCACCAGCACTTCGAGATGTTCTGGCGCGTAATCGTTCACGAAGCCAATTGATTCTTCAAGGCTACCTGTGAGCATGATGCCGCCATAATTACTGAGAACATTCTTCACAAATTCTTGTCGCCATGTTGGGAGTTCTGCGATGTAATCTGGCAGAATTTCGCGCACTTTTTCGGCGACTTCGCGGCTGTGTGTGACCAGTACAGCTGCAGAATCAGGACCATGTTCTGCTTCGACGAGTAAATCGAGTGCGGCAAGACGCGGGTCAACATTTTCATCTGTCAGAATAATGGATTCGCTAGGTCCGGCTGGTAAGCCTACATCAAATGTGCCGTACAGCAAGCGTTTCGCGGCTGATACATACTGATTACCTGGACCGATGACTTTATCTACTTTGGGAATGCTTTCTGTTCCGTATGCGAGGGCGGCAATCGCTTGGATACCTCCGACAGCATATACCTCATCAATGCCTGCGATTTCTGCCGCAACAAGTGAGGCATCATCGGCTTTACCTTCAGGCGTTGGTGGCGTGACAACGATGGTACGTGGAACACCTGCAACCACTGCCGGCGTCGCTAGCATGAGCATCACTGAAGGGAACGCACCTTTGCCGCGTGGGACATAGCAAGCAACACTCGCAATAGGTGTGACTTTTTCACCTGCCATGATGCCAGGTTTTACTTCAGTGAACCACATTTTTTCAGGTAGTTGCTCTTCATGGAATTTAAGAATGTTCTCGTGTGCTTCTTCGATAGCCGCGATGATTTCTGGGCTTAAGTTTTCACGCGCACGTGCGAAATCTTCTGGTGTGGCACGGAGCATGGATGCTTCAAAGTTTTCGCTGTCCCATTTGCGAGCATACTTCACAACGGCTGCGTCGCCGTTATCGCGCACATCGTCAATGACTTTTTGTGTTGATGGCAATATTTCTGAGATGTCTGTCTCTGCGCGACGCATAATGCGGTGACGGTCTGTTGCAGAGAGTGTGTCAAGTTCAAAAAATTGAATATCTACCATGTAGTGTGTTCTCCAATACAGGCATTTGTTTAGTCTACCAATACGTACATAGGATGCTGATTTTAATGCAAGGTACGCACATAAAAAAGCGCCGAGCTTGTTTGCTCCGCGCTTATTTGTGTGTAAATCAACTGAAAGCGTACTTAAACGGTTTCTGCTGGCGTTTCGAGTTCTTCGGAGCGTTCGCGCGAGCCATCCCAGCGTATATCTGGCACAAGGATGTGTGATTTTTCTTTGATGAGGTCTTGATGCTCCAGCAAGTCAGTCATCATGATACGCATCTCGGATTTTACGTCCATCGTTGGCTCGTAACCGAGTGCATCCAAACCTTCGCGGATAGGTTCGTAGTAGTGTTGTTCTTTTTCGACACGCGGGTTGTCGTAGTGTTTAATCGTCACATCTAAGCCAAGTTCGCTACCAACTTCTTTGACCATGTGCGCAAGGTCACGGATGCTGTAGCTTTCCGCAAATTGATTAAATACACGGAATTCACCTTCGTCGGCTGGGTTCTCGACAGCGAGTGTCAGGCAACGCATCGAATCACGCAGTGGCAAGAAGGCGCGAGTCATTGTGCCAGAGCCATAGAGTGTGATGGGATGTCCGGCGACAGCTTGTGCGCAGAAACGGTTGATAGCTGTCCCGAATGCTTGGTCGAAGTCGAGACGAGTACGAAGACGCGGGTCATCACCTAAGCCTGGGAATTGTGTCCCGAAAACAACGCCTTGCATGATGTCGGTAGCGCGTAAGCCCCAAATCTTGGTTGCGAACCATGTATTGTGTGAATCATGGACTTTGGTTTGGTGATACCAGCTACCAGCCGAACGTGGAAACCAGAGTTTGTCTTTGCGCCCCATGAATTCGACTTCAAAGAAACCTTCCGGAATGCGCACATTTGGTTGCCCATATTCGCCCATGGTACCGAGCTTGACGAGATGTGCATCTGGCACAACATCTTTGATGGCATAAAGGATATTCAAGTTGTTCGATACGTTGTTAGTATGTGTCCAAACAGCGTGTTCAACATCCATCATGGAGTATGGCGCAGATGGCATCTGTGCGAGGTGGACAATCGCTTCTGGTTGGAAATCTTCAAAGAAGCCGCGCACGAAGTTATAATCTGTGAGGTCACCTTCGCGGAAGTCAAGGGATTTACCAAATTGTTGTTCAAAGGCAGCAAGACGTTCCTTGCGTGATGCAATCGGAATGGCACTGATACTATCAACTTCTGCGACCCAATCACGACGCAACATTTTATCCGCGCCTGCGACTTCATGTCCTTCTGCTGTCATGTATTGTGCAAGCGCCCAACCAAGATAGCCATCAATGCCTGCGATAAATACTCTCATTGTTTTCTCCACACTGTTTTCGTTTTGTAATTCGTTCTTATGTAGGTGATAACCCGTTAAAGCTGTAATCGCTACGGTATTCAAATTAGACCGTTCGGAAGTCTAAAAAAGACCTTTAACTGTGTCAAGGAACGGCAGTTTCAATAATGGGCTGGAAATCTGCGATGTATCCTTGTGATGCTAGATATTCGGCATTCAAGACACTGCAGCCGGCTGCGCCTCGAATCGTGTTGTGTGCGAGTGCCGCGAATTTGTAGCCTAGAATGGGACATTCGCGCAGTCGCCCAATACTTGTCATCATGCCATTGCCTGCCATGCGGTCACGTCTTGATTGCGGACGGTTCATTTGTGGCAGATATTGTACAGGCTTTTCAGGCGCACTTGGCAGGATTGCAATTTCTGGTGGTGCATTATACGTTGCCCATGCCTCTAAAATATCATCAATCTCAGGATTTGTTTCCAATGCGAGTGACATATTAATCAAATGTCCATCTATGACAGGCACGCGGGTCGCTGTTGCGCTAACGACCGTTTCGAGTGGTTGCACGTGATTATCTACAAGGTCGCCTAATATTTTAAGCGTTTCTGTTTCCATTTTGCCTTCGTCGCCAGAGACATAAGGAATGATGTTATCGAGAATATCAAGTGAGGCAACGCCAGGATAGCCTGCGCCACTGATGGCTTGTTCGCTGACCACGAGGAGCTTAGCAATGCCAAATTTACGCAGTGGCGATAATGCCATAACGATGGGCATAGTTGTACAGTTGGAATTTGCGATGAGTGCGCCGCTCGTCCAGCCACGATTTTCACGCTGAACATCAACGAGTGCGATGTGGTCAGGGTTCACTTCTGGTAAAAGTAACGGAACATCTTCTGCCATGCGGTGTGCAGACGCATTGGTGCAAACGATATGTCCGGCAGCAGCGAACTCGGGTTCGCGGTCTACAGCGGCTTCTTTTGGCAACGCCGAGAAGACGAGTGGCGAATCTAAATCCGCATCTAGTGGTTTGACGATCATATCTAGCACATCTGCGGGTGGATTATCATCGAGAATCCAATTAACAGCATCGCCATAACGTTTGCCAGCACTACTTTTGCCGACGAGTTCGGCTACTTGAAACCATGGATGGTCAGCGAGTAACTGGATAAATCGCTGTCCGACTGCGCCTGTTGCGCCTAAGATAGCAACATTGAGTTTTTGCATAGTAACTTCCCCTCTTTTGCTTATATGCCTACAGAGTTGGTTTTCACGGCTGGGTATGAGCCAAGCATTTTTACAAATGATGCGCGTTGCAAGAGTCCTGTCAGCGCGGATTGAACGTGTGGTTCTTTCCAGTGTCCCTCAAAATCCACATGAAAGACAGGTTCCCAAGGACGATTACGGCGCGGACGTGATTCTATCTTGGTGAGATTGATGTCATGTTCTGCGAAAAGTCCCAAGCAATCATACAAAGCAGATGGCAAGTTGCGCGTGGCAAATACGAGTGATGTTTTGTTGTAGCCACCTGGTTCAGGGTCAGTGTGTCCGAGCAAGAAGAAGCGCGTGTAATTAAATGTCACATCTTCAATTTCTTCTTCAAGGACTGTTAAACCATAAATTTCAGCAGCACGGGTGGTCGCAATTGCGCCAATACCTTCTGTTTTTTCAGTGGCGAGGTCTTTAGCCGCGCCGGCTGTGTCGTACCATGCAACAGGCTCTAGCTTGTGACGCTGTAAAAAGCGATCACATTGGGCGAGTGCTTGGGGGTGTGAACGAACAGCTGTTAAATCTTCTAGCTTTGTACCATCCAGTGACATGAGCGCATGATGCACATGCAGGATGACTTCAGCTTGGATACGCAAGTCATAATCCATGAGTAATTCATATGCGCCTCTGACTGCCCCTGCAAAGGCATTTTCGACAGGGAGCAAGGCTGAAGTGACCGTATCTTCATGAATCGCTTTGAAGAGCGTGTCTAAATCTGAACAGGGATAGGTTTCAACATTGTCCGCACCAAAATGCTGAAATATGGCATTTTCTGAGTTTGCCCCGTGAATGCCTTGGAATGCGACGATGGGTTGCATAGATATGGTCTTCTTTCGAGTGGTAGATGAACACGGGCAAAAGTGCTATGCATGCTAACATTAAAGAGCGAGGTTTGACAATAGCCTGCGGAATAGCTACACTTTTAACAGACGTTAATCTATTAAATTACAGGTTTTCGATGCAAGAAACACGGCAACAAATACTCGACATTTTGCGTGAACGCGGTGAGGCGACAGTTGATAATATCGTCTCTGATTTGGAAGCAATTCGCGGGTCTATCACATCTGTGACAGTACGTCATCATTTATCTAAGTTACAAGATGATGGTTTAGTGGACATGCCACAGATGCGCCATCGCTCTACGCCGGGACGTCCGCGCCACATCTATACACTGACTGAAAAAGGCAGTGCGCAATTCCCAAATAATTATCAGTCATTGGCTGGTAATTTGCTGAGCGAGATTAAGCGCAATCTTCCTGATGATAAAGTCAATGTAATTATCGAAGGTGTGGTTGATAGTATGGTAAGCGAGGCTAAAGTGCCTGTTGAGGGACATTTAGAGACGCGCCTTGAAAAAGTTGTCACCTATTTGAATGCGCATGGGTATGAAGCGCAATGGCAAGTACATGATGAAGGGTATATTTTGCAGACAACAAACTGCCCATATCATGGCATCGAAGACAAAGATGAAACACTATGTCATCTAGACATGCGCTTAATTTCTAAGATGTTGGGTGTTGTACCGCGCTTGATGGCACGTATTTCTGAGGGTGACGAAGCGTGTTCATACCTCATTCCACAATCGTCTGTCGAGAAATCGCACTGAATAAGTGACATTTGTCATGCTTTTTAAAAATATCCGTCTATTTAATTGACGCTCTCTAGCGTGCGTGATATAGTGATGAATGTCGATGCATATACAAATTTTAGGAGCCTATGCTCATGGCACTCGCAGAACAAAAACAACCTAATACCACTATTGCTGAACAGTTTGAACTGACTGTTACCCCATCCGCTGTACAAGTGATTAAGAATTTGCTCCAAGAACGCAATATTCCTAACTACTCGTTGCGTGTATTTGTTACAGGTGGCGGTTGCTCTGGTATGCAGTACGGTATGTCATTTGAAGAAAATAGCCGTGAATACGACCAAGTCGTGAGTGTTGACGGTGTGAGCTTACTCATTGACCCAACGAGTACGGTTTACCTCGAAGGCGCAACCATTGATTTTGTGGATAGCCTCATTGGTGGTGGTTTCCGTATTGATAACCCGAACGCAGTTTCGAGCTGTGGTTGTGGTCATTCCTTCAAAGCTGAAGGTCAAGAAGGTGGCGAAGCAGCGGCTGGTGGTTGCAGTTCGTGCAGTAGCTACTAATTAACACATTTGCAGTACAAATTAGCTTTCCAAAGCCCACATTGCTGTGGGCTTTTTTGCTTCTAGCGACGAATGAGTCCGATGAGCAAGCCTAGCACACCAAATAAACCTAGCGCCGCTATCGGCAGAATGGGTGGGATATTGCCTTCAGCGATAGATTCGAGGGTTGTATTGACGACTGTGTTATTGCTGTTTATAGCCAATGCGGAGATGTCACTATCAGATGTTGGCTGTAGCGCAACAATGTCGGCTGGGGGCGTATAGGTCGGCGGGAACTCCGAAATGGTATCAGACGCATTGCTATCTTGTGTGGGTGCTTCTAGGATGCGTGCTTGTGCGGTGGCTGTCTCTGCTACACCGGGTGTTTGAAAGAATACAAGCGCGGTGGCAGTGGCAATTTCTTCGGGTGATTGTTGGCTGGCAGCTCGTGCTTCGGGGTCAATGAACGGGATTTCATTGAGATTACCCGCCAGCGACACATTTTCTATGTATGTCCATGCACGCCCTGTTGGTGAATTGCCGAATTGGAACTCAATCCACGAGAAATACTGCCCTGTAACCTGATATGTGAGGTCACTTTGGAGTGAGCCAATCACGGCACCATCTTGCGGAAAGTCACGAATAAGCCCTGCACCGGGTGCGGCAATCGAAATCATGGTTACGTTAGGCAGGGGTTCAGTTGGTGTGAAGGTGGGTGATGGCGAGACTTCTGGTGGCGCACCGCCCGGTGGTTCTGGTGTACTCGTGGGCGCGGTGGTTGGGATGCTGACATTAATCGGCGTATTGGTGATACGCGGTTGTGCAAATGATGGTATAGCGGGTGCTGAGAAATAGATAAAACTGCTCAAAATTGTGAGTGAGATAAAGACAAATAAGATACGTTTTGACATGGTATTACTGTCCTGTGATGATGTTGATGGTTGTTTCGCGCCCCTGCTCTGCTTGGATTTGTTGGTCGCCATTGCGCATAAAGCCTTGATAATATTGTCCGGCGATACCAACTGTTTGCCAGCCACTCATGGTAAAAATAGGGACTTGGTATTGGGGCAAGCAGGCTTGGCAATCCGCAGGTAGCCATTCGCCATTGAAGCGCCGTCCGATGTGGAGATGTGTGGCTGTTGAGAAGCCACCTTTGCAAGATGGTCTACCAAGACGATCTCCCGCATTCACACGAATGCCTGTTTGTGCGAGGTCAGTATCAGATAAATGCAGATACATAATTGTCCAGCCTGTTGATTCATCGCCATCGCCATCTAAATCAAGAACGACTGCGCCATCGCCTGCGCGGGCTATAATACCGGGGGCAATTGCTGTTATCCATTGGTCGCTGAGAAAACAGAGAACCCCTGTGCCACTATCAGCACTAGGCGCAAAATCGAGCGATGACCATGCACTACCTGACCCCCAACCGCCATGTGGTCCGCCTGTGTAGCGCCATTGTACGCCGGATTCAAACGGCAAGATGAGCGGTGGTTGTTGGATATTGGCAGGCACGAGAGGTTCGACAGGATTTGTGAAGGGGTCGCCAAAATATTGTACGTAAACCGAATACAAGCCACCCACGCCAACTTCATTTTGCCAGACAGCCGGCGGGGTATCGTCACGACTGAGCAAGTACTGTACAGCGATTGTAGCGGGATTGAGTTCAGGGTTAAAACGCTGGCTTGTGCCGTCGTTGAAGGTCAGCGTAATTAAGCCACGATATTTCCAGCCATAGTAGGCACGATTGAGTTCATTTGCCGCCCATGATAATTGGTCGTATAAGCCTTCTACACTGGGGGCTGTTGCTTGAGTGACAAGCGGGCGCGTTTGCAGAAACTCGGCTGGTTGAGGATTGCTCAGATAGCCAGCACGAAATTCGAGAATCGCTAGTAGGAGACGCGGGTCTACACTGTATTCGAGCGCGACACGTTCTACAATTTCAGCAGATGATGTTATCTGTGGGAAACGTGCGCCGTTATCGAGCGTGCTATCGACTGTATCTGTGGCGACACGGATATAGCCGGGTTGCTGTGCGATGAAGCTGGCGACATCGAATGACGCACTACCGGGCGCACGCACAAGACGACTATCCGGCAGAATCTTGAAATTCGGTGTGAATTGCTCAGGAATCGCTGGCAAATTCACAACTTGTCCGACTTCTAGCAAATTGGGATCAAGTAATTCATTTACGCTGAGTAAGGTGTCTAAATTGACCCCGTAGCTGGACGCGATACCTGAGAGTGTGTCGCCAGGTTGCACCACATGCGATGAGGGTATCTCGGCTGGTTGAGCTGTTGCGTTCGGTGTTGGGTTGCTAAGCGGTTGCTGAGGCGCAGGTGATAAGCTGACGCTTGCAGGTTGTACAGGTGTCGCTGTGGACACAACAACTATCGGCGTGCTGGTAGGCTCAGTGATGATATTGGTTGCGTTTTCTGCCGTGTCTGGTTGAATGCCGGCTGGGCTGGTTGCTGTGATGATAATGATAGTTGGTTGCTGTTGCCCACAAGCAGACAGCAACCACATCAAGCAAGTAATCGTACAAATTTGTATAAAACGTGTGTGCATCGGCTACACTTTGCCTCGTCTTATTCAAAGCTCCAGACACTAAATACCCCTTCTGTGATAGATTGTGGTGCGATGCTGTTATCAGAGACATCTTGAATATACACGAAGGGTTCTGGTTGACTATCACGGTCTACAAAGCCTGTGTAAACGAGATAGTTGCTATCCGGCGACCAAACGCGATGACTTGGGGCGAATTGGTCAAAATAGGTCAGGAGATAGGTCATCTCAAAGGTTGGTATGAAGGGACTATAGCGCACATTTGCGCCTGTCTCAACATCTAGTACGTTCCAGTAGAGTGCCGTAGGGGAATCGTCTTGTACGAAACGTTGCATAAAAGGTGTTTCTGGGGCGATAGGTGGCAAAGTAGCATTCTGCCCTTGTGTTGTGCCTTCAATGGTGATGAACGCAATACGGGTGCTATCCGGCGACCAAAAAAATGCGACTGCACCACTGACATCGCTGGCAGAGATTTCTTCACCTGTGTTGGCATCGACGACGATAATGTTGTTAATCCCAAATTGATCGACTGTGCGGTAAGCGATTTTGCTACCATCCGGTGACCAAAGAAAGGATACTAATCCCTCTAAGCCAGATACAAGTGTAGTAGTGTCATCGCCGTCAATGATGACCAAATCAGTTGTCCCACGCTCTGCCCCCCGCACACCTACCAGAACACGCGAATCAATAGGCGACCAAACAGGCGTTTGGAATGTACCGGATGAATCTGAGAGGGATGCGCTGATGTCGTTTTGTGCGCGGGTATGAATATCGAGTTGGCTGTTATTGCGATGGAAAATGAGGTCGCTACCCGTTGCATTCCAGTGAAAATAGAAGGGACTCCCTGTGCCAAGTCGTGTGACCGTGCTTTCTGTGCTGTCTTCGATGATGTCTACAGCAAGTGTGCCATTTCGGAGATTATTTGCAAGGATAGCGACTTCACGACAGTCTGTGCCACAATCGGCTGGTGACCAAGATGCGTAAATGATGAACTCGCCTTCTGTTTCGTAGAGTAACTCAGGGGTTGTGACGCCATTTGATGAGACAAATATTTGCGATGTTGGTAACGCGCCTGTCGCTTCGCAACAAAAGTAAGCTAATCGTCCATCTGTTGACCATGTTGCCCACTGGTAACGACGGTCATTAGCGCCATCATCCGTTAATTGTGTGAGGGTTTCAGATGTGAGGTCGTAAGTGGCGATGTTGTAGTCGGTGTCTATGATAGCAAGTCGCGCTCCATCAGATTCGGTGTTTTCTACCTCGTCAATTGCATAAACTATATTTATCCCGATAAGTAACAGTAGAAACGTTAATAGTTTGTACCCATGTGCTAACATCAAAATCTCCGATAAAAGTGTGGTCGGGTTGTTCTAATTAGTATACTATAGGCACGATTGTAGTGGTCTTTTACTGACCACTCGCTTATTTTGTTAATTAGAAGGAGTGACCTTAGATGGCAACCCAAGAAGAAGTGAATGGTATCTTCCCAGCGATGCTGGAAAATTTCCAAACAGATAAGGCTGACGGTGCGAATGCAACGATTCAGTTCAATTTGACTGGTGATAATGGTGGTATGTACTGGTTGAAAGTTGAAGATGGCTCTGCGACACACGGTACAGGTGATGTGGAATCTGATATGACTGTAGAAGCTAACGCGGATGATTTTTATCAAATTGCGACGGGCGAAACGAACCCGATGCAGGCATTTATGATGGGCAAAATCAAGGTGTCTGATATGGGATTGGGTATGAAGATGATTAGCTGGTTTGGGCTTGGTTAATCATAATAAAAATAGCTATTCGCGGACAGCATAGATGCTGTTCCTACGATACAAAACGCCGTTTCTGTGCAGAAACGGCGTTTTTTTGTTGCGTGTATTTGGGCTTAGTCGTCGGTGAAGTCACCAAAATCGACCATCATGAAATCGCCATTAGCGAGGCTGGCATTGCCGATAGCGTCGTCAATGCGTTCGATGAGGTCAGCATCGTCAGCTTCTTCTGCGCCTTCCATAAGGGTTTCTAGGATGCGCATGGCTTCTTTGCCACCAATTTCGCCTAGTGACCAAATGACACGTCCTTGCTCTTCGCGTTCGCCTTCTGTGAGATTTTCTACAAGGCTAGACACCGCATCCACAAGTTGCAATTCACCGGCTGAACGAATGGCAGCAAGGCGCATATCAAGGTCGCTGTTGTTCAATTGCTCAATGACTTCGCTTTCCCAGCGACTATCGCAAGAGCGTCCCATTGCAATGATTGCGCTACGCCGCGTATCGAAGTCTTTGCTTTGGTAAGCGTCTTTGATGAGTGGTGGCAGGTCTTTGCGCGTACAGTTGGACAGTGATTCGAGCGCGACACGGCGACTGTTTGCCGATGCAGTATCGTCATTGATTATATTCAAAAGTACACTTTGTACGTTGTCACTTGCTTCATCTCTGAGGTCGCCCATTTCGCCAAGATAGACGAAGCGCCCCAGCGCACGCACAGCTTCTACACGCACCTCTTCTACGGGGTCTTTTTGCGCGATGTGAAGCAAGTCACTAAGCGTAGCGGTACTTTCATCTTCCCATAGCATTTCGATGGCAGCTTGGCGCACGGCTGGGCTATCGGATGTGAGTGTGGCGCGTCCGATGGGACGAAAATCTAACTCGAAGTTTGCTTGTGTGGCGTCCACAAGCATTTGCATCAGAATACGGCGATAGTCATCGCCTAGCCCTTCCCACACGGGGCCGAGTTGTTGAAGTTGCTCATCTGTCAGACTAGAAAGCCCGACAATGAGCGCCGGACTTGGTAGGCTGTCGCTATCTTCTTGTAGTTCGGCAAGGGCTTCTTCAAAGGTTGGTTGTTCTTGTACATCTAAATCGTCGTTGAAGTCGTTGAATGTTTGATCCATTCTGGTTTTGTTTCTCCTTCAAGATGCCTATTATACGTTAACTGAAATGCCTTATGGGAGCGCACACAGGCACTCCCCTACAGCTTTTCTTCAGAGCGCGTAACTTCTGAAATTACGGCGCGAGGTCAATGGGGTTTACTATGTCAAAGATAATCACTATGACACCTAGTATCAACAATAAAGCAATGCCGATGCGGTAGACCGTGTTCTCGATCTCTGGCGAGACTGGTTTACCCCGTACAATCTCGATTAACACGAACAGGATGCGTCCGCCATCGAGTGGTGGTAGTGGCAATAAGTTTGTAACACCGAGCGCGATACTAATCACGGCGATGAAGTTCAGGATGATAGATGGTGCATTGCGTTGAACGCTATCTTGCAACCATGCGCCACCAATTTGACTGATACCCACAATGCTGACTGGGCGTGCTTCT
This sequence comes from Chloroflexota bacterium, assembly GCA_038522085.1. GTDB lineage: Bacteria > Chloroflexota > Anaerolineae > Aggregatilineales > Phototrophicaceae > JAUZRW01. Next base: position 31,739 of record JBCBKJ010000030.1, read on the forward strand.
TCGCCAGAAATTTCGCCTGTGATGAGTTGTACAGGGAGCATGACAAGCTGTGTCATCAAATTTGTTGTCTGGCGCGTGGCATAGACAACGGAATCACCAAAGCTCTGTGGGATAAATTCAGTTTGGTTGCGGACTTGTTGTAGTACGCTACCATCGTTGGTTTCCCAGAGTGAAGCGATACCAATGCCGATTGCCGGACGATTTTCATCTGCGCGAGGAACGAGTATCACCGTGAAGGTTTCGTCACCGCGTTGAATATCGAGCGAGATTTCTTGCCCTGCAAATTCGCGTGCTACAGCAACAACGTCACCACCTGGATCGCCTACATCGAGTGAGCGCCCTTGCAAACCGATGATGAAGTCACCTGCTTGTAAGCCTGCTTCTTCTGCGGGTGACCCTTGCATGACAGCGGTCACGCCAACAGACGGGCGGAATGATTCCAGACTTGGCGTCAGTGTGACGGTATATTGTTCACCAGCCGCGCCTTCGATTTCTTCAAAGTTGCGCGGGTGTGTGAGCGTCAGTTCAACGGGTTCGCCTGCGCTGAGAACCGTGATGAGCGTTTGTGGGTCGGGATAGTATTCGCCGTTGATACGGTCAATCGCGTCATTCTGGTAAATATCGGGATGGTCGAATACTGAACCGGCTGGCACAGCGAGTAGCTCAATGCGTGCGCCCATCTCCGTTTCCAGACCAAGCAATGCCGCCAAGATGAAAAACAAGAATGCTGATACGAAGTTGAAGACTGCGCCAGCCGTCATGAACCAGATGCGAGGCCAAGGCTTGGTGTCGTTCACAGATTGGAGTTTGTCTTCTGGAACGCCCCGCGCCATCAGTTCTTCGCGTTCGCTAATCATGAAATTGTTTTTGGGCTTGAGTTCGTCCATCTCATCGTCATCGTAGAGCATGTCATCGTCGTAGTCGTCAGTTTCGACAACAGGACCTATCATGTCTTCGCCAAGCGGACGCACAAAGCCACCAATCGGCAACCAATTGAGCGTAAATTCAGTTTCGCCCCATGTGAACAGGCGTATCATACGTGGTGGGAAGCCAATCCCAAATTCAAGAACGTTAATCCCGACCATTTTTGCCGCAACAAAATGTCCTAATTCATGGATGATGATTGCCGGAATTAGGATGATAGCAAAGGCAACAATGGACGATAAAAAGCTACTACCGAGCAGTAAATCCAACATGGACGCGAACCCTTAACGTGGTCAGTTATCAGATAGTTCCTCTATGCCATTGATTGATACAAATAGCAGTGAGGTTGTTGTCATTATAAGGGGGTGTGGTGAACAAAGGCAAGCTATGTACATCACACTTAGGTATCACTTAGCGAGAATGTGGGCTGAACCACCGACAGTTGCCTCTTTTATTTCCAGTATCCCTGACAATTTTTCGAGGTGTTCTCTTACAGCAGGTGCATCTTCTCTAACGCAAATACAATGCACATTGGGTCCAGCATCGAGCGTGTAGCAGACGTTTAGCCCTTCTGAGCGCCATGCACGAATCTCTTCCATGATTGTGAGCGTGGTCGGCTTCCAGTAAAACAGTGGTGGTTTGCTGGTCATCATAACGGCGTGCATGAGGTTACTATCTTCTTCAACAACATCGGCGAAGGTTGGGAAATCACGGTCAAGGATCGCTTGGCGTACCGTGTCTAAGCGTGCTTGTGCGCCATCTACCCGTGCATCTTGTAGATCACTGGTTTGTGCGGTGGTGTGACCGGATGATGAGGTCGTGCGTTTGTGTTGGTCGCTGACGATAGCTATCAAATCGACTAAATCCCAGTGGTCAGCGGGAGCAATGGTTTTAGCGTAAGAATCTTCATGGGTGTTGGCTGTGTACCATTCAACAAAGCCTGCCGGAATCGAGCGTGATGCAGAGCCGGAGCCTAAACGTGCTAAGGTAGTGAGTTCGCGTTCGGTGAGTTCTTGTCCGGCGGCGACAACAGCGGCGAGTGTGAGGGCAGCAAACGCGGATGCAGATGATGCAATGCCTGTACCTGTCGGGAAGGTATTATGTGATTCGACGCTTGCATAGGTGCTGATACCGAGCCTGTCACGCAGATAATCGAGATGGAATGCTACCCGTTCGAGCGCCGGCTGGGATGCTGTTTCGCTGTTGAGAGATAAAGTATCTGCACTCAGACTATCATCCCATGTAACAGTGGTTTCAGTGTGCAAGCCTGCTAGATTCATACTGAGAGACGAATTGGCTGGTAAGCGGAGCGTGTTATTTCGATTACCCCAGTATTTGATAAAGGCAATGTTCGGATGTGCGCGAGCGGTTGCTGTTGTCATAGTCATCACTTTCAGTTTTTTGTGAATCAAGTTAGGTTGTATTGTACCGTTTGCTAGGTTCGTGATATATAGGGGATTGAGCGCCTATTCCTGTCCATTATAATGCGATGGCATTTTCATTTCTTGGGCAATCCACCCTATTGAGGAGAAACTTACATGCAAGCAGCCAGTGGTTTATTGCGCACGATGCGTCCGAAGCAGTGGACAAAGAACGTGCTGTTTGTATTCCCTGCACTCATTTTTGATAGCCAACTGACAAACATGACATCACTGGGGCGGGTGGTTATCACCTGTTTGTTGCTCATTTTGATGTCTGGCACAGTCTATATTATCAATGATTTGGTTGATATTGAGAAAGATAAGCAACATCCGCGCAAGAAAAACCGCCCTCTGCCTTCTGGACAACTTCCTGTAGCCGTGGCGCAATTTGCAGCATTTGTGATACCTATTGTCACACTTATTGGGGCGTATTTCTTTGATTTCGGTGTGTTCGTTGTGTTAGTGATTTACTTAGTCATTCAGATTGCGTACTCGTTCTATCTGAAGCATGTTGTGCTAGTTGATGTGTTGACTGTGACATCTGGCTTTGTGTTACGGGTGATTGCGGGCGTAGTGGTCATTGATGCGCTCTTTTCGCCTTGGTTGCTGGCATGTTCGGCATTGCTGGCGTTGTTTTTGGCTGTGGGCAAGCGTCGGCAAGAATTGATCACGTTGGGCGAACAGGCATTGCAAACGCGCCCAATATTCAAGGATTATAACTTGCAACTCATTGATGATATGTTGCGATTGGTGACAACAGCGACCTTCATCACTTATTTGCTTTATACAATAGAGACAGATACAGGAACAATAGTGGGCTACAATGCCGGATTGCTGTCTGTGCCGTTTGTGCTATACGGCTTGTTTCGCTATTTGTACATCATTCATGTGCAGGGCGAAGGTGGTGCGCCGGATGAGGTGTTACTCACTGACCGTCCATTGCAATTAGCGATTGTCGGCTGGGGTGTTACATTCTTGACGATTTTGTATGTTCTGCCGGAATTGGGGCTGACATGAGTAGTGCTAGCGCGAAGATAATTCTGTTTGGGGAGCATGCGGTGGTGTATGGGCAACCAGCTATAGCTGTCCCGGTATCGGCATTGCGGGCGCAAGCGACGGCACATACGTCTAACATAGGTTTTCAGATAGTGGCGCGTGACCTTGATGACAAAGTTATCACGTTTGATGGCAATGACCCGTTGCTTGAAGTTGTTCGTCTGACACTTGATGCACTCGGTAGAGATGTACCAAGTGTGTCGATTGAGGTGCAGTCGGATATACCGATTGCGAGTGGTTTGGGCAGTGGCGCGGCAATTTCGGCTGCGATTGTGCAGACATTGTGTGATTACTTTGGTGTGAAGCTATCAAAGCAACGCATCAATGAACTCGTGTATGAGGTTGAGCGTATTCATCATGGGACACCAAGTGGTATCGACAATACTGTGATTGTGTATGAGCAAGCGGTGTATTTCGTGCGGGAGAAGCCGATTGAGATTTTGCATAATCATGCTGATTTGCGTATTTTGATTGCTGATACTGGACAAAAAGCACTGACGAAAGTCGCTGTTGGAGATGTGCGGACATTACATGACGGGAACCCTGAGAAGATTACACCTGTGTTGAATGATATAGGGAAACTAGTTGCAACGGCACGCGAAGCCATACATGGTGGTGATGTGGTGCAACTTGGGCATTTGATGACGAAGAATCACAAATTATTGCAAGATTTAACGGTGTCATCAGATGAACTCGACCATCTGGTATCGCATGCTATTAATGCGGGTGCATATGGCGCGAAATTATCTGGTGGTGGGCGCGGAGGTAATATGATTGCGTTGGTCGATGCTGATACGGTATCGGCTGTGAAGGCATCTTTGCTGGGTGCAGGTGCAGTGCGTGTGTTTGAAACCGTTGTGAAGGGGGTTAGTTGATGGTTACGTTGCTTAAACTGGGTGGCTCTCTCATCACGGATAAAACACAACGCGAGATATTACGTGAAGATGTACTAGCACGATTGGCGAATGAGATTGCGCAGGCGTTGGGTGCAAATCCGACTATGCAACTGGTTATCGGGCATGGTAGCGGGTCGTTCGGGCATTATGAGGCAAAAGAACATGGCACTATGGCAGGTGTTCGGACTGATGCCGACTGGAGGGGTTTTGCACGGGTAGCGACGATAGCGGCAACGCTGAACTATCATGTGGCAAATGCTTTACAGGATGCTGGTGTGTCTGTGATGCGAGTGCAACCATCAGCATCTGCGATAGCGACTGACGGCGTTATCACAGAACTGTCTATGGTGGGGATAGAACGGGCGCTATCGCATAAAATTGTGCCATTAGTATATGGCGACGTAGCATTTGATGAAGTTCGGGGTGGCACAATTATCTCGACTGAAACAGTTTTGACTTATATCACACAAAAGTTGCCCGTGGAGCGCATTTTATTACTCGGTGAGGTCGGTGGTGTGTTGGACGACCAAAAAGCTGTTATTCCGACTATCAACTCAGCTAATTTTGACGCGATTGCACCCCATTTAGGTGGGTCTGGTGGTGTGGATGTGACAGGCGGGATGTATACGAAGGTCAAGGACATGCTGTCATTGGCAAGCAACCCACCCTACCCAACGGTACAAATCCTGAATGGTATGGTCGAAGGTCGCTTGCAGAAGGCGTTATCCGGCGCGGATGTTCTGGGTACGATGATTCGCAACTAGATTTTAGCTCTGATAAGATACCCCGTACATCAGCGGAAACCAGCCGTAGGCATCGTAGACGAGTCCTGAGATTTCACTAACAGCGGCATTGAGATTGACATAATCACGCACAGGGATGATGAGTGCATCTTGCATGATAGTCGCTTGTGCTTGCCCGTAAAGCAAACGGCGTGCGGAAAGGTCAGGTTCTTGAGCCGCTTGGAGTAAGATGCTATCGAGTTCGATATTTTCGTAGCCTGTCCAGTTGTCTTCTGCATCACTGAGGAATGCCTGATTGAGTAAGTAGGGGTCTAAGCCGGACTGACCAAAGGCAACAAGATTGTAATCACCTTCGGCAGTGGCTTCTAGCAAGGCTCGCTCCCCTGGTACGGGTTCAATATCTACTTGAATGCCTAATCCACGCCATTGGTCTTGCATGAATTGGACAACTTGCGGGACTGACCCCCAAGGTGGTTGTACAAGCGAGATTTCGAGGGGTTCGTCATCGCGGTCAAGGATATTATCACCATCTGTATCTTCGTAACCTGCATCCGCAAGCAATTGACGCGCTTGTGTGAGATTGGTTGCATAGACATTGACTACCCCGCTATTGTAGAAATCGGTTGCTTCTGTGATAGGTCCCCACGCAACAGGTGAAAATCCGCCGAACACAGCATCCACGATAGCGGCGCGGTTTAAGCCGTATATGAGTGCTTCACGGACTGCACGTTCGTCAGTTGGGGCTTGCTGGGTATTCATGTAAAACTGGAGCGGTTGTCCGGGAATATCAACGGGATACAGCGTGAGATTTGTATCTGTGGTGATAGCACGCGCATCAAGCGGAGGTAACTCGCCCATGATGTGTGCATCACCATTTTCGAGTGCCAGCAAGCGAGTTGCTTCATCTAGGAAAAAACGATATTCAATGCGTTGCACGTTACCAGCCGTGTCGTAAAAATCAGGTCCCCATGTGTAATTGGGGTTACGTTCGATGATGATGTAATCATCAGTGAGATATTCTACAAAGCGAAATGGTCCTGTGCCGGACTGATGAAATTGATAACGTAATTGGTCGCCTTCAAATTCAGCGAGTGCAGTTGGGCTGGCAATGCCTAAGTAAACTTGGCTAAGAGAATCGAGCAAGGGTTGGAAGGCTTGGCTGAGTGTGATGCGGAAAGTAAATTCATCTATAACTTGGTAGCTACTGATGGGTCCGAGTAGGAAACGAGAACGCTGGGATGCTGTGTTATCATCGAAGATACGGGCAAAATTAGTAGCGACAGCATCAGCATTGAAGGGCGTGCCATCATGAAAAGTAACGCCTTGTCGCAAGGTAAAATCATAGACCAGTCCATCGTCGGAGACAGTCCATGCGGTAGCCAATCCAGGTACAAATTCGTTGGTTTCAGGATGTCGATACACGAGCGTATCGTAGACATTACGCAATACGATACCGAGTTCGGTACTACGATTAATGTGCGGGTCAATGCCACTCACATTGAGCGTTAAGCCATAGATGATACACTCAGGGGGCTGGCAGTCATCTGCATTTTGATTTGTGATGCAAGCGGTCATAAGCAAACACATTGCTATCAACAATGTACGCCCTACGGTTCGCATATTCGTCCTTTGCAGTGTTTGGACTATCAATTAGGATTTAATCGCGTAGATTCGCCATTTTAACATAGTCAAGAGAACTTGGAACAGCGACTTGACAGCATTTAATCGTAATCCACGACTTATTACACCACCTAAAGAAGAAGAAGAGATTTATCCATATCGCCGTGCTTGGCGCAGTGTATTCATTGAAAGTGGCACGGTGATGGGATTGATGCTCGTCATGTTTGTTGGTGTGAATTATCTGGGACTGGATGTGCCACTAGCATACCGCCCATATGTAAATATAGCTCTAGCGTTATTTCCGGCGATATTGTGGTTGTTATTTTCGCGTGTGCCAGAAAATGACGTACTTGAACCGCGTCGGCGTTTATTGACGAGCTTCACTGTTACGGCGCTGGTTGCTAACGCGATTGGTTTGCCCCTATTGGCGACAGTATTCCAGCCGGATGCTTGGTTGCCCTTGCAGGGAACGGTCAATCGTATCGTTGGCTATATGCTAACGGTAGGGATTTTGCAGGAATTTCTAAAGTATCTTGTGCTGAGATACATCGTTTTTCCTGATTATTATCGTGTGCGGACGGATGCGGTGGCATATGGGGCGGCAACGGCGGTTGCATATGCGATGGTGGTCAATTTAGCGTATGTACTGAGCAATCCGAACGCGGCGGCGGATGTGGTCATGATTCGGGTGTTTGCGACGGTGGCAATGCACTTAATTGGTAGCCTTGTGGTGGCATTTGGGCTTACAGAGACGCTATTTAGCGATGCCTTGTCGTTTTTTATGCCAATGATGATGGCGCTGGCTGCGTTCCTGACAGGGATTGCGATTGCGATGCGTGGCTTATTCATGAATGCGACATTGGGCTTGAGTATCAGTTCACAACGCGAGATTTTTGGTGTGATATTCGTCATTATTTTCTATCTTGCACCGCTGGGCGTATTTTTCTTCTTGTTCAGTGTGACAGACCAACGTGAACAGGACAAGATTATGGGTCAGGAGATTTAGGCAATGGAAGTCATTGAGATTATCAGTGAATCCGAAGGCTTAACGCTCCGACAACGGTGGGCGAATGTTTTCACGATTATGGTATGTGTGTTGTTGATGTTGCTGGGCTTGAATTTGCGGAATCAGGCAGCAAGCGCGACAACGGCGTATGCTAGTCAGGAATTTGGTATTGCGGCGCAGTATCCGCAGAATTGGCTGATTGATACATCTGGAGATTATGTATTTCGAGTGCGTGATATGTCTCGGACAGGATACAAAACGGCTTTTATAGTCACGGTACAGCCAATAGGACCTGATGCACAGGAACGTAATTTAGCTGACCGTCTCTCGTTGGATAGGATAACCTCGCTTACTGATTACCGTGTGCAACCGCTTGAACCGTATGCGTTTCCTGATGGGCGTACTGGGCAGGCATTGAATTATACGTATGTTGCGTCTGCGGCAAGTCCGTTTTTAGAAGCCATTCCAACGGTTGTGCGGGGACGTGATATTGTGACAATTAGTGGTGGGCAAGCGATTGTCATCACGTTTCGGGCAGATGTCGAAAATTTTGATGCTGAACTTTCTCGATTTGAACAGTTCTTGAGACAGATGGAATTTTAATTATGCGCAGATGGTTGTTTCCCTTGATTGTGACTGTGAGCTTGACTGTATTTGGCTTAGGGTTTTGGACGCAAGCACAGGATGAGCGTAGTTTAGATTTGAACCGTATTCAGCGGGCGACGGTGTTCATCATCCAAGCGGGTGGTGATGACCTTGATACGCGCTGTGTGGGTACGGGAACAATCGTGCGCTTCGACGGCTTGATTCTGACAAATGCTCATAATGTTGTCCCGACTGAAGCGTGTCCGGGTGAGGATTTGATTATCTCGATGTCGCTGGATGCAGATGAGCCGCCTGTGCCGAAGTATCGGGCACGGATTGCTCAGGTTGATATTGGGCTTGACCTTGCTTTGTTGCGCATAGACCGCGAGTTAGATGGGCGCATAATTGACCCCGCTAGTTTGCCTATTTTACCGTTTGTGGGTGTCTCGCCGACAGATACGATGGCACTAGACGATACACTGACAATTGTCGGGTATCCTGATTTAGGAAACAGCAGTACGCAAGCGATTCGTGCAACGGCAACGGCATTCATGAGTGAGCCGAGTGGTGGTAATCAATCTTGGGTGAAGATTTCGGCGGCAATGAACGTCCCTGGGTTGATGTCTGGTGGTGGTGCGTATAACCAAGCTGGTGAATTAGTTGGTATTCCGACAAGTGCGCCAATTACAACTGGCGCGGATAGTAGTCAGTGTTTGTTGCTGGAAGATACCAATGATGATGGTTTCATCAACAGCGATGATGGCTGTGTGCCGGTTGGGGATGCGATTAGTGTGGTACGCCCAGTGAGCTTTGCACGTCCGCTGATACGGAGTGCGGCGTTGGGCTTGGAAGTAGAAACACTGATTGCCCCACCCTCGCAAGCGGTCATCACGGAACAACCGTCTGTAGATAGATTGTATTTTGCAACTGTTGTGACGAACAATCTGCCTAGTCAGGTGGTGGGGAGTGCGCCGGCTGGGACAACGAGTTTGTATTTGTTCTTTGATTATCAGAATTTCAGTGAAGATACTGTCTATGAAGTGCGTGTGAGCGTTGATGGTGTGCCAAGCCAGACATTTAGTTTACCCCCCGTGCGTTGGAGTGGTGGGCAGAATGGCTTGTGGTATATCGGGAGTAGTGGACAACCTTGGGCGAACGGGGTATATGAGTTTCGTATTTTGGTAAATGGCTTGGTCGTTGGGACAAGTGAAATCACGGTTGGGGGCTTACCACAGGAGGCTCCTCGTTTCTCAGATATTGTATTTGGTTTGCTAGATGAAAGCGGGAATTTGCAAGGACAGACTTATGTGTTGCCGATAGGCGATTTACCCTCTGCACGTTTCATTTACCGTAATATGTCGGCGGGTACTAATTGGATGACCGTGTGGTATTACAACGGGGTCACTATTCCAGAAACAGCGATTGTTAATCAGTGGACACAAGCTGATGGTGCGGATGGCTCACGCAATGAAACGATTCGAGCAGATGGTGGACTTTTACCTGGTAATTATCGCGTTGATTTATTCGTCGGACCTGACCCACAGAGCTTGCGTTTGTCTACGACAGGCGATTTTGTGGTAGCGGGTGCGCCAGAAGGCGTGTTGCCAGATGTATTCACAAATATTCAGTTTTTCCGTGCGGAAAACGACTTCGCTGACCCCGCTACTATTGCTGGTGAGAGTTTCCCCGATGGTGCGAATACGATTTATGCACAATTCGATTGGCAACGTATCGCACCTGGCACAATCTGGACGATGCAATGGTTGGTGGATGGCGATGTATTCTATGAACAGACGACTGCATGGAATACACAAGACTCAGGTACAGGTTATCAGATGCGGTTGACTGCGCCGGAAGACTTGCCTGATGGGACGTATACGCTGAATCTGCTCATCAATGATATTTTGCTAGAGACGGCTGAGGTGTCGGTTGGCATTGGTCAGTTGGAGATTAACCGTCTGGAAGAGATTGGTGGGTTGCAATTAGGCGGACAAATTGTCGATGCGGATTCGGGTATTGGCATTGAGGGCGCAACGTTTGTGCTTATCACTGAAGATTTCTCGATTGCGGATTTTGTGTGGGATGCCGAACAAGTGTATGCGCTGGCAGTTGCGGATAGAGATGGACGTTTTGAGATAGACCGTCCATTGGAATTTGATTCGCCTTACAGTGTTTACGTGATTGCAGAGGGCTATTTGCCGATTACGCAGGATGGTTTCTTGATTAATACAGAGAACTTAGCAGAGGCGGGTGGTAGTCCGCTTGATATGCTCATCCCTTTGACGAAGGACTGATAGCGCCTATGGCAAAGAAAAAACGTTTGGATGTCATGGTTTATGAACGTGGACTTGCGCCTTCTCGCTCGAAGGCACAGGCTTATATCATGGCTGGTGAGGTCTTTGTAGATGAAGAGCGCGTAGATAAAGTTGGCTCGAAATTCACTGAGGATGTTGATATACGAGTGAAATCGCGTCCGCCGTATGTTAGTCGCGGGGGTGAGAAATTAGCAGGTGCGCTAGAGGACTTTGCCTTTAATCCGGCCGGGATGATATGTGCGGATGTGGGCGCGAGTACAGGCGGCTTCACAGACTGTTTGTTACAACATGATGCGAAGCGGGTATATGCAATAGATGTAGGGTATGGTCAATTGGCGCATAAGTTGCGCGTGGATGAGCGTGTGGTGGTAATGGAACGCACAAATGCACGATATGTAGAGGCGTTGGACGAGCGTGTATCGCTGGTTGTGGTTGATGCCTCTTTTATTTCGTTGCGCTTGTTGTTACCTGCTATCCAGCTATGGCTAGATGAGACAGCAGACATCATCGCCTTGATTAAGCCCCAATTTGAAGCCGGAAAATCTGAGATTGGTAAGGGTGGTGTGGTCAAGGATGAGGATGTGCATGACCGTGTGATTCGTGAAGTGGCGGATTATGCGAATGAAAATGCGCTGATTATACGTGGACTGACTATCTCCCCTATTAAAGGGCTGAATAAGGGTAATACTGAGTTTCTGATTTGGCTGGCGAACTATGGGGATAGCACATTCGATTTAGACAGTGCAATCACAGATGTGTTGGCACAGGTGTAAAGCGCGTTTTCTATACGTATTCACATCTGCATATTGTATAATGGCGGCATGTTGTAAGAGTAAAGGTTTATTGTCAAAACTATGAAACAAGCGAATGTTCGTAATTTTTCGATTATCGCACATGTAGATCACGGTAAAAGCACACTCGCTGACCGTATGTTGCAATTGACGGAGACAGTCAGTGACCGTGATGCCCAAGACCAACATCTCGATAGTATGGATTTGGAACGTGAGCGTGGTGTCACGATTAAAGCGTCTGCGGTGCAGATGAACTATACAGCTAAAGATGGCGAGACGTATCTTTTTAACTTGATTGATACGCCTGGACATGTGGATTTCACGTATGAGGTTAGCCGTGCGTTGCAAGCCTGTGAGGGTGCATTGCTGGTTGTGGATGCGAGTCAGGGGATTGAGGCGCAGACACTGACAAATGTGTATCTGGCATTGGAGCAAGATTTAGAGATTATTCCGGTTATCAATAAGATTGATTTGCCAGCGGCGCGTCCTGATGATATTGCGCAGGAATTGGAAGATTTGCTCGGGATGACGGCGGCAGAAGATATTGTGCGTATCTCGGCAAAAAATGGTATCGGCGTTGAGAATGTGCTTGAATTAGTCGTTAATCAAGTGCCCGCGCCAAGTGGTGAGCCGGAAGAACCGTTCCGTGCGCTGGTATTTGACTCACACTATGACGTGTACAAAGGTGTTGTTGCCTATGTGCGTGTGATAGACGGTAGTATCTCGATGCGGAATAGTTTGCAATTGATGGCGACAGGCGCACGCTTTGACCCCGTTGAAATTGGTGTATTTTCACCGAACATGATTAAGGTTGATACTTTAGAAGCAGGTACTGTTGGTTATATTGCAACAGGCTTAAAAACGATTCAAGAGTGTCGTGTAGGTGATACAATTACGTTCAACAGTGGGGGTGCAAAAGAAGCACTACCAGGTTATACGCAAGTGAAGCCGATGGTGTTTGCTGGCATCTACCCTACTGAGAATGATGATTACCATGATTTACGCGATGCACTGGAAAAATTGCAACTCAATGATGCTTCACTCACATTTGAGCCAGAAACGTCTCAGGCGCTCAATTTTGGCTTCCGTGTGGGCTTTCTGGGTTTGTTCCACATGGAAATTATCCAAGAACGCTTAGAGCGCGAGTATGACCTCGATATTCTGGCGACTGCGCCGAGTGTAGAGTATCAGGTCGTGATGCGTGATGGCGAGATGATGCGGATTGATAGTCCGGCACAATTACCGGATGAATCTGGCATTGAGGAAATTCGTGAGCCGTGGATGGATATACAGATATACACACCTCAGTCGTATATAGGTCCAGTGATGGAATTGGTAACGGGCAAACGTGGTGAAGTGACCAACCAAGAGTTCACGGACGCGACCCGTTGTATCTTGCATTACCGTATGCCACTGGCAGAGATGGTGATTGATTTCTATGACCGCCTTAAGAGTGCGACACAGGGCTATGCGAGTTTGGATTATCAATTTGCGGAGTATCGTACTGAGGACTTGGTAAAAATTGATGTACTTGTGAATCAAGAGCCAGTGGATGCGTTGGCATTAATTGCGCACCGTGATGATGCTTACTATAAAGGTCAACGCCTGGTTACGAAGCTCAAGGATTTGATTCCGCGTCAGATGTTTGTTGTACCTGTGCAGGCAGCAGTCGGCAAGCGGGTTATCAGTCGTGCAAATGTGAAGGCAATGCGTAAAGACGTTTTGGCGAAGTGCTATGGTGGTGATGTCACCCGTAAGAAGAAATTGCTTGAGAAGCAGAAAAAAGGCAAGAAGCGCATGAAGATGATTGGTAAGGTGGAAGTGCCACAGGAAGCCTTCATGGCGTTATTGAGCCTTGATGATGAGTAAATAGCCCCCAGTATCTACAATCTCCAAAACAATGGGCGGCAGACCTGCCGCCCCTACCAAGTGATATGACAATTTGAGATTATGCGTATTTGAGAACAGCATCTGCCATGTGTTGAGTGATGGTGTTGTTCTGGCGTAGTTCGTGTATCACGGCTGGTATTGTCAAGATGCTATGTTGTGTAACATTGGGCAGTGTGTAGCCCTGTGCGATAACTTCTAGAACGGTGTGGATTTCTAAACCCACTTTGTGAGATTTCTGGATAAACTCGCTTGTATGTTCATTTGCGCTATTGACGATGAGACAGGCAGGATGACCAACATCGTATGCGCCGACAAGGTCGTGAACTAGGGGTTCATCTGTACCACGCGAGTATACAAGTGAGATACCTGTATTGAGTGATAGTGCAGTGGCGATAGGAATGCTATCTGATAATGCGACTAGTCTGTCGAATGGTGTGGCGCTGGCGAGAGATTGTACCCCGCGATATGTCATTTGTTGGAGTAGTGCTGGATAAGCCGCAAGCATTTCTAGCCGGATACGATACGGTGAGGCTGTGCCATCTTCTGCGATGAAACGCCCGAATTGTAAAATGCCCGCTTTGAATAATGGTGTAGCGAGTGTCATAGCTGGCTCACCTTTTCACGGACGACTTGTGCGAAGTTATCAAGTTTACTGGTATAGAGTATGGCATCATCTGTTATTCGCAGAGTGCGTGTTTCGCTATTTGTGTTTTTGTAGAGAAGCTGGTTGCTATTACTTGCGAAAATACCCCCTACATCGGGTAATTCTGTGTTTTGAGATGTCATCATGAAAGCGGCGTGCGGGATATTTTCTGTGTAGGTCATGAGGTCATCGGGTGTAGTGACTGTGATAGCTTGTGCGCCGAAGCCAGTCACATCTGCCATTGGTGAATAGCCTGTTCCAGTAAATGGACCATGTAGGATGGTGATGCGGTCACGCGGAACATAGCGGATGGTACGTTCGAGTGCAACTGCGCCTGCCCCGCCCATTGCAAGGTACGATGCCATATCGAACATATAGCCGGCTACAAGGTCTTGGGTTGCGCTGATGATTTCTTTGCTAAACGGAAAGAAGGGGTCATCAAAGCGGGTGATTGGTAGCGGTAAGTTCTCGAACTGTGGATTTAGAAAGAGAATTATGTCACTGTTCGTTGTGTCGATTTTTTCGACGAATGTTTGCCAGTTGCTATTGGGCATTCGTGAGTTGCTCCTTGAGTTGACGCCATACATATGCCATTGCCCAACGACTAACCCATTTTGCCGTGAGGTCGTTTTGTGCGCCAAAACCATATACTCGTGATTTGAGTTCGCCACCGACATACACAGCAACGACGGTTGCAATATCTATATCAGGGTTCTCGTTCACGTCGGGTAGGCTGAGAATGGCGATACCTGCTTGGGTGTTGTGGTCTTGAGTGATACGTTGTGCGATGTAGTGTGCGCGTTCACGAAAGGTCATCTCTGCGGATTCAGGAAAATCGCTGAGAACGTCATCAGGATGATTGGCATGATAGCGATATGCAAGAATATCTTCGTGATGAGCAGACATCAAGGCTTCGATTACGGCATCGTGAATGCCGGCTTCAAGAACAGAGATACGCGCATTATTTTCTAAAAATAGGTCGTGCAAGACCGTTTCTATTTCATCTTTGTTTGTGCCGTAGATATACATGCCTGCTTTATCACGCACGGCTGTTTCTATTTCATCAAGCATCTGGTCTGCTAAGTCGCTATCGTCTGCTTTGGCAGTCACACGAATATCAATGATGCCGTGATGGGCAGCAAGTCCGATTGTGGGGTTTGATAAATTGAGTAATTCATTGCCGAGCATATCATCGAGTGTGCTTTCACCAATACCAGCCGTGCGTAGCGTGCGTGCCTTGATTGTGCCGAGTTTGTAACGCTGGTGTAGGTACGGAATGATTTCGTTTTGGAACAGGTACTTCATTTCACGCGGGACACCTGGCAAGCTAACAACAACTTTATCACCGTGTTCGACTATGAAGCTCGGTGCTGTACCCACGGGGTTTTCAATTTTGATGGCATTTTGTGGTAGATATGCTTGCTGGCTGTTATTATCAGTCATCGTGACTTTAAAGGTTGCAAACCGTGCGACGATTTGGTCGTAGAGGTCTTGCTGAAATTCAAGGTCGCGGTCTGTAGCATCTGCGATGGATTGACGGGTCATATCATCGACTGTAGGTCCGAGTCCGCCACAGGTAATGACGACATCGGCACGCGAGAAAGCAAGGCGGATGGCATCGGCTATGCGTTTACGATTATCGCCAACGCTGGTCATGTAAAAAATGTTGATGCCCAGATTGCGACATTGTTGCGCGAGATAGACGGAATTGGTATCTGTCAATTCACCTAGCAGAAGTTCTGTTCCGATGGCGATAATCTCTGCATTGACGGTATCAACCATGCAAATTGTCCTTTCAATATTAGAATTTCACAGAATTACAAGAAATGTTTTGCATTTTTACAAATAGACATTATAATCTGATGAGATTGGGTATATACTGTGCGGTGCAAATAATTCGTACAAAGTGCCTAAATAGATGGTAGTGTAATTAATTTATCTTATTTTGGAGGATTTGAGTGGCTAGTATTACTTTTGACCACGTCTATAAACGCTATGGTGATTTAACAATCATCAATGACCTAAGCCTTGATATCGCTGATAAGGAATTTCTCGTATTTGTCGGTCCATCTGGCTGTGGTAAATCGACTACCCTTCGTATGCTTTCCGGTCTGGAAGAAATCTCTGATGGTCAAATCATGATTGGTGACCGCGTTGTGAACAACGTTGCACCAAAGGATCGTGATATTGCTATGGTGTTCCAGAGTTACGCGCTATATCCACACATGACTGTGTTTGATAACATGGCATTCGGGCTTAAATTGCGCAAGACACCAAAACAGGTGATTGACCAACGTGTGACAGAAGCAGCAAAAAGCCTCGGTATTGAACACTTGCTTGACCGTCGTCCACGCCAGTTATCGGGTGGTCAGCGTCAGCGTGTGGCTGTAGGGCGTGCAATTGTGCGTGAACCAGCCGTGTTCTTGATGGACGAACCGCTCTCGAACTTGGATGCGAAATTGCGTGTGGAAGCTCGTTCTTTCATCAGCAAATTGCACCAACGTCTGGAAACGACATTCATTTACGTGACACATGACCAAGTAGAAGCTATGACGATGGGTACACGTATTTGTGTTCTCAACGCTGGTATTTTGCAACAGGTCGATACCCCTTACAACCTGTATCATAACCCATATAACGTATTTGTGGGTGGGTTCATTGGTAGTCCGTCGATGAATTTCTTTGATGCAACCTTGAAACAAGGTGAAGGCGATGCGCTGACTGTGGATACGGGCGTGTTTGAGATTAACGTGCCAGCACAGAAAGCTGAACCATTCCGTAGTCATGTGGGACAACAGGTGATTCTTGGTATCCGTCCAGAAGATATTCATGATGTAGAGTATCAACCCCCTGGCATCACCCCTGCTGAGTTCTCGGCATCTGTCGAAGTAATTGAGCAAATGGGTAACGAGATGATCATTTATCTTGAAGAAGGTGGCAAGAGCTTTATTGCGCGTTGCGATCCACGTACACAAGCACATGTTGGTGGCACACTGCATGTTGCGATGAACCTCGACAATATGCACATTTTCGACAACGAAACCGAAGTTTCGCTCGCTTACGAACACAAAAAAGAAACAATGGCTAGAACTGAAGCGTAAGTCAGTAGCAAAAACGACTTTGGAGCGTCATCCACATTGGATGGCGCTTTTTTGTGTGCCTGCAAGATAATAGACGCTATGAGAGATGTATAAAAAAAGGCACAGCTAGATAGCTGTGCCTTTGAGTGTTTGATTACGCTTATGCTTATGCGGTGAGCATGGGACGGAATTTGTAGCCGTAGACAATTGTGCCTTGCTTACCTTCTGTGCTGAGTTTGCGTGTGACCATTTCTACACGATCCCCAATAGCTATTTCGGCATCTACATCAGTGAGCTGGGCAGTTACCATTGCGCCATCATCAAGTTTGACGAGTGCTAGGATATAAGGCGCTTGTTCCGCAAAATCACTCGGCGCATCTTGGACAACGGTATAGCTGTAGACTGTACCTTTGCCTGCACGTTCGACAGCATTAGGTGTTGTTTGTTGGGTTGTCTGGAACATGATGATTCCCTCGTGATTGTTATGCCGCATTCACTTCTACAACGGTTACATCTGCGGTAGTTGCTTCACTTGTAGTATTTGCAGTGAGTGGTGCTGGACGCCCAACAATACTTTTTGTGCCGTCTGCATCTTGCGTTTCTTCTAAGCGATAACGTTGTTGTTTCATCCGCCAGTTACGTGGTGCTTGCATGATGTAGTCTCCTATATATTTACCAGCGTAAGTTCACGAATGATAACTTACGCTAAATTGTGAAATTCCTTAACGAACTTAGTCATATTCTAGGCTGTGAGGGCTATCAAAAGCTATCACACGCCCTAATTTGGCTCTCAAACGCTCTCAACCTTGCAAAATATGGGTGAAAACCGTGCTACCAAGTCCACCAAGATTTTGGATCATAGCGGTTTTGGCGTTTGTAACTTGGTTATCCCCTGCTTGTCCACGAAGTTGTAAGGTCGCTTCTACAGCTTGATAGATGCCTGTTGCTCCGGCTGGGTTGCCTCTACTTTTGAGTCCACCGAAGGTACTGATAGGAAGTAAGCCATTGAGGGCAATGGTATTTTCGGCGGCGTGTTTCCAGCCTTTACCGCGCTCTGCGAATCCAGCGGCTTCAAGTGTTAGTGCGCTGAGAATGGTGAAGGCATCGTGCAATTCAAAGAGGTCGATGTCGCGTTTGTCGAGTTTCGCGCTTTGTAAGGCTTTTTCGACTGAGGTTGCTACCCCTGCAAGCCAGAGTGTGTCTTCGCGTTCTTGAAGCATAAAGGCATCCGTGCTGGCAGAACTGGCAATGATGTTAACGGGTGTCTGAGTAGATGCCTCTACGTTATCTATGCTGGTGATAATGACTGCAGCTGCGCCGTCGCCATCTGGTGCGCCGTCGAACAGGCTGACGGGTGCGGCGACCATGGGTGCGCGAGCGAACGCCCCTTCGCGGAGTGTATTGCGATACATAGCATTGGCATTTATTTTGCCGTTACGATGTGCATTGACACTAAAGCCTTCAAAGGCATCAAGTTCTAATTCGTATTCGTGCATGTAGCGACGCATGAGTAATGCCGCCATTGCTGGCAAGGTTGCGCCGTGTGGTGCTTCGTAGTCGGCATCCATGCTAATCATACGGGCTTGGGTTCTGTCTCCGCCTACGATGTCAGTTGCTTTTTCGACACCAATGACGAGTGCCGTTTTGACTTCGCCTGAGGCAACTGCCATGTGTGCTGTGCGGAGTGCCGCGCCACCAGAGGCATCTGATGCCTCGACTGTGTATGCTTCGATACCCGATAAACCAAGATAGTCTGCTATGAGGCTACCGAGTTGTGATTGTTTGTTAAAGGTGCTTCCATAGGCATTGCTGATATAGAGGGCATCTACTTGTGGCATACCTGCATCTTGGAGTGCTTGGGCGGCGGCATCGTAAGCGAGTTGGCGTAAGCTGGCGTCCCAATGTTCGCCAACGGGTATCATACCGACACCGATAATGGCTGTGTTTGTCATGTGTGTGTTGTTCCTTTACAAGGTCAATATAGATACATTTCGGGCGCAGTGTACTACGCCCCTACAATTGTTAGTCTTTGAGTTTGCCACGATAGCGGGTGTAAGTTGCGTAGTCGATTTCAGTACGGCGAGCGATATATTCTTGCGTTTTGGGGGCGCGAGACTGACGTTCCGTAATTTTGTCTGTGACGACTAAATCAAAGGCATCCGAACCTGCGCCACTACCGTAGCTGACCATGAGAATACGATCACCTGGTTGGGCAATATCGAGAATGGCTGTCAAACCAATCATGCAAGACCCTGAGTAGACGTTGCCGATGTCGTTGGCGAGAATGCCTGTTTGTATCTGTTCGGTTGTGAAGCCAAGTTTTTTCGCGGCACGGCTGGGAAATTTAACATTTGGTTGATGGAACACCGCATAGGTGTAATCTTCGGGCGTTGTCCCCATAAGTTCCATTAGTTTGGATGCAGACGACATGGTGTGTTGAAAATAGGCTGGTTCGCCTGTGAAACGATCTCCATGACTTGGATAGGGTTCTTCGGCACGACGCCAGAAGTCAGGTGTATCGGTGACATAGCTATAGCTACCTTGATAGACCGCTAGTGATTCTTCGGCGGGTCCGAGTAAGAATGCTGCACCACCAGAGGCGGCTGTGTATTCGAGTGCATCGCCTGGGCGACCTTGTGCCGTATCCATACCGATGCTAAGTGTGTAGCGTCCCATGCCACTACCAATGATACCAATGGATGCTTGCACGGCTTCAGTGCCTGCTTTGCACGCAAATTCCCAATCAGCTGCTTGAATATGCGGTGTTGCACCGATGCTCTCTGCGACAATGGTGCTAGTCGGTTTGACTGCATAGGGATGGCTTTCGCTACCAACCCAAACAGCACGAATCTCTGATGGATTGATACCTGCACGTTGCACGGCGTTACGTCCCGCTTCGATAGACATGGTCGCTACATCTTCATCTAATCCGGCTACGGCTTTCTCTTTAATTGGTGAGCCACCGAGTCCATTTGTCCAGATACGGGCAATTTCTGTTCCTGGCAAGCGATAACGCGGAACGTATGCGCCGTAGCCAACGATACCAACTTGATTTTGTGCTTGCATGAGTAAATTTGTCATTTATGCGCCTCCTGAATTTTGTGTATTACGTTCTGCGACGATTTCTTCGGCACGTTGTAAGCGAATGTTATCTTCATCAATGAGTTGTTGGGCAACGCTCGTCACTGCGTCAGGCGATGCACCAGCTGCAACTGCGAGTTGGCGGGCGTGCATGCGCATATGTCCGTGTTGGATGCCTTCGGTTGCCAGCGCCCGAATTGCGCCTAAGTTCTGGGCGAGTCCGACGCATGCCATGATTTCTGAAAGTTCACGAGACGATGGATTACCGAGAATTTTGAGCGCGACGCCCGCCGCTGGATGCACGCGGGTTGCGCCTCCGACTGTCCCTACGGCTAGGGGCAATTCAATTGAGCCACGCAAATTACCATCTTCATCTTTCCACCATTTGGTCAGGCTGGCGTATCGTCCACGACGTGCAGCATAGGCATGTGCGCCTGCTTCGACAGCACGCCAGTCATTTCCTGTAGCGAGTACTACAGCGTCGATGCCGTTCATGACTCCTTTGTTGTGCGTCGTGGCACGATATGGGTCTACTTCTGCGAAGATGCCTGCTTCTACGATAGCATCGACTGCTTGTTCACCAGAGATGCTATCACGGGCAAGCATGTTTGCTGGAATCATGCCTTCTGCATAGGCTTTACGCTTATCAGTGAGGTTGCTGAGAATACGTAAGTTGACACGTCCTCCTGTGATTTCCTCGATGAGGGGTGCTAGATGCTCTGCGCCTGTATTGATAGCATTTGCTCCCATTGCTTCACGGGTGTCGAAGATAAGATGAACCACAAGCATATGTCCGACAGGGGTATTCTCGAAAATACGAACTTCAATATCTCTAGCTCCCCCACCCCGTTTGACGATGCTACCGCCGACCTTGTCTGCTTCGAGTAGCAACTCTTGTTTATGAGCGAGAATATCTTGTTGTGCCTGTTGAGGATTAGAAATATCGAGAACTTGAATTTGACCAATCATCAGTGGATTATCACTATGGGAAATAAAACCACCTCCTGCACGAAACATCTTGGCAGCGTTACTAACAGCAGCCACAACGGAGGGTTCTTCGACTACCATTGGAACAAGATACTCTTTATCATTGATGAGAAAATTTGTACCTATGCCCATTGGCAGGCTGTACATGCCAACGGTGTTTTCTATCATATGACTGGCTTGGTCGAGTGATAGACCAAGTGTGCCTTTGATTGCGTCTGCTTCCTCTGCGGTGAGATTTGCCCACTCTGCGAGAATTGCCAGACGTTCTCCCAACGATTTCTTGTAAAAGCCAGATAGGCGTGATGTTTTTGTTTTCATAGTGCTATATTAGATAGGGTTAGCTCTCAAAACCTATCGCTTGCTATCGTGTGGCATGTTTATGTACATATTTGAGGTGACTCTTAGGAGCTATTTATATATTGACTATGCGAAATATTATATTACTGACATTGCTTTGTAGCAGTTTGCTGATGCCGGACGTGGGCGCACAAGAAAATCTGCCTGTGAGCCGTGCGGAGGCGCTCGGTTGGGATGTGCTGGAAGGCGATGGTACATTGCGCCGAATCCGTGTGCCAATACTCATGTATCATTATGTGAGTGAACTGCCAGCGGATGCTGATGATATTCGGCGAGGTTTGACGGTAGAGCCAGAGATTTTTGCGCGTCAGATGACTTATCTAGTAGAGGCTGGGTATAACACTGTCACGCTGAATGAGGTTGATTTGGCACTCGAAACAGGCGCACCATTACCGCCGAATCCTGTTGTACTGACATTTGACGATGGGCATTTAGACCATTACACGCATGCATTCCCGATATTACAGGCAAATAGTCAGGTTGGGACATTTTTTATTGTGAGCGGGTTTGCAGATAATAGCCGTGAAGGTTATATGTCTTGGGCGCAGATTGAAGCGATGGCGGTTGCGGGAATGCGGATGGAAGCACACTCACGGACGCACAGTGATTTGCGCGAACGCAGTTTTGATTTCCTCGTATTTGAGATTGCGGGTAGTATGGAGAGCCTTGCGGCGCATACGGGCATTGAACCGTCTATGTTTGCGTATCCGGTTGGGCGCTATGATACTGATACGCTGGCTGTCACAGCATCCGCGGGCATACAACGGGCGGTAACAACACAGATTGGCACATGGCAAAACACAACGAATCGTCTTGAAATGCCCCGCATGCGCGTTACGAATGAGGTGCTTGCAGATGGGATGGCATATTTACTGAATTACGATGTCGCCCCTTAAAACAAGGTAGCCTGCTCGTAAGCAGGCTACAAAACTACCAATACATCGTATGGATGCTCAGTCAGGCAGAATACCTGTATCCATGACAGCATCGAGCCAGATGACGAATACAACACCAATTGGCATCGCTGTCCAGAAGAAGTATTGATACCCGTATTCTGCGATGGTTACGGCTTGTGGTGTTTCGATGGAGCTGATGAGTGGCAGAGCGTTGAAGCCTGCTGTAATCAACAACCAGCCGACCAGAAACCCAAGTCCGCCTGAGACAAGAAATACGAATCCACGTTTCATTGTTAGACTACTCATAATTGCAAAAAATCCCCTAAATTGCCATTACAACGATATAACTCATTGTATCTTAATCTACGGCATTCCCGCAAGTAACTTTTTTCACAAATTGGGTAGATAGTTCAACTTTGTGCCTGATAGGCAGACAAGGTACACTATGTGGATAGTCTAAATATTGCACAGTGAAGCATCGGAGCATGACATCATGGCTGATTTATTCGACAAATTGAGCAAATTTACAGAAGCACGCGAAGCACAAGCACTAGGTATTTATCCGTTTTTCCGTGCATTGAGCCATTCGGAAGGGGTTACGGCTCAGTTTGAGGGGCGCGAAGTTGTGATGTTGGGGTCGAATAATTATCTAGGGCTGACAACAGACGAGCGCGTTAAACAAGCGATGGTTGATGCTACCTTGCATTACGGGACAAGTGTAACAGGGTCACGGTTTTTGAACGGTACGCTTGATTTGCATCTCGACCTTGAGCAGCGGCTGGCAAATTTTGTTGGCAAAGAGGCGGCGTTGATTTTCTCGACGGGGTATCAGACCAACTTAGGGACTGTTTCAGCACTACTTGGCAAAAATGACTATGCGATAATGGACAAAGATGCACATGCCAGCACTGTCGATGGCGTGTTTATGTCACGGGGGCAAATGAAACGCTTCCGACATAATGATATGAATGATTTGGAACGTGTACTGAAGCAAATACCCGCTGATGCTGGCAAGCTGGTGATTGTCGATGGGGTTTATAGCATGGGGGGTGATATTGCGCCACTGACCGATGTTGTCGCGTTGTGCAAACAGTATGGCGCACGCTTGATGGTTGATGATGCGCATGGTTTAGGGATGACGGGACAAGGGCGTGGCACAAGTCATCAATATGGGGTGACAGATGATGTTGACCTGATAATGGGGACATTTTCAAAGAGCTTCGCGTCTGTTGGGGGCTTTATCGCAGGTGATAAGGATGCGATTCATTATATTCAGCATCACGCACGTCCGGTGATATTTTCTGCTTCTTTGCCTGCTCCGAATATCGCGGCTGTGCGGGCGGCGTTGGGCATCATGGAGACTGAGCCAGTCCATGTCGAACGGTTGTGGGAGAATGCGAATTATATGCGACGGGGTTTCAAACAATTAGGCTATAACACAGGCAACAGTGAAACACCGATTATCCCTGTCATTATTGGTGAGAAGTATCTAACTGGTATTGTGTGGGCGGCGTTGATTCAAGAAGGTGTGTACACCAATCCGGTGATTCCGCCAGCTACGCCACCAAACGGAAGTTTATTGCGCACGAGTTATACAGCGACGCAAACACGCGAACATCTGGATTGTGCGTTGAGAGCGTTTAAGGTAGTGGGTGAACGGTTGGATTTGATTACGCCTACGGATGCTGTAGATGTCGTTACGTCATGACAGATTAAATAGATAACAAAAAACCGGATTGCTCGTGATGAGCAGTCCAGTTTTTTTGTCAGGAATCAGTTACGATTATTCGGCTGATTTTTCTTTTTCTGGTGTGCTGGCGCTGTCTGTTGAGCCACCACCAAACATGCCCATGAAAGCATCATGCACGGGGGTGAACAGATAGTAAGCGGCTGGCACCATGAGCAACATCAGAAGCGTACTGCTGATGATACCGCCGATGACAACTGCACCAAGTTGGGCGGCGATGATTGCTCCTTCGGACACACCAAGCGCCAACGGAATCAAACCGATGATGGTCGTGAGTGCGGTCATGACGATTGGACGGAGACGACGGCGACCTGCTTCTACGAGTGCAGTGTACAAGTCCATGCCACGTTCTTCACGATTGGAACCTACACGGTCAATCAGCACGATAGCATTGGTGACAACTAGACCGAGTAGCATCAGCAAGCCGATGAGTGATGAGATACCGAGTGAATTATTGGTCACTGTCAACGCAATCGCGGCACCAACTGGCGCAACAATCACACTAAAGAGAACCGCGAACCAGTAGACAGGCGAACGGAATACGAAGACAAGAATCGCAACAATCATCACAAGAGCGATACCCATCGCTACGATGATGCTGTTAAAGCCTTCGGATTGGAGTTCACTATCGAAGCCCTGCCCTACTGTCACACCCTCTGGCAATTCGACGTTGATTTCGATAGCTTCGATAGCTTCTGTTGTGAAGTTGATAGTATCTTCGGTGAGCAAGTCGCCAGAGAAGATGATGGCTGGAGAGCATGGCTCGCCTTGACCACACACACGGATGAATGTAACAGGCGTATCCTCTGCATCAGCGTTATCTTCTTCTGTTGGCAGGTTACTGGTCGCATTTTCTAGATCATCTAATTCTTCGAGTGTAGCAATCACATCGGCATTGATTTCCTGCAAGCGTGCAGGGTCAATATCGGCGAGGGGTGCGCCTGTAAGTTGTAACTCGAAGCCACCGAACCCACCACTTGAGAAGGTCGCGGCTGCAACCGAGAAATTCTCTTCTGCGCCTGTGAACAAGGGTGCGAGTTCTTCTTCCAGTAATGGCACATAGGCTTCGGCTTGTTCGGATGTTCCGGCAACGCTCACTGAAACATCAGCTATATTTTCTGAGACACCACCGCCACCGATGAGTGCATCAAAACTCAGACCACCGCCACCGATAGTCACACGGAGCGTTTCGAGTTCATCTTCTGGGATGACGTTACGAATAGCTGCTTCGACTTCCGTCACTTTAGCATTGGTATCAATGATGCCTGTGCCTTCAGGCATGCCAACGGAAATACTCAGTTGGACTTCACCAAATTCTGGTAGGAATGCTGCAGGACGTTGTGAAAATAGATACCCGCTCAAGACAACAGACAGGATAGCGACGCCTATCATGCCCCAACGACGCGCACCTGAATCCAGCACCCAGCTAAGGACTGGAATGTAAGTACGTTCCATGACGGATTCTTCGATTTCTGGCACGTTCTCTTCTGAGATGAGGAAATATGCCAGCACAGGTACAACCGTGATTGCCACCACAAAGGAACTGAGCAAGGTGTATGTCACTGCCAAGCCGAAGGGCAAGAAGAATTCTGCGATTAAACCACCTGTCAGACCGAGTGGCAAGAATACAAGAACGGCAATGCTGGTTGCGGAGAAAATCGCAACGGATACATCGCGGGTGGCGTAGAGAACCGCTTCGCGTTTTTCCATCGCACCGTCTTGCAATTGGCGGAAGATGTTTTCCAAAACCACGATGGAATCATCTACGAGACGCCCAACTGCTACGGTCAAGCCGGAGAGGGTCATGATATTGAGCGTCAAGCCTTCGGGCGCAAAGCGCAGTAAGAATGCTACAAATGCGATGTCATCGTATGCACCGAGCAAGCCATTGGCGATGCCTGGCAACCAGCGCATGAGCGCGAGCGCGGACATGATAGACAATGGGATGCTGACTGCAATCACGAGGGTTGCACGCCATGCAGGATATGGGAGTTTGGTCGGGAGCAAGATAATCGCAATCGCGGCGACTATGATGAAGCCAATCAAGAAGGTGACTAACACGCCCTCACCTGCAATCATCGTAGCGAAATCTTGCCCTGACGCGAGATAGTAACCGACTGCCATCACAACACCGATAACTGCCAAGACAGTACCAGAGATACGGCGTCCATTGAGTGACCAGCTATCACCACTAAGGAAGATCAAGATGTTCACGATAGCGAAGAATGCACCGAGCAAACCAGACACAACGACGCCACTGATAGATTCTTCGATAAAGCTGGCTTGTTCAAAGGCAACTTCGACCTCGATAGCGTCGTTATTGGCATCAATTTCGTTGATGATGCGCTCAACTTCTGCAAACGCCGTCACTGTGTTGGCGTCAGATGTTTTGAAAATCGTCACCAGCAAGCTAGGTGCGCCGTTAGTGCGAGTGACTTGCGTGCTTGGGACAAAGACTTCACCAGCCGCCGCCCGTTCTTGGGTTTCCTCTGGCAAGCTATTGAACACCTCTTCTGAGAGCAAGTTCAAAGCGCGTGGTTCAAGATTCGGGATGAAATTCGGGTCTTCATCTGCGATATAGGTGAAGGCATCAAGTGGCATATTGCCGAGCAAGGCGGGTGCAAAACTCGCGCCATTCGGTGATGCAAACAGGTTATTGATGAAGGTTGCGGGTGGTCCACCTAGAACGGATTCAAAGCGAATGAGATCAAAGGCGTTGTTGAGTTCTACGCCATAGAAGCCAGCAATTTGATCCCACTGATCATTGAGTTCTGGTGCTTCGGGACGTGCTTCGGCAATATCAGACTCATATTCGCTTGCAATTTGTGCGGCGGCTGATTCTGCTGAGCCATCGGCTATTGCTTGTGCCTGTGCGACGGTATCTGCATCAAAGTTATCGAGTGCTGAATCCGGCAGATTTGCCAGTACATCCGGCGAGAATTTGAGCAGAACATCTGATGACAGGTTGCTGTAAAAATCAGTGTCGTTGGTAGCGATGTAATCAATTGCCGGGACAGACAAGCTATCAAACAAGCGAACTTCGTAACCAACGAATTGACCAGTGATTTCGTCGTTGATGGTATTGAGAACTTGTGCAGCGTTGCCATCGCCAAGTGCGATGAGGTTATCTGCATTACGGAGTGGTTGGTCAGCAAATTCTGGACGATCACCAAGCGATTGCCAAGGGTCGCCGAGCAGTGGCGCGTAGCCATCTATTGCAAAAACCTCTGGCGAGAGATTTGCATATACTTCTGGGCTAAGACGACTACCAAATGCTGGGTCATTTTCTGATAGATACTCAAAGACGGCTGGTTCGAGACATGCAATCATGCCTGTGCCGATAGGTCCAAAGTTGAGTTCGCCACCCGCCAGCAATTGCGCTGAGTTGATATTGCAGTCAACCAATGCGCCTGTGAGCTGTCCGATTTGGGCAATACCAAATTCTGGCACGGCTGCGTCGCCACTGTCAGCATCACCGCCTAGTGCAGTGAGCAACTGTCCGATTTGTGGGAGCAAGTTCAAGAATGCTGCGCCATCTGTTCCGCCTAGTAGAGGCTCGATTTCTGGCGGGAATTGCATTCTGAGCAGGTCATCAGCTGTATCGAGTTCGTAATTGAAAAATTCTGCAAAAACGCCATACAGTTCTGGTAGCGGTGGTCCTTCAGGCGCATCTGCAAAGGCTGGATTTTCGCCAATAGTGAAGGCATCGGCTGGGTTTGCAGTGGCTGAGTCTTCGCTGGTATCGGTGTTATCTGCGTCTGTACTTTCGGCTGTTGTTGCATCATCTGGCATATCTTCTTGCGTGCCGGGTGTCGCTGTACTGAACACGCTAAAGGTCGCAAGTGGTAAATCCGCAAAGCTAAAGGAGATAATTTCTGGTGGGTTGAGACGCCAAGGTGCAGGCAAGCGTTCTGGTTCGCCTAAGGTTACATCACCTGTCAAATCACGCGCAAGCAAGGATGCGGCAAGGGCATCACGGGATAAGCCATCGAGTTCGACGTATTCTTCTAGAACATCGACAACTTCTGGTGGCATGGCGGCGAGTTGTTCACCATCGAAGTAATTAGCAAGATTTGGCTCAATTTCGAGCATCGCTTGTACATCTTCGACAGTCAAATCTTCAGTTGTACCGAGTGCGCCACGAATTTCACCATTTTCGACAAAATTATTGAAAACACTCGCTGAGGTACGGGTAAAAGATGCCATCTCTGCGAGGTCAGTTGCGTCGGTGAAACCAGCAAATGCTTGCCAACTTTCAGGTAGTGCAGGAGCATTGGCTGGGATGGTGATGTTTTCGTTAATGAGTGAATCGACTGTTGCTTGGTTCAGTTCACCTAAATCGAAGCGTTCAGCAAGAACATCCCATGATTCGGGTGGCAGTTGGAGGAGTAGGCTTTCTGGTTCGATAAATTCGCTGGCGTTGACAGGTTCCATACCAGGTGCAGATTCGCCGGGTAGTGCTTGTCCACCTTCGATGTCTACACGAGCAACACGAATGAGTGCCTCTAATTGTGGGACAATTTCCGCATCGACTAGCAATTCGAGTGCGCTGGTATCGCCACTTGGCGTATTCGTTTCGGTTGCTAGGAATTGAAGCAGGGTCATGGCTGTTTCGTCAGAGAGCGATGCCCATACTTCCGGCGTGAGTTGGTACATGAGCGATGGGTTACTTGAGAAAAGATATAACGGAACATCGGCTGGTAGGTCGCCCATGAGTTGCGTGGAGAGTGCTTCTACAGACTGCCCTTCTGCTGGTTCAATGAGGCGTCCGGGGAAGTAGACCGAATTGAGTGCATCTTGAATATCAGCCGCAATTTCGTCTTGGTCGAGACCAAATTGGGTACTAACAAGCAAGAAGACACCGATGTTACTACTGGTTTGTGATTCGACGTTGACGACGCCTGGCACGGCTGCAACTTCATCTTCTACGCGAAGCGTGACCACATTGAGAACTTCTTCGCTGGTCATCCCTGATACTTGGATGAGTACGAAGCGTTGTGGAAATTCGATAGGTGGCAAGAGTTCTTGTTGTAACTCGGTTGCCGCGATGCCACCGAGCGTCATGATGACGACGACGATAGCGAGCGTTAGCGCCCGGAAACGCAGGGCTAGTCGCGTAAGCAAATCAAAGAACGAACGCATGTATGTTTAACTCCTCTGAGTTGAACCGATTCTAGAATATGGTACGACGGGATATATCCCGATGTGATTAAGAAAAATGAGGAAGAAAATTATTGAGTATGTGGCATTTGCAAAACGACAACACTTTACTTTGCAAGTTGCTATTTTACTAGACACAATGTTTAACAGTCCAAAGTAATTTTAGCACAGAGATTGTATTTTGTGGCTTAATAACATGATTTTTCATAGGAAACCAATCTTGACAATCGGATGCGGGTAGCGTACACTGTCAAAGTTCATTGGGGGCGTGGTGTAGCGGTTTAACATGCCACCCTGTCAAGGTGGAGATCGCGGGTTCGAATCCCGTCGCTCCCGCTAATGAACAAAGTAAAAGAATAGCTCCAAAATTCTGGGGGCGTGGTGTAGCGGTTTAACATGCCACCCTGTCAAGGTGGAGATCGCGGGTTCGAATCCCGTCGCTCCCGCAGAATGGGACTTGAGTCGAACAATCAAGTTCACAGAGGTCAGCTTTTGAGCTGACCTTTTTGTTTTTAGGTACTTCTTCTTCTATACTTGTCTCGTGAGCCTCATCTGACATTTCACACAGATATGCAAACGGGCTACGCAGGACTAATCTAGCATTTCCATCCGAGCTAATAATAACTCGCTCAATTATTTGATGGAGTAATTCACGGCGATCATCATAACTGAGATTATTATACACGATTCCGACATGAGATATTAACTTGAGCGCAGAATCCAGGTTCTCAATGTGTGTTTGAGTCTTTATTTGCAATGCATTCATTGTACGCCTGATCTGATCACGTTTATCTTGCCACTCCACCCACAGATTATCCCAAACTGTTTCAGTTATTTTGCCTGACACGAATAAACGTGCAGCGCGTGCTTCTTCATCATCTATGGCTTTAAGTGCCAGTTCTAAGTTTTGTTGTTCATCTGGCTGAAGATGTCCCATTTTATTTGCTATATCGTCTGTATATGCACTACGAATGGTATGTAAAAAGGTTTTATCAACTTGAATACCCAACAATAATTTTCCTATTTGTCGGTCAATATCGTTGCACGCAAAACGGATTTTATGTTCAACAGACCGATAATAAGCTGTTCCGCCATTGCGCCTACCTGTGTTGACTTTTGAACAGGTAAGACGTACTAATTGTGATTCCGCTGTTTCCTTATAATAAGCAAATCCACTCAACAGATAATCATGACCACGATGTGGTACTTTTTTCTGATTTTTCTCAGCAAGAATAATTAGACCTCGCTCCATCTCATCAGTCGTTACTAATGCTTCCCAATTACCACGAATTGTTTTTGGAGGAATATTATTTTTTGCACTAGTCACCCACCCCGCGTACGTCCAGTTGTGAAATATTCTCGACAGTGTATTATAATTCGCACGCCTTGTACCTGATTTCGTCACCTCCATATAAGGTCTTCCACTTTTATGACGATATCCTTTGTGATGCAACTCTTCACAAATATCCTGTAGTGTGTTCGTACCTGTTAGCAACAAGTCCCATGCAAATCTCATAATCGGCGCACGCTCAGGATCAAGTTCAATGCAATGCTCATGCCTTCCTCTTAAGCGTTTCTCGCTACCTGATAATTGTCTGCTGACATTTCTGTAACCATCTGGCGTTCTACCAACAAAGCCACCATCGTCACGTTTTGCTCTCTGCTCTCCTTTGACACGTAAACTGAGTAGGGCAGACTCACGGCGAGCGAGTGTAAACGATAAAGTGACAATGACTCTATCATCGGGATCCATTGGGTCCAGATCTGGTTGGTTAGCAAAACGCACTGCAACACCAAACTCATCAAGTTCATCAATTGCACGGAGGGCTTCTGTATCATTGCGACCAAAACGATCTGCACGCTCTACTATTACATGCGAAAATTTACCTTGTCTGGCATCTTCAAGTAGTTGCTGATAGGCTTCTCGATGTGGTGTCGAGCCAGTAAGTACATCGATGTACTCTTGATAGACAGGCATATCAGACTTGTTCAGCACATTGTTTTCAATAGCATACCTTTGTCGCGCTCGTGACATCTCAGGCTTCTGATTTTCGTCACTACTTGTTCGCAAATACACTGCCCAGCCAGCAGTTAGTTGAATAGTACGCTTCTTGCGTCTACGTCTTAGCATTGCAGATGAACCCTCCTACTGATTTCTCTCATGTACCTCAGATTAACCGAAGATCTTATTCTTGTGTTTTCGGTGCTTGCTTTGTTGCTAGAGCAGTGTTAACGATTTCGGCAACGACCAAAACGCGTTTGAGCAAGTTCTTTGGCTTAGCATCCTCATTTTGTTGACCTTTTTTGCTCGCTTGACTCATCATGACCATCCCTATAATGTCGAATTTGTATCGAGCATAGCACGACAAGGAAAAAGCCCATGTTACACATAGGACAAAGTGAAAGGTCAAAATAGGACATTGTAGATGGCAATATGGCACACGGTATATACATCTTTGCACATTTAATCGAATATATTGCTTTTTTCTGCATATTTTCTATAATGCGATTAGACACAGGGAAGGAATTTACACAATGAACATCGATAATTTCATTATTTTGTCTTCAAATGATCTTGTTCGACATGGCATACAATCACTTCTGAAAACGCATTTTCCTGAGCGCACCATTCAGAGCGAACAAAATGTGTATGCTGCTATTCATCAACTGCCCGTAGATACCATTAATGTCGTCTTCTTAGATGATGACGAGACGGAGCAACTGCATTACAAAAAGATCGCAGATCACCTGAAGACATTCAGGCAACAATACCCCGCCTCAAAGCTGATTTTCTTGAGTCAATCGCTAAGTTTGCCATATGTACAGAGTATTCTGGCAGCAGGGGCAGATGGGTTCATTTATAAGCAGGATGCACTGGCTAATTTATTGCCTATCGCTATACAAACAGTACTTTGTGGACAATTGTTTCTCTCGCCATCAGTTTCAGCATTGCCGTTCACAGCGAGCATACCGGATACCCTAAACAAAACAGATTTGTTTGTACTTGAGTTGATGGCGAATGGCTTAAATGTGCAGGAAATCGCTGTGCGTGCTAGCATTGTAGACCGCTCTGTTTACCGAATCCGCACGAAGTTGAGAACCTATCTCGGCGTCCGAACCAACGAGCAAATTGTTATTGCTGCACAGCAACAAGGTATAATCGCGTAATATAATATACAATATACTGTAATTAATTCATCCTTTTGTTGACAAACTATATCATCATTGGGTAAATTCTATGACCATCACATTGTGAGGAACTGCACATGTCAAGTCATGCAGATGAGACACTGTCGTTTGCAACGCTCTTTAATTTGCTGTTTGAACACGTCCGCGATGATGACGGTGATGTGTACACCGACATCGAAGTCTCGCAACAGACTGGGATGAGTCCATCCAGCATCAGTGCGCTACGACGCAATATAACGGGGAATCCACGTTTGGATAACGTGAAAGCAATTGCTAGATTTTTCGGCGTACCACTGAATTATTTTGGCGCGAAAACACAAGCGGAAGCTATCGACATCATTGCGACAAGCAAGCACAGTGCGCCACCTAACGTCGAATTGGCAACCCGCTTAACCAGTCTATCAGATGAGGCACGTGACGACCTTGAACGCATTCTGAAGTGGGTACAGAAAGCAGATAATAAGTCGTCCTGAGATAGTTTAGGAATACGGTTGTTTGAAACACACTGATTTTAATACCTACATGCAACGCATCCATGATGTGTTTGATGTTGAGGCGATTGTAAGCGAAAATTTGAGCTTGCAAGATACCGAGACATACTATCATCAGAGCAATCTAGGCTACTTGTTCTTTCACTCGTGGCAGGGTGCTGTACACATGGCGCTGTCTGATAGTTATACCTTCAAGCCCGAAGATTATGCTCGGCAAGTTCAGTGCATCGCTGACGATATTCGCCAGCAGTCTGCACAGACTGTTCTCGAATTAGGCATGGGCAAAGGCTTCAATCTCCGTTACTTGGTAGATGTTCTGCCAGAGCATATATTCTATGGTCTGGACTACACAACACTCCACACACAACAAAGCAAACAACGGCTACAGAATAGCCATAACGCTCATGTTATGCGGGCTGATTTTCATCATGTACCGCTGACAAGTAACAGCGTCGATTATGTATTTGAGCTGGAGAGTGTCTGTCATGCATTGGATGTGAAACAGGTGCTGGGTGCTGTACGTCGTGTATTGCGCCCGAATGGGACGTTCACGCTCTTTGATGGATTCCGTGTTGTGCCAATGGATGCGTTGTCACCACAGTACAAAATTGCCAGACATCTTGTCGAAAAGCCGTTGGGGGTACATGAAGGCACGAATATCAGTGACTTCTTGCGTTATGCTGAAGAACTTAGCTTCGAGGTGATTGCAACAGAAGATTTATCAGCACAAATTCTACCAAATCTTAGACGCTTACAGGCTCTGCAAGATCGTTTCTTCTGGCATGCATTCCCGCTGAAAGTCGCCAAACGACTGCTCCCACCTTATCTCGTTCGCAATGTGATTGCCAGTATGCTCATGCCGCACATGGTTGAAAGTGGAATCCAGGGGTATTACAAGATTGTATTAAGAGCAAGAAAGTGAGATTGAGCGGTATGAAAACAAACAGCAGTACACTACCTGTCATAAGTATAGATGATATGCCTGAAGCATTACAACAGGATACAAAACGTGTTATTGCATGGCTCAATGAGAATGGCGTTGATGTATCTATCGCTGAGGGTACATTTC
>JBCBKJ010000031.1:0-61990 GCA_038522085.1 Chloroflexota bacterium
CGAGCGTGGAAAATTAAGACGCACTCTCAGTATGAATCACCGTACAAGCAAAATCCTTTTTCCAAAACGACATACAATATTTATACTGGGAAAGTAGCCGAACTCATGGCTCTTGGTTTTGCAATTAAAGGTGTGCTGATACTTGGTGTCGTAGTCATTAATCTGTTGACTAGATGGCTTGATACGGTTGGACTATTTTTTCTCGTGCTGACAATATATATCCTCACTTCCTTGTTATTTGAAACCAGAGCATACTACCTTCACAAATCTGAAAACCGATGACTAAAAACTGACGCCTCAAACCAGCCGAAAAATCTTGTACAATCCCCGCGCACACATAGAAACGAACACATCATCATGTCCAAACGCCCTTATCTGACATACGCTCTCATCCTACTTTGCTATTTTGCGCTGGCTGTCCTCGTCGTCGGGCATCCCCCGCAAACGCTCCTGACGCACTTCATCGGCAGTGACACAGGCGATACCTACGAGATGGCACGCAATGTCTGGTGGTTCACTTACGCGCTCCAAAATGGCGAACCCGTTTTCTACCAGACGTGGCTTGGCTATCCTGATGGCATCAATGGCATTGTGCTTCTCAGCTTGCCCCTGCAATATTTCCCCATGTGGGGGTTCGCATTTTTCATGCCCTTACACCTTGCCTACAATGTCACGGTTTTGCTGTGGATGATGCTCAATGGCTTTGCGATGTTCTGGCTTGCCCGCGATAGGCTCTCCCGTGCCGAGATGACACAGCCATTTGTGCCTGCGCTCTTTGCGGGGATGGTCTACCTGTTATTCCCTGTTTTACAGGCACATCTCGCGGAAGGGCATGGTGGCTTGATGGTCGCATGGACGGCACCGCTCTATGTCTATGCGCTCTTTCGCTACACGGAAACCGACACTTTCAGCAGACAGTGGCTCGTGTTGTGTGTGCTATATTTTTACCTCACGACCACCGGACACATCCTGCAATCTGTTTACGTGCTTGTGCCTGTCACCCTCGCCTTTGGACTTGGTAAGCTCTGGCAACGGGACTGGCGTTCTATACAGCGGATTGTCATCATGGGCGCTCTGGCGAGTATTGTTGTCTTGGTGGCACTCTTTCCGGCAATTCAAGACGCCCTCACAGCCACAAATATCACATCAACAGGAGGCTATACCCGTTTCAGCACAGATTTACTCGCTGTCGTCTCACCGTCTTTCTTTCATCCCCTGTGGGATAGCGTGCTAACTTATCCGCGTGCGGTTCTTGGCACAAACTTAGTTGAAGGTATCGCTTACATTGGCTTAATTGGTGGAATACTCGCACTGGTTGCCCTTGTGAAGATACGCCCGTCGCGGTGGTGGCTTCTGCTGGTGTTCATCGCGTGGTTACTCTCACTCGGACCCATCCTGAAAATTTTTGACCAGCCCGTTCTCATCGCTGGAAACACGATTCCATTGCCGTTTGCACTTTTACAAGATTTACCCGGCTTCAATCTCGCCCGTACACCTGGGCGTTTCTCTTTCACGCTTGCAATCGCTGTAGCGATGCTAGTTGGTTATGGGGTGTCTTATCTCTGGCAGAAAATAGCTGATGCGCGTTTGCGCTACATAGTCGTGATTGTAATTGCCTGTTTAACTGTCTTTGACTACCAATCTTTCTGGTCACAGCCTTTGCGCCCTGCGACTGTTCCACAAGCTATCGCTGATTTACGTGATGACGATAGTATCCAAGCAGTGTTTAATATTCCGTATCAGCATGCACTCGCCGCTAAAGACGCCCTCTATTATCAGACAGCGCATCAGCACCCCCTCATCGCCGGACAAATCACGCGCACGACACCTGTGAACCCTGCTAAACTCGCGCTGCTTCAAGTGACCCTCGACCCTGCGCTACTCACACAAGCTGGCGCAGATATTGTGATTCTGCACCGCAGACGTGCTGCTTCTATTGGTGAGCTTGATAGCCTCACTGCACGCGCCAATGCCCAATTCGGTGCGCCTGTCTATAGCGATGATGAGATTGCTATTTATCGTGTCCCTGAAACACCGTCTGATGTACTAACGCTCGACTACACGCTTGATAGGTCGGCTATTTCTTTTGTGGATGATTTCACCCTGCTCACGAACGAGATTTTCTACTGGGAGGATACCCATTATATTTGGCTACAGTGGCAATTCAACCGCGCCCGACCTGATAGCGATGTGCGTTTTGTGCATATCTTGAACGCCGAAGGGGAGATAGTGCTACAGTCAGATATGTCTCTCGGTACGATACCCGATGGTGAAATTCGCAACGAACTCCTGCCATTCGATACCAGTACCCTACCATCTGGTACATACACCGTCCGCACAGGTTGGTATGATTTCAACACACTTACCAACTATCTCACAACAGATAACCAAGCAACAGTCATCATCGGCACGTTTACTATCTCTGATTAAAGTTTCTATGCTGTAGCTGACAACTAAAATAGCCACGTCATTATAAGAACGTGGCTACTATTTACTGCGAAAATATTGCTGATTATCTACAAACTCAGCACGCAGTCCTCAGCACTCATTGCTTCACTAATTCAACTTCTTGACGAGTTCATCCATGAACGCATCATCAATGAACGAGCCTTTTTGTAACATCAAATCAGTGTTGCTATCGAGGAAATCTTTCTCACGCGCTGTCAAATCTTTAGCACTGACCACCACAATCGGGATTTTCTTCAAGCTATCATCCCCGCGCATAGATTCAATCACCGAGAAGCCATCAACTTCTGGCATCATCAAATCTGTAATAACAAGGTCAGGCTTAATCTCGCGGATAATTTCCAAACCAGCCGCGCCATTGTGTGCCATGTACACTTCACTATTTTTGCGCGATTCCAGAATACGGCTCATCAGGCGTGCCGCATTCACATTATCTTCAATCACGACCACACGCTTTAAGTCGCCAGAGAATGCGCCTACAGCATCTTTCAGGGCATCTTCTGGTACAGGGGCTGCTTTTGCCGCTGATGATAAATCGACTGTTTTCTGCCACTCTGCGCCTAAAATCTGCTTTTCAACAGGTAAAGTATGCCCTGAACAATTCACGACGACAACATCATCTGGCTTGATGATACCTTTGCGCACCATACGAATCAGTCCCGCAAAGGTGACGCCTGTCGCTGGCTCAACAGAGATACCATCCAGCCGTGCCAGCAAGCGAATGGCGTTAAAGGCTTCTTCGTCGCTTGCCGCCTCAAAATGACCGCCATTTTCTTGCACATAATCATAAAGAATTTCGTAGGCGCGTCCAGGATTGCCGGTTGCTAAGGTCACAATCACTGAATCCGATGTATCAATGGGTGTGGCGACCCGTTGCCCGCGTGAGAACGCCTCGACCATTGGCGCACAGCCCGCTGACTGAATCATCCCATAAGCAGGCATATCATCAATTAGCCCGAAGTTGTACATCTCGCGGAAGCCCTTTGCCAGCCCAATTGGACCCAAGCCTCCGCTAACGCCTTGCAAGAACCAATCCGGCGCCCGCCAACGTTTGCCTTCATCGAAAATCTTGCCCAAATCCTCAGCAATTTCATATGCCATCGTTTTCATCGCTTCCGTCGCGGCGATGCTCTTGATGCCTTTATCTAAGAATAAGCCTTTGTTCTTGGCAAAGGTCGCGGCAAGCTCTTTTGTCTGGTCATATGTACCCGTCGTCTTGATAATTTCTGAGCCATAAATGGCTGCCTCGCGCATTTTGTCGTTGGGCGTTAGCGCAGGGAAAAATGCCCAAAGATGAATGCCTGCCCGTGCGCCATACGCTGAATACGCGATTGCCACGTTGCCTGTACTCGCCACGACGACTTCATCTACGCCCATTTCGTTCAGCGCACTGATAGCAACCGTCGCCTGACGGTCTTTGAAACTCCCAGTTGGTCCTTGTCGCTCATCTTTGATATATAGGTTATTCAACCCGAGACTTGCCGCGAGATGAACACTTTTCGTGAGCGGTGTGCCACCTTCGCCCATCGACACGATGTTATCGGTATCGTAAATCGGCAATACCTCGTGATAACGCCACAACGTTGCCGGACGCCGTTTCAAATCTGCCAGCCATGCCTCAACATCAATGCTATCAAGGTCATAACGGGCTTCTAAAATATTATCCCCGCAATTCTTACAAACACCCTCAAATGTCTTGAGATTGTCCAACGTACCACAATTTGTACATTCCAGTAGAATCTGATGCTTTATTACCATGTGCGTCTATTATCTTCCTTGATTTTTCTCTAAATAGGCACGTACATTGTCGATGAACAGGTCATATTCTGCTTGGCTGATGTCTGTTTTCGGCAACACGCGAGTGTCCGCAAGTTGGGCTTGCTCATTACTGCTCAAATCTATCTCACCTGTGACCACCAGTACAGGGATATTCGCCGTTTCTGGATTGCCCCGCAACTCATCCAAGACGGCAAAGCCATCTTTATCTGGCATGCGCAAGTCCAAGATAATCAGGTCAGGGCGACGCCGTGCTACCAACGATATACCCTCATCCCCGCTTTGGGCGCTGTAAATTTTGAAGTCGCTGTGTTCTTCGAGCAACTGTGTCAGCAGGCGAATCGCCTCCGGCTGGTCATCAATGATAACGACCCGTTCACGCTGACTTTCTTTTTCCGCTTCTAATACAGATTCCAACAAGTCATCAGGCAAGAACGGACGTTGAATAAACGTATGTGCGCCCAACTGATACGCACGTTCGCTATCGTCATCTATTGTTGTCACGACCACTGGAATATCAAAGGTATCGTCACGCTCTTTCAGGTTTTTCAGTAATTCCCAGCCTTTGCCCTCTGCAAAATTCACATCTAGAATCACGAGGCTCGGACGCAATTGCCCAATCATCGCCTCTGCGAAAGCGGGGAAGTCGGCAGTTGTCACATCAAACCCTTCGCGTTGCAAAATACGTCGGAATTGATCGACCATTTTCTTGTCATCTTCTACCAGAATGACATCGCGCTTCTGTGTCATCAAGGGGATATTCTGCGTTACATTCGTATCAATACGCCCACCAGATACTTGCACTTTTTGCTTCTGAAATTCTTGCGTATCAATCTTGTTAACGTCACCCGTCTCGCGCTTGCCATTGCTTTCAGCAGTTGGCACGCCTTCGAGCGCCCGACGTTTCGCTTCTTCAATATCTTCTTTACTAATCAGACCACTTTTATTTGGGTCGATAGTCCGCGCTGTGTTGACAGGTTTTTCTGCTTGGCGTTTTTCTTCCAACTGCCGTTCAAGTGCTTCGTCTGCCCCTGGCACTGTCGGAATCGTGACACTGAAGATAGATCCGACATTCACTTCGGATTGCACAGTCAATTCGCCACCCTGCAATTCAGCCAATGATTTTGAAATTGGCAGACCCAAACCTGTACCACCAACTGTACGTGTTAGGGAACTATCTACCTGACGGAATTGCTCAAACACCGTCGGTAAATCTTGCTCGGAGATACCAATACCGGTATCTTCCACATCCATACGAATAAGAGGCGCTTCTGCACCTTCTACTGCATAGACACGCACCGTTACCTGACCCGCTTCCGTGAACTTAATCGCGTTCGTGACCACGTTCAAAAGAATTTGGCGACTACGCATCTCATCACCGAACGCTTTTGGCAAGTTCGGCGCGACTTCTACAGCCATATTGAGGTTCTCTTTTTCTTTCAGCAAGCCCACCGCAATTGATTTCACACTCTCGACCATTGGCTTCACTTCAAAGTAACTAAAGCTCAAATTCAACTCGTTCGCTTCAATTTTCGCTTGGTCAAGAATATCGTTAATCAAACGCAAGAGATGATTACCACTGCTATAGATGGTGTTCAAATCTTGTTCTTGCATCTCAGTAAGCGGACCATCAATGCCCTTGAGCATCACACGACTGAACCCGATAATTGAGTTGAGCGGTGTGCGTAACTCATGCGACATACTTGCCAAGAACTGGCTCTTCAAGCGGTCAACCTCGCGCAATTGTTCCACAGAGGTCTGCAATTGTTCCACCAGCGAGGTATTTTGAATCACCGCCGCCAACGAACCCGCCATCGGTTGTAACACGGTCAATGCTTCTGTCTCGAAGGCATTCAAGCGTTGGCTCTCCATCACAATCAAGCCTACTGCTTCATCACGCGAGGTAATCGGCATGAGTAGGGCAGACTTCGCTTTTTCGCTCAAGGGCATGTAACGCACTTCGCGGTCAATATTGCCGATAATCTGTGGTTGCAAACCAGCCGTGACCATGCCAATCATATTTTCGGCATCGCCTACTTCTACACTCGGCGTACTATCAATCGGCATCTGTTCTGGATCATGTGTAACGGCTTCAATCTCAACCATTACTTTGCGGTTGCCATAGTAATCTTCATAGGCTTGTGGCAGATAAATGGCTACAAGGTCGCCACCGATATTTTCCTGCACGCGCTCTGTCACATACTGCAAAGCATCTTCGAGTGTTGGGGCGGCGGCGGCTTCGCGGGTGATATTGAACAAAAATTCCATATCTGCCGCGTTGCGCTCTGTTTCTTCGTATAGGCTGGCATTATCAATCGCCACAGCAATTTGTGAAGCCAAGGTCGTGAGTACCTGAATATCCTCATCAGTGAAAGCGTTTGGGGTATTCGATTGTACATCCAGCGCACCTACAATCGCACCTTTTACCACCATTGGTAACGCCATCTCAGAGCGTGTTTCCGGCAGATAAGGATTCGGTTGGTGTGTCACTTCTGCATCGGCAGTATCTAACGCAATCGTCGGTTCGCCTAACTCGGTCACTTGCCCAATCACAGATTCTGACCCGCGTTTCAAACGGTGATTGACGGCAAGCAAATTCTGCCCTGCTTCACCGGTACTTGCTTTCAAATCTGCCCATTCGTTGTTCTCATCCATCAAGAACACCTGCACATGGTCATAATTGAATTGGCGCTGAATCAAATCAACAACCAACGGCAATAATTCGTCAAGGTCAAGGATTTGGCTCACACTCTGGCTGATAACCGCCGAAGTTTGCAATTGTTTCGCACGTTGTTCAGTTTGCTCCAATAGGCGTTTCGCTTCGAGTGTTAGTGATGCCTGTTCTGCGAAGGCTTGTAGCACCCGAATCTCGCGTTCGCTGTATTCATGTGTGTCTTCTGAGCCGATGAAAATCACGCCGATAGAGCGTCCTGGCACGCGCAAAGGCAAGACAGCAAATGACTGCACATCAAGGCTTTGAACACTCATACGCTCTAAGACATCTAAGTCATTATGTTCGTCTTCAACATCATTGATAGCCATTACAATCGGCGATGATAATTGACGCCACGCCGGAAACTCTTCTGGGGTTAGCGTAATATCATTTAAATCAACGCTATCGCCTGTGCGCCACGTTGCAACAACATCCGCGCCTGCTTCGAGTGCATCCCAGTTGGGACGATTTAACATAGCGATAAAGGCTTGGTTGACATGCGTACCAATCACATTTTGCGTCAGGACACCCAAGATTTCATCGGGTTCAGTTACTTCAATGAGTTCTTTCGATGCACGATACAACACTTGTGTTTCCGCCAACGAGGACTGCACCGTTTCCAAAAGTACCTGATTGTCTGCTTGGACTGATGTGCTATCCCCAATCGTACCTAGATAACGACGGTCACTATCCAGAAAGCGCCTTGGCTCTAAATAACCTATCACCAAGCGCCCACCTATCTCGCCCTGCAAGCGCAAGTTAACCGCCGCTACCGTGAAGATATTCTTCGCTTTCTGAATCACAGCTTCAAACTCTGTAGGCATGTCGTTGCCATGATCAATATCAGTGACATATACGGCATCTTGCTCTGGCAGCGCCACTGTGACTGCATCCATCAAGTCAAACTCAGCACCGACTACTTGGTCAAAGCCATCGTCAAACATCATACGGGGTGTACTACCATCAAGAATGAAACCCGCCATCATATCAGGTTGTAAATCCTGCAATAGCATCCTGACAGACGTGAACAAATTCTCGACATCACGCGCACGGCTGATGACCTCATTCGCTGTATAGAGGGCTTCAGTTTCATCTAATGCCGCTTGTGTCCGTTCAATCAGATAGCGGTTATCAATTGCTTGACTTGCCATATCCGCCACACTGCTTATTGTGCGTTCTTGGTCAAACGTGAAGGCTTCCGGTGCTTCGTCGGTGATGATAATCCAGCCCATTGGCTCTGGACGGGTACGCACTGCCAAAGGCACAGCCAAAACAGACCGCGCATTCACTTGTATGAAGGCTTGCCGTGTCTCATAAGGTAGGGCAGTCGTATCGCGCCCAACATCATCTACATTCACCAGCTCTGGTAACAGAATAGGGCGCAACGCCTCGATATTTTCAATTGGCATCATCATCGAACGCGCAAGTTCAATTTTGCCTTCATTCTGCAATACGATGTATGTATCTGTTGGCTGTTGCATAACCATCTGCGCAACCAAAGAATCCAATAACTGTTCCAAATCTTCCGATTCGTTCATCGCACGTTGCGTTTCGTACAGCAAAACCGTCTCGCGCAAGTTCTCTTGCATCGTGTTTTCCATACTGCGCATCGGCGTCACATCGGATAACGACACCACAATGGCGCGTGATTCGCCAGAGGGGTCGAAAATCGGCGCAGCACTGATGAGCAAATCGGTACGGTCAAATTCTGTAATGATAGCGAGGTCGTCGGCTGGTCTAATACGCTTACCTTGCTCGCGTGCCTTATACATTGGCAATTCGTTTGTTGGATATTCAAGATTTGTGCCTGTACGACGAATATGATACCGCTCTGCTGTAAACGGTTCTTCCATATTCAACGGTTGTCCCAGTAATTCCTCCACCTGCTGATTTGCAGATATTGGAATGAGCGTATCAGGGTCAAGCACCATAACGCCTACAGGCAAGGTTTCCAGAATGTTCTGCAAACGCTGACGCTCAAATTGTGATTCCGCCAACAAGGTCTGGTTTTCAATACCGATTGCCAATTGGTCGCCTATCGACTGGATGAAACGGCGGTCATCCTCATTCAGAATGTTTCTTTTCTTGGTGCTAATCAACATGACACCCAGCCAACGTTGACGTGACCACAAAGGCGTGACTGCCGCTCGTCTTGCATCATGTACGGTCAAGATGTCTTTAATCATCGAGAAATCTTGCGGAATCGCATCTGGTGAATCGTACAACAGTACGACATCTTCGTCTTCCATTACCAACGACCCGAACGGTGCATCTTCTTGTGAGATAATCGTGCCAGTAGGTACAGGTGCTTTGCGTTTGCTATCGCTGTACCACTGATACTCATAGCGTAATTGTGGCGCATGGATACTTGGCTCGGGGTATGCCAGCAAAACCGTAACTGCCAAATGCAAATCATCAGATAAGATGCCACTGCGTTGCTGAAAATGTATTGTCAGATGTTGTGCCAGTGTGCTATAAATCTGTGACAAATCCCGCGCACCATTGATAGCACGCGCCGCCGCATACAAACGCCGCATCTCGCTGAGTGTTTCTTCTGTTTGTTGTAACAGATTCTTGTTTTGAATCTGCGTACTCATCTGTCCCGTCAGCGCACGATATACATCGTAATCATCCTGCGAGAGGCTATACGTATCCTCATTAAGAATATAGAACAATGCAATCGGGTTGTTATCGCTAAACAGAGGGAAAATCGCCATGAAGCGATAACCAAGACTGCGCATCCATTGCACGGATGTTGGTACATCTTCAATCGCATCGCCTGGGTCTACCAGAATTTCTGGCTCACGTTGGCGCATCGGCGAATTAGCAGGAATGAGTATCTCGTGCATCTCATCTGTATTGGATA
Source organism: Chloroflexota bacterium (assembly GCA_038522085.1). Taxonomy (GTDB): domain Bacteria; phylum Chloroflexota; class Anaerolineae; order Aggregatilineales; family Phototrophicaceae; genus JAUZRW01. The sequence goes on from JBCBKJ010000031.1 coordinate 9,822, forward strand.
TACTCCCGCCCTCAGACTTAGCAACAATCCGCGCTTCATCACCCCAGCCAATGTCATCTTTATTGCCCTCAATGAGTGATAACCAGAAATCAAGGTCGGGGTCACTGCTGGTTGCCACTGCCGCATATACCAAATCAGCCAGGCTCTGTGATGTGTTGATGATACGGCTTGCGGCATATAGTTTCTCTTGCCGTACCAGTGCGTTTTCCTGTTGTTGATAGAGTAGACGGTTATCTACTGCGACGCCCGCCTGCGTAATCAAGGCTTGCAATAAGCGTTGTTCCTGCGTGCCAAACGTGCGTGGTTCAGCATAGGTCAGTGATAAGAACCCACGCCAAATGCCACGAATACTCAACGGCACAATTGCCAATGCCTGCCCGCTGATGCTCAAGAATAAATTGCGCAGATTATCTTGTACAAATGTGCCATCATTCACATCTTGCACGATGGTAGGGGCATCGCCTGTTAAGGCTTGCAAAAAAGGATAATTCACTATCTGATAACGGCGTCCACGTAGCGAAACCCGCTCTGGACGCGCACTAATCGCTATATCATCGGTGATTTGTACCCATTGTGGGTCACGCCCGAAGCTCGTCTCATCAAATAACCATACTTGACCACCGGACGCATCCGCCGCAATTGTTTCAATCACGGCGCTCAATACATCTTCGAGGTCGTCGGCTGCGTTTAGCTGACTGCTCAATTCGTACAAAATCGACGTTTCGCGTAATGTCACCTGCGTCTCTTGGAACAAGCGCACATTTTCCAATGTCAATGATACACGGTCAGCGACAGCATCTATAATCTGTTGCTCCGCTTCACTGAAGTTCATATCGTCTGGCAAATTTGCTTCTAGGCTACCAATGACCTCGCCACGAATCCGAATATCGCTCGATAACTTAGCGTCTTCTAACCGCGCCCCGTATTTGTCGGATAAAGCGAGTTTGTTGCGCGTATCCTGCCACGCATCGCGGGTATACTGCTGGCTCTGGCGCTGACTGCGTTCCAAACGACGTTCAGCATCTTCTCGTAATTGTGCGTTGTAGATAGCCACCGCAAGCTGGTCTGCTAATAACTGATAAATAGGAATATCATCTTCTTGGAACACAAACGGACGCCGACTCTGTATATCTAAAGCACCCAATACTTGCTCACCAATCATTAGGGGTAATGCCATCTCTGCGCGTGTCTCGCTCAAAAAGCGATTAAACCCATGTACACCATCCGCAGAGTCCGATGACGTATCATTCACAATCACCGGACGCCCTTCGGCTGTCACTGTACCAATTACGGTATCTGACCCCACAGCCAGTTGATGCCCTTGTTCGAGCAATGCACGCCCCGCCTCGCCACGGCTGTAACGCAAAACGGCTTGTGTGCGCGACGAATCCAGCAAGAAAATCTGGGCATGATAAAAGCCGAGTTCGTTACAAATCAAGTTGATAGAGCGATTCGTCAGTGTTTTTAAATCACTGAGCGTCGCTGTTTCGCGTCCAATACGCCCTGCCACCTGCAAATCACGTTCACGCCGATTCTGTACATCTTCAAGGTCTTCATTTAGCTTGTTCAGACGATTGTTCACCCGTCGCGCCGCATTTACCAAGTCCGAATGACTGCCAGAAGCAGGCACAACCGTTCGGCTATTGAGCGCCGCCGTCTGCATCATAGTATCTGCCTCGTAAATACCATTCATCACAGGGGCAATCGCCTGTCGGCAGAACAAAATAACAAGAATCCCGCCAAATATCACTAGAACATTCAAAAGCGTAATGGCACGAATGGACGAAGCATAAACTGATAACACTTCGTCAGTGACAATGATTGTCCAGTTTAAATTCGGCAATAAGTCATAATTGACAAGCTGTGATGAATAAATACTAAGGCTATTTGGAATATCGCCCAGTGGGGTAGATGTGCCATTGAGGATACCATCAACAGATACCACATTACGATAATAATCACTGACAGCGATATTACCACCAACTGCATCTAAATTCTCGATGTAAGCTGTACCGACTGCACCGCTATCCGCAATAACATTGTTGTTATTTTCAATTAGTAAGACACGCCGCCCAGTTTGCTCGTCGAATTGCGCACCCAATGCTAGATTAATCGTATTGCGTAGGGTCGTCGCATCAATTTCTATGTTGATAATCCGCACGACCTGACCATCACGAATAACAGGCACGTAGCTATCTATCATAATGGTGTTCGAACCATCGTCACGCACATAAAAATCACTCAGAATCGGCGTTGTTATCTCACCACGTACCATTGCGCTAAACACAATTTCTGCTTCTGGTACAGGCACATATATATCATCAGCCGTGCCTGTCACCACATCTGATATTTGCCCATTATTGTTGAAGCGACCAAAATCCAGCACAGCGTCGCCAGCATCATTGAAGCGCAAATAGCGTATCGACACGTATTGCAGGCTTTCTAGCGCCATAATCTCTGCAGCCCGTGCCGAAGCCGATTGCACGTTGCGCGTACCATCCAACAAGGCAACTAAATTTGGGTCATTACGTAAACTCAAGAGGTCAGTGACAAAGCCATCTAACTGTTCTTGAATATCGGCGTTGACGCGACTCAGACCACCATTTTGTAGTTGGGCAACTTCTGTACGAGATTCACTTACAATCCCCCCTAAGCCTCCTGCGATGAACACCGCCATCATCACACTGACTACTGTGACGATGACGCGCATCACCCGCTCAAGATACGGATTTTCCAGATTACGAACGCTTGTCATATTAGGCGTACTAGTTCTCTGTGTCATATCATCTCCATATCACAGCTTACTGTGCTGTGCCATTAGGATGTTTATCGTTCAATTCAGTATCGTTACTGTGCTGTCCATTTGCGCCATTGCTGTTTCCATTGTCCGCAGACCGTAAGCGAATAGCGACCTGTGGTGTGCGTAAAGCCTGCTCAATTTCGGTGATAGCTGTCTGCAAAATATCTTCGATTTCGCTTTGGTTCGTCAACTTCGCGGAAATGTCATTCACGACCCGTTCGCGCTCTGTCGCCTGCCGAATCGTTTGGAACAATCGTGCATTCTCTAAACTGATAGCCAGCCGCGATACCAATTCCTCTGCCAACAGAACCTTGTCTTGGTCAAACTCGGCTTGTGGAACTTCGTATTCCACGACGCCAAGTGTTTGCTCGCGGAAGCGTACTGGCACAACAAAGGGAATTGTCCTACGAGGCGTCATTTCACCGACAATAGCTTTACCGCGTGTCATCGCTTGCTGGCGTAAAGTATCAAAATTATAGCCAGTCGGTGTGCCAACAGAATGTACAATATCTTCTTGGCGCTGTTGGCTCAAATAATCTTGCCAAGCACGGCGCGTCTGCCGTGAGCGTTCCAACTGTGTCTCGCGCAATAAGCGTTCCGATTCGGCATAGAGACGTGTATTTTCAATCGCAATGGTAATTTGGTCAGCAAGCGTCTGTAGGGCTGCTACCAACTCAGGGTCGAAGCTATCACGTTGCTTACTTTGCACATCTAATGCCCCGATGATATTGCTTCCCAATGTCAGTGGAATCGCTAACTCTGCCCGTGTTGCGCTCAAAAATTCATTCTGGCGATGCACATTACTCTCAGCCGTATCGCGGGCGATGATAACCTGTGCTTGCTCACTTACCTGCCCAATCACACTCACACTACCTACAGCTAATTTATGCCCACGCGATAGTAACTCACGCCCAGCCGTGCCTGTACTCGCTCGTAGTACCGCATACTCTGCTTCATCATCAATCAAGAAAATCTGTGCATGATAAATACTTGGGAAATTCTCCACAATTAAATTGACCACCCGCGTCATCAGTAGGTTAAGGTCGCGCACAGCCGTCACCGCTTTAGAAATATCTTGCGTCACCTGCACATCTCGGGTACGCGCTTGCAAACGCTGATTCATATCTTCTGTTTGGTCGCGGATATACTCGCGCATATCCACAAAACTCGTTGCCAAACTGCCCAGTTCATCACGCCGTCCGACATCTGGTACAGGCGCATCGAAATCCCCACGCAACATGCCCAAAACAGCCTGCCGTAAGCGTCGTATAGGCGGCACAACCATTTGATTCGTCGCCAGCAAACTGAATATCATGACAAGTACGGTTACAGTGACGCCATACACAAAAACTTGTGTAATAGCTTGTTGTGCAACGCCAGCAAACAATTCATCTGTACTTACTTCTGTCACGATAGCAAAACGTTCATCATCGACTATCAACAAGGCAGAGTAGCCGACCACCTCGCGCCGATTATCCTCATCACCAACCAAATAGGTCTCTGCCGTTGCCGCACGATTTGCTAAGGCACGTTGCGCACCTAAAGATGTTGCATCAATTAAGCCTTCTTCCTCAAACTCAGGAGGGGCGATGACCTCGTTAGTGCCAGGCAAGATAATATACGCATAGGTATTAAATGCACTCGTATCTTCGCGTTCTAAGGCGCTGATGAATACACGATCTCTATCAACTTCTGCAAGCAAATAACCTAGTAGGGTACGGTTCTGCGTGGCATCTTCAAACACAATAGCCCTGATGATGCTCACCCGTGAATTTTCACCTTCTACTTGCGTCACACCGAAGCCCTGCAAATTGCTTGCTTCAACATCCAGTGGTTCTACAATCGAACTGATTGCATCCCGAGAGAAAGGCGTCGTTGCCTGTCCCTCTAAATCTGCTCGTGTTACTTCGGCATAGGGACGGAATTGTAATGTCACCATTTGCACAGTCGTGAAATAGCCGGATGCGAGTAATTGTGAACGAAACTGATTTTGCAAAGTTTCATTTGTATCCAACAAAATTGTGACATCAGATTGTGACGAAATCGCCTGTTGAAGCGAAAATGCCATCGTAGACTGATTGTTGTTCACAAACTCATTGACTTCATTCAGTGCTGCTCGAATCTCATTTTCTACAGTTGCTTGCCGTCGTGAACCATTTTCTGTTATCACTGTTTCGAGGTTACTTAACGCCAGCCCACGAAAGGTTATCCGTGTCAAAGTGCCTACTGCGATTAGCGGAATGAGTACCGCAGCGATGATGATGAGATTGAGCTTAGTGGCTAATCGTAAATTGAGTGAACGGTTCATACAGAATCCTCGTCCCCATTTTTGGAAATGTTGTCGGCAAGTGGTTCTAAGCGGATTTGCGTTTGTACTGCGCCCAATGCCGATTGAAAATTACTCGCTGCTAGTTCGAGAACAGTCTCAATATCTGTTGTTCCTAGCAACAAACTACCGACCTCATTCGCCTTACGTTCGCGTTTGGCTTGCGCACGGCTTTGCTCAAACAAACGCTTATTCTCCAGCGCCAATGACAAACGTTGTACCACATTACGAATCAAATCTTGCTGACGTGCGCCAATCGTTTGTGCTGCTAATGGCACACGGAAGGTCATTGCGCCAAGTGTTTGTCCACGATACTGAATCGGCACTTTCACATGCTGATACCTATCCTGCTCAGTGACCACAATTGTTCCGGCTTCGATAGCCGTTTGTAAGTCCTCATCTAAATCAACCGCTTCGACAGGAGGGGTATACTGTCCTGTCATATCAAACCCCAGAAATTCTGTGTTGCGTTGTTCAAGATAACTGCGCCATGTTTCAATCGTGGTTTGACGTTCTAGACGTTCATACTGCAAAAGTTGGTCACGTTGCTTGGCAATCAATTCGTCTTGTTCCTGTAAATCCTTGCGCAAGCTATCGACAACCTGAATGCGTTCGAGTGTTTGCCCTAATTGCTGGGCAATCAAACGCAATGTCTGCTGGTCGCTTTCACTAAACTGCACGCGGTCTTCGCTCTCTGCATCCAGCACCCCCACAACCTCGCCATTACGATTACTGAAGGGGACAAGTAATGCCTGTTGTGTCCCGCTCAATATGTGCTGACGGAAACTGTTATCATCACTGCCACGCACAAGTACAATATCATTTTGGCGAATAGCCTCATAAACAGCACTCCGCGATGTTAGGTCGATACGTGTGTCTACATTCAATTGTGATTGGTTCAAACCCGGCTGTAGGCGTTGCGTTACCAACCCATCATCTACCAAATATACCCGCGCAAATGTGAAGTGTACTTGGTCCCGCACCGTGTTGAGGGCTGTACGGATAGCTTCATTTTCTGTCGTTGCCTCGCGTGTTACTACCAAATTATCTGTAATCTGGATTAAATTCTGAAAATCACGGATGAAGCGTACTGCTGTTGACCGAACGTTCGTTCCGAAAATAATCATGAGGGAGGCAAATAGAAACGCAAACAGCACAAAAACGACAAAATCTGTTTCAGGGCTAGGACCTAATCTATCTAGCAAAGTAGGGCGTGCGGCAAACCCCAAGACAATTACCGTGATGATACTGGTGGTTTGCCATCCTGCCAGCACCCCAGCCATGATAATAGGAATGATGAAGGTTAAAACGTTGACAGAGCGCAAAGGGTCTTCACTTAACGGAATAAGCGCCATCAGTGACAGGGTCAAAATCCCAAACACAGCCTGTTCGTAAAACCCCTGCCGTACAAGAGCAAAAAATACAATGCTCAAAATCGGACTCAGAATCGTAACCACGCCAATAGCATCTACACGGAGCGTTCCTGTTTGGGCAAATAGTGTAATAGCTTCTATGAGAGGGGCAATGGAACCTAATGCTGATAATACAAAGCCCAAACCCAAATAAATCAACAAGCCTTGCGCTCTTTGCTGAGTCAGTGGATTACTATATCGTATTGTAGGACGGAAAAATGCACGCAACTGTCGCATCATACCGACTGACCTCCATTACCGTTACTATTGCTACTGTCACCACCGTTGCCGTTCGCTATCTCTTCGCCACTGTCATCAGTTGTCAAGAAAACCGTCGCACGGTCAGGCTCAGTATCGGAAAATTCGTCTATCACGTCAGTTAATTCTTCCAGCGCCCCCAAACGAATTGAGGCATTATCAGCACCCAGCGTTTCCGAAAGTCCCTCTAAGGTTAAACGCAACAAATCATCTACTGAATCCGCCGCCTGATACTGCGAAACAATCTCGCTAATTTGCTGTTCTTGTGCGGTTGCCATATTCGATTCTTCAAATAGTCGTGCATTGTCGAGCGTGACTGCCAAGCGTTGTGACACAGAGCGTACCAAATCCATGATGTCATCGTCACTACGGCGGTCATTCGTTTCTAGCTCAATTGCCCCGACAACTTCACCGCGTAACTCAATTGGCACAGCAATACGCTGTTTACCATCTTGCACGACTTGCATCGGACGCCGTTTTTGGCTTGCTTCGAGCATCTCATCTGTCCAATCAGCCGAGTTTCTGAATGCTTCCTCTGTCAACGTCACACCATCCACCCGTCGCCCACCACGCAGATAATCGCTCCACGCATCTTTCGTTAACTGACGATTCAAGCGTTGGATTTCACGCAAGTTAGTCTCGGCTTCGATGAACAGGCGCTTATTCTCGCGGATACTACGTTCTTTATCCTCGAACAAGCGGGCATTACGAATGGCTGTCGCTAACTGATTGGCAATCACGCGCAATGCTGCAATCTCTGTTGGGGTAAAAGCATCCGGCAAGCGACTTTGAATATCTACCACGCCAACAATCCCGTCGTTATCCACAATCGGGATACCAATTTCTGAGCGGGTATCGGGCAATAGTTCATTAAATGCCTGCCCACTATCGCGCTCTGCATTGCGTGTCACAATGACATCCTGTGCTTGCGCAGACCGTCCTACCACACTACCCGTATCAATTGACAAACGGTGTGAACGCGCCAACATCTGCTCCCCGACCTCGCCTGTACTCGCTGTCAGGTTCGCATATTGCTTATTGCTATCCACCAAGAATATCGACACATGATAATACGCAAAGAGGTCACGGATAATCTCTGCCGCACGAGTCAACAATGCCTCTAAATCCAGCATTTCCGATACACTGCGCCCAATGTCAGCACTCGCAGATAGCAACCGCGCACTCCGCTGTGATTGTGTAGCAATCGTCTCTAGCTGTTGCACGAAGTAGCGTGCCACAACACCAATCACCAAAGGAATAAGCCCAAAAGCAAACACAACCAGCCCGAAGGTGAAATTCTCTACTGTTAGGTTTGTTACATTCATTGTAGCAACTAACAGTACGACAACACCCATCATGAAATTGAAAAATAAAAAGCTCCATCGTGAACTGGCTAGGGCGCTCGTCAATGCTGCTAAACTGAATATCGTGTATAAAACACCCACATCCTGTTCAGTAGCTGGTAGTGTGAAGAACAACAGGAGCCCAATGACAATGATGTAACTTGTCACCGCAAAGCTGATGAACTCTAAAAAATGACCACGACTCACAAGCAAAAATAGACCTACAGAGAATATTGCTGCTATTGGTGCAATAATATTTGTGCCAACCAATAAACTATTACCTGCAGCATTAATAGCCAGTGTGAATGCGAGGCTCGCCACAATCAGGAGTGCCAATACAACCTGTAACAGACGGATACGCAAATTTAAGCTCGTTTGTTGGGCTGTTTGCGTACTGAGAAAACCACTATTTGCTATCTGCATCGCCTAGCTGTCCTCTCCATTTGGGTGTCCATTCTGTGTTGCTTTATCCGGCATACCAAGCCGAATCATGACCTTTTCTGCACTCAAAGTCTCGCTCAGGCTACGTGCGGCTTCTGTCAAAGTTGATTCAACATTTTGTGCGGCTTGAAAACGGCTGGTAATCTGATTAATGAGTGTCTCGCGGTGGGCTGTCCGTTGGCTTTCTTCAACCAACCGTGTGTTTTCTGCCGCTAAACCGAAGCGTTCAGTCACTTCTTCAATCAATATGGCTTGCTCATCAGATAAATCACCATCAAGTTCAAATTCCATCGCGCCGACAATCTCGCCCCGAATGCGTAATGGCACAGAAATAACATTGCCTGTGCGTGTAATCTTGCCATCTGCTATAGCACTCTGTAAGGAGGTTGACCAATTACTATACGGTTGGATGTCGCCCCTCTTTAAATCGACCTCGTAACCTAAACTGTCTTCGTGTTCTGCCGTATACTCTGCCCATGCCCGCCCGATGAGCCGTCGATTTAATCGTTCTACTTCGCTCAACATAATACGGGTACGTTCTGTGAGGCGCTCGTTTTCATTAATGCGCTCCTGCGCCGCCGCAAATTGTCGAATATTATCAATTGCTAGCGATAAACTATTCGCAAGTGATTGAAACGAGATGCGGTCATCATCAGATAGGGCAGTCAATGTCTTACTCTGCAAATCCAACGCGCCGATAATTCTGTCCTCAACCTGCAACGGAAACGCGGCTTCTAGTGTGGTTTCTTGCAGTAATGGGTTCACTTTATGCACGGACTTGGGGTCGTTCGCAATCGCAACAACGGGTTCACCCGCCAATGTCGTTTGCCCAATAACACTCAAACTGCCGACGGACAGGCTGTGATTACGCTCTAATAAGATGCGTCCGGGTTCGCCTGTGCTTGCCTTTAATTCAGCTTGTACACCATCAGCATCAATCAAGAAAACCTGTGCATGATACAACTGCGGGTAATTATTTAAGATGAGTGCCAGCGTATTGTTCAATGCCTCATCAAGGGAAATACGGGTCGCCGCTTGCTGAGTGATCTGCATATTCACATCCGCGAGTTTCATACGTTCGCGCCCAGCGATGTCTTCACCTTCTTGGCGACTGGCTATCAAAGATTGCCGGAAACTGTAAATGACAATACCTGTTATTACATAAGAAATTGTAAGAATTGCGCGTCCCATAAACTGACTTTGCACTGTTGCTTCGGCAGTTATCACGGGGAAAAAGAGGGCTGGCGAGATGGCGGAAATACAAAAGATGACAACAGCCAAATCGTCAAGCAAGAAGCCTGCCAGTAGTATCATCAAGCTAGCGTTAACCAGTGATCGTGACTCCAATGCCCCTATTTGGATGTTGTTAAATAGAATCGTGCCACTTAACATGATTAGCAAAATCCAACTAGCAATCTTGATATATCCTATGCGAATCAAGAAATAAATGGTCGATAATATCGGTAAAGCGATGAACAATAATGGTAAAAGTTCTAGAGGCTGAATCGTGCTGAATGTGCTTACAAGAACGAGTATAGGCATAAAAATCGCAAAGATCAGAATTACACAATATAAAAAAAGTGCCTGTACACGATTGCGAGGATTGCTATATGCTTTTGTATTGAAAATCAACTGGTAGACTGCTTGCATCGTTATCTATCCCTCCCGCTTGTTTGAGTTTGGCAACTGACCCAGCCGGATACGTCCGCGTCGTGCGCCAATCGCTTGCCCAAGTTCTTCAACTGTCACACGCAAGATACCCTCAATCTCTTGTTGCTGTTGCATCTTGGCAATGATTTCATTCGCCTGTGCGCGGTTGGATGCACTTTGCTGACTCGCTTTATATGCCGCCGAATTAGCAAACGCAATTGAAATTTGCGTGCTGACCTGTGCCAGTGTTTCCAGTACATGGGGGGCAAAATGATAGGCGTTCCCACTGCCAATTTCTAATATACCGTAGCGTGTCCCCCCCGAACTTAAAGGCGTGGCTATCATGGATTCTAATAACCGTTCACGCGGGTGTTTCCACTCCCAATTAGCATTCATTTGACCAATATTCACGACCTCGCCTGTTGTCCATGTCGCTGATGCAATGGTATCGACTGCAAAATCATCCCATTCAGCATCCAACAAAATATGCTTCTCATCATCGTAGAATGTTGCCACCCGCCGCAGAGCATCACGATTCGCTTCGCCCATCAAGATAGCAACATAATCAGCCTCAATCAGTTGTGGCACATAAGTCAGTGTCGTATCGAGAATATCTTGCATTTGTAGATACGCCCGCAAGGTTTGCCCGAAATCTGTCAACTGAGCTAAACGTTGTGCCTGTGCTTGCGATGCTTCTAGCAAACGGGCTTTCTGCAAACTTAATGCGACTTGCGACGTAATCGTCTGTGCAGTGTCAATGAGCGTATCGTCGTAAACAGGATTCGCCTCTGCAAAATCAAGCCCGACACTACCCATCAGCATTCCTGTTTCATCTACCATTGGCAATGCAATCATCGCCTGAATCCCTGCTTCAAGAAAACGATCACGCACCTCAGTCGGCAAGATAGAATTATTTGCCACATCTTCAACGAAAAAGGGTTGTAAGTCTTCTTGCATACGCTCTTGAATGGCATCAATACCTTCCAGTGCCGAACCTACTAAGCCTGTGTCAGGATACTCGCTCACGACACGCACAATCCCATCTCGCATATTACGCATCGCAATGCCAACATGATTGACGCCTGTTGCTTCTTGTAAAATACGCGCCGCATCTGTAAGCAAGCTATCTGTATCTTGTCCGCTCAACAGCGTATTCATCATTTGCAAGATTTGCGCTTGTTGGCTAGATTCACTTGCGGTTGCTTGGCTTGCTTCAAGGAGGTGTTGCTTCTGGATAATCGCGCCGGCTTGTTGTGCGATACTCTTGAAAACATCGCGTTCTAATGTACTCAGCGCCATTGGACGTTTTGTGTCAATCAAACTAATGAAAGCCGGTAACGGCGATGCAAAGGGCAGGGCAATGAGATATAACCCAACAGCTTTTTGTGATTTAAGCCATGTGATACTCTCATCAGAAAAACGAGTTTCAGATTCTACATGACTGACGAGAATATCACCCGTTTCACTGAGTATTTGATTTGCTTTCATAAATGTTTCGAGGTCAGATGCAACTGGATTATCTGTTGCAAATGTTGCTTGCCGATTGGCTGTTGCAATCACGCGACCACCAACTAGCTGACGATCATCATCGTACACAAACACATTCATGCCCACATACTGACCTGACCGCGCCATATATTTAGCAATCGTACCCGCAATATCTGTCAGCGATTTTGCGTCTGCTAATGCCTCAGTGACGGCAACCTGCTGTTGCAAAGATGCCTCAACCGACATCGCATGCAAGACAGCACATAAGGCGTCGGCTACAGCTTCTGTTCCATCAACATCTGGTGTATCCGTATAGTCAAGCGATAATACACCCAAAGGCATAGTACGATGTTTGAGTGGAGCATAAACCCGCGACCCATCTGTTTGTGCCTCGCCTGTCGTGATGGATTGCTGGCTTACAGGTGCTGTGTCATCGTCAAAAGAGACAAATACACTATCATCGGCTGGCGCTACGCCCATATGATGCAAACGTACCAAGCCACCCTCGCCAAGTTGCCATAACGTTGCTGCCTTTGTGGCAGGGTGTACATCTAGAATATGCTTCAGCGCACGGTCTAGCAGGTCTTGTGGGGACGTAATATCAGCATTGTTGTACAAGCTCAACAAATTCAAATCTGTCATGCAATTGCTCCTGCATTGTGTCCGTGAGGCTTAGTCGTTACGTTTACCACGCTCGGCTCATTGCCATTCCCAAACAGCTTCACCCGCCAACAAGCGTTTAATCTGCTCAGGGAAGCGGTCAGGGTCGAGTGGTTTGCCCAAGAAGCCATCAAAGCCACTTTTTTGTGCGCGGCGCATCTGGTCTTCACTCGCTTCAGCCGTCACAGCACATACAATCGTATCTTTCAATTTAGGGTTCGAGCGCACCTTCTGCAACGCCTGATACCCATCTTCATAAGGCAAGCGAATATCCATCAGAATCAGGTCGATGCGTGGGAGGGTCTCCGCAAATTGCACCACCTGCCAACCGGACGTTTTCCATTCACAGCGTTGCACACCCATAAATGCCAGCATACGGGCAATCAACACAAAATTCGGTACATTATCTTCAACCACCAGAACATGTGCTTCACTGGGGTTAATCGGTGTAGAGTTAGCGTTTGTATTGGACATAGTATCCTTCTACCTAGAGGAATTGTAACAAGTCATCAATGAATGTATCGATATCAATTGGCTTGCTGATATACCCATCGCAACCAGCTTCCAAAATCATCTCACGATCACCCTGCATCGCATTCGCCGTCAGCGCGACAATCGTCATATCCGCGATATTCGGCATCGCCCGTATCCGATTTGTCGCTTCCAGACCATTCATATCTGGCATAGCGATATCCATCAGAATCAAATCAGGCGGGTTGCTCGATGCCATCGCAATCCCATCACGCGCATTATCTGCTTCTTCCACCTCATACCCTTCTGCCATGAGGACACGCTTGACGAGCAGACGATTCGCAAAATCATCGTCAATATATAAAATTCGAGGCATACCGTTTCTCCGCGTACAAAATGATTAGGTGTATCAGAACAAGCGAGCCATGTATCAGACACGACTCCCTGCATACCCATTATAGTCTGCGTATTGCGCCCTCAAAATAAACGTTTTGCAACATTCGTTACAATTATAGACTTTTCTGTAACAAAACCCCGCCATCAGGCAAGATTCTAACCCAAAAATAGCCACTATCTTACCAACACACTATATCCAATAGGACGAAAAGCACATCTACATTATTGAAAATTGTCGATTAACAACTAAAAACGGCACTACCCACGCTGGCAGAAAATCCGCTGACTGCTATGATAAGTACGTATGAAAACACATTAGGAGAAATAACACATTATGGCAAAATACAGCAGCCCACCCGAAATGCAAATTGACAAGAGCAAAAATTACGTCGCCAAAATCGACACCACCGAAGGCATGATTAATATTCAACTCTTTGCTGACCGTGCGCCTGTTACGGTTAACAACTTTGTCTTCTTAGCACGCGATGGTTTCTATGATGGTGTCGTCTTTCACCGCGTCATTGATAACTTCATGATTCAAGGGGGCGACCCAACCGGGACAGGGCGTGGTGGTCCTGGCTACAAATTCGCAGACGAAAAACCAGCGATGCAAATTCAACACGAACGCGGTAGCCTCAGCATGGCAAACGCCGGACCCAACACCAACGGTAGCCAATTTTTCATCACCCATGTAGTGACCGATTGGCTAGATGGTAATCACGCTGTCTTTGGCAAAGTGATGGATGACGATAGCCAAGGTGTGGTTGATAGCATTGGGCAAGGGGATGTCATCAATACCATAACCATCGAAGAGAGCTAAACCTGACCGCTCACACAAAAAATCCTCTCCGGCAATTGGAGAGGATTTAGGTGAGCGGGCAAAATTCACTCAGAAATTGTCTCGCCTCTGTCTTTATCCGAACTCACAAGCTCCGAATACTGAGCGACGATAGGCATCGCCGCCTTGAATACACTCCCGCTACCCTCGTTATCATCAACCCAGATGCGACCATTGTGCGCTTCTGTGACTAGTTTACAGAATGTCAACCCGAGCCCGACCCCGCGCCGCACTGTTTTACGCCCTTCAATCTGTACGAAGCGATCAAACAACTGACGTTTGTAATCATCAGGAATACCAGGTCCTTGGTCGCTCACGGCAATGATAATCGTTTCTGGATGCGCTTTATCAACCTCAGTGCGTATCATTACGATACCGTCGGCTGGGCTATATTTCAGCGCATTATCTACCAGATTCAGTACCATGCGTTCAATTTTATCTGCATCAATATAGACAGAAGGTGTCGAAATCGGAATATCTATCTCAATCGTCACATCAAGCTCTGCCGCCAGCGGATTCAATTCGGTGCGCACACTCTCAGCGATTTGCCGTAGATTACTCTGCTCACGCTCTAAGCGAATCGAACCACTCTCCATTTTGGAAATATCCAACAGCGAATCGACCCGCGTTAGTACCTTGCGGATAGCACGGCGACTAGTAGATGTCGTTTTCTCGACGAGGGGCGCAAAATCTGCATCTTTCGGCACAAGCTCTTGCAATAGGCGCAAACTCGTCGTCACGGCTGTTAATGGACTGCGCAAATCATGTACAATCATCTGTGATAACGATTCACGCGCCGCTGATAATTCGCGCTCATCCGATACATTGTAAAATACGAGCAACATCCCGCTCAGATACTTGCTATCATCCCGCACCGGAATTACTTGGCGTTGTACATAGCGCACCCCAAAATCGTCGCCATGAATCTCAAAATCATGCGGAACAGGTTGCTCCCAATTGTCTCTTAGCATCTTCACGAGCTTGCGCAAACCATCCGGCGAACGGAAACCTAGTTTTTGTGCAAAACTGAGCGATGAATCTTCTAATAATTCCCCAACCGTATTGCCCAAAATATCCGATGGTGCAAGCCCAATCATATCAATATGTGGATTCGCCAGCGCAACTGTCCCATCACCATCCAGCAGAATGATACCTTCTTCCATCGCATCCAAAATGACCTGCATATTATCGCGTGCTTCGCGCACACGTTGGAACAAGAGCGTATTGTCTGCCGCAATCACCGCTTGGTTGGCAATCTGTGATACAAAATGCCCATCGCCTTCACTGAAAGCCCCTTGCATGTTGCTCTCTAGCAAAATTAAGCCCAGCGTTTCTTTACCTTTCATTATCGGGGTGATAATCAAAGAGCGCGTTTTTGGCATCAATGGTAGATAACCTGTCTCTGCACGGGTATCGCTGATGCGCATGGTCTGACCACTATCCAGTACGCGTCCTGTTAACCCCTGTTGCAAGAAATTAGAATCCCCGAACATATCGTCAGGATAGCCTTTTTGTGCTGGCACGCTCAACTGACCATGCGGTGTATACACAGCAACCAGACCGCGTGGCGCTTTAGTCGCATCAGTGGCATAAGTCAACACAACCTCATAAATTTTGTCCGTCTCCAACGATGCATTCAGCAAACGACCCATCGCCGCGAGGGCATACAATTGTTCGACTCGTTGCTCCAAGGCTTTATCTGCTGAGGTGAAGCGTTGCGCATTATTAATCGCTTGTCCAGCTTGTGTGGCAAATGCCTGTAAAATATCAATTTGCTCAGGGGTATAAATCTGCGGTTTTTCATAGTAAATCACCAAAATGCCCAGAATCGTGCTACCAAAATAAAGGGGATGCTCAATGAATGCTTGCTTATCTTCTATGGTAAATCGCGCACGGTTGTCATGTACGCGCACATCGTCCAAATTTTGTATCACCAGCGATTGCGGTTTTACAAAGGCGTCCTGCTCAATTTTGGTGATGTTTTCTGCCAGCAGGGGCAAAATGGGTTGTTCTGCGAAAATGTCACTCATGCCCGCGAACCGTGCCAGCGCGAGCGACCCAACCGTTTTATCTGTGTATAAGAAAACCGCTACCCCGTTGCCATCAGAAATTGTAGATGCCGACGAAATGACCATATCCAGCACCTTATCCGGCGCAAGCGTTTCCGTCAGTAGGGTCGTTACTTTATTCAAGGTCGCTAATTGTTCTGCACGGGTACTCTTTTGCTGATACAAGCGTGCATTTTCAATCGCAATACTCGTACTTGCTACAAAAATATTCAACAAGCGTAAATCGTCTGTATCAAAAGAACGGTCATCATATGATTGCACTGCAAACACGCCGATAGCCCGTTCACCATTCACTAATGGCACACCCAACCATGACGCAATACGCTCTGGCTGAGGGATGTTGAGCGCCTCAGTCCGTGTTTTCATATCGGTATCAATCAATAAGCTCTCGCCTGTTTCAATCAGATACTCAATCAAAAGATAGTCGATAGGGAATGTGCCTGCTGGCACGTTAATTTCATCACCTTCTCGAATGACCAGCGGATAATCCATTCGCATTTCAACTTCGTTATATAAGCCAACGGTGAAATTGCGCGTATCCAATAATTGACTAACCTGCACGTAGGTTGTGCGCAAGAGAGCATCAAGGTCAAGGTTGCCTCGCATTGCCTGTGTTGCCACCGAAAGCGAACGCATCTCATCGAGTTGGCGTTGCAAACGATATTGCGAGCGCGTCAGTACAAAGAAGCCGAAGATAATCAACACCGTTCCCACAATCGTAATCGTGAAGAACAACACCGATTCGTCAGTACGTGCCAAACTCGCCGCCATAATGGCAAACGGCACAGGTAGTAACAAAATAATAGCTAATGACAAGCCAATATTTGAAAATATATCCCGTAGCCGTTGCTCTGCTCGTACCTGAAACAGAAAGCTAAGTGTGTACAAAATGAGGTAGACAATAACGGTTATCGTTAGCGGAATGGCTTCTTCGCTGATGACACTCGCGTTAATGGGTAAATCTGCGCTAAAGCCATAGGCATAAACCAGCCCTGCACCTAAGTAAGCGACTGTGACCTGTGCAACTGAACGTGCAATCGTTTCAATGCTGACGAATATATCTCGGCTCGATGCTGTCCGTGCATGGAAAATGCCCCCAATCATGCCCCCAATAAAAATGGCGACTGTCATCGCGGGTATCGTGTCTGTAGGCAAAGACAACAACGCCATTAAGCCCACTGCATGCGCAATACTCAACGTCCCGCGTGAAAGTGGCACACTCAAAATAAGCGCAAATGCCGTCACAAGCGCATATACCACCAACTCCACGATGCGGTCTGCCACAATGCCTATTTCAATCAACGGCACAGCAAACACCACACCCAATAGCGCGACGAAACTCAAGATAGCGACAACCAGCGTATTTTGTGATTTACGAGACATAGCACGCCCAAACGTGTTAACGGCTTCTGTAATGTATTCTACGGCATCAGCGACAATTTTTGTGTTAGCTATCGTTTCAAATGCGTTTGCATCTGTGCAAAGCCACTGACCGTAACCTATTGTGTGCAAAAATGGAGAAATATGCCACTAATCACTTACTTTCGTAAGCCACTTGCTCATTTTGTATCCGTATTTTGAGGAAATGCAGTGTTTATTTTGGGGATTGTGAATGAGAAACACGCACCACCCAAGGGACTCTCGTCTGCGACCCAAATGCGTCCACCATGCCCCTCCACAGCGAGTTTACAGAAAGTTAGCCCTAGTCCTGTTCCCTTGCCCCCTGCGCGTGGACGGTGGGATTTGGAATCTACCTGAATGAACTGTCCGAAAATACGGTCACGCTCGTTAGCCGGAATACCTGGTCCTGAATCGGCGACATTTACGCGCCAGAAATCTGCTTGCTCAGTATCATCCAGTAGCTCAATCCGAATCGTGCCGTTTTCTGGTGTAAACTTGAACGCATTGTGCAACAAATTCACGAATACGCGCTGTATCAAGCTCTCATCTACAAACGCCAAATCGTATTCAGAATACGCCATATCCACGGTAATATGATCGCCCGTGAAGTTTGCTTGCAATGCCTTGTATGCCCGTTCTGCAATTTCATACACGGTCGTCAATTCCGGCGTGACGCGCAACTTATTCATCATCGGCAAATCGCGTAAGGTATCGACCTGTCGCAACATATCCTCTGCACTGGCGAGTGAAACCGTAACCGTTTCTGAGAGGGTTTCGTCCAATTCACCCTCGTGCATGCTAATGACACTTTCTGCTACATACATACTCGTTACAATCGCCGTCAGTGGACCACGTAAATCGTGCAGAACCATACTCTGCATCGTATCGCGGAACTCCTGTAACTCTTTTTCCTCCGTGATGTCGCGTAGAGTCAACAAACGCCCCACAATGGTGTCGTGTTCATCTAGCACAGGTGTCACCAAAGTCAGTAACACACGTATCCTATCATCTGCTTGTGGAATCACAAATTGTTTGTCGTTAAGTGTCAGTGGACTATCTTCAAACTCAGTGATAATTTCATCCCATTGTTCTTGCGCTTCTGGGTGTGCTTTTTGTACCATGATTCGTATATGATGGTGTGTGAAACTGTATAAATCCATCCCTGTTAGCGCAATAGCGGCGCTGTTGGCATCTTGAATTACGGTATCGTTATCTACCAGAATGATGCCATCTCGTGTGGAATCCAAAATAGCGCGTGTACGGTCATTTTGTTGGGTAATAGCCATGTTCAGTGCCGCGTTTTCTAAATGACTACCGACCTGCGCCGCCAATAAATCTACGGTATCCAAATCATCATGGCTGAATTGACGGGGTTCATCAAAACCAATGTATAGCAATTCCTCGATGCGTTGCCGGCGTGCAATCGGAACAACTAATGCACTCTGGTGTTTAAGTGTAGATAAATGTCCATTCATCCGTCCATAAAGCTCATCTTTATGCACATCAGGAATCACCTGAAGCGTGCCTTTTAGATGTGCTTGATGCAACATTTCCATTGGTAATGCTGGTTCAAAGGTATCTATCGCTCCATTCTCTGTCCGCACAGCTTGTAACAAGGCTATCTCATGCGTATCATCTTCATGGCGATAGAGCGCCGCTTCTGAGGCATGTAATAAAACCAGCGATGTGCGCAAAACTGCCGCTACAATTGCATCCGCATCCACTTCACTCAATGCCTCTAAAGAGAGTTCGCGCAATGAAGTCAGTACGTTAATCTGTTGCTTGCGCTGTTCCAATAAATACGCATTCCCGATACTGATTGCCGCATGTCCGCTCAAACTTTGAACGAAGCGCACTTGCTCATTAGTGAAAAAATCCAGCGACTTACTCTCTAAATCCAGCGCCCCTACAACTTCATCACCACTAATCAGTGGCATCATAACCGAACTGCGGTAAGTATTTATGACACCTGTGGGCGCAAGATAGTTCTCGAAAGCATCATTATCTGCCAAGATGATAGGTTCGCGTGTTTTGATAACATGCCACATCGCGCCTTCACCTTCTGGCACTTGCACCAACGAGCGATTAGGCACTAATTCATTTTCAATAACCTCGCGCCGCATAATATCAAACGTATCGCCACGCTGACGGTCAATCAAGGCAATTGAGGCAAAATCTGCTTGAGTGGACTGTAACGCCGCTTCCAACACATTCTCTAAAATGATGTCTAAATCGAGAGCTTGCGAAATCTGTGGGGCAATCTCTTCAATGAGTGACAGTTGCTCTAGGCGATGTACCAACTGTTCTTCTGTTACCATATGCGCTTGGGCATTATGAATCTGCACACTTATTTGATGATTCGCCATCTCTAGCAAGCGATAATCGTTGTCGCTGAACTCGCGGTTTTTAACATGCCCTAAGCTCACAATGCCAAGTGGTTGCTCCGATACATGCATCATCACTAAAATCGTTGTCTTATCGCCTTGCTCTGCCATATATGCTTGCATGCCAGGTGATAGGCTCTCATCATCGGCATAATAAATACGCACGGCTGATGGGGTGTTTTGTGCAAATAGCTGGTCAAACTCAGGCACACTTTGCAAATTCATATCGCGTGTAGAAATTCCGTAGTGTGTTTCTGTTGGATGATGAATCCGTAAAGCGTGGCGCTCCGCCAGATACATGCCGACCTCAACCCGCGAAACCTGCATCATCTGTGCCAGCATATCGCAGACATTATAGATAATCCGCTCTAAATCGAGGCTACCACCCGAAATACGCGATAGATGCACCAGTTGGGCTTGTTCTGCGGCATATAATTCCAACGCTTGCAATAAATCCGCATTGTCCATCGCAGACGTTACCCTGTCTGCAATCATCAGCAAGAGATTCAACTCTGTCGGATCATAATATGTCGGCTCCGTGTTGTAGACTGCCAACAAACCGACTGTGGTATTGCTACTACGCAATAAAATTTCAGTCATAGCTTGGAACGCACCCTGTTTAGCCAGTTGAGCAACCGTAGGGTCTTCCATAGCAGATACATCATTGATGATGCGCTGATTGCCTGTGTAAACGTGGGGTTCAAAGGGCATCGACTCTACAAATGCCGAGCCGTTAAAGCCAGCTTTCTCAATTAACTGGAATTGATAATCATCTTGATTAGATAACACAAAAATAGCGGCGCGGTCAGCCCGTGTGACGCTCACCGCAATATCACATGCCAGTTGAAAAGCCCCGCCTTGGTCGGCATTGAACATCACATCCTGCATCGACTGGTTAATCATCGACAAATTATCAGCCAGCTTTACCGTGCGGTCATACAGGGTAGCATTACGAATAGCGAGTGCCGCTTGTGTACTCAAGGTCTGTGTTAATTCAAAATCACTAGCTGAAAACGCATGCGCATTAGTGCGATGGTGCGCCCCAATCAAGCCAATGATTTTGCTATGTACCACCAATGGCACCAGCATATATTGCGCATCGGTGACTGTAGTATCACTTAACAAGGTTGCAAGTGAATCAGCCGTGCCAATCAATGCCTGTTGTGTCTGGATAACATGCGCTTGCAAAGCACTTAACCGATGCCGATTCGACCAGTCTACACGTTCATCATCAATCATGACCACCTGATAATCAAGAACATGCTGGTCAGCATCGTAAAGGGCAACGTAGAGTAGGGTAGGTTCGAGCAACAAACAAACTTCGTGGTGCATTTTCTCGACGGCACGCATCACCGATAATTGTGAGGTAATCGTTGCGCTGATGCTATTCATAGAAGAGAGTTCGCGGATGCGCTGGTTAAGCTGGCTTTCCGACCACATAATACGTGATTGCCGAAAAGTCTGTATGACGACAATACTCAGGAGCAAAATGCTGACAATCAGAGGCAGTTCCGTAATCGCAATAGGCGTTGCCAAAGCAACAAGCATAATAACAGTCTCAGGGAGGGAAAATTTGCGTATACCTCTTTGCAGAGTTTGCCAAGGGATGCCATGCAAAAACCGCGAAGTAAGAATAACTGCAAGTGTTTGTGCAACGATGCTACAAAAAACGATCACGAACTGCGCATCTAATTGTGCAAAAGAAAAACGAGGCACTATCGGGTACTGTCCACCCAGCAAGGCATAGACACTTCCCATAACCAATAAACCGATGCCTGCACGCGCAGAAAATGACACATAGCCTATGGGCGATTCTTCAGAACGATAACGCCGTAAATAAAGTGCATCAGCCAGCAAAGCCAAAACTAACCCGCTAATGCTTACCAGACTCGCAACGGCAAACCCATACATCAGCCATGCAACAACGAGGGCGTAGCGAGCAAAACCCGTCCATCGCGTGCGCGGTCCAACAACATCTGTCACTATTGCGCAAGCAAATATCAGTATCAAACCCGCAAAAATAATAGCAGAATCCACAACCTGTATAACACGCAAAACAGCGCCGAAATTCAATAAGGTGAATCCAGCGAGAATAACCAAAATACCGATGCTAATCCGGCTTGCCTGCGTCTGTCCTTGCACGGTTAATTGTTGCCTGTATGATAGCTATCAAATTACGCATTACGTTACGTAACGAAAAATAAATATGAATGTACGTAACTTAACACATTATAGACTACAATTAACGCTTATCAACCATAAGAAATAAAAACCTAAATACATTCTTCATTATATGGGACTAATATGTATCCGCATGTAGCTTTGCTAATACGTACTGCGCTCCTGCAACCCCGATGAGCCACCATTGCGTAAACTGAAATCTATCCCACAATGCGACTGTATCGCCGATGCTATACGCAGCATACCCTAGCAAACCTGCGAAGGTCGCTAATGCAGTAACTTGTATAACCGCATCGCCGTTGCGCCAGCCAACCCAAAGCATCCAGACAATTACGGCTTGTAAGGCGATATACACCAGCAAGCCTGGAATACCCATCTCCGCGCCCATGTTTATCCAAGCATTGTGCGCATGCGGAGGCGGAAACAACTCATTCTCAACATAATACGGAATCTCATAAGGCAAGCTCGGATTGCTCACAGCTGTGCGAAACATATACATCCCTGCACCTGTTGCCGGATAATCCGCAATCATTTTTCCAGCACTCTCCCAAATAGCAAAACGATTCAACAAGGACTCACTATCTCGTTCATTGATGCCTACCTCAGAGCTATCACTCGTAGGCTCGCTTGGGGTGAATACATTGAACAAAATACCCGCCTGCACCAACACCAGCACACCCAAAACACTCACGGAGATGATTTTCCAGCGCATATTACGTATTCCTAGCCATAGTACGACCAGCAAGCTACCAATTACACCACCAATAGCAAAGCGACTTTGTCCTAGTAGCAACGCCAACAACAGCAAAATACCAATAATACCCGCCACGCCGGATACAATTAGCCAACCGTTGCCAATAGATTCATTATGTTGCTCAGTATCTGTACTGTCTGTATAGCGCGTTGCCAACAACACAGCCATGGCAATCGCAAACGGGGTCATCAATGATAAAGCGCCTGCAATTTCATTTACATTAAAAGAGATAAAACTGTACTGCAATAAATCCGCAGGGTTATAGCACCGACTACTATGCACAAGTTCTACCCAACCATAACAGGCTTCGCCTTGCCATTGTGCCGAAAATACTCGGTAATCGAAACGTGGCAAACGTTCGATGATGAACCATAAGGCGCTCGACTTTTCTTCTAACCATTGCGATGCTGTCAGCGCGATACCCGCCAAGGTTGCGCTCATACCCAGCGTAAGCGTCAAAACAGGTAATAGACTGCGCGATGCCCGCGTGATTTCTATCAAATATACACACAGCCACATCCCCGATAAGGGGCGTGCAAACGCCGCCATGAAACTCTCTCGGCTGATAGGGGAGTGCGCATAATTGAACGCTGCCACCAACACAAAAACAATCATCAAATCGTGCAGTCTCGTATGCGTCCACAGATAACCACTCAAGCGCAAGCGCAATGCAAAAAATGGGACAGCCAACCACAGCATCCAGAACCATAATTGTCGCTGCGTGATATTGTGCCAGAAAGCATAAATCACCAAGAGTAATACGATGCCCTCAAGTATAAATAAAACAATTTGCCCACTTGTGCGTAGTAAAGAGGGCGGTATGTCCGTTTGCTGTGATGATTCCGTTGTTGAAATAGTCATAACCAAACCTTAGGATGCTATGTAGTCTCTACTTAGTTAAAGTGTGCCAAAAACAAAAAACACACATTACAAAAGTGTTACAATTGAAATTGAATTGATAGCACTGTATTTTTTAAATCTTATAAGATACTATTTGATAAAGGTGCAACCAAAGTACCTACAAGCCTTTTAACTTAATATAATGTGCTTATTAAAAATACACTTAAATATATTTGGTGCGTATCGCATAGTTGATTCCTTAAAGGGGGGAACACCACATGAAATGGCGCGACAAATTAACGAGAACCACCCATGATGACATTCAAAATGCTTTGTCGGAGCATCATGTCCTCATTATCTACCCACAAGTGACCTATCGTACTCTATACCTCTCAGCAATTTTAGACGCGGCTGAGGATGCGACCATTCTTTACTATCGACACAAATCAAGTGTTACAAATCTGTCTGCTTGCCTACGTAGCTTCTTAGATGAACTCCAAGCACAACATGACAATTTTGGGGGTGCAACCCGCACTGCGCTCGATAATAACACCGGAAGCGTCGAATTAGCACAGGCACTCTGCACAGACCTTGCTACCATGGGTGATTGTGTGCTTTATATGGACGACCTTGATGGTCTGGAAATCACACCTGCGTATGAAGAATTTTTCACTACGCTCGTTACGAATGTGCCAGATAATTGCAGGCTAATTGTCAGCGCCCGTGAACTGCGTGCTAATCCTTGGCAGGCTCTCGTCCTACAAGGGCATGCAGGCGTGCTTGGTACAGAACGTGTCGGCTCATCACTCATGTTCACTAGCGAAAATGCAGACCGTCCACAACTCGAAATTTATGGCTTCGGACGCGGACACGCTATCATCAATGGCAAACCCGTTGAATCATGGGATGGGGCGCTACCACGCAATCTATTCTTCTATTTCATAGATAACGAACTCGTCACCCGTGACGAAGTTTTCAGTGCGTTCTGGTCTTCGCTAAATCAAAAAGAAGCGACCAATGTGTTCCATGTGACCAAACGCAAAATTTCCGAACGCCTTAGTGATAATGTGTTTGATGGTGAAAATTATGAACTCACATCATATGGCACAGGCTTCTATCGCCCCAGCTACAAAATCAATCGTCATTACGACGTAGCCATGTTTGAAGACGCTATCGAAGAAGCCACCATGACCTTCAATGAAGACAAGCAAGCGGCACTCTATCAACGTGCGGTAGATATTTATCAGTCGCCTTTCTTACTCACTATCGACATGGAATGGGTACACGAACGGCGCAAGAAATTACAGCGTTCGCTGATAGAGGCACTGATTGGCTTGGCACGGTATCACAAAGACAAAGGTAACACTGAAAAATCACTCGGCTACTTTACCCGTGCCTTACGCGAAGCCCCCATGCGCGAAGATATTCACCGTGAAATCATGCGTCTCTATAAAGAACTTGGTTACATCGAAGATGCCCGTCAGCAATACGAGCGCCTAGCGACACGCCTCCAAGACGAACTCGGCATCGCACCAGGTCCTGAAACACAAGAACTATGGCAATCACTGAGCTAAGAATTTTTTAGGCTCATTTGCAAAATACGGCTCAAATAGCGAGATTTTGTAGGGGAGGCAGGTTTGCCTTTTCAAGGGTAGGTTGATTATTTTTTTACCCTACTTGAATGAACCAATAATTGTAAGGGCGTACTACAGTGCGCCCGAACCAAATACAAGAAAAAGACGTTGTCATACGTCAAAGATGTGTGCATAAGCAATTCATAAGCTCCCTTTCTCCGAAGTGAGCTTGCGAACGTGGGGGATAGGGGTAAATGCCCCAAACACGCCTAATCCCACAACTATTATTAGCAGATTTATATCATACCTACCCCTGAGAAGTAGGTCTGCCTCCCGCCATTGTGATTCGTGACCATTCAGGCATAGCATCCCACCCGACCTGCGCTATAATAGACCCATGTCAACATCATCAAACAACAACACACGAACCAGCACAAATATGCCCCCCGACCACGTTGGCTTGCTGATAGCATCGTTTATCATCGCGCTTGCCAGTTGGTTCGGCTTATTTCAACTAATCACGACTGCATTGCCACGCATTGCGCCGGAGTTGTGGATATTTTTCTTCTTGCTTCAACTAGCTGTCACCAGCACAGCTGTCCCGATTGTACGCTTCTTCAACGTGCGCCTGACCTCTATCATGCACGATGTTCCGCCATCAGGTGTCATTGTGCGCCAGAGTGTATGGATAGGGCTATTCGTGGTGATTATTGCATGGCTACAAATTCCGCGTGAACTATCTTTGCCACTGGCATTATTCGTGGCGCTCGTGTTCATCGTTGTCGAAGTGTTCCTGCGCTCCCGCGAACTCGCAGCAGAAAGAGACTAACGCCCCATGATGCCAGACCGTCAACCAGCGACCATACAAGATTATCTCATGGGTATCATTCTCTTGCTCACTGTCGGCTTAGTGGGGGCAATTCCGTTTGGGATTCTCGGACTCATTTTTGGGAGTGCTACTGCCGCCAGTGATGTGTTTTTCTTAGTTGCGACCATCTTGAGCGCATGGTTGCCCCTCAAGCTCGCTATTGATGCCCAAGTCAAAGGGCGCACAGCTTTCCAAATGCCGCGCATCACACCCGCCACATTGATAGTCGCTACATTCGGCTTCATTGTCATTGTGCCTGTTCTCTACGCCTTAACGTTCTCAGCGATTCTCTTATCAGGCTTGAGCTATATCCTGCTAGAAAATGTATATGCCGCTTTGTTAATTGGTTTAGGCATTCAGGCGATGAATATCTACAGGGGCGCACAACGTGAGAAAGCAATGGGTGTTAACAACATGGTTTTCATGCGCATGCAAGACATGACGGCTGGTGGCTTTGATGTCGCGCTTGACCCCGAAAATATTACGCGCCAGCAACCTCGTGCTCATGAACCCCAAGTTATTTATCTACCAGAAGATAGACTAGGCGATGAATCAGCACAGCGCAGAAATCGTTACGAAGACGAAGACATTGTAGAAGGCGAAATCGTCATCAATATCGACAGCGAGCGGAAAAAACCCGATGCTGACGAATAAACTCCGTCAATTACCTTCTGTTGATGCCTTACTCGATAGTCAACCTGCAACCGACCTCATGCGTCTTTATGGGCGCGAAAACACAGTCAATGCCTTGCGCCATGTCCTTGATGATACGCGCCAGCAATTGCTTTCAGGCACAGATATATCCATTACAGATGATGCTTTTCTGAAAATCGCAACCCAACAACTAGAAAATCGCTTTCTACCAACCCTACGCCCTGTCATCAATGCGACGGGTGTCATCATTCATACCAATCTCGGACGCGCTGTACTCTCAAAATCAGCACAAGATGCTGTGCAACAGATGGCATCCAACTATAGCAACCTTGAATTTACACTCGAAACAGGCAAACGGGGCAGTCGCTATCTGCACGCCGAACAAGCTCTCACTGAAATCACAGGTGCAGAAGCCGCACTCGTCATCAATAATTGTGCCGCCGCGCTTGTTCTTGCACTCTCTGCACTGGCACAGGGGAGCGATGTGGTTATCTCGCGTAGCCAACTCGTTGAAATTGGGGGCGGTTTCCGCATTCCCGATATTATGGCACAATCCGGCGCACACTTGGTCGAGGTCGGGACAACCAACCGCACGCGCCTTGCTGATTACGAAAGTGCTATTACCGACCAGACCGCACTCTTGCTTCGGGTGCATTCGTCCAATTTTCGTATTGTTGGCTTCATCGAACAAACTGAATTAACAGACATGGCAGACCTCGCTCATGCCCATCAGTTACTCTGCGTTGATGATTTGGGTAGTGGTGCATTGTTGGATACAGCCGATTACGGACTGTCACATGAACCTCAAGTCCAAGCGAGTATCGCGGCTGGGGCAGACCTTGTGCTGTTCAGTGGCGATAAACTGCTCGGTGGACCGCAAGCAGGCATCATGATTGGCAAAGCTGATGTAATTGCTCGTCTCAAAAAACACCCGCTTGCTCGTGCGATGCGTGCCGATAAACTCGCTTATGCCGCTCTCAGTGCGACCCTTGATCATTACCGACGCGGGGATGCTGTAAACGAAATTCCTGTATGGCGCATGATAAGCACCCCTGTGGAAGACCTTCGTCAGCGTGTCGAAACATGGGTACAAAAACTCAGCACAGGCGACATCATCACAGGCGAATCTACTGTCGGTGGGGGCAGCCTTCCTGGCACAACACTCCCAACTGTACTACTCGCCCTCCATCCAGAATCTGCAAACGACTTTGCTACCCAACTTCGTATGGCAACCCCCATGCCAATCGTCCCCCGCATCAGTGATGACCGCGTTCTTTTTGACCCCCGCACCATCCTCCCGCACCAAGACGACTTGTTTCTGCAAACGCTCAAAGCTTTGTTGTGACCCATACCCTTCTGCATTGTTTTTCTTCTTGTCCTTTGAGTGTCTCGTCCGATAAATCTTTCCGTAGGGGCGTTGCTGTGTCTGCGCCCGAAATATACAAAAAGTTTCATGATTATTTACCAGATGAAGCATATTATCGCTGTGGTGGAAGAAAATAGCGATCAAGTTTGCTTGGTACAATGCGGATAGTTGTCTTAAAATGACTTGTCGGTACAATCTCTACACAAATACACATTCATAAGGAAACACGCAACGATGAAATCTGATATTGATGCTTTGATGCGCGCCCGTGAGCTAGATGCCATCCTGATAGCAGGTGGCGAAGGCTACAGCGAAGTGCGTGACTACATGAGCAATGGCGCACACATCACAGGTGGCTACATTGTCAAGAAACTAGGCGCTGAACCTATGCTCTTCGTGAGCGGTATGGAAACTGAAGAAGCGAAGAAGAGTGGCTATCCGGTCAAAGGCTGGAACGAACTCGGCTTCTTTGATTTGCTCAAAGAACACGCACCCGAAAAAGCGACGGTTATGTTTTGGGGTAAATGCCTCGCAGCAGCCGGTGTGGAATCTGGCAAAGTTGGGCTATATGGACGGGGCGACCTCAATACCTACGTTGAATTATTCTCACTCGCCAACGAGCATTTCGACAAACTCACCTTTGTTGGCGAAACCGGACGCTCACTCTTTGACGAAGCATTCCTGACCAAAGATGATGCTGAAATGGAACGCATTAAATCCGTTGCCCAACGCACCAACGAAGTCATGGAAGCGACTTGGAATTATATTGCCTCACACAGCGCGAACGATGATGAAACTGTTGTTGATGCAGATGGCAACCCATTGACAATCGGCATGGTCAAACGCTTTGTGCGCGTGCAACTGATGGAACGTGGGCTTGAAGACACCGGTATGATTTTTGCACAAGGGCGCGATGCAGGTTTTCCACATAGTCGTGGCGAAGCTGAAGAAGCACTCCAACTTGGCAAATCCATCGTTTTTGACCTCTTCCCGCGTGAACTCGGTGGTGGCTATCACCACGATATGACCCGTACATGGTGCATCGGCTATGCGCCCGACGAAGTTCAGCAAGCATACGATGAAGTGATGATAGCTTTTGATAAATCGCTCGAAGATTTTGGCATTGGCAAATCGACACATACCATGCAAGAAGTCGTGCTTGATTATTTCGAGAGCAACGGACACGCCACCTCACGTAGCGATAGTAGTGCCAATAATGGTTATGTGCATAGTCTCGGACATGGTGTTGGCTTGCTCATCCACGAACGCCCATCCATCAGCCATTTACGCAAAGATGATGTCTGGCAAGTTGGTAATGTCGTCACCATCGAACCTGGCTTGTACTATCCTGAAAAAGGCTACGGCATCCGTGTCGAAGACTTGTTCATCATCACAGAAAATGGCGAACTTATCTCGCTGACACCCTTCAAAAAAGACCTCGTTCTACCATTAGAAGGTTAGGGATAACGCCAACATTATGTAGGGGAGGCAGGTCTGCCTCCCGCCTGATTTTAATGCCTGACGTACATCATAAACCCAAACTCAACCATCAATCGCATTGCACAACACACCTATCCCCTTATAATATGCCTAAACAAAACCACATAACGACAGGAAAGCCTCATGTCACGGATGCGTATTTTAATCTACCTTATGCTAATCGCACTCTTTGCCTTACCTATCCTCGCCCAAGAAGATGACGACGGTGGTAAAACTCTCCCCGGTGAAGAAGATAGTGCCGCCGATACAACCGACTCCGAAGATGACGACGAAAATGATTCTGAAAATCGTGATGACGATGATGATGACGAAGACGATATAGACCTTGAAGATATGCTCGAACAAGGCGATGTTGAAATTACCGTAGGTGATATTCTGCTCGAAGTTGATTTCTCGGATGAAGATGATTGGGAAAATTACGAAGAGGAAACCCGCTTCGTTCTCGTAGATGATGATGAATACGTTGGCGAAGTCGAAGAAAATAATTTCATTTGGGGACAACACGACGAAGTGTATGAAGATGTTGTCATTCAAGTCACAGCACGTCAAGACGGTGGTGAAGATAACAATGGCTATGGTGTCATCTGTCGTACAGAAGAGGATGTTAACACCTTTGATGGTTATCACTTCTTGATAGATGGCTTGGGTAACGGCGCTATCTTGCGCTATGACGCAGATGAGGGCTATACAGCATTGGTAACATGGGAGCAATTCGACGAAATCAATGTCGATGATGAGCCAAACATTATGCACATTGTCTGTGTTGATGAATACCTCGCGCTCTATGTTAATGGCGAACTGATTGCAGAAGCCGAAGACGATGAATATGATGAAGGTGTTGTTAGCTTTGTCGTCATCAATTTTGAAGATGATGGCTTCGCACGCGCTATTTTTGACGACCTTATCGTCTACGAAGCAGAAGACTAATATCGCGTTCGGTAAAATTTTGTGTAGGGGCGTAGCTATGTCTGCGCCCGAAATATACAAAATGAGGTGTGTTTGTTTGCCGGATGAGATAATTCATTGATAGACAGCGCAATTTTTACATGTTTTTTGACAATCATTACGAGTTTTAATGGTGATTGTTACGATTGTTGCGTACTATTAGAATAAATAGTCATTTGTCACTAAAGAAGGATATTTTCATGCGCCTTAGATACCTGCTCGCGTGTCTTATGTTTACGACACTCATTTACGCTGTAGCCGCCCAAGATGATGATTTCCCGTTTGATACGCTCGAAGACGGGGCGATTGAAATTGAAGAGGTCGATCTCGACATCGAAGAAGAATTTGACGACGACGACGCATGGGAATTTTACGAAGACCCCGATAGTTCTGCTGAAGTTGATGATGGCACCTATCAAATTCAACGTGATTTCAGTGATAGCTGGCTTTGGGCATATGGTGATGATGAATACGAAGATTCTGTCATCCGTGTAGAAACTGAACAATTATCAGACGATGACCTCAACTGGTATGGTGTGATGTGCCGTGCAGATGTCGGGCGTGCATTCGAGGGCTACGGATTTTTCATCAGTGGCGATGGACGTGTGCGTATTGCAGTTGCTGTTGATGGCGAAACAACCAGCTTAATTGATGAATCGTCAGATGCTGTCGAAGGCGGACAAGATGAGAACGAAATCATTGCTGTTTGTGCGGGTGAATACTTAGCCCTCTACGTTAATGATGAACTGGTTGCCGAAGTCGAAGATGATACCTTTGATGAAGGCGTAACAGGCTTTGCTGCTATCAGCTTGCGCGAAGATGAAGAAATCCACGTTGCGTTTGATAACCTCTTTGTCTGGGAAATAGACGAATTTAGCGAAGCAGATGACGATGGTGACGAACGCACCAGTAGCACCAGCACCAGCCGAGATGATAATCCGATTGATGTTGATGACCTACAAGATGACGTAGAAGACGCGCTCGAAGAAGGTGATGAATCCATTGACCTTGAAGACGTGGTTATCATAGAAACATGGGATGAAGAAGGCGATTGGGTCATTTACGAAGATGATGAATCTGACCTGCGCGTGGACAGTGGGGCTTATATCCTCACGGAAACAGACTCTGGTACATTCATCTGGGGCGAAAACCGCACCGAGCATAATGATATGGTACTCACAGTAACCGCCGAGCAATTATCTGATACGAGTGTCAGTGGCTATGGCGTCATGTGCCGCCTTGACCCCGATAATTTAGAAGATGGCTATGCGTTCGTCATTAGTGGCGATGGTTTCTATACTGTCGGTTATTGGGAAGATAACGAATATAACTCCCTCCTCGATACTGAGGACGGCTGGGATACGACTAACGACACCAACGAAGGTGATGATGTTAATCAACTTACTGTCGTCTGTGTCGATGAATACCTTGCACTCTATGCCAATGGTGAGCTTCTCTTTGAAACCGAAGATGATACCTACGACGAAGGCTATACCGCAATGGCAGTTGTCGCGTTCAATGATGAAGAAATCGAAGTTGCCTTCGATAACCTCGTCATCTGGGAAGCTGATAACTAAGCAAGCAACACGTAGGGGAGGCAGGTCTGCCTCCCGCCGTCTGTAAATATGACCGTTGGTATACACACATACCCTCAAAGAGCTAAAAAAAGCCCCTCGCCCTTGATGGGAGAGGGGTTGTGGTGAGGGTGGAAATGCTTACACTAAACTCATTCCTCGCCCGTCAGCACACTGATTTCATCTCTGATTAACTGAATCACCAGTTCATCCAACTGCGACACGCTGTAATCGCCGACGCCTTGTTCATCTTCTGGGTCGCCAACTTCAAGGTCAGGACGTTCATCGCCAGCCGTGCCAGCCACACCATCTTCATATGTCAGGAACAGGAAACGTCCCATCGTGTACTGTGCAATCTGGCGCAGGATAAATTCGCCTTCTGGTTGCAAGCCACTACTAGCAATTGTGTGAATCTTAACACCGCGTGCCATCGCATCTGCCATCAGCAAACTGTAATCTGCATCATCTTGATAATCGACATGCGGTGGGGCATCCGCGACCAAGAAAACCAACTGTACAGCATCCGTATCGCGCCATTCAACCGCATTGAGTGCCATATCCAGCCCTTCGTTCAATGATTCTGGATAATCGCCACCGCCACCAGCTTGCACGCGGGAGAGCGATTCTTGGAAATCAGCGACATTATCCACAAAATCATGTACCCGTGTCACATACGCATCGCCTCTGTCACGGTAGGTCACTAGCCCATAGCGCACATCAACATCACCTGGCAAAGCATCAATTTGGGCGCTGATAGCCATGATGTTATCTTGTAACTGCTGAATCTCATCCGACATACTGCCCGTCGCATCCAACAAGAACACGATGTCCAGTGGCACACTCTCGTAGCTCTCGGTTACATCGAGCGTGATTTCTGTCACATCACCGATGGCTGTGCGGTCAATCGTATCTTCAACCATCACATCGCCCTTGCTCACGACTACTCGGAATTCGTCAATATAACGTGTCGAATCATCGAGATTCGGGAAAAAGAGTGTCATACCTGTTGCGTAGGTCAGTGACGATGTGATAAAGGATTCGCCGTTGTAAATCTGTACACAGGCATTCAACACGGGATTGCCTTCACTATCCACGACACGAATCACTTGGCGTCCGGTGGTATCGACATCAACAACATCGCGTGTGCCGTTCGTGTCTAAGAAATCGGTGCGATAATCTTGGTAGGTGTCCCATTCAGCATTATCGTCAATTTCGCCAGCACGTAACGGCTCTTCTGGCGTAGTGTTTGCCGTTGTGCGGGGTGCTTCTTCTGAGGATAATGTAAGCGCAGTCGATGTCGCCATTACTTCGCCAGATGCCGATTCACCTGCATCACTTGGCGGAGCAAGCGCGACGTCTTCAGCACTTTCATAGTCAGCTTCAGTTTCATCATAAGCATAGTCTTCTTCGTAAGCGTAATCGTCGTCATAGTCATAATCTTCCTCGACATCCATCACGACATCATCAGCCATCTCTTCACTAGATACGGATGTCTCTAATACCGCACCATCAGCCATACCAAGCTCTGGCGCACGGTCACTGTCGGTATTGCTCTGTTGGGGGATGGGATTCAGCACAAATTGAGAGGTAATTTGGCGGTCAGGTATGCCGTCACAGGTCGCGCTCGTTTGTACTGGCGGATTGTCAACTTGTGCGTTCACTGCTGTTGGAGGAATCGGGGTCGCCTGCACATCAGGGATGGCGGTTGCTGGTTGTACAACGATAACGTCGTCATTACTGTTCAATGGCAAAATGAATAATGCACCTACAGCAAGCATCACAAGAAGAACAGCACCCGCACCAACCAATATCAAGTTATTAGAAACAGTGCTAGCGTTCTTGGGTTTGTTGCTACGCATGCTTGACCCAGCCAATGGTGCAAGGCGTTTGCCTGTCTCAGCTTCCAGTACCGGACGTAACTCATCTTCAAAATCGGCATAATCTTGTAAAATAATCTCGGCAGGTTCGCCAGCGTCTAAACGTGCCAGTGCAGCCTTACGAATTTTCTCAAATGTGGACATGGTATCGTACCTCGCTCTATCAACTTAGCTATCAGAAAAATGATTTCATCATGATGTTCTGATATGCCAAACGACACCCGTTCCGCAAAAGTTCCAAATTGCCTAAAACTCGTTTTCGAGAAAAACAAATAGCCACCGATTTATGCTGTTTAAAAAATTAGGACGGAAATAAGCGACCCCAAATCTGCCGAAAAAGAGCTTTTGAAGTCCCCTCTCCGCCAGCGAAGCGCAGGGGGAGGGGATTTAGGGGAGGGGTAAAGTGCAAAATGACAAGATTACCCTAATCTCCGTGTTGAATTCTTAACTTGCATAAATCGGTGGCTACCCATTAAATGCGAAACGCCCCTTTTCAGGGGCGTCGTGCAAAAAATTGTTTTGAATGAACTCTATTTGATTACTATGTTAAAGGAATCTAAGCGAAATGTCAAGAAATTATAAAATTTCTTCGTACAGATTTCACAAAAGTTCTCAAAAAAATCCTATTCTCATTTATTTTTAATTAATTATGTGCATTTTACCCACTAAGAACTTGCTTAACATTGCTAGACAACACAATACATTCTGTAGGACAATAGATTGTGAGAAAAAACACAATTTGTTGGTAGATAAGAAGTGGTCTTCATGAAAACACATTATGATGTGATTGTCGTTGGTGGACGTGTTGCAGGCTCGCATCTAGCGGCACGGTTGGGTAAATATGGTTTTTCAGTTCTTTTGCTAGAACGTGCTGAATTGCCATCATTGCCTGCTGTATCCTCACCGGTTATTTATAGCTCAACTATGCGTATGCTCGATGAAGTTGGCGCAGATGAAAGTGCCTACGCCCACAATACACCTAAGCTCTATCACATGACGGCTGTCGGTGAAGTGAGCGCCCGTTTACCTATTCCAGAATACAAAGGGCGCGACTATGCCTACGCCATTGACCGTGCGCGGTTCGATGCGGCGCTATGGGATACAGCACTCAGCTACGAGAATGTAGATGGCTATCAGGGCTTTAGCGTCACCGATTTGCTGTGGGAAGGTGAGCGCGTTGTGGGCATCACGGGTAAAAATAAAAATGGTGATGTGCAAGAATTTACATCAGGTGTGGTTGTGGGCGCGGATGGGCGTTTCGGGATTGTCGGGCGCAAAGCAAATGCCGAAGAACGTGATCATTTCGACACGCATCCGACGTCAATCTATTATGCCTACTGGAAAAATGTGAGCCATGAAGGGGGTATCCCCACAACGGCGGCTTACGAAGGCGCAGACGGCACAGGCTACTATGCGATGGATAGCGCCGATGGACAAACGGTAGTCGGTGTGGAAGGGCGTGCGGATGCAATGGATTTAGACGGCAAAAAAGCCGAAGCCTTCTACCTTGATATGATAAAGCGCAACCCGCATCTTTGGGTGCGTATGGAAAATGCCGAAATGGTGACATCAGTGCGTGGTATGCGCAACATCGGCAATAGCTACAAGCAAGCAGGCGGCGCGGGTTGGGCGCTGGTCGGTGATGCTTATCATCAAAAAGATCCACTCGATGGACAAGGCATTTACAACGCTGTCGTAACAGGCAAAGCACTCGCCCGTAAAATGCTGGCATGGCGCAAAGGCGAACTCACTTGGGAGACGATGCTTGCCGAATACGACGAGGTAGCGCGTGTGAAAACCTATCCCATGTATAAATCATTGCAATCGCGCATCAAAGGCAGTTTCTATGCCTCTGGGCAACCACTTGAGGGCGTCCCTGATTGGGCGCAAGAAACACTGGGTCGCTATTTGCTGGAAGATAAAGAAGTAGCTGGCTTGCTTCTGAAAATTCTCACCCGCGAAATTCCACCGGATATGATTACACTCCTTGCACCGCCGACACTCGTCGGAGCAGTAGCGCGTGGCGTCCGTGACGACATTGCCAACACCGTCCGCAAGCGCCTCCCATTCTTCAATCGTTAATCGCTAAACAAAAAACGGGATGCTAGTGAATAGCATCCCGTTCTGTCATCTCATTATTGTAGGGGAGGCAGGTCTGCCTCCCGCTGACCTTCTGAAACTTTAACACCCGCGAGCTTACAGAAAGCTGAAGGCTGATAACTGAAAGCTACCTACGCTTTCTGCTCACTTAAGGCTTCCAACATCGCGCTGACTTCTGTAAATTTCAAGCGTGGACGCCCCTCAGCTTCCCCACGCGAAACTTCCAGTTCGTCAATGATTTGCCAATCT
This sequence comes from Chloroflexota bacterium, assembly GCA_038522085.1. Lineage (GTDB taxonomy): Bacteria > Chloroflexota > Anaerolineae > Aggregatilineales > Phototrophicaceae > JAUZRW01. Next base: position 46,241 of record JBCBKJ010000031.1, read on the forward strand.
GAATACGAAATATAGCCCACACCTTTCGCATCCAGCATGGCTTCCATTGCCGCACGGTCAGGGCTCGCTGGCGACCACGTATTGCCCTCAGCGACATCTTCCAGCAACATCTTCATGCTCTCTACAGAGTCTGGTTTATTCGTACCAATCACGCCCGAAGGACCCCGTTTAATCCAGCCGACGACATAATCACCTGTCACAACCTCATCGCCACCAAATTCGGTCAACACACGCCCGTCTGCATTCGGGATGATGCCCCATTTATCGTAGAACGGCACATCTGGCAATGGCTCGCCTCTGTAGCCCACCGAACGAAATACCATGCCGACAGGTAAAATCTCGGTTTCTTCGGTTGCACGCGGACGAATGCGCCCATCCTCAGTGACGTATAATTCGTTGCGAACAACCTTGATACCTTCGACTCTATCTGTGCCTACAATTTCTGTTGGCGAGGTCAAGAATTTCATGATGATTTGCTTGGGCTTACCTGCAGGCGTGCGGTCTGCAAATTCTTTGAGGATTTCTACATTCTTGACGTCTTTAGTATCGACTTGGTCGGATGTCAGATAGGCACGGCTTGGCTCATCCATCTCAACATCACGCTGTGTGACAATAATATCGGCGTCTTGCATCTCACCCAATTCTTTGATTTCAGGATTGGTGAACGCCGCCTGTGCCGGACCCCGACGCCCCAACACGTAAATGCGCTTGATATTGCTATTAGCGAGGGCTTCTTGCGCGTAGGTTGCAATGTCTGTTTTATCGAGTTCTTCCTGTGAACGTGCCAGAATCCGCGTTACATCCATCGCTACGTTGCCGATACCAATCACAGCGACAGCTTCCACTGATAAATCAAATTCGAGTTCGCGGTAATCGGGGTGTGCGTTGTACCAGCCGACAAATTCTGTGGCAGGCGCACTGCCTGGCAAATCTTCGCCTGGAATGCCCAATTTCTTATCTGATGATGAGCCGACAGCATATACCACTGCATGATAGTAAGTCTGCAAATCCGAGCGTGTAATATCTTCGCCAAAGGTTACGTTGCCATAGTAACGAAAATTCTCTTTACCAGCGATGCGGTCATAGAGCTTGGTCACACTCTTTATTTTTTGATGGTCGGGTGCAACACCCCCGCGCACCAAGCCAAATGGCGTTGGCAAGCGTTCAAACATATCGACTTCTACTGTCATGTCTTTTTGTTTCAGCAGATGGTCAGCCGCATAAAATCCACTTGGACCTGACCCAATAATTGCCACGCGCAAAGGGTTTGTTTCTGTCCCGATGTTTTCAGCCATAAATCATTTATCCTTCTGTTCAAATAACTATTTCGATAACATCCCTGAGTATATCATGCAGACATGCCTCTCAGCCTTTGCATCCGATAAGCATCCTTACATATACAATCTATCAAACCCTCTTGACATCCAATATGTAATTTTGTACAAATTAGACACAATTTGTAAATTTGTCTAATTTTACATGAACACTACAGAACGCATTCAAAACGCAACAATTAAACTCGTCTTGCAATATGGCTACGACAAGTTGACTATGCAAGATATTGCCAACGAAGCGCATATCGCACGTAGCACAATCTATACCAAATGGAGAACTAAAGAAGACCTCTTCGCAGATATTCTTCAGCAAGAAAGTCTTGCGTATTTGGACAGATGGTATGAGTTAGTGATGCAAGACAAAGATGGTGGTAGCTTCATGGGTATTTACCGTAATGCCCTGTTAGCGATACACGAAAATCCATTTTTGCTAGCACTCTACACACAAAATAGAGTGGTGTTAGGTGGCTTCATCAGTGAGCAACAATTCGATGACCTGCTCTTACAACGTTTAGTGTGGAACACAAAACTCCTAACTATGATGCAAGATATAGACATGATTCGGGCAAGTGTCGAGATTTCTACACTAGCAGCTGTAGCCGTGATTTTTCGTGAGGGTTTATTAAATACTCAACTACTCAAGCAGTCAAGCGATGCTCTTGCATTCAAGCCTGTGCTGGACTTGTTCCTAGAGATGTTTCAGCAATTCGCTATTAACGACGCCACTGCTGATAATCCTGACGCAGGTCAACAAATGTTAGCTGAGTATATCACCACGTATAAAACGTATTTCCAAGCACAAAAAGATAAGGATATTTGATTATCATGACAACAAGCTCGTCAATCATGAAAGATACGTTGGGTAACTTACAACAAGAAACAGTCAAACTCGCTTCAGAAATAGAAATTACTTACTATGTCGGTGGTGAACACACAGGAGAACCTGTTGTATTACTGCATGGCGGTGGCACAGACCACGCGCTTCTTTCTTGGCGGGATACTATTCCATTACTTATCAAAGAGGGATACAGAGTTTATGCTCCCAACTATCCAGGTTACGGACCTAGCCCTCTCGCAGACGAACCATCAACCACACAAAATCTAACTAAGTACCTTGAAGAGCTTATGGACATTTGGCAACTTGATGATGTTGCCCTCGTCGGTATTTCTATGGGTGGTGCGCTGAGCCTAAGTTATACATTACGCCACTCTGACCGTGTGAGATGTGTAACACTCATCGGGTCGTATGGCATTCAAGATGTTGCCCCATTTCATCACTTGAGTTATGCCATGATACGTATGCCTTGGCTATTGAATTGGGCGTGGAGTATGATGCGCGGGTCGCGTTGGGCGGCGCGATACACAGTCAGCAACATTCTCAATAATCCAGAAGCGCGTACAGATGCTATCCTCGGTGAAGTCATGGAAGCTCTTAACAATGCCAATTCGCAAATTGCATTTAGTCAGTGGCAACGTGATGAAATCCAATGGTACGGACTAAACACTAATTTCACTGATGAGCTACACAAATTACAAGTACCTGTTCTATTAGCACATGGCACGCATGATATTGGTGTGCCATTGAAATATGCCGAACGCGCCGCTGAAAAATTACCACACGCTCAACTGGAAATTTTCGAGAATGCAGGTCACTGGACTCAACGCGACTATCCAGAAAAATTCAACACCCTATTGCTAAATTTTTTAGCAGAACATCCCGCGAGATAATATGATAAAGGAGTAGCAATGCTCGTGCTTTGTTACTTCTACACTTCACTGACTACTAACAACTCGTGCCACCTCTGCCTTCTCTAATTTTATCCGTGTCCATTCTTTGCAATCGGGATGTGCGATTGCTTCCTCAGCCGTCATCCATTGCACCGCACTCACTTCTAGCGGGTCAACGGCTTTTGCTTCACCACCTGCATAACGGCACAAAAATAGCACGTTCAATACAGGCTCATCTCCAGCTAAAAAATAGCTCGATGCAATCACGCGCTCATCTGTCACTTCGACATTCACTTCTTCCATGATTTCACGCTTGACCGTCGCCAGCAACACATCCTGCGCGTTTACCTCATCTTCTGGCTCGATTGTCCCGCCAGGTAAAGTCAAAATGTTCGGCATGTAATCTTCATGCTCACTGCGTCGCGCAATCAAAAACTGATTGCCCTTATAAATTGCCCCCTGCACATTAATCACATAGCGTTTATCGCCCATTGGTTTCTCTCCTTGCTTAAAAATTAGTACAGCGCCCAAACCTACTTAAAAATAGCATTTAAAGTCCCCTCTCTGCCAGCGAAGCGCAGAGGGGAGGGGATTTAGGGGAGGGGTTAAGAGCAAAACGTCAGCATCACTTTAATCTCCGCATTGAATTCTAACCTTGTATCAGCACTCAGCACTTCCTAATATCTCATCTCAGACTCACGCACATCAGGCATACTTTCCCCCGAAAACATCATATATACAGATAGGAAATAACACACCACATGAAAACACTTGGACGTATTTTACTCGGCTTATTGATTATTATCTTACTACTCGTCGTTGGTGTCGGGGCATATATGGCATGGGACATCAATGCGGGGGTATCGCCAACGGATTTCACCAACGTCACCTACGAAACTGTTGATGGCACAACGCTCCATGGCTATCTTGCATTCCCCGACGAAAGCACCGAGGAAACGACCTATCCAGCAGTCCTCATGATACATGAATGGTGGGGCTTGAACGCTGAAATCATCGAACTGGCGGACGAACTTGCATCAGAGGGCTTTGTTGTGCTTGCACCCGATACCTATCGTGGTAAAACGGCTGGCTCAGTGCCAGGTGCGTTGTTCTTACGCATTAGTGTTGATATGGAGCGTGTCATGACTGATATGGATGCTGCCTATGCCTATCTCGCAGACTTGCCACAGGTCAATAGCTCAGTGGGTATCGTTGGCTTCTGCTATGGGGGTGATGTCGCATTCAATTATGGGCTTGCCAATAGTGACCTCGATGCGGTTATCAACTTGTATGGGTCAACCCGTGCCGATAGCGACGCCTTCATGCCTCTCGTTGGTGAAGATGCTGCACCTGTATTGGCTATTTTTGGTGCAGAAGATGGCATGATTCCTGTAGAAGAGGTCGAAGCACACGAAGCCGCGCTCAATGAAGCAGGTGTTACGAATACTGTCACAATTTATGATGGCGTTGGACACGCTTTCGTCCAGCCCGATGAAATAGGCGAACCCAGTGCGGCGTTTTCAGCATGGCAACAAATCATCACCTTCTTCAATGCCAACCTCGAAAGCGCAGAACCTGCCTCCTGATACACTGCACACAATCTATCATCGCGTGTATAATGCACGGGTGATTAGCTGATTGTGATACAAAATCATTGTAGGGGCGACCCTATGTGGTCGCCCGTTCGACATCGCACACAGGCATTCTCTAAAGATACCAAGCATTTTTGTTTGCCGAGTTAATCACAAATAATAGCCCTCGCCCTTGATGGGAGAGGGTTGGGTGAGGGTGACAAACTCCGCCTTTCATTTTGCCATTTGCCATCAACCAGTGAACCCTAACTTATGACTTCCTTGCGCACGCTCTGCTTACTGAGCCTCATTGCTATTATGACCGCCTGTACCGGACAAGCAACACCAGAGCCGACAGCAGTTGCTATTTCTAAAGAACTCGTCACTGTTGCTGTATCGCCAACACCTAATCTTGAAGAAGCAGCCGCGACCCGTTCCGCAACCACACCGACACCCATTCCACCAACGCCGACCATCATCCCATCCGTGACGCCCTACGTTGGTGTGTTCATTGGCGCGGCAGAACAACCCGAATCGCGTATTGAAATCACAGCCCCACTGTTTGGCTCCGGCGATAACAACCCGATAGCCCAAACGACGGCTGACCCCAATCGTTGCCTCATCGCGCCCATCGACACACCGTATATCACAGCATGGCGCAGTAATTCGCTCGTTAGCCAACAGATGGGATGTCCATTGCAAGGAGGCTTTGGTTTCTTTGGCGAAATTCAAATTTTTGAAACTGGACTCATGATTCACTATCCCGAAATCAATGCGATTTATGCTATGCGCCCCAGCGAAACGATAACAAATGGTGTCTATGATTACCTCGAAAATCCGCCGGATACTTCGACCATCGGTATTCAGCCTTCACAGGGATTAATTGTGCCAGGTGGCATTTTTGGAGATATGTGGATTGCTGTCGCAGGCTTGCGCGAAGATATGGGATTCGCCCGCACGGAAGCCCAAGATGCGCCCATTGGTATTCAACGTTTTGAAGGTGGTACATTCATTCAAGATGTCACATCAGGGCAAGTGTACGCTTTACTGGTTGACGGCACGCTACTCGGTCCCTACCTCGCCGCACCGGACGCCCAGCCTGGACTTATTGCTACCCCGACCTTACCGCAACCGATTCCAAATGTTACAGGTGCGCCTGAATCAACCGAATCGGTTGCACCAGAATCAACACCCGACCCAGCCGCACCCCCACCTCAAAATTGAATGATAACGGCAGTAGATGTATGCTGTTAAAAAATTAGGATGGAAATAATCCACCTCCAAATTTTCCGAACAAAACCGTTGAAAGTCCCCTCTCCGCCAGCGAAGCGCAGAGGAAAGGGGATTTAGGTTTTCAAGGGTAGGTCTATTATTTTCTACTCTACCTGAATGAAACAACTATTGTAGGGGCGAACTAAAGTGCGCCCGAACCAAGTACAAGAAAAGGACGTGTTTATACGTCAAAGACTGTGTGCAAGCAATCCGTAAGCTCCCTTTCTCCGAAGTGAGCCTGCGAACGCGGGGGAAAGGGCGGGGGGATAGGGGTAAATTTTCCCAAACATGCCCTCCCCATGACTATTTTTAGCTTCATACTAAAATCTACCCCTAAGCAGGGGATTTAGGGGAGGGGTTAAGAGCAATATAGCTCTAATCTCTGTATTTAATTCTTAACTTGCATAAATCTACGGCTATGGATTCTTTACCATTTTACGCCCATAATCGGCGCACCTACATCAATCTGCTGTGTAACACCCGTTTCGACAGTATGCACTAACAACGCACCTGTTTCTGTCCGCTGACCAATGACCAGCGTGCCATCCGGCGATACTTGCGGATTGACCATATAGCCTGCATTGCCAACGACTGTCGGTTGACTGCCATCTAATTGCGCATCCAAAATACGTATTGTGCCAGGCGCTTGATTGCGTACCAGCACCCGTATTCGTCCATCTGCCAGCACCTGATAATCAAGCAATTCGAGCGACCCAGTAAATGGCAAAACCAGTGTCGGTGGGGTATCCGGTTGATTCGCATCGAAGAGGTAGACGCCATCGCCATCAACCTCATCGCCTAATGCTTCACCAGATGCAATGAATGTAGTCCCCGATTGCCAATCCGCATTACCGACGATAGGCAAAGCTGTCACTGCCGCCGATGTTGTATCGACCAACGCTAACTCGCTTTCCGTCTGCACCAGCATCGCGCCCACACCCCCAGCCGGATTCGGAGCGTTGTAGACTGTGCTATTGCTATCCGGCAAGAATAGTTCCGGTGCGGCTGTTTCTGCATCCACGTTCACTCGCCAAATACCTGTTTCGTCGCCTTGCGCATCCCGATAGTAAAGCGTCGCGTTATCAGGTCCCCAAGCGAGTGCAATCCCCATGTTGATGCCCAGCATGACTAACTCAGTCGGCTCTGCATCACTGCCCAGCGTAAATGTCCATAACATGCTATTACTCACATATGCCAAGCGTTGCCCATTAGGCGAAATCGCATAATCGGTCACATCCAGCGTCGCCGGGCTAATCGTTTCCGCACGGCTACCATCGGTAGGTAATTGCCATACTTGTTGCACACCGCCTAAATCCCGCGCTAAAAATGTGACACGGTTAGGTAATAGTACATTCGCTACAAGGGGTGGATACGCAGGACCCCAACTATATGCTCCAACACTCGACACAGGCAAGGTAAAGCCATTTGCATTCACTGGATTTACGAGTGCAATCACACCACTTCGCAATGTCCCCAGTAAAAAGCCTCCGACTGCCCAGCGCACCCCTGTCAAATCCACAGGTGCAGATCCAATCGCCGTAGCTGACCCTACCAGTGTCTCATCCAGTGTAATCTGGTTAAGCGTCGCCGCTGTCAGTTCGCCTGTGAAAGCGACAACCTGCCCATCACGGGTGACACTCGGCTCAAAATAGGAGTCTGTGTTGGCAAGGACTTGTATCTGAGCATTACCGGCGCTCAAATCGAGTATCGTTAAGCCTCCCTCAAGCGGCGCGTGCAAAAATTGGGTTTCGTTCATCCATACGCCACCATTCGCGCCTGGAATCGCCGCCCGCAAAATCATCTCTGTACCATTGCGCTGATAAATCCACCATACATTGTCTTCGGCTTCTGCCACTAAAAAGCCCCCATCCGGCGACCATATAAGATTCAGCAAATTTGGATTTTCAATATCCACAAACGTATTCTGTACGAAGAAATGTACCCGTCCGCCATATTCGGTTGTGTAAGCGAGTGCTGTGCTATCCTGCGCCCAAACGACTGTCTCGCCGCGTCCGCGAAACACGGGCAAGCTCGCACGGTCATCTTCTATTTGGCGTGTTTCAATGCTGTCATCAAACATATGGCGCATGAACATACCGTCCTGTGTGCGATACGCTATCCAATTAGCATCCGGTGCTATCCCGAAATCTAGCACGAAAGCATCTTCTGGCGTCACAGCCGAAACACCCTCTGTACCCAACCCAAAGCGTTGCACGACCCCCTCCGCGTTCAATACGTACAACTCACTCGGTAAATTCAGACCATCCTGTGCGCCCGTTGGCACAGCGATGAGCATCAGCATCAACACAATCAACAAACTCAAACGGCGCATAGTGCGTACCCTTCACTTCCCTTTTGTCACGTCTCTGAGTATACACGCAATCCGTAATTCTGACTGCAATAGTACATGTCCTTGATTTTCAGTTAGCACCATAAAAAATCGCGGATACGGCTATTTGAAGAATGAGGATACGAATATAACTAGCCCTCTAAGCTACCTAAAAAGAGCTTCTGAAGTCCCCTCTCTGCAAGCGAAGCGCGGGGGAGAGGGGATTTAGGGGAGAGGTTAAGAGCAAAATGACAATATTGTTTCAATCTCTGTCTTTAATTCTGTGACTAGCACAATTTTGTCTGCGATAAAAAATATTGACCGCAAAAGCTTGTAGCTATGTTGATAATTACAAGCGTCAAAATTTAGCACAGTCTTACGCAAATCAGCACATAAGCTGTGTAAAATACAATCATTCACACACAACTATTTGGGAGATAACAAAATGATACCCATCACAACACACCGTCCGATTAAACAAGAAATAGCAAATACGGGATACAGCCGTGTATTCGCAAACAACATCCCACTGACAACCAAGCTAAAATCAGCGTGGGAAACTTTACTTGCGGATTACCAATCGCTCCCGCCGGATAATCATTTGCCGGACAATGGCTTATATCGCTACCGGCGTTACGATAAATTCGCCTTTCACCCAGCAACGGGCAAGTTACAAGTGCTTCCACACGAAGATTATTTCCAGAGTACCGACATCAATCATGTCACAGGCGGTATAGTGCGTAAATTCGCGCCACTGACACCTGAAACGATTGCGAACCCCTTTTTGCATGCGCTCATTCGCTTTGATTTTGCCCAATTTCCATTAGCCGACCCCGCATATGCAGACGATATGTGGCAAGTCGATGTGCATCAGATTCATGTGATTGCAGATGTAGGAAGCGAAGCGCATCCCACACCCGAAGGCGTGCATCGTGATGGCGCGTCATTCGTGACAGTGCATCTTGCGGTGCGCGAAAATGCAGACGGAGGCATCGTGTCAATCTACGATGATGATAAGCAACACCTGACGAGCTTCCAACTAGAAAATATTCTCGATAGCTATTTATTCAACGATTCAATTCTGTGGCACGGCGTTAAACCCATTCGTTCTGCGGATAACGAACAACCCGCGCAACGTGGTATCTTGACATTCGACTTTCATCACAAACCACAACTTGAAATGCCGTCGAATGACAAATAGTCGCCAAAATCCTTAAACATAGGATAAAATCCCTGCACTAAAATACAGCGCACATTTACAGGCATCGTCATTAAGAAATAAATGTCTCTCAGCTACAAAAAGTCCCCTCTCCGCAAGCGAAGCGCGAGGGGAGGGGATTTAGGGGAGGGGTTGACTAAACATGTCATGATGCCAACCAAAATTTAAAGGTTATAGCAGGGGATTTAGGGTATGGCATCAGTAGCAATCGAAAATGACAACGAAAAACCAAAGGTAAACGAGCAAGAATACCGCAAGCGCATTCGTGCGTGGATTCTATACGATTGGGCAAATAGCGCCTTCGTGACAACCGTGCTGGCTGCTTTACTACCGGCATACTTCAGCGCAGTAGCTGGCGCGACCTTGCCCTCAGAAGCTACCGCGACAGCGTATTGGGGCTTCACCCTCAGTATTTCCACGTTCATTGTCGCTATTCTTTCGCCCATTCTCGGCACAATTTCCGATATTCAGCGTGGCAAGAAAAAATTCCTCGCTATCTTCATGGGCTTAGGCGTCATCGGAGCAGGCTTGCTTGTCTTCGTCAGCACAGGTGATTGGTTCATTGCGTCGATTTTCGTTGTGTTGGGGCGCATCGGCTTCACAGGCGCGAATGTTTTCTACGATGCCTTGCTACCACATGTCGCCCGTGAAGAAGACCAAGATGTGGTTTCAACACGCGGATTCGCACTCGGGTATCTCGGTGGGGGTATTCTGCTGGCGGTCAATGTCGCTATGTTCTTGCTGATTCCCGATACGCTCTTTGACTTCGCAGGCATCCGACTGTCCTTTTTGAGTGTCGCTATTTGGTGGTTGGTGTTCTCGATTCCGATTTTGCGCGATGTGCCTGAACCGCCCTCTGCCAGCAAAGAACTGTCGCCAGGCGAATCACTCGTCACGGTGACGATTTCGCGCTTAGGCGAAACGTTCAGCGAATTGCGCCGTTACCGTGAACTGTTCAAATATCTAATTGCTTTTCTCATTTACAACGACCCGATTAACACGATTATCGGTGTAGCAACGATTTACGGTGCAGAACTCGGCTTCGGCACATTAGAACTCGTGTTGGCGCTGTTACTGGTGCAATTTGTGGGTGTGCCGTTCACACTCATTTTTGGACGTTTGCCCTCAGCAGATAATCCGCGCCGTCCGTTCTATCTTGCATATATTTTGTTCAATATGGTCATGTTGCCGACGGTTGCCGTCATCGGCGCAAATACGATGGATATTACCATCACAGGCAACCAGCCAGCACCTTATGAAACGGTAGATACGTTTACGGGTGAGGGTTTATATACGGTTGCAGATGCGGAACTCGTCGCAGATGATACATGGACACAACGCACCGTCACAGGCGATGAATTGGCAGGTGATAGTTTCTTGGCGAGTATTATTGGTACACCTGATGATGTTCTCTATGCCGAAACAGATAACATCGGCGCAACGTATGACCTGCAGTTCAACGGGCAAAATCTCGAACTCATATACGCCGTGTCACCAACAGGCGGCATCATAGAAGTATTGATAGATGGCGAACCCCTTATCGACGAAGACGAGAGTACCCTGCCAGAAGATGTTGAAGAAGGCGAAAACCCTGTTCTCGTGCCACTCACCATCGACACCTACAACCCGACTGTCCGCTACAATGATCGCATCACGCTCTCTGTGCCGGAAGAAGGACAATACACCCTAACCCTCGTCAATAGTGCGACTGCCAATCCCGATAGCACAGGCACAAACATCGCTATCGCCAGCATCGAAGTCGAAGAACCTGTCCGCCAGAACAACTTGGCAATTATCATTGGTCTACTGTTTGGCTTGCAGGTAGTCGGTGGGCTGTTTGCGGTTATCTTTGGGCGCTTTTTCAAAGGCTTCGCAGAACACTTCGACACGCGCAATAGCATCCTACTCGCTATCCTGATGTATAGTGTCATCGCTGTATGGGGCTTCTTCTTGAATAGCACCATCGAATTTTGGTTCTTGGCATGGATGGTTGCCACTGTACAAGGCGGTAGCCAAGCCCTCAGCCGTAGCCTTTATGCCTCACTCAGCCCATCGTCTAAGAGTGGCGAATTTTTCGGCTTATTCAGTATCTTGTCCAAAGGCGCATCCGTCATCGGCACAGGGATTTTCGCCTTTGCCGCACTCGCCTTCAATAACAGCCGTCCTGCTATCCTGAGCTTGATTGTGCTGTTTGTCATCGGCGCATACTTACTCACCCGCGTAGACATCGAAGAGGGTAAGCGCGTCGCCAAAGAAGAAGATGCCGAAGTCTACGGCACCGAATAAAAACATGTCATAAGCTAACAATTGTAGGGGCGTACTACAGTGCGCCCGAACCAAGTACAAGAAAAGGACTTTGTCATGCTTCAAATACGTGTGTCCAAGCAATCTGTAAGCTCCCTTTCTCCGAAGTGAGCTTGCGAACGCGGGGGAAAGGGCAGGGGGATAGGGGTAAATACCCCAAGCACGCCCAAAATACGACTATTATTTGCAGATTTGTAGTGAGACCTACCCCTGAAAAGGGGATTTAGGGGGAGGGGTAAAGTAAAGCAATACCTATGCTAAAATACCCTCAATCAACCAAGCAAACATACAACCATGACCGAAATCCCAACGCTATTCAATGGCGCAGAACCCCAATTTTATCGTGGCAATCAGATAGGCTGTCTCGTCACGCATGGCTTTATGGCAACCCCAGCCGAAGTCGGGTGGGCAGGACAACATCTCGCACAACAAGGCTACACCGTCTACGTTCCACGCCTAACCGGACACGGCATCAACCCTGACCATATGCGCCGGATGCGTTGGCAAGATTGGTATGCGCAAGCTCTCGATGGCTACCATATTCTGCGCCAACAATGCGACCACGTTATCGTGATAGGGCATAGTATGGGCGGTTTACTGTCGCTACTTCTCGCGGCATCCCAACCAGTTGAGGGTGTCGCTGTCGTCGCCTCCCCTTTGACCCTCACGGAAACCAGTCGTGTGGTGCGCTTCGCCCGTTGGATAGATTTACTCGTACCATTCACCGAACATCCCAGCGAACCTGAACTCAATGCACAAATCGTTGCGGAACAGGAACAACGTGGCGAACCACTGAATAGCCGTGTGCATTATGCAAAGTGGTCATCGCGTGCCGTGCATGAATTTTCCCAACTCGAAAATACCGTGCGCCAACATTTACACGCTGTAACCGCGCCGCTACTCTTGCTCTATGCAGAAGGGGATACCCTCGCTACACCCGATAACGCTCAACTCATCGCTAAAGCCGTCAATAGCGACCACATCCAGCAATACACGCTCGCTACAGGTGGACACATCGTATTTCAAGACGTCGCTCGCAATGAAGCCTTTGATGTGCTTGCCAACTTCGTCGCAGACATCTTGTAAATACCCTAGGCATGCTATAATCACTATACACGGTAGCTATCTAATACAGGGGAACACACACTATGTTTGAAGACTTAATGAATCGTATTGGTGGTTTCTGGCTTGATATGCGCCTCACATGGCGTTTATTCCAAGACCGTCGCGTACCACCAACCATAAAATTAGTGCCGCTACTGGCAGCAATCTATGTTTTCTCACCACTCGACTTTTTGCCGGATGTCATTCCAGTTCTCGGGCAAGTCGATGATATTCTCATCATCTCCATGAGCATGCGTCTCTTTGAACGCCTCTCACCACCGGATGTCGTTGAAGAGCATCGCTACAATCTCAAAATGAACCAAGATAGCGTCCAAAAATACAACTAGTCTACTATATACAATCATCTGAAGTCCCCTCTCCGCAAGCGAAGCATGAGGAGAGGAGATTTAGGTTTCCAAGGGTAGGTTTATTATTTTCTACCCTACTTGAATGAACCAACAATTGTAGGGGCGAACTACAGTGCGCCCGACCCAAGTACAGGAAAAGGACGTTTTCATACGTCAAAGACGTGTGCATAAGCAATTTGTAAGCTCCCTTTCTCCGAAGTGAGCCTGCGAACGCGGGGGAAAGGGCGGGGGGATAGGGGTAAATGTCCCAAACACGCCTACTCGCAGATTATTATTGGCATACACTATGCCTACCTCTGAAAAGTGGTTGGGTGAGGGGTGTATAGCAAAACAAAAAAGCCACTCGCAAACGCAAATGGCTTTTGTAAATTCTCACGATAGATAATGCACTAACGTATCGACATCATCTGATTCTGACTCTGTACCTCTTCCATCGCCTCAATCGTATCTTGTAAGCGATAGACCTCATCTTCAATCTCACGGCGTACATTCTCATTCTGACGCCCATCGACTGCCCCGCGTGTACCCATCAGCGACATCTGTGCATAGGTCGTACCCAGCGAAGAGAGCGTCGTCTCTAGCTGAATTTCAGCCCGCTTGACACTATTTCTTGTCTGCTCAAGGTTCGCACGCTGTTGTTCGAGCAAAGTTAATTGCCGTTCGAGGTCTTGAATCACGCGGTCATCTTTTTCTTGCTGAATGCGAATTTTCACTTTTTCGATTTGTTGTGGAACACGGCGCAAATCACGGCTGACAACTTCGTTGCTCTCGAAATCATCAATATGTTGTGCCAGATTGTACATCGCCGCAATCCAGTCATTCACACGGCTAATCGTCGCCTGCAAATCGGTTCGCATAGCGCCCTTATGCCGCGATACCAACCGCAACATATTACGCCGATACTCCATCGCCGTCCGCAAACGTTCCCGTGAGACACTGTTACGGACTTCCGATATATCATATTTGTTCTCAAATTCGCGTGCCATCGCCTGTTGAGCTTCTTCTGGGTCGCTCAATGTCGAGGCAATTAACGCACCTTCGGCTGCCCCGCCTAAAATTAACCACATGAACGCTGGCAGGGAAATTCCCAGTAAGGTGAAATCACCCACGCCAATGAACAGAATCATCGTCAATAACAGGGTGACAAAACTCTCCCAGCGCAATACAGAATTCATCAATAATGTGGTAAATACCTTGCGGCGGGCTTCATTGCGCTCACTCATGAATGGTCGTCCTCATTCTTCGACTGTTGTCACGTACTAGCATCATATCAGGTGGTCACTTTAGGTCAATGCGAGGTACATCCACATACTGTCAGATGTATATATAATCGCGTGTATAGAGACTTACATATTCGGGCGTACTTCTGCTGATGAAAAATTACTACGGAGGATTGTTTTAAGTCCCCTCTCCGCAAGCGAAGCGCGGGGGGAGGGGTAAAGTGTAGAACACCATTACCGCTCTAATCTCCGTATTTAATTCTTAACTAGCAGGCATACGCCCCAACAGAATCTGTCAGATAGCCCGTTAATTGCTGTTCAAGCGACGGCGGCGTTCTTCCAACTCTGCCTGAATTAAATCGCCACCGACTTCTTGGTCGATATTTGCTTCGAGGCGAATGGATGCAATTTCAGTACGGGCATCTTCCGTGTCGATACGTTGGCGAATTTGTTCTGCCAAGTTGCTGATGTCTGAATCGTCCACCATCGCCACTTTATCGAGTGATTTCACGGTTTCGGTCAGTTGTTTCTTGCTTTCCATCAATTCCAGCAGACTGCGCAGACGTTCACGCTCTTGCTTAATCGTCGTCACACGCCCTTCGAGCTTGGTACGCATATCCAGCATTTGCTGATATTGCTTTTGCTGTGCTTGCCACTGTTCGTAATAATCTTGCGCTAACCCTTGCTTGGTTTTCAATTCTGCCAGCGCAGACCCCGCAAGGTCGTCTTTGCCTTTGAGAATGAGCGTATCAATGTTGCGGTCAAGTTTCTCCGCTTCGTTCGCAAATTGTTCGTATTTGCGTTTGAGTGTGCGCACCGTACCACCAACCGTTGCGGCGCTGTCTTCCAACGCTTCTAGGTTCTGCTCCACATCACGGATATATTGATCCATCACCTGAAGCGAATTACCTTCGAGAGCGCGGTCAACTAAGCCGTGCAAGTTGGCGCCGATGAGCGTGTTAATCTTTGAGAGTAATGAAGCCATAGTGGGCAGTCCCCTAACTTAATGTCATTCAGATCGACTTTTGTTTCAGTATACACGAACAGGGTAGGCTTGCAAAGAAAACCCATCTAGCCGTATATTTTTGAAAGCTAATTACCATTCTATACGCAAGGATACCCTCTGCGTTGCATAACATACCCTAAATTACATTAATTTCTGTTAAAAATCTGATGGTTCGTACAGTAATCATCGGAAAACAAAAATGCCCGCACAAGGCGAGCATTCTAAAAATCACTGTATTCTGTGCGAATTAATTCGCGGCAACAACCGTTTCGTCGGGCATTGGGGCGGGTACTTT
>JBCBKJ010000032.1:0-61399 GCA_038522085.1 Chloroflexota bacterium
CGCGTAGCAATTGTCTGGATGCACTCATACGTGCAAACCCTGAACCTCTGCATTATTTCTACCAACTATTTCTAATGTTTGATTAAAGAAACACGTATTTGTCGATAGGACGAATGCGAAGTAGTTTTCAATAACCTTTGAAATAGTTGGTAGAAATAATGCAGAGGTTCAGGGTTTGCACGTATGAGTGCATCCAGACAATTGCTACGCGCTAACACAAAATAACAGGGGTTTTATGTCCTAACTCATGATGCGTTGGGATGGATAGTAGGTTGCATGAATAGTTCAACTAAATATAAAAGGGAAAGCCAATGTTCGACTTGCCCTCGATAGTCGTATTCTCCGTATCGTTTTTGCTAGTGGCGCTCGCTGCAAAGCAGATTGGTAAATTTTTCTCCTCGTATGGATTGCCATATATCACAGGTTATTTGCTGGCGGGTGCGCTGGCAGGTCCATTTGTGCTGGGCATGATGCCAAGTGGGTCTGCGGAGGAATTGCGTTATATAGATGATATTTCGCTGGCGGTGATTGCTTTCATCGCAGGTAGCGAATTGTACTTGAAAGAACTGCGTAGCAAGTTGCGCACGATTTTGACCAACGCGGCTGGTATTGTGCTGGCGGCATTCACACTGATAAGTATCGCGCTATTTTTCTTAGAGAGTTTGATTCCATTCACGGCGGCATATCCTCCGGTGACGAAAATAGCGGTTGCCATGCTCGGCGCGACGATTTTATTGGCGCTCTCGCCAGCCAGTACTATTGCGGTCATGCAAGAAGTCAAGGCAAAAGGTCCGTTCAGCAAAACAGTCTTGAGTATCACTGTCGTGATGGATGTGGTGATTATCATATTGTTTGCGGTTAGTGTTGCCTTTGCCGGTGCGCTGATTAATAACGACCCCGTGACGCTCTCCTTTTTGTTCATCTTGTTGGTGGATATTGTGCTGGCGTTGCTGGCAGGCTATGTCATCGGGCGTGGGATTGCGCTCTTGCTTTCGACCCCGTTGGCAAAAATCGGTAAGGTTGCTGTGCTACTAGGGTTAGGCTACCTCATCTTCTTATCGGCGGAGTTTGTGCCAGATTTATCGTATGATTTATTAGGTGTCAAATTGAAAGCTGAACCCTTGCTGATGTCGATGGTGGCAGGTTTTACAGTGACGAACTTCACCAATTATCGCCATAATTTTGAAGAACTCCTACACGATATTAGCCCTTATGTGTATGTGGCGTTCTTTGCGCTGACAGGTGTGGCGCTCAAGCTAGATATTTTGTTTGCGACGCTGGGTATTGCGCTGGTGCTGTTTGCTGTGCGTATGGGTTCTATTATCATCGGGACGTATGCAGGCGGTATGATTGCTGGCGAAGAAGCGAAATTCCGTAAGTGGGCGGGCTTAGGGCTTATCACACAAGCGGGGATTGCGCTCGGTTTGGCACGCGAGACAGCCGTGATTTTCCCTGATACTTTGGGTGGCGAATTTGCGACGCTCATCATCGCGGTTGTGGTGTTGAATGAGGTCTTTGGTCCACTATTCCTGAAATATGCTTTGCGCCAAGTCGGTGAAGCACAGACATCCGAAGGGCAGGATAGACAGTTGGTGATTCTCGGCGTTGAACCACAGTCAGTTGCGCTGGCGCGGGAAATGGAAGCAGACGGCTGGGATGTTGTCGTAGCGGACATCAGCAAACAGCACGTCGAAGATTTTGATGTGCCGGATGTTGATGAACGGCATATTGAGGCTATTAATGCCGAGACGCTTGGGAATCTGATTAAGAAGGGGCAACGCACAGCCTTAGTCTCGATGCTCGATGACGATGAACTCAATTATAGGGCATGCCAACTTGCTAACGAAGAATTTGCGTTGGAATCTATGGTGGTGCGCTTACGCGATATTAGCTTGCGCGAGAAATTCTTGGCGATGGGTGCGCGGGTGCTTGACCCCGCATCAGCAATGGTGACGCTGTTACATCAGTATTTGCGTGCGCCGGAAGCGGTCAATTTGCTGTTGCACCAAGACCCCGACCATGATGTGGTACAGATTCGCGTGACAGAAAAATCTATCAACGGTTTGCAATTGCGGGATTTGCGCTTGCCAAGTGATGTGCTGATTCTGGAAATCTTGCGCGATGGGCAGATTATCGTCCCGCACGGGTTCTCGAAACTGCGCATGTCTGATGAACTGACGCTGATGGGTAGTCCGGCGAGCTTGAATGAGGTTGCGTTGCGAATGGGGTAGCAATCGCAATATTGTCTGTATAATCAAAAAATCCCGTACTCAACCAGCACGGGATTTTTGTTTGTTATGTGGATTTGCACTTAGATGGGTAGGGCATCCAGTATGCTACTGTCGGTATGTTCACTGACGTACTCTTCGTAGAGCCACTGAATCGAATCTTCTGTGCCGATGATGGTGATGCGGTCTCCATCTTGTAGGATGGTACTACCACGCGGAATCAGCACGTCATCGCTACGCCGTACCAGTGCGATAAGTGCATCTTCTGGTATGTCGAGTTCACGCATCGGACGACCAATGAGTGGGGCAGTGCGTTCGTTGCTATCCAGCCAGAGTGTGAGTAGACGGTCACTGTGGAGCAGAATCTCTTTGAGTTCTTGCTCGTTATGGGCAATTTCCCATGTGTGCGCGAAATCGTCTGTTTCGATGTGATTGGTCAATTCGGCGATGATACGCAAGTGTTGACCGGATTTTTCTTCTGGGCTGATGATGAAGAAGAAAGCGTGCATCTCTTCTTTATCTGTTAATTCGTTATGGTCATGGTCAATCATTACGCCATCTTTGCTACGGACAATGACCAACTCACTGTGATTCACATTTTTCAAGCGCAAGTTCATTATCATTGCGCCTTGTGGCACGAGTGCATAAGTATTATTGACACTTCTCACGAATGCGCTTGCCATCTCGTCAGCATCCAGCATGGGATAGCGATGTGTGAACTCATTGGTCGCTTCCATCACGACGTTCATCCATGATTTGCCACCATTGAAATCAAGGACTGTCGCACGGGTGACAACTTCCATAAAGTTATCATCATCGCGGGTGCCTTTTTCGCGTAGGATGGTATGTAGTTCGTCTTCCAAGCCTTCGTAACGATTTTCTCCAAGATTAGCGAACCAGTGGAAAACTGCACCGTAACGTTCTACGCGCTTGAGTCCATAGAAATAGAACCACGCAACAGAGAGACCAATCACGACGACGGTCAGCGCGAGGGCATCTGCACCAATATACGAGAGTAGGAACAGCGATGCACCAATACCTGCAACTTGCATCCATGGATAAAATGGAGACGAGTAGATGGGGTCGTAAAATTCGATTTTACTCTCACGCATGACGATGACTGCCAAATTCACCAACATGAAAATCAGCAATTGGAAGGTACTAGCAACTTTCGCAATTGCGGATTCATCCAAGAACAGAATGGCGAGAATCATGAGCGCGGAGGTGAACACAATTGATAAGACGGGTGTGTTGGTGCGGGGGTCAATACGCGCAAACCACTCTGGTACGAGATGGTCACGTCCCATTGCCATTGGATAGCGTGAAGCGGCAAGAATACCCGCGTTACCTGTTGAAGCAAAGGCGGCAACCGCAGATACGACCACTAGAATCACGCCTAAATCACCTGGTAAAAAGCCGAGTGCCGCCCCAGCCGCATCGGCTACAGGGGTTAGGCTACTCTGGAAATCTTGGTAAGGCATCAATGCCATCATCACGAGAATACCGACTACGTAAATAGCCGTTGTCGAAATGATAGATAGAATCATACCGAGTGGAATGTTGCGTCCTGGGTCTTTGATTTCTTCTGCGACGCTGGCAATTTTGGTCAGACCAGCGTAGGAGACGAATACGAAACCGACAGTCCCAAGCAAGCCTGCAAAGCCACTGGTGAAGAGCGGACCGACCTGTTCGCTAAAAGTACCTGTAGTTTCTAAGTTGAATACGCTGGCGACACCACCGACGATGTAGACTGCCATCACCGAAACAAGTACTGTCACGAGTAGGCGTTGCAAACCTGTGGTTTCTTTTGCGCCGAAGATGTTGAGCAACATAAATGTAATCGTCAGTCCCACGGCGACGAGTTGAATATTCAAGTCGAAGAATAGCGCGAGATATGCCCCCATACCGATGAGCGCGAAAGCACTTTTCAGGGTGAGTGCAAGGTAGGTGCCTGTCCCGCCGACAGTGCCGACGAGCGGACCCATTGCGCGGTCTAGGAAGTAGTAATCACCGCCTGCACGGGGCATTGCGGTAGAAAGTTCTGCCATGCTGAACATCGCAGGGAGCATCAAGATACCTGCAATCAAATACGCGAGAGCGACTGATGCGCCTGTTTGTGCGGCAGCCAAGCCGGGAAGCAAGAAAAAACCGGAACTAAACATCGCGCCTGTGCAGATTGCATAGACGTCAAAAAGCCCGAGTTCTTTCTTCAGTTTACCTTTTGATGGTGCTGAAGGGGTGGCAACATTCGTTGTCATTCCGTAGAAGCCCTTTATTTAGGTTTATTTAGATATTTATTTCACTGTAATTTACACTAATTTCAAGATAATTATCTTTTTAATTAGTGGTTTCTCATTTTTGTAGACATCTCGTTTGATTTAAGAGGTGTCACTTAAGTGAGAGACTATCTATAGGCTATACTGTTTTCATTCACTAGAAAAAAGTAGGAGCTAAGTAAGTGATGAAAACGAGTGTGTTTTATGCCAAGTTGCATCAAGCGCGGGTGACAGATGCGAATATTGAATACAAGGGTAGCATTGGCATTGACCAAGATTTGATTGCGTTAGCGGGGATGTATCAGTATCAGAAAGTGCTGGTGGTTGACCTTGAAAATGGCAATCGGCTAGAGACGTATATTATCCCAGCCGAACGGGGCAGTGGGGACATCACACTCAATGGGGCGGCGGCGCGTTTGGTCAGCGTTGGTGATAGGGTGATTATCATCGCCTTTGTGGATGTCGAGATTCCTGTGCCGAGTGATTGGGACCCCCGTGTGGTGATTCTCGATGAAGAAAACCGTGTCGAGAGTGTGAGTGGGCGTCTGCTGGTAGAGAATATGCCTTCATGACTTTTTATGGATAAGAAGGGCTTTGATATGAATGTAGAAATGATACAGACTCTTTTTGATTACCATTATGCGCGTCACGGGCAAATGTGGGGTAGCATTATGCAACTAAGTGAGCGCGACTTTATAAGTGAGGGTGCTTATTCGCACGGTTCGCTTCGCAATCAGCTGGTTCATCTCATTGATGATGACATGAGTTGGGTATCCTTTCTTGAATCAAAAGCCTATACACATCTGCAAGCAGAGGATTTTGAGACACGTGACAGATTGTTTGAGATATTCGAGCAAACGGAAGCCTATGTCTTGGAATTTGTTAATAAACTAGACGATGCAATCTTGCAAAAATCGTATCACTGGCAACCATCCGCTGTCCCACATCCGCAAGAGATAACAGGCTTGCAGGTTTTAGTACACGTGGTTAATCATGGTACAGACCATCGTGCGCAAATTATGCGGATGTTGCAAGATTTTGGTGTACCTACGTTCGACCAAGACCTCATGGCGTATCTATGGCAATCTGGTAAGACAAAGGCGACCTGACGTGCGCCGATGAAATAGTTCGTCTTTGGGGGATACGCGCTTGTGTCGGGATGGGGTATAATGAAGGTTGATATGGCGTACATTTAAAGGAGCTACCGCGTGAATATTTTTGGGATAGGTGGCGCGGAACTCGTCCTCATTTTGCTAATTATGTTGATTGTCGCGGGTCCGAAGCGTATGCTCAAATGGGCGTATGTGATAGGAACGTGGGTGGGTAAATTCCGCGTGATGTGGGAGCAAGTTGTCGATGTCATGCAGAAAGAAGTCGATGCGGCGGGGATGGATGTGGAAATCCCACGCGAACTGCCGACACGTCAAAACCTCAGCCGTGCCGCAGAACAATTCGTAAAACCTTACTCCGATGAATTACAAAAACCATTCAAAGAAGTGACGACGGCGGCTGGGGCGGCACTTGATGAAGTGAATAGTGCGGTTCAGGAAGCGAAAGACGAAACGGAACGCATCAGCAAACGGGTAAGTAGCTGGGATGGCTCTGGGAGTACAACGGCAGTTGCACGGCGTCCAGTTCAACAGGCAGAAAATGCCCTTGCTGATGACACATCTACTGAAACAGAAGATGCAACTAGCGAACCAGCCGAGAGCAATTTTGGTGCATGGTCAAATCCACAGAGTCCAAGTCAGCAAATGGAAAAAGAGGTATAGCACATGGCGACAAATTCACAACCTGATGTGCAAATGGATGGTCAGCTATTGCGAATGACCTTTTTGGAGCATCTGGCAGAATTTCGGGATAGGGCATTGTGGGCATTTGGTGCGCTGGTCGTTGGCACAGCGATTGGCTTTTTGTTTGCGCCACAAGGACTGGAAATCTTGCGCGAACCATTTTGTCGCATTGTGGAAGCCAATGAGTCAGGTGCTTGTACATTTCAAGTACTCGACCCGACTGGTAATATCATGGTGTATTTCCGTGTTTCCTTGCTGATTGGTGCGATGCTGGCGATACCGATGATTACCTATCAGTTCATGGCGTTCATCATTCCTGGGCTGACGAAGCGCGAACGGCGGATGGTGTTCATGGCATTGCCAGCGATAACGGGCTTGTTCATTATTGGCGTCGTTTTCTCGTGGTTTGTACTGATTCCGCCTGCACTGACCTTTTTGAATGGCTTTTTGCCGGAAATATTTGAACCGCAATGGACAGCCGACGGTTATTTGAGCTTCACGACCTCGCTTATTTTTTGGATGGGTGTGGCATTTGAAACACCCCTTGTTTTCTTTGTGCTATCGGTGATTGGTATGGTGACACCGCGCAGTCTAGTACAGAACTGGCGCATTGCTGTGGTCGGTGCGTCGATAGCGGCTGCGGTCATCACCCCGACGATTGACCCTGTGAATATGTTCCTTGTGATGGCGCCGTTGCTTGCGTTGTACATCGTCAGCATTTTGTTGAGCTTCGTCGGTGTGCGGATTAATCGTGGGCAGTCGAAGGCGACGGAGTAGGTGAGTAGTCATTATTTGAAGATGTATAAGTATGTGAACGGACGCGATAGATCGCGTCCCTACAACGTAAATTTATTTCTTCGTAGGGACAGCATCAATGCTGTCCGTTTTTTATGCAGACAGGCGGGCGCATGACGGTTGGTGAACGTCCGAAGAAGCCTGTTAATTGGGTATGGCGGGGGGTTAGCTTACTGATTGCGGCGGCACTGATTGGCGTAGTGCTATGGTTAGTGGAGTGGGATGCGCTGTTGGATGTACTCGGGCGGGTATCTCCGGCGAGTTTGATAGCGACCTTTTTTGTTTATGTGCTATTGAATTTATGGCGTTCGTTTCGCTTTGTAGCATTGCTGAACCGTGCTGAGTTGCAAGCGTGGCGCGTGTTCCCGATTGCGCTGTATCACAATTTTTTAGTGCGCTTATTGCCGTTTAAGCTCGGTGAATTTTCGTATATTGTGTTGATGCGCCAGCGTATGAATGTCCCTGTAGACGAAGGCGTCAGTAGCTTATTCGGCTCACGCTTGCTGGAATTACTGATGATTGTGCTGGTAGCGGCGGTCAGTTTGTTGTTAGCAGGTGATATTTTGCCGATTGCGCCTGTGATTGCATGGGGGCTAGTGGCATTTTGTGTGCTTGGGGGCATCGCTGGCTTTTACATGATGGGAACGCTGATTCGTATATTCACGGGCATCGTTCGGCGCTTTATACAAATGGGATTTGCTGTCAAACTCGCGGATAGGCTCGATAATCTTGCAGAAGAATTTGACCGTATTCGTGACCCGAAAATATTTGCACGGGCGTTGTTCTGGTCGTTATTTACCTATGGGAGCAGTTTTGCTGTCAACTGGATTTTACTGCTGGCTGTGGGTGTCGATGTGGATATTTTCACACTGATTCTGCTGGTGAGTATTGGCATGTTTGCGACGGCGTTTCCGTTCAATATTAGTGGCTTCGGCGCAGTGGAGCTTGGCTGGACTTGGGGGCTGACCACATTGCTTGCCTACAGCCCAGCCGAAGCGGTGTCGATTGGTTTGTTGCTCAATGGCTATCAGTTGATTTGCGCCGCGATTGCTGGGGCGATTGGGTATGTTCTTCTACAAATGTACACGCCAAAACCTCTTGTGCAAACTACAAACTGAATACTAACTAATCAACATAAATCTTAAGTCTTCATCGTCACTCCTTAAATTACAATAACTTTCAGTTGTAATATACATACGAGGTAGTTTTCAGGGAGATATGGTGGAACAGAGACTCAATATCCAAACACAATCAACACAAGACAAGCAACCCTCACGAGGATTCGTGAATTTGTGGCAACAAGTAACGAAGCCATCAGATATGCTCAGTGGTGAGGATGAACGCCAAGCTAACTTACTCTTAAATCTACTGGGTGCATCCTTAGTACTCAATTTGATAGCCTTAGTTATTGTGGTAAGTAACCCTCTCAGTGTAACAGAAGGTGTTGAAGCGATAATAGATATTCGTAGCTTGCTTGTCAGCTTCACGGCATTAGCATTTTTGCTTGTTGCTTATGTGTTGGGACGCACACGACACTATCAATGGGGTGCGTTACTGCTGTCGCTGGCACCTGTCATCATGGTGTTGGTAGGGTTGTTTTATGCATATACAACCGATAACTTTCCAACGGGTAGGTTGGGTGGTTTTATCTATTTCATCAGTTTGGGGACTATCGTTGGGAGTGTAGTGCTATCTGTGCGCTGGGCGATATATGTGGCGATTGGTAATCTTCTTTTGATTTTGTCACTCGTGTGGTTGCTACCTCAATGGGGTTTTGATGGCGAAAGAGATGAGATTATTTTCAGCTTGTTGATTCCTGGTGTGATTGTTGCATCTGTGACATTGCGCCAACGCTATCTGAACCAGATTAATGACCAAATCAAGGAGCTTGAACGCTTGAATGCGGCAGAACAAGCGGCGCGACAAAAAGCAGAACAAGCTGACCAGACAAAATCTGCTTTTTTGGCGAGTATGTCCCATGAACTGCGAACACCACTCAACGCCATTATCAACTTCTCGAAATTTTTGGGAAAAGAAGTTCCCGGACCTGTCAATGAAGAACAGAAACAGTTGATTGGGCATATCAGTGATAGTGGTCAACATCTGTTGCGCTTAATCAACGATGTGTTGGATATGTCGCGCATTGCCGCCGGGTCGCTTGCCCTCTTTGTGGAGGATGATATTGATTTACGCGATACATTACAGACAGCCGTTAATTATGTCGAACCATCCCTGAGTGATAAACCGGTCACGCTGACTATGAATTTACCAGCATCTATGCCCATCATTACGGGCGATAGGAAGCGTCTGCTACAAATTTTCTTGAACATTCTATCGAATGCCGCCAAATTCACAGAAGAAGGTACAATTACGGTTAATGGTAAAGTAACACAAGATAGTATTGAGGTTGCCATTCAAGATACGGGTGCAGGGATTGCCGTTGAAGATAGCGAGCATGTTTTCTCGGCATTTAAGCAGACGGATAGTGGTTTACGACAAGGCGGTGGCACAGGTCTGGGGATGCCTATCAGCCGCGATTTAGCAGAAGCGCACGGTGGGCGACTATGGTTTGAGAGTGAAGTGGGCGTTGGGACAACTTTTCATGTGGTACTGCCTCTCGAATCGAACTTAGTGGTTGAGGAGTTTGCTATATGATGCGTGTGTTGTATGTAGAGGATGATGCTGGTAGCCGTGATGTTTTGCGGATGGTTGCACGATTACATGCGGATGCTTTAGCCGTGACTATTTTTGATGATAGCACAGATTTTGAGGCTCGCTTGCTGGCTTTGCCTGATATGCCGCACCTCATCTTACTAGACATTCACATGCAACCATACACTGGTTTCGAGATGTTAGAGATGATCAAAGCCCATGATGCATACGCAACAACGCCTGTCGTTGCTCTTACGGCAAGTGTGATGACCAAAGAAGTACAGATGTTGCGAAAAGTAGGATTCCACAGCATGTTATCCAAACCGATAGATATGGATCAATTTTTTGGGCAATTACAACGTATCCGCAAGGGTGACACCATCTGGTACATTGGTTGACAAGTTTCAGAAACAATATAGTATCAAAATATAATGAAAATGGAGCAAATACGTGATGACACCTGAAATTCTCATCATTGACGACAACACGAACAACATCTTAGTTTTGGAGCAATTGCTAAGATTAGAAGGCATACAACCACAAAGACTATCAAGCACTAACAAACTTGAGGTTGCACTAGATCAATTCAATAAAATTGATGTGGTTTTCCTTGATTTGGAGATGCCAGCACTCAACGGATACCAATCGTTAACTGTACTTCGTAATCATGCAGTAACAGAACAATCAAGCATCATCGCGTATTCGGTTCACACAGGACAAATCTCGACAGCGATGGAGCGCGGGTTCGATGGTTTTCTTGGGAAACCATTGGATGCTGATGCTTTCCCACAACAGCTACAAAAGATCTTGCGTGGCGAGAAGGTTCGGTACACACCTTGATTTCTAGGTGTCTATCATAAGTAAGCGAAAGTCAAAGTAGGGTAGAAAATCATGCGAGAGCTTAGTGGCAAACATATTTTGATTGTAGAGGATAATTCGCTCAATCGAGTTGTCTACCAGATGTCTCTAGGGTTGCAAGGCGCAATCCTAGATTTTGAACGACATGGACGGGATGCTTTGAAGCGTGTAAAGCGTAGTCAGAAATGGGATTTGATTATTCTTGACTTAATGTTAGGAAGTGGCATATCTGGGTTTGATATTTACACATCTATCCGCGAATTGCCGGATTATGCCGATGTTCCCATCATTGCTATATCAGCGGTGGATGCTGCCCCTGCAATGGCAAAGGCAAAACAGCTAGGGTTTGCAGGCTTTATCAGCAAACCTATTGACGAAGAACAAATCGTTAAACAAATCAACAATATCATCAATGGTGAAACTGTGTGGGACTTGGGTACTTAATCCTAGGCTATCAATAGCCTAAACCTAGACATACAACGCCCCTATCGTTCGTGAGCATGGTTTACACCGAACGAGATTCCATAGCATTTAGTGCAAAACCTCATAATGTAACTAACCTTTTAGTGATTAGCCTTTGGTAAAATAGTCACTAAAGGGTTACATACGTCGTAATTATGTTAGGCTTACAAGGTAATGAAGGGTGTTTTATGTTCAATACAAAGGTGCAAACGTTGTATCTGCTTACCAGTGTGATACTGATTCTTTTTCTAAACGGCGGTGTGATTCAATCTTCGGCGGATGAAACGGAGCGCGAAGCCGGTACGATTCGGGTTGATGAACACGGTATTGAACAAGTGTGGGTTTCGGCTGGGTCATTTTTAGCCGGAAGTACGGAAACCCAAGCCGATGATGCCTACCAGACTTGCTTGGCGATTTATCCTGGTATGTGCCTGTTGCACGAATATACGTCCGAGCTTTATCAGCGTGAGGTCACACTTACCTATGGTTTTTGGATAGACCGCTACGAGGTCACGAATGAAGCCTATGATGCATTTGTACGTGACGGTGGCTATTCAAATGAAGATTATTGGACAGAGGCGGGTTGGCGCTGGAAGGGGAATCGGACAGCACCAAATGATGCCGATTGTCCGAATGACTTGCTAGAACCGGATATGCCACGTACTTGTATCACATGGTATGAAGCGGATGCCTATGCACGTTGGCGAGGTGGGCGCTTGCCAAATGAAGCGGAATGGGAACGTGCGGCGCGTGGCGAAGAAGGTTTTCTGTATCCTTGGGGCAATGACTTTGATGGTACACGGCTGAACTACTGCGATGCGCTGTGTGCGAATGTTTGGCGCGATGACCCTTTCGATGATGGCTTTGCTAGGCTTGCACCTGTTGGTAGCTATGAGGATGGGCAGAGTTGGGTTGGTGCATACGATATGGCAGGTAATGTGTGGGAATGGACAGATGATTGGTTTCTAGATGTGTATCATCAGTCTGAATCAGCCATTGACCCAGTAGCACCCGAGCGCGGGATTGAGAAAGTATTGCGTGGTGGGTCGTGGAATATGCCGTATATTTTCTCGCGTACAGCATACCGTGATGGGGTACTGCCTGACTCTTGGAGTGGCATCATTGGTTTTCGTATGGTGACATTAGAGCCGGATAGATGAGTATATATTAGTGCAAAGGTGATAGCGGCTCATCACGCAGAGGGAAGGCACGGCGGGCGATTTGCATCCTAATCCACGCATCCTCTAGGCTAATACTCGGCTTCATGATTTCTCGATACAGGTTGTTTTTGACGACAGTCTGTAAATCAAAGAACCAGTAAGTCGGCATGAGGGGTGAGATGCGTAGGGTGCTACCGTCGGTTTTTTTCGTCAGGTGATAATCGCCATATTCGCCACGCACCGCAGAGATAATCGACGAGCAGATGACACTGGTGTATGACGGCTGGCGGTCAAAGACGAAGAGCGCGGCTTCCTCAAATTCTTGGTAGGCTTGCATCTGTTTGGTGAGCGAGCATGTGCCGAAAAAAGCATCTTGCTTCATGAGGTTTGCGATATTTTCAAACAGGTGGGCGTAGCCAATTTCGTATTCAACGCCTAAGCCTAGACAGCAGGTGAGGCGCACTGGCACGTCTGTTAGTTCATTGACGGCAATCAGCGATAAGGTATCTTCAAAGAGTGTTCCCATATTGGGTTCATTTCCGTGCATGAGGCTATCCGCGCCCCCATCCACCAGAATAATGCAATCAATATCGAGATGGTCTACGAGCTCACGATAGCCTTCAATGTAAGGGCGTGCGCCTGTTTTGTGAAATGCCCATACGGTGATGTAGTCGTTGTGCGCATCCAAGAACCACTCGGCTAGAAAATACTCAGGGAAATAAGGAAACACGCCGTCAATGTCGTTGTTATCAACCGAGACACCCACACAGGTATCCGTCAGGTGTTCACCATCGGTTAGGCTGGCGACGTTCGAGAAACTGAAATTCGCCAAATGTACATCGTAGCCTTGTTCCATGAGCGTGAAGTAGAGTGGCAAACCAGAGAATACATCGTAACCCCCACCCATGCCTGCAATCAGGATATGTTCGCTGTCTTTGATTTTGTCCATAATAGGCAAGTTGAGTTGCATGGGTATCCTCTCGTGACTGTGTGAATATGTATTGTAAGGGCAATCCTAACGTTTGAAAATGTGATTGTGCTTTTGCGCGGAAACCGTTATTCTGTATGTGAATAAGCTACTGAGATTCTCCCCTAGAAGATCCTAAATCATGATTTTTACGAGTTTTTGATGTGAGTACGCCATAAAAGCCTGTTAGATTAAGCAGTGTAATTGACGTTTTGCTTATACAATGGAACTATGACGATTCAAGAACATTCACTCAAGGCTGTTATACAGCGTCCGCATGATTTGGTGCTGGCTGTTTCGCGCTGTGGTGGCTTGCCAGAAACACAGGGACTGGCACAGGCATCTTTTTCGCATGGGGCATGGCAGGTAAATTTTGTCATCATTGGCGAGAGCCATCATATTACGGTGCGTCGTGATAGTGAGCTTGTGTTAGAGGAAATGCTGGCGTGTGTCAGTTTACCAGAGCGCACAGCCTATCATACGCATGCCTTCACTGACCTGCAATCTCACCACCATGTTGATAATCGCTATCAGGTTTATGTGTGGACATCACCAGATATACCGGATTGGAACTGGAAAGAGAATATGTTGTCGTTTGTCTTTCCGGTAGTGGATGATATGCAACCTAAGACGGTTATTCGATGGGTTTTGCACGGCAATGTGTTGATATGGCAGACTTTACATACCTACATGCTGGCGGGTGCGCCTTTGGCTGTTTTGTCCAGTAGTGAAATTTTATTATCTAGAAAGTAGGAGCTTTTTATGACTGAAAATGTAATAACGATTGTTTCGGCGATTGGCTGGACGGTGTTGGCGACGATTATCGCGCAGGTTGTCAGCGTTGGCTTGATGGCGTGGCTGGGCTTGAAACCGAGTAAACTGATTTATGAAATCGAAGAAGTGCAGAATCCGGCAGTGGGGGCGTGCTTTTTCATCATTTCGCTGGCGACAGGCTTATTTGTCGGGATGTTCACGAGTAATGGCTTCAGTGCGAATGACCCCGTCACAACCGACCCTGGCTTTTGGGCGAGTACCGGCTGGATTGTGCTGGCGCTGTTAATGGGGATGGCGCTGACGTGGATTCTGTTTGAGATTGCGCACCGTGCGATGGGTGTGGAGAATGACGAGACGACCTATCGTTATATTCAGCGTGAAGTCATTGAAGAGCAGAATGCGTCGCTGGCATTTTTCTTGGGTGGCTTGTCGATTGTGCCGTTTATCGCGGTCATTTTGCAGATGATTTGATAAGTTTTCAGTTGTCAGCAAAAAACGATGTTCCCATGGGGCAATTGTGTTAAAAAGTTTTCACCACGAAGACACAAAGGACACGAACAAATGAAGCAATAAAACGGATAACTCGCATAATTATCCGTTTTTACAAGATACATTTTTGGCAAAGATGGTATTCTTACATGAAGATTTTCTCTTTGTCTCCGAAACTCTGTGGTTCAAAGTCATTTTAGTCTGATGTGATTACGTCCCTACCTGTTATAGATAGGGACGTTTTTGTTATTCCTCGAAATCAAATAGCACATCATCGTCATTGGCTGGGACGGGTTGTTCGGTAGGGGTGTTGCGGTTGCGCAGGGCAAGGAACAGACCAGCACCAAGCAAGCCAAAGCCGACCACGCCTACGATGAGCCAACGCGGAAGCGCGATGAGAAATTCGCTAGTTTGCGCGAGGACGACAAGTACCAAGCTAATCGCACCGACTGTCCGCAAACGCCGAATATCAAAGCTGATGCCTAAGCCAGCGACAGCAAGCGCATAGAGTATGCCGAGTGCAAAGTAGATGAGGTCGCCTTGATTGATGATTTGTGCCAATGTGGGGAGCATCAGCAAGCCTGCGCCCAAGAAATGAAATGCCAGTGCGTCGTCTTTTTCGTCGTCTGGGTTATTGAGTTGGAGGCGTATGGCGGCGGCAAGGCAAATGGCGGCTGGGGCAGCACTGTACCATTGCACATCGTTGAAAATATCCGCGCTGATAAATAATGCTGCAAATATCACATGCCAGTAATACTGCAACAGCGATGCGACGACGATTAGACTATCGTATAGATTACGCTGTTCTGTCAATAGCGAACGACTGGCGACCAGCAAACCCATGACCCCATAACTCGATACCCAGCCGGCGAGGTGCATGCTCATGATTTCATCTTCCAGAGCGATACTGAATGCCAAAAACGCCACGACAGCCAAAACGATAATACTGGTCAGGCGACGTTGTGACACGGCTTTTTCTGGTAAGGGGCTAAAGAACAAGCTGTAGCTGATGAGCGTCGTTGCAATCGGATAGGCTTCGGATGGTAGATTGAAGGCTTCGAGTGCATGCCACATCATGGCATAGGGTGTTAGATAAACGGCATAGGTCAGGCGTGGATTGTCGGTGTATTCGCTAATGAGCCAGATAATACCGCCTGCGAAGCCTGCATATAGGATGGGCAGGGCGGGTATATCGAAACTATAGAGTGCGGCTACGCAAAAATAGAACGCGATGCTACCGAGTGCCATCATGTAGGCGCTGATATGTCCACTGATACGTTCATTATCAGAGGCACGGAGTTGGGTGAGCATCACCAGCGCATATAAGCCGAAAGGCAAGAGTGTCTGTGTGAGTTTGATGTACAAGAGCGGGTCGTCTGGTTGGATGACGAGCAAGGCAAAAATGCCAAATAGGGTCGCACCGACTAAGCCGGCACTTGTATACGCACTGCGAATCGCTTTGGGTAGGGGCGCGAACATAACGAGTGTTTGCACTGTGCCGAGCATCAGGAAGATGGCGATAGCGACCTCTTCATTACCGCTGTCCGCGAAGTAAGTCAGGATATGCCCAACGATGAGATATTGCATGAATGCTGATACGTTCCACAGAGCAGGGCGCGAGAGGGCATGCGCGGCGAACATGCTATGGAGCATAAGTGTGAGACTACCGACGATGGGCAACATTTCCAGCGGGTCAACGACAATGCACATGACATACAGCATGATGCTCATAGCGAATGATAGCGCATTCGTGATTTTGTAGAGTGTCGGATGCTCATCTTGTAGCCAATAGTTGAGCGCAAATTGTAAGCTGATGTTGGCGACAGTGACGAGTATCACCGTGATGGTCGGATCGATATCGAAGGTGATAAGCGCGTGTGCGACTGTGCCTACCGTGACCAATTGTGAGATACCGATAGTTACAGCGTTGAAATGCAGGGTGTTGTAAACCCACACATAGACCAGCGTTGTTATCAGTACAGCGAGGACTTGTACACTGAAAAATGGTATATCTGTTGTGCCGAGCAAGCTCAAACCGCCAAGTACGGAAACGCCGATAATGCCCAATGACGAGCGTTCAAAATCTATGCCGAAGTAATCATCTATTGCCGGGTTAGCCCGCATGCCTAAGCGACCAAATAGCATCAGCAAAGATGTGAAAGCACCTGCGAGGATGAAATATTCTTGTGGCGCGTTATTGATTTGTACTAGCGAGAGTACCATCGCTAGAATGCTGAGGTTGCCAAAGTAGGTGAAATAGCGTCGTCGGTAAATGAGTGTGAGGGTCATGTATACGACGAGGGCGGCGCTTGCCGTGATGAGCCACGTTAAGCCTAATCCGGCATCTGAGCCGACCACGAATTGTTGCCATGCAATCCCGTTGAATGGCACGAGTACCGCACCGATTGTCACGAAAATGAGTCCGACATTCTCTAGCTTGAGTATGCGCCGGACTGCACCGCCAGCGATGAACCATGCAATTGTGAAGCTGAGGACGATAGCAAAACGTGCTATACCACCGAGTTGTTCCCATTGGAAACTGACGAACAAAGAGACAGCCGCGACAATCAAAAATGCACCGAGATAGAGAATGAAATCGACGGTGTTTTCTTGATACCAATTGCTGAACGAAAACGCAGGTGCTGGTTCTTCGTAAACAGGCTCAGAACGACGTGGGGTACTTACAAGGTCGCCAAGACGGGCAGACACTTCATCTTGACTGTCTTCGTCTAGCTCATCAAAGAGGCTGATTTCTTCGTCAGCCGTTGGCTCAGTGGCAGAACGCACCTCTGCCAGAAATTCACCGAGCGTCATATCGGGGTTTTCGCGAGCAGATTGCATCAACTTCAACAACAACGGGGCTTGTGCGTTGTAATCGGGGCGTTTTTGCTGGGCTGATGCATCGTTATTGCCGAAAACTTTGCCCAAAAAGCGGAACAATCCCCAAAAGTAAAAAATAGGAATGCTGATGCCGATAATGCCAAATAAGATTTCCACGATTTGCCCCAATCCCTCATTGTATCCGCATGCGTGATACGACTTATAACCCGCATATTATAGAGGCGTTGCGGAAGGCTTGCTGATTATTTGGACATGATTTTAGTTAGGGTGACAGGGATGCCGTTCATGCGGTGCATGCCACTGGTCGGCTCGATGTAGTCACTATGGGCTGGCACGAGCGTGTTGGCATTTACGTCAGGTAAGCCATGCGGAATCGTGATTGTGCCATGCATGACGGTATCATCCGCAGAAACGCGCAGTTCAATTGCCCCAGCCGAGGATTGTACGCGCACAGAATCGCCATCTTCTAAATTGAAACGTGCCATATCTTCTGGCGTGAGCCATGCACGGGTGTCTTTGTCTTTGGGGGTGCGTCCTGCATTGTGTACCCAACTATTTTGCGCTAGGCGTCCGCGTCTCCCGATGAGCAATAATGTGTCCGTATCATGTTTATACAACTGCTCAATGTCTGTGGCGAAGGTTACTAGACGTGCGGGTTCATCACCTAATAATTTGCTATCCCAGAAGCGCAGGCGGGATGTGTTTTTGCCAGCATAGACCCCTGCACGCGGTTTGAACCAAGGAAGCGCATCCGAATTTTGTAAGCGTTTAGCGAAGAGTTTTTGTATGGGGTCGGTCAGTTTGGGAATGAGCGTATCTAAGTTACGGTCAGTGAATTGACGCGCCAAAAAGGTTGACCCTAAGAGCGGTGTTTCACTACGCCAACTGAGTTCAGCAATGATTTGGGCTTCGGTACGACATTCGGCAGGAAGCGGACGTGATGGGGGTGCTGATTGAATCATACCCGTTGTTTCGTACATGGCATCCCACGCGCCAACATCGTAACGTTCGAGCCACGTTGAGCCAGGCAAGAGATAATCGGCAAGTTCGCCCGTTTGGTTTTCAAAAATATCGAGGCTCACGAGCAAGTCTAATGCTGAAAAAGCATCTCGTAAGCGGGTTTCGTCGGGTGTGCTGGTGAGGGGATTGCCTGCTACGACGATGAGAGCTTTGATTTGCCCGTCGCCTTCAGTGAGGATTTCGTTAGCGAGTGCGCCACAGGGCATACCTCCTGCTGATGCTTTGATGTCTGTGATGCGATTTTCGTGTTCTGGCAAGCCGACCAAGTAATCAATGAATCGGGCATAGCGATTGAATAGCAAACCGCCTTGTACATCAAAATTGCCTGTCAGGTAGGCGAGGGCTTGCATAACGACCATCGACAGTGTGCCGAATGCGCCTTGATTAACACCGATACTGAGCATAAATGTTGTGCGTTGTGTGCGGATTTTTTCTGCAAGCGTCTTGATTTGCTCAGTAGGGATACCTGTCAGGGTGCTGGCTTTTTCTGCGGGATACTTTTCTGCGAGTGCTAGTAATGTGTCGAGTCCGGCTGGCATGTCAGATGTGTATAAATCACGGCATTCATTTAGCAGAGAAAGGAGCAAAAAGGGGTCAGTCAGTGGTCGAATGGGGATGTGTCCGCCCCAACGTTGGGCGCTCTCGCTGTAGCGTGGGTCAATAATGGCAAATTCACCCCCGCGTGCGAGAAAATCATCATAAGCGCGTGTGCCGCCTTCCATATGCACGAATGTCCCTTGCGAGAGTGCAGGATTCGCACCAATGATGACGGCAAACTCGGCATGTTCGAGGTCAAAGATAGGCATAATCCAAGGCGAGCCGTGAATCAGGTTTTGGGCGGGGAATTTGTTGGCATTGTCTTGTGTGCCTGCGCTGTAGACGTTGCGCGTGCCGATTGCCTTCGCCCATTGATGCACTGCCAATACACCTAGCGCATTATGAATCATCGGTGTGCCGAAGTAGATAGCGACAGCGTGCTTGCCGTGTTGCGCGATGCTATGTTTGAGTTGCGTGCAGATGTCTGAAAACGCGGTTTCCCATGCGATGCGTTCGAGTTTGCCGTTTATGTTACGTTTTTGTGGATATAACAAGCGTTCGGGATGGTCAGCGATTGTGCCGAATTTAAGTCCTTTTGCACAGACGAATCCTTGACTGATGGGATGGGCTTTGTCGGGACGGATTTTAGCGATTGTGTTATCGGGGTTGAGTTCGACAGTTAAGCCACAGTGCGCTTCACAGATACGGCAGAAGGTGTGTTTGGTCGTCATGGGGGCGCTTCCCTACAATGGTATGCGTTGCTTTGATTGTAGGGAAGCGTGTTAAATGTGCAAATGAAGGCTACTATTAATCATCGTTGTTTTCTTCGTCTTCGTCGCTATCGTCTGTAGGTACAGGCGTTGCTGAGGGACGTGGTGTGTTCGTGACGAGGACAGGTGTGGTGGCAGTTGCTGTTGCTTCGTCGTTATCGTCTACGCCTGCTTCTTGTGTTGCTTCTTCTTCAGAGGCTTCTTCGTCTGCTAAGTCGTCTGCGTTGAGTGTGATAATCGCAAGTTCGGCATCGTCTTCTGTGCCATAGAGCAAAACGAGATGATAGCTGGCAGGTGCGAAAAGATTGCCATTGTTAGCGAAGAGAATATCTTCTTCGTCTCCACTTTCAGTAATTAAGAGGGTAGGTGTGCTGTTTTCTTCGGCGTCCTCATTATCGGTATCATCTGGGATGGCAATATCAATAATGTCGAAGCCTGTGAATGCGAGGTCTTCAATTTCAAGCGTGTCGCTGATGTAGACATCCACTGAGGGCGCATCTTCTATAGCATGAATGACGGTTAGGCGTGTGGAATCGTCACGTTCGTCTTCGTCAAAGGGCGTGAAATCTTCTGCAAAGGTGACGAGATTGAGCGTGCTATTGCCAAGTGAGCCAAGCACAGCAAGCGTCAGTGTGTCGTTATTGAGCAGGGTGACATCGCGTTCGAGCAAGGTGCGGTTATCTTCGGAGAGAATTTCTATTGTGTAGATGCCTTGTCTGCGCATCTCAAAATCTGTAACACTCCCAAAACGGATATTATCAGCGAGGGTTTCGCCTTCAACGCGCACGGTGAGCCTATCTACATCAGAGGCGAGATGGGTAAAACGGAGACTACCCCGCGCTGTTTGAGGTGTGCTGGTCGCAGTGGCGGCTGGGGTAGCTGTTGGCGTGCTACTGACATTTGGAACGATGAGGTCAGTGAAATTCAAGTCGTCAATGAGGTTATCTATAACGCGATTGAGCAGAACATCGTTGAGAATATGTACCCGTCCATTACTCGCGCCGATGTCAGCAGTCGTGATTTCGACCACGTTGTTGACGACAACTTGATTTTCAGCATTGATGCTGATGCCCACAAAGGCATTCGTGAGGCGCGTGGGGATAACTTGTCCGGCACGGGTGCGCAGGGTGCTATCACTGACGACGCCATCAAGCGTGTGATAGTTGATGAGCGCGGTCACAATCTCGACACTGCCGATGAGTTCAGATAAGGGTGTGTTGAGCGCAGAGGCTAAGTTTTCAAAGGCGGTGTTGGTGGGGGCAAGTAATGTGACATTCTCGGTTTGCAAGGCTTCGCGGACTTCTGGCGCGGCGTCTATGAACTGCGCGAGCGTTGCGAGGTCGCTTCGGCTGTTGACGATACTAACGATGTTGCCGCCCTGTGCGCTGACAGCTTGACTTGATATTCCAATGAGCGCGATGATGCTGAGGGTCATCAGCCACAGTCGTTGCATGTTGGTATGCTCCCCACATTCGATGTTGCATTTGTTGTGTGTACTAACGAAATGATTATAGAGGAGATTTCGCCTTAGACAAGCATTCAACGGGTAATCGTAGGGGCAGGTGCTTATCGTTTGGTCACGTTATTTTGTGATTTCACAGATTTGTGAGTGTATCAATCGTTCTCGCAGTGAATCCGCGTTATACTGTTAGGGAACACAAATTTATTTTGACTTTTACAATCCCGTGAGGATGGATAGACATGGCTCAGAGTAGACAGGGCGTCTCATCCGGCTTTAGGCGGCTTTTACGGTTGATGGCTGTGCCACGTCCGCAAGTCCCAAAAGAATACCAACGACCCGCAAACGAAATTGATTATCTTGTTGAGCTTGACCAGCAAGGCTTTATTGTGTCAGAGACAATGGTGTATGACACATTAGCAGCGTTACGTGGCGAAGCATTGCGCGATAGGCTAGAGGCGCGATATGTGGAAAAATATCGCTCGATGCCCAAAAAAGTTCATGAAGCACTGGATGCTATATTAGGCGACTTGAATACAGAACTCAAAGCTGTCGAAGATATGTCGCTTGAGGAATTAGAGCAACTGGTCACAAAGAAGTACGAAGAACGCCACACCACTATCCCCAGACGCCTGAATGCCGTCATCAATGAGGTTGTACGCGAATTAGAAGACGAGCAACCCCAAAAGATGGAACAGGCGCTCCATGATGCTTTGACAAGCAAATACAATATTGGCGATGTGAGCTTACAGCAATTTCCGAGTGTGATAGCCGATTTAGAGATTTTGGAACGCTACTTGATGCCTGTTTTCTGGGATTTTAATCAGAAGGCATCGCACTTTCAAAGTCGTTATTACTATTACCAGCGCATCTTTTTGGTAGCGGCTTTGCTCACGACACTCATTTCGGTGTTGAACAGTTATATTCATGGTTTGCCGGTTGATATCGTTGATGGAGTCAAAATATTGGGCTTGAAACTGCCGGATGCCACGCAGTTAGATTTGTTGGGGCAGTTAAATTTTTTCTTGGGGGTTTGTACTGCCATCATTAGTGCGCGGGCGAGTTACTATACGCTATTGGCAAATTACGGCGAACCCCGTCAGCGTTGGGCGCAGTATCGGCGA
Organism: Chloroflexota bacterium; assembly: GCA_038522085.1. Classification (GTDB taxonomy): domain Bacteria; phylum Chloroflexota; class Anaerolineae; order Aggregatilineales; family Phototrophicaceae; genus JAUZRW01. The sequence continues at coordinate 22,206 of JBCBKJ010000032.1, forward strand.
TTAACCGAAGAATTACGCATCGTTTACTTCAAGTTTTTGGCGCATTTGGGCAGTTACAAAGGACCCAATCGGGTGACTGCCTTGCGCAACAAGGTTTACGAACTGCGTAAGGAGGAGACACAAGATGGCTAATCCACAACAAGCACCAGCCGACAATGGCGCTCGTACACAATCAGCGGCAGATACGGCAAATGCGGCACATCTAGAAGCTGAAATGGCAGATAAGCTGACGCGCATTTACTGGGATAGACGGGTGCAGTATCAGTTGGACTATTACCAGAAGCGGGCGCGAGAATATGAGTTGAATGTCGATTCGGCGTTTCGTATGGGCGCGATTCTGATGACGATTTCGAGTTTGCTCGCGTCTCTCGGGATTGTCGTCTCTGATGATGATATTTGGGCGCCGATGATTTCGCTGTTGACGGCAATTATTCCAGCGATTGTGTCGTACATTGCGGCGTTCCGGCAATTGTATCAATGGGATAGGCAATTATCGCTGTACCGCGATACCCAACTCAATCTTGAACGCGCAAAATTGGTAATTCCAGATTTGAGTTCGATTGCGAAAGAAGACGCGCCTGTACATTTCCCTGCATTGGTGCAAGAAGTGGAAAATGTGCTTCAGCAAGAAATTTCACAGTGGGGGCAAATTGCGCGGGGTGAAGGCGATGAAGAAGGGGATGCTGAACGCGACCTCGATGCAACTTTGCGTGCATTCCTGACAACAACCGATGGTGAAGTAGACGAAGACCAACTGCAAGAACTGACGGCGATGGTGAAAAATGCAAAAGAGACCCCGCGTGCGGGACAGTTTCGCCAGACCGAAGAGGATTTAAATACAAACTTCTTTGATGGCGAACGTCAACGGCGGGAGCGCATTCGGGCGCAACAACAAGAAGTGCAGAACCTCGCAAATGCTGCCAGTCAGCGCACCCCAACAACGACGCCGGAGCGTCCAGAATTGGTCAGCGCACAGCCACCTGAATATGATGTGGATGAAATCAATAGTAGTGACGAACCAGAGGATGACCCTGACCCTGCGCCTGCGGGTGTGACTTTACCTGTAGATGCGACAGTAGATAGCACAATTGAACCTGAAGAAACGGTCATTTCTGAGCCAGCCGACCCTACTCCAGAATCATCTGAAAGCACAGTGGACCTGAACCCTGAGACGGTTGAAACAGGCATAAATGTTGTCATTCAAGGTAATACCGATAGCACGGTGACAGATACAGAAGACGCGGTTGAAGAACTTGTGAATGACAATGAACAGATTCCAACTATGGAAAGTCCTATTGTCATGCCAGATGTCAGTGCGGATGCGCCGGATTTGAGCGATATTGATGCGCTACAAGCGACAGCACCCAGCACAGAAACGTCTGTAGAAGATACTGTACCTGAAATACAGGAAGACATCCCTGCGCCACCTGAGCCAGACCCCATTGACGAAGAAGATTTTGAAGCACAGTTTCCTGCGTCGGATACAACGGAAAGTGCCGTTGAAGTTGCAGACGATTTTGATGATGATTTGTCGGATGATGCCTTTGTGGTCGATGACTATGATATTGTCGATTGGTCATCGGATTCGGGCGCGGATGAGCCTGCGGGGACGACAAACACCGATGACGACGATGATGATACCTACGCTGACATAGAGGAAATCAACGATTATTGATTACTACGAACCCTCACCCTGACTATTGAGGCGATGCTCGAACAACCTATCTCAAAATGTTCGCTATAGGAGCGTACTACATGACCAATTTAGTTTCCAGAAAATGGTTATGTTATTTCGGGAGCGCACATAGGCACTCCCCTAAGCAAATGACTGTGTGTAGGGGCGAACCTGTGTGTTCGCCCGCTGAGATGCACAAAATAACATCTGAAACTTTTGTGGTTGAGTAGTATTAATGCAAGTTAAGAATTGAATATGGTATTAAATCGCGGACGCACCAAGGTGGCGTCCCTACATAGTTGGTAGATTTTTCGAGCTTAAATGGTCAATAAACCAACACTAAATGTAGGGACTGGGCTTGCCCTGTCCGTTATTACCTTGTCAATTTTTGTCCAGCATAAGTCCTTCTAGTGCGAAATACCAAATGTATACATGATATTTCCGAGAGCTGTATCAGAGAAATACTTTTAAATCATACAAACGCATACAGAGACATAAACTTATGGTAACAGTAGCGCGGGGTTATTTTATACGGCAATTAGAGAAGACTGCGCCGACCTTGGATGCGTTGACATCTGACTTGTTGGAAAGTGAGATTCCGCAGATTGTGGTGCGCCTTGCGGATGGCGTGCGGGGATTGCCTGACGAAGGAGTCATCCCCGCCGATATGTTTGCAGATCGCTTGGCATTTCTGGCAGAGAACACGATTTCTGTGTGGGGGTGGGGCGCGTGCTATGCTGACCTATCGCCTGAACAACAAGCGCAAACTTTAGCAAGGCGCTTGGAGGCGTGTGGTGTCTCGCAGGTGATTGTCTATCCGCAAGGGCAATGGACAATTCGGCAAGCACGGGGCTATCTCGATGACCTGATGGATGCCTTGCCGGATGGTATCACGCTGGGATGTGCTGTACCGCTCATAGATACCACTTTTCCTGAAGAAGAATTTGCCGCTGTTGCCGATGTGATGGTGCCGATTGTGCCGTTGGATACACGCGCAGGGGATGTGCGGGCGCGTCTGGAAGCACTGAAAGCTGATTATAGTAAACAGTATCCGCAAGCGACTATCATGCCGACTGCGTCAACCACCGGACAGCATGCTAATGGCTTGCGCTGGCGGGCGCGTCCTGACCAGATTGATACGTTTTTGAATGCCTGCGCGGATTTAGAATGGCAACAGGTCAGTTTTTTGACATGGGAAGATTTGCACGCGCAACCGATTCTCTGGCGGACAGTGCAAAGTTGGGAATATACGCTACCGAAACAAGCGCCTGCGCCACAAGTGACTATCCAAAGCACGCCCAATGCACCGACTGCCCCTGCGGTCACGGTGACGGCTGGTATAGGCACTGCGCTACCGAGTAATCTCAGTGCGCGTGATAAATTATTGCAGTACGGGGTTGCGCTGGGCAGTGATATGGGCGGGACGTGGGATAACGAAGAAGAAATTGAAACGATACTCGCTGTCGTAGAGATATTTGGCGAATCGTTGAAGCCACTGTTTACAGGCGTTGACCCCGCCATTGATGCAGTGAATGCGTTCCGTGTGTTGTATGCCCCGCAATTGGTCAAACGCAATCCAACAGGGAATGTGAATACGGCACGGACGAGTGTGTGGTATGGCATGAACCGTCGCGGGTATGTGATGTATTTTGGCAATCATATGTTCAAGAAACAGCGCGAGATGCTATCGACGGGACAGGGCTTAGGCTTTGTCTCAACAGAGATTATCGCGCATGAATTTTCACACACGATTAATTGGCGCTATCCGAACGTACCAACGATTTCGAGTGGTCAAATGGATAATTATTATCACAATCAGATGCGGGTGGGCGCGTATACACTCAGCAGTGGCGAACGGGTGAATTTCCAGCGCACGAACGATGGCTTCACGTTTGCGGCACGCAGTAGCAACCACGTTTACGAGACAATTACGGATGCGATAGCGAATTTCTGCTATGCGGGGCTGACAGATGATAATCTTGGTAAGGGACGGCTGGGTCAGTTGACTGAGCTACTGACGAAAGTAGTGGAGTATCGAATTGATCATTATGGCGACCTCGCACGGATACAAGGCAAGATAGATAAACTATCGGATAGTCGTCCGAATGATAATATTGCGTCGGAGTTGCAACCTGCGATGGATGCGTTGGCGACGGCTGGGTTGGATGCGCGGTTGGCGCAGTATCAGGGGTGATAGTTGGTTTTCAACATGAAGAATTGTAATAGATTGCCAATGGTAGTTAGAATTTGGGGTTAATCTCGGACGGCATGGATGCCGTCCCTACAAATGATAGTTTTTTAAAGTCCCCCAAACTTATAGTGTAGAATCTTGTAGGGACACGATCTATCGTGTCCGAAATAAACCTCTGATGTGAATCACTAACAGCATGGCAAAAACGTAAAAGGGTTTCAGCATGGTGCAAGCATTTGAGCATTCACTGGCGCATGTGATGGCGATGATTGAGCGTATGGATTTGCTGATTCAGATGCAGGTGTGGCATGCACGGCAATCGGCTGGGTTGGGGAGCGAGTATGCCGGTTTGCTCATTACGGATGCGGATATTGACCATCTATTGGCACAACCGACAGGCACACCGCGTTGGGTGACGGCGCAGGGGGCATGGACAGCCGACGAAGCACAAAGCGCGTTGCAATCCCTCACGGCTGAGATACGCGAACGGGAGCGCGTGTCGCAAGAACAGGGGGTGCTATTGCGCATTTGCCTCTTGCAGACAGTGTTCGGTTTGTCGGATAGCGCGGTTGATATATTGCTGGTGTGCTTGTTGCCTGCATTGGATACGCGCTATGCGATGCTCTATGCTTATCTACAAAATGATGTCAATTTGAAGTATCCGTCTGTTGACTTAGTGCTGAATTTGCTATGTGCGTCGTTTGCGGAAAAAGTGCAATTACGGCGTTGGCTCGATGATGCGTCTCCGCTACAGCACTATCGCCTTTTACAGACACAGGATGACAATTCTCAGACGCCCCATTTACAACAGGCGTTGCGCGTTGATGAACGGCTGGTGCGCTATTTGCTGGATATTGATACGCCCGATGTTGCACTTGCGCCATATCTCGCTATGGAAACACCAACGCAGAGCATAGCCTCGCTGGTATTACCGGATGAGTTGCGCGATAACTTACAGCTATTCAGTCAACGTGACCCGATGACGACGCGCACGACACTCTATCTACAGGGTGATGAGGGTGTTGGTAAGCAGACTATAGCAGAGACGTTGTGTGCAGAATGGGGTCGGCGCTTGCTGGTGGTGGAGGCATCTGCGCTCATTAGTGAAACAGATTTTGCGCTGACGGTACGCTTGATTTTGCGCGAGGCATTGTTGACGGGTAGTGTGTTGTATTGGGCGGATTTTGATAGCTTGTTCGATACGAAACACAGTGCCTTGCGAGACGCATTTTTTACCCAATTTAGTGCATATCATGGAACAGTGATATTAGGCGGGGTAGGGCAATGGCGCACGATGATGCCTTCACAGACACGGCATCAGCTATCGTTACAGATTCCACGCCCGACCTTTACAGAACGTGTCGCATTGTGGGATGTGTTGTTAGCGCCTGTGTCAAATCATGTAGATGATAGTGTAGACATCACGCAGTTAGCGAATAATTATCGCTTCACGGCTGGACAAATTGCAGGCGCGATTCGGCATGCGGATAGTCATGCAAAAACTTTGATGGCAGAGCCACGATTGACTGCTGAAAATTTGCGTGTGGCGTGTCGGGCGCAGTCGAATCGGGAGTTGTCGGCGTTGGCAAAACCGATTGAGGAGCGCTACGGCTGGGATGATATTGTCTTGCCGGATTTGCAGAAAGCGATTTTGCGCGAGATTCACAATCAGGTGCAGTATCGCTGGCGTGTGTATCATGAGTGGGGCTTTGATAAGAAATTATCGCTGGGCAAAGGACTAACGGTCTTGTTTGCGGGGCCGAGTGGGACGGGCAAGACGATGGCGGCAGAGATAATCGCAGGGTCACTGGGCTTTGACCTGTACAAAATTGACTTGTCTACGATGGTCAGTAAATACATTGGCGAGACAGAGAAGCATCTTGCGAAGGTCTTTGCGGAGGCACAAGCGAGTAATGCGATTTTGTTTTTTGATGAAGCCGACGCGATTTTTGGCAAACGGAGTGAAGTCAGTGATGCGCAAGACCGCTTTGCCAATATGCAGGTCAGCTTTTTGTTACAACGGATGGAAGAATACGATGGCGTGGTCGTGCTGACGAGCAATTTGCGCAAAAATATGGATGAGGCATTTGTGCGTCGGATGCAATTCATTGTGGAGTTTCCGTTCCCGAATGCCGATTACAGGGAGCAAATTTGGCGGCGGGTTTTCCCAGCCGAGACGCCCTTAGCAGAGGACATTGACTGGCGCTTGTTGGCAGAGCGTTTCAATTTGAGTGGAGGCAATATCCGTAATATTGCGCTGGCGGCGGCGTTTTTCGCAGTAGCAGACGATGTACCTGTGAATATGCGCCATTTGCTACAAGCGACGCAACGTGAGTTCCAGAAGATGGGCAAGATTGTGAGTGATGTGAATGCGTATTTGAATTGAAGGTTGCGCATGGCAACCTCATCGCACGGCGAGATTTTGTCTCTGCGTATATATATACGGGATGCTGACATGCGTCCCGTATAAAGATTGCCTTGTTTTATGTGCTAAAGGTCGTATTTTTGCTCTAATTTGCGGATTTGATTTTCTGTGTTGGCGAGCAAGGTTTTGGTCATTTTGACACCCCGATTACCACTGGCTTCCATCTCTTTGATGCGCTCACGATATTTGTCGGCGGCGGTTTGTAACTTCTTGAATTGGGCGTAATCGCCAGCAGACATGCCGTTTGGAATCTCTTCGGCTGGTTCGGGTTCTGGCTCTGGTTGAGCTTTTGCCTTCGCTTTTTTGGGTGTTTCTTCGGCTTCGTCATCATCATAGTCGCCGTCTTCTGATGGAACGGGGCTATGGATACCACGTCGAATGTCGCGTTCACGACGGCGGGTGGTGACATTCCGCGCAAAGACAGCGAGTGTACTGGATTCCGCGTCCCAAATTAGTGTGCCATCGACAATTAGAACATCCGAAGGCGCACGCTTGATGAACTCTTCAACATCGCGCCATTTACGAATTGGCATGTAGACGACGTAAACAGTTGATACATCGGTGGGCGGTTGTGGCACACCATAGGCAAATGGCACACTGCTATGTGTGTGCGTGAGGGTGGTTACGACGGAGTTATCCTCGACAAGGATTTTGCCAGGACGCCCTTTGACGCGAATTTCGACACTGTGCATCTCGCCATGTTCAGCCGTTTCTTCTGCGACCATCTCTGCGACATATTTCATGCGCTCTTCCCACTTGATGACATTACCTGTGCGACGCATGCCAAAACGCGGGAATATTTTGTCGCGCACTTCATCGGGGACAGCGACTTTAATCAGGTAGAAGAAAACGCCGCCTGTTGTGCGTCGGCGCGAGCCATCGTCGGTTTTCAAACCGCCTTTTGCTTCGATTTCTTTGGTTTTTTCGACGTAATTCTGTACAAATTCGCGCCCCAGCAATTCAATTAATTTGCTGATTTGGGCGATTGCTTTCTGGTTATCTTCTTTGAGTTGTTCCGCGACTTCTTGCGTGTGCTGTTTTAACTCAGCTTCTGTCATACTCATGAGTGAATGTGTCTCCCCTGATATGTGTTGCGCGTGCATTTAGCAACACATGGCTTACTTTGTATACCAAGATTATTATATCACGCTCCGATAAAGGTGCGACCTATTAGCCAGATAGCCCAGCCAACGACAATCAGCAAGCCAATTTGACCGTGTAATTTAGCGGTATTGCCTTGTGCAGGATGCAAGATTTTAGGGTCGGTTTCGGTGTTGAAAATGGTGAATAGGCGGTAGGCAATCGGCAAGGTGATAAAAGAAATGAGCGTGGTTGGGGGCATCCAACCGACAATGACCAGCAGAATGTGTGAGACGTAACTGGCAATCAACAAGAAAGCAAATTCTTTGCGTGCGGTTTCGCGCCCGAACAGAACTGCCAGCGTGCGCTTGTTGGCAACACGGTCTGCGGGTAAATCACGGATATTATTCGCGTGCAGGATGGCGGCAGTCGTGAACATAATTGGGAAAGAAATCAAGCAGAGTTCAATGGCTTTTGCTGTGCTGATGTTCGGTTCCATGACGTAATACGCACCGAGAACAATCATCGGTCCCATGAAAATGCCAGCCGCGACTTCGCCTAAGCCATTGTACGCTAAGGGGAAAGGACCTGCTGTGTAGGTAATCGCAATCAGCACACCACCGATGCCAATCCACCAAAGCCAAGGTCCACTCTGGAAAAGTAGGTACAAACCAATCACTGAACCAGCAATCGTAGCGAAAATTGCGCCATAAAGAATCTCGTTTTCGGTGAGTAATTTTTGCTTGAGTGCCATGCTCTGTCCGGCTTCCTTGAGGTCATCTGAGCCACGTTTGAAATCCATGTACTCGTTGACCAAGTTGGCGGTTGTCTGTAGGAACATGACACCAACCAGCGATAATATGAATACCAGCCAATTGAACACACCATCTTGCACCGCAATCATTGCGGCGATGCCCATCGGGACAAATGAGGCTGTAAAAACACGCGGACGGGTTGCTTGTACCCACGCATTGAGTTTGTTAGGGGAGCTTGCTTCTGCCATTGTTGAATTGTCTCTGTCTGTTCGCTAAGGATAAAGTATGTTCATGATAGCGGAGAGGGGCGTGCCTGACTATGGATTTTCATGGCTTGCTATACGTTCTGCCTGCGGGATGCACATAATGAGTGTGTAGTAGTTATGATTAGCTGACAGGAAAAGGAGGTTTTCATGCACAGGGTGACGATAATTTTAGGGATTTGCCTGTTTTTGCTGGTAGCTATTGTGGAGGCACAAGCGCGATGGCAATGTGAAGAACAGATTATTCAGGATGTGCAATGGTCGCCGGATGGTACACGGCTGGCAGTGATGACTTTGCAGGGCGTGTTGTTCTACGATGCCGATATGCAATTGCAACAGACAGTTGTTGCGCCCCAGAGCATATTTGACCAAACATCGCTGACAGGCATCGTATGGTCGCCGGATAGCCAGTGGGTGGTGTTGCCTGACCATGTATCGCCCGATGATGCTGAAAGAGGTGTGCAGGGATGGTCAATCGCCAATGCTGAGACAGGTGAGTTGCGCGCTATCCTTGACCCCTTTCAGATGAGTGTACGCAGTCGGATACAAGAGCTTGTATGGTCGCCGGATAACAACTTTTTGTTAGCACTCAAATATCCCCCGCCGTTCGGTAATCCGCCACCGTATTCAGAATTATTGCTATTTCCAGCGTTATTGGATGGTGGGTTTTCGCCTGTTACAAATCGCTTCTCTGATGTTGGTATCTCTCATTTACGATGGGACGAAACAGGTATCACTGGTCAAGTGGAAGGCTTGCAATTTCAATTTGAGACACCTGAATTAACATTTTCGGATACCTTCCCTATATTGCGTGAACGCTGGTGGCGATTGAGTCCTGATGGCACGCGGGAAGCGGCGTTTATCTCAATAGAAGGTTTTGTATTGCGTGATACAACGCCCGATACTATTGAGCATTGGGTATCACTGTTTCCGACAGTGAACACGACAGGTGATATTCTATTTCCGGCACAAGTCAGCGAGATTGTATGGACAACCGATAGTCAACGTATTGTTGCGGTGTATGCACCCATATTGACGAATAATCCGCAAGTAGAAATCTATCCTGATATGCCATTTGTGTTGCAGGGGAGTGTGGTGGATGCTGTGAGCAACATAGAGATTCATCATTTTTTCCTGCAGGATACAGTGCCTGTGCGACAGTACAGTGTGTCGCCGAGCGGAGAGCGTGTGGTGACTGTGCGGGAAGATGGCGTGTTGGTGTGGTGGCATCCGCTGACAGACGAGAAATTGGGCGAGGTAATCGTTGGTGATACAAGTTGGTGTGCGTGATGTGCAGAGAGGGTACAAAAAATGCAGAAAATGACTTTTGTGATAACGGGTATAGTCGCTATTTTTGGTGTGATGGTCTTGCTATTTCAGAGTGACTTTGGTTTTGCGCGTCAGAGTTTAGATGAAACGGATTACGAATGCCCTGAGCAAATACATTTTTACTATCCCGATGGTGAACTGACAGTCGAAATGCTTGAAACTGAACTTGGGTTTGTACATCCAACGCTTTCAATGATTGCCAATACGAGCCATCTAGACACCAATAACCTCATGTATACAGATACTTTGACTGAATTTTTCGTAGTATGTGAACACTATGTGGATTCTGTGCTTGTCGGTATCGTATATCCTCACACAGTATCATACAGAGGGATGCAAATTCGCGTATATGAGATTAGGGCAAATGGTCAGATTATCCATGATTATATGGAATTAGAACGTGCAGGCTTTGGTTCAGCCGAAGGACTTGAACTTGGCACTTTCGCAGATCGTGATTTCAACGGACGACCAGAATTTTATATACGAGGATCGGCGGGTGGGTCGTCGCCAAGATGGTATCTGAGTATGCTAGAGTGGGACGGTGTCGATATAGCCGATGTGACGCCGGAACACAGTATCGTCGGCGAAACTTGGCATCAATATACAGACATTAATGGCGATGGTGTGCCGGAACTTGTCGGACGTTTTTACTATGACCCTGTATCGTTTGAGTACTTAGATTTTCCAGCAGCGGAGACTATCTACATGCTAGTGGATGGGGCATATGCGTTGAGTGAAATTCAGATTGCGAGAGACCGATTTATTGTGTCAGCGGATGGTGGGTTAACAATGCCTCCGATGCTTTCTGGCGAAGCGATCTGTGATGACTTAGTCATTGATGCGATGGAAGCACGCTTAGATGTTTTCCACGTTGTTTTTGCACACTATCTGATAGGCGATTTAGATGTGGGCTGGGAACTGGCTCAACCGAGTATTAATACGGCTGAGGCATGTCCTACTTCGGATGGTAAGGATATATTCTTTGAGGCACTCGCTGAGTTTGAAACCTATTTTGCTGAGTTAGAGGCACGTAATCAATAGATGTCCAATTTTTACAAGCCATGTATCGCTGACAATGCTAGACTGATACAGAAATTGACATAGCGAAAGACTGTAAATATGGCAAAGACCTTAGCAGAGAAAATGTATATCAAATCTGGGTACACCGTTGCGGTAGTCGATGCGCCTGATGGGTATGTGGATGCAGTGTTAGCGCCCTTGCCGGATGAGGTGATGATTGTGACGACACTAGACGACACAACCGACATGGTGCAGATTTTTGTCACGCAAGCGGATACTGTTGCAGAGCGTGTTGAACAGGCGAAACATGCAATCACAGAGGAGGGGGCTATCTGGTTGTGTTACCCGAAAGGTGGGGCAAAAGCTAAAGTCGCCACTGACCTCAATCGGGATAGCCTCGCTGAGATTGCGATTGCAGGTGGCTTGAAACCGAATCGGCAGGTATCGCTGGATAATACATGGTCGGGCTTGCGGTTTGGGGTCGTTGAGTAAGACAATTTTCTATCATTCACGGACGCCAGGAATATGGCGTCCCTACGATGATGTAAATTTTGTACCATTTTTAGCGACGTTCGACAATTTCGAGTGTTTGGCGCAATTTGACGATGCTATCGGCTGGGTAGTAGCCCTTGCTAAGTGACGTGAGAGGGTAGACGAGCGTGCGTGCGCCGATAATGCAACCGGGATTGGTGACACAGTTGCAACCTGTTTGGGCATCGTCGCCTAAGATTGCGCCGAATTTTGCGAGTCCAGTATCGTAGGTTTCGCCACCAATATTGAGTTTAATCGTTGGGCGCTTGCCTGTCGTTTCGTCTTTTACAGAGTTGACGGGCAAATTTGATAATTTTGTGCCTGCCCCAAGATTGCTATTTCTGCCGAGAATGCTCTCGCCTAAGTAGGAAAAATGGGGCGCATGGGCATTTTCTAGCAAGATAGTTTGTTTAGCTTCAGTGGCATGCCCCACGAGACTGCCTTTTGCCAGCAAGACATCCCCACGAATGAACGCCCCCTGACGGATTTCCACATTATCTTCAATGACAGTTGGTCCTTGAATGTAGACCCCTGGCGCGATAGTGACATTTTTGCCAATATAAACGTCGCCTTCAATAACAGTGCTGGGATGTACGTTGATGCTATCGCTATTGGGTTGATGGGTAGTGGTCAGTAAGCTACGGACATAAGGCTTAATGCGCGAGATGGCATCCCATACATAAGTCGTATCGTCAAAAAGGGCAGTATGGGCGGTTGCTGATAGGTCAAAAAAATCAGTAGGGGAGAGCATGGTCAATCCTTAGGATACAAGTGGCTAATATGGCATGCAGTATAGCGGATTGTTTGGAATTGGCGCGGGTTTAATCATAGAAGCTACGGATTTCTGCACGCATGGATTGCCACAGGTCAAAGTCTATGGAGATGGTCGCACCAGCATTTTCACTCATACAAACATCCTCAGCAATGGTGCGGGTGGCGGCTGTTTCGCTCGTTAGTAGGGCATAATTACTGAAATCGGGGTTGTTACGATACACTTGCACAGCAATTTCGTTGTAATAAATGATAAAGCTCTGACACGGAAATTCACGCGCTGGTGTGCTGTTGGCGCGCAGGTCTTCTAGCACTACCAGAGGGTCACGGGCAATAATATCATTGGGGTTGGATTGTATAAAAATGACGGCAAGTCCGCCAACCAGTACAATTATCAACAAAATGGCGACAAAGCGCACGCTGATGAGCGACTGATTTGTATTTGGACGGCGTGAATAGGTTGTGGTATCGGGTGAACGTTTTTCACCTGGTAGGCGCATAGGTGGGTCATCGGATGTATCTGCGATGATTTCTTGCACAGGTTCGGGGTGTTCGCGTGCGGGATAGGTTAATTTGTCGGCTAAGTCATTTTCATTGATGATTTTGGAGAGCGAGTAGGCAAATTCTTCAATGAATGTATAACGCTGTTTCATATTGTGATGCATGGCGCGTTTCATAACCGCACTGAGTTCACGAGGGAGACGCAGGTCAATTTCGTGGACAGGACGTGCGCCAATGAGACGTTGTGTTTTTGCTTCGGCGCGGTCCTCTGCGAGGAAGGCTTTTTCGCCTGTTAGTAGCCAATAGGTAACGACAGCTAATCCAAATTGGTCGGATGTATAATCAGCATCGAGGCTATCTAATTGTTCAGGCGCCATGTAATTAAGTGTGCCAGGTTGAAAACTATAGCGCAAGTTGATGTCGTTGGTACGCACAATGCCGAAGTCGGTTAGCATGACGTTGTGTTCATTTTTGAGTAAAATATTGCTGGGCTTCACATCACGGTGGATGATTTCTCTTTCGTGCAAATAATGTAAGGCATCTGCAAGTTGGGTTACAAACTCTGCGACTTGCCCGAGTGTCATTGCGTGTGGGAACATTTCCGTAAAATCATACAAACTGCCGAGTGGCGCATATGCTAGAATGACATACGGCAAGCCTTCAAAGCGACCATCATCATAATAAGGGATAATATGCGCGTGTGAGAGTTGCTTATGGACAAAAATTTCTTTGTGCATCCGACGTTTGGCATCGGGTTCTGAGCGCAGGGCATAGCGCATAATCTTAATCACGAGGATTGTACCACTGCTACCGCGACGACACTTGTAAATGTGTGATGTACCCCCTGTTGCCAGATAGTCAATCACAAGATAATCATCTACGAATTTGCCTATTAGGTTGAGAGGGTCTTGCTTGATTGGTGGAATCATTGATGCACCGCTACCCCAGAGAACAATGCCATTTTGCAACGCATAAATTATAACGATAGATTGTGATGCCGCAAGGATATGTAATGTATTTGCTGTTATTCGTCGGATAAATTAATGGGTTTACGCTTGCTGTCGTCAGATTTTTTGCTATTTTGCTCTGCCCATTGCTGAAGCGTTGTTGCAACTTCATCGGGCATATTGTAAATGTAGGCAAAATCAGAACCAGGCGCTGTTGTCGGCTGGGTAGACGTGTGGATGAGCGCGATTTCGGTCAGCATTTTTAAGCAATCTATATCGTAGGGGGTGAGGCGACGTTTTTCGAGCGCACGGGCGAGTTTTGAGCGTGTGAGCCATGTATCACCAGCGTCATACACAGCTTGTACAATTTTGAGTTGGTGCGGGGTCAACGATTGCATGTGGGCATCAAGCTCCACGAACTCCATAACATCCTTCTTATAAACTATGTTAGCACTATTGAGCAGATTATAAGGGTGTCGCAACAATCGTGCAACGATATAAGGTGGTATTTTAGGGTAATCGCATCAAACTGAAATGAGATGTAAAAAAACCTTTGAACCACAGAGTCGCAGAGACACAGAGAAAATCTTCATATGAAAACACGAATTTTGCAAAAATGTATCTTCTAAAAACGTAACGTTGTGCAAAATATAGCTGTTTTGGCTTCATTTCTTCGTGTTCTTTGTGCCTTCGTGGTGAGAAAATTTTAACGCGATTGCCCTAGGTGGTATTTAGATGTATAGATTATTTTTGCTCTCAGTAAACAGTCATCAGTTGTTAGTTTTCAGCTGTTCAGGGATGATAAGTCTGCCAATGTTTTTTGGTAAAGTAACAACGTTAATGATTTGAGGATGCAGAGGCAAGTATGAGCAAACAAGACCATCGTCCGAAAGATGAAACACTCGCGTTGATTGTTGATGTGGTAGCGAATGCGCAGGGTGGCTTGACGCGCACGCAGATTGCACGGGCATTGGAGCGTACCAAAACCCCACATTTGATTGAGCTAATCGAGAGCCTTGTCGATGAAGGCTATTTGCAACGACATATAAAGATATTCGGTAACGGGGTAGAGGGCTATTTGTATGTGCTAGTAGATGAAGGCTGATGCTCGGATATGTTGCGACTTATCTGTCGTCGATGACCACTTGTTATCTTCTCATAAAAGGGGTAAAATTACTCATGTGGCATTCATAAAAGGTGGAAAACAGCCTGTTTATGAGTGGAAAATAAATTTACTGTTAATTTAATAACACGAATCACGTTTCTGATAGCATGCACTATGACATTTGACAGGTCAATGTATGACATCTGTCACTCGTTTGTGATGATACATGCAGTTACAAATAAGTCACGGTACTTAGCATTATTGTAATCCACTGCTCTTGGGGCAATATGACCGTTATTGTGAGCGCATAACCCGTCCCCTTATGTTCACGTTTTTTGGTCGTTAGTTAATTTCCGTTTTTCATAACCGCAAGCAATTGAATACATGCCTGTACGACACATGATTGTGTTGATACAGAGACGAAAGACCGAGGATTCGCTTAGGTGTTTGTCCGGTGGGTGGTCAGAAAGCACAAAAATGCTGACATCGCCAATGTGACATTCCATGATGCGTATCTGATGGAGAGTTTCCGTAATGAGGATGGCAATCCGCGCCAGCGCACGGTGACGTATCTGGGGAATATTCGCCAGATTGACGAGCAATTCCCGACGATTGAACGCGAGTTATTTCTGTTACGTGCAGAAAATATCCTTGCGACAACACCAGAGGTATCGCCAGCCGACGCTAAACAGGCGATGCAACAACTGCAAGAGACGGTTCAGCCGTTAGACGCAGATGAGGTGATGGTCGGGTTTCAGAATACCTTGCGATGGTACACGACATGGTGGCGCGAAAATAAAAAGTTGCCAGTGACGCCCTCGTTACGCAAGCAAATTGAATCGGTAGTGGAAACGCTCAATCAGTTATTGCGGGAAGAATGACGTTGCATAGGACAAAGTAAGCGATAGGGGCGTAGTTCAGACTTTGAACTACAGACACACACAAAGCAGTACATTTTAAGAGGGGATAAAGACAGATGGTAGATATTAATAGAGAAGACGGCGCTTATCATAGTTTTTGTGGTTTGACCTGCGTCGGCTGGTTGTATCAGAAGATTCAGGATAGCTTTTTCCTGATACTTGGCACGCATACCTGCGCTCATTTATTACAGAATACGCTCGGGGTGATGATTTTTGCGAAACCGCGTTTTGGAGTGGCACTCATCGAAGAAGAAGATTTGAGCGCCCAAGCGCCTCAGTTAGAAGACCTCATTGCAGAAATCCGCGCTGACCACCAACCATCCGTTATTTTCCTGCTCTCATCCTGTACACCAGAAGTGATGAAAGTTGAATTTCAAGGTTTGGCAGATAGCCTGACGCAACCCGATTTGCCTGTGCTATTTGTGCCAGCGAGTGGCTTGGATTTCACGTTCAGCCAAGCAGAAGATAGCGTCTTGCAAGCCCTGTTGCCATTTTGCCCAGAAGCGACAGCCGACGACCCGAAAGAAGTCGTTTTCTTAGGCTCAGTCAATGAAGTGATTGCAGGGGATTTCCAAGCAGAAGCGGAAAAGTTAGGTATTCCAGTAGCGGGCTTTTTGCCAGCGAATCGCTTTGACCGCATGCCACGCATTGGACCTAATACGGTGATTGCACCGATTCAGCCCTACTTGGCGAAGGTCGCACGCAAGCTGAAATATGGGCGTGACGCGACAATCTTATCCTCACAGTTCCCCTTTGGTCCTGATGGGACACGCCGTTTTTGGGAAGATTTGGCGGCAGAATTTGGCATCCAAGTTGATTTGAGCGAACGCGAAGCCCGTGCATGGGACAACATCCGCGATCATGTGGACTTGTTGCGCGGGAAAAAAGTGTTCTTCACGGCAGATAATTTGCTGGAACTGCCGCTCGCACGCTTCTTGGTGTCTGCTGGTGCGGACGTGGTAGAAGCGAGTAGCACGTATATCAACAAGCGTTTTCATAAACACGAACTCGCCGCCCTAGAAGGCGTAAAAGTGGTTGAGCAACCGAATTTTGACCGTCAGGTGCGGGATATGAAAGAGCAGAACGTTGACCTCGTGATTAGCACGATGGCGACGACGAACCCGTTGATTGGGCATGGCATTGTGGCGAAATGGAGTACAGAGTTTGCTTTCATGCCGATACATGGTTGGACGGGCGTCGGTACGCTGGCGAATATGTTCACGAAAAGTATGCGCCGTCATGCACAGTTGGATGTGCTGGATGACCCTGTGTGGCGTACAGGTATCATGCCCGCCGCGATTCCGACGAATCACAGTATTTAGTAGGGGAAAAGTCAGTTATGCGATTAGCGTATTGGATGTATGAAGGCACTGCACATCATGGTGTCGGGCGTATCACGAACAGTTTGCAAAAAGTACACGCGATTTTTCATGCGCCACAGGGCGATGATTATGTGAATCCGATTTTTACGATGCTGGAACGCACGCCGGATTTTCCACAGATGACGACGAGTGTGGTAAGTGGGTCAGATTTGGCGATGGGAACAATTCGCTTGCCGGAAACCTTGCGTCAAGTGGATGCCAAACTCCAGCCGGAATTGATTGTGGTGTGTGCGAGTTGTAGCACGATTTTGTTGCAAGAGAATTTGCAACAGGTGGCGGATAATATCGGTGATGAAATTGGCGCAGAGGTGCTAGTTTACGATGCGAATCCCTATCGGATGCAGGAAATTGTCGCGGCAGAGGGTTTGTTGACGACATTAGTAAAACGCTTTGCAACCGAAAGAACGCGTACCGAAAGACCGAGTGTGAATATCATCGGTCCGGCGAGTTTGGGCTTTCATACGCGCCAAGATTTGATTTGCTTGCGACGCATCATGCAAACGCTGGGTGTGGAGATTAATGCGGTTGTGCCGTTGGGGTCATCGCTAGATGATTTGCGCGGGTTGGCGGGGGCATGGGTCAATATCGCGCCGTATCGTGAGCTAGGGCAGGGCGCGGCGAACTACCTTGAAAGTACGTTTGGGACGCCAACGCTCTATGACGCGCCGATGGGCGTGCAACCGACGCTCAAGTGGCTGAACAAATTAGTGGAGATGCTCAATGAGGTTGCCAAAGCAGAGGGCAAATCCGCTATCGAGATGCCACATCTGACGAAATTTTCACTGGACGGGATGAGTGCGCCGAGTGGTGTGCCGTGGTTTGCGCGGACAGCCGATATGGAAAGTTTCAGCAGTAAGCGGGCGTTTGTGTTTGGCGATGCCACGCACACGGTTGGCATGGTGAAATTTTTGCGCGATGAATTGGCGATGGAAATTGCGGGTGCTGGCACGTATCTCGCACACGAAGCTGACTGGGTGCGCGAACAGTTGGACGGGTATTTGCCACGCGAATTGCTGGTGACGGATGAATTTCAGCAAGTGGCAAAGTTGATTGATAAGCTCGCGCCGGATTTGGTGTGTGGGACGCAAATGGAGCGTCATGCCTGCCGGAAGTTCGATATTCCAGTGATGGTCATCGCGCCACCCACGCATATTGAAAATCACTTGCTGAGTTATACGCCGATGCTCGGGTTTGATGGCGCGGATTACTTAGCCGATACGGTCTATACGACAGCAACACTTGGCTTAGAGAAGCATCTCATTGATTTATTCGGGGATGCAGGGCTGGATTATGACGAGGACGAACAGGCATCCGCAGAAGAAACACCTGTGAACGAGGTTGTGAAGCCTGTCGGCAGTGTTTCGGTAGAGGGCATGATAGATGTCGAGAGCATCTTATGGACGGAAGCCGCTGAAAAGACCCTCAAGCGCGTACCGTTCTTTGTCCGCAAGAAAGTCCGTCGTAATACGGAAAAATTTGCGGCAGAAAATGGGTATCAAGAAGTGACGGCTGATGTATTGCAAGCGGCACGGGAAGCTATCGGGGGATAGGCTTTCCACTTTCACCCTCACCCCCCAGCCCCCTCTCCCATCAAGAGAGAGGGGGAGTAAAAAGGAGGTAAGAGGGTGACGGGTGTGCTTGCATTCGGTATGCGGACAGCATAGATGCTGTCCCCTACAACGAGGCAAAACGAAGGTGACGCGAAGAATCATTCGACACACGCACGACGTTTTACACAAGGAGAGAGATTTTATGGCTGGGACAGTTTTAGCAGTTTATGGCAAGGGTGGCATTGGCAAAAGCACGACAAGCGCGAATTTGTCGGCGGCATTTGCAAAAAAGGGTGCGAAGGTGTTGCAGATTGGTTGTGACCCGAAGCACGATAGCACCTTTCCATTGACGGGTATGTTACAAGAGACGGTAATTGACACACTCTCGAACGTGAATTTTCATCACGAAGAAATTGAGCCAGAAGATGTCATCATGACGGGTTATGCAGGTGTGGATACGCTCGAAAGTGGTGGTCCTCCCGCAGGTAGTGGGTGCGGTGGCTATGTGGTCGGTGAAACCGTGAAGCTCTTGCATGAATTTGGTCTGTACGACAAATACGACATCATCTTGTTTGATGTGCTGGGCGATGTGGTGTGTGGTGGATTCAGTGCGCCGTTGAACCATGCGGATATGGGCTTGATTATCGCCTGCAATGATTTCGATAGCATTTTCGCGGCAAATCGGCTGTGTTTGGCAATCGCGCAAAAGAGCGAACGTCACAAAGTGCAATTGGCTGGCATCATCGCTAACCGTGTTGATTACGAATACGGCGGTGGGACGAATTTGCTGGATGCGTTCGCCGATAAAGTTGGCTCGCAGGTCATCTCAGAGATTCCATACCATGACTTGATTCGTCGCAGTCGTTTGCAGGGTCAGACGATGTGGCAAATGGAAGAGGGCGAAGAGCGTGATAAATGCACGCAACCATTTGAAGACCTCGCAGAATACTTGTTGAATAATCCACCTGTATCTGTGCCGAAACCGTACCATGACCGCGAGATGTTTGAGGCGATTGGTGGGTGGAAATAATGTTGCCAGACCATTCCGCGCAACATAAATCCAATTTACAAAGCTATTTCGATGGCGTCGGCTTTGACCGTTGGTCAGCTATCTATGGTGGCGAGGAAGATTTGTCCTATGTACGCCGTATGGTGCAGCAGGGGCATGACCGTATGCTGGGCACGGCAATCAGGTGGTTGCAAGACCGTTGTGCGGGTGGGTCGCTATTGGATGCGGGATGCGGAACGGGATTATTTTCGCTGGCGATGGCGACACGGGGTTTTCAGGTGATGGGCGTGGATATTGCGCCCAACATGGTCAACGAAGCGAAACGGCATGCGAAACGCGCAGGTTTGGAACGCGATGCGATTTTTGTCGCGGGAGATTTAGCCACTGTCGCAGGAACATATGATGCCGTCGCGTGTTTTGATGTGCTGGTGCATTATCCGGCAGGAATGTTCGAGACGATGTGCGAGACGCTGGCACAAAAATCGAATAATACGTTGTTGCTGACTTATGCGCCGTATAACCGTATGTTAGCAACGTTGCACTGGATTGGTGGCAAATTCCCACAGGGTAATCGTCGCACAGAGATTCAGATGATACGCGATGATGTCGTTGAAAAGACGCTGGCACAGTGCGGGATGACTGTGCAACGGCGCGAAGTAATTAATCAAGGCTTTTATCACGTCAAGCTGATTGAGGCTGTACGTGTTTAAGTGCAATATTTTTTAAGTAGGGCTGTAGTTCAGAGTTTGAACTACCACTGTCGTGGGTTTTCTGTTCATTAGCAAACCATCCATTTTGCGAGATGACGTAAACCTGCACAGGATTTAGCGAAGTAGTAAGAAAATTCTCTATATAGAGAGGGGCTTAACAATGGAACTTTTTATCGTACTGGTACTTTTGGTCATTATCGGGGTGGTGCTTGTGCAGTGGTATTTCGCTGAACGAGTGGTCGAAGGTGACGCGACGGTTCGTTTGCAGAGTGAGCATGAGCATTTTCACTTTCATGTGGAGTTGCCATCGCATATGGAAATTGAGCCAGGTGACACGCTCCATATTTTGAGCATGCCGGAGCAGGAATTGGACGCCGGACGCACGATAGGCGAAATCACCTATGAGAGCAAAGTGCGACTCACGAAGGCGAGTTGGTTGCAACGGCAATTGATTCGTAGCAGTAGCTTGATGGAAGTGACCGAGCTAATTGAGGATTAATTGTCACCTCTCCCTGAATACAGGACGCTAACAGGGATGGGTGAGGAAGCAGGGCGGACAGCATCTATGCTGTCCCTACGAGAAATATCACTATCGTAAACGTACCAGAAAAAATTGCTTTAAGGGGGCAAGAATTATGGAAATGCCAGAACTGAGTGGAACGACACGGCACGCAATGGAAGAAGCGGTACTGAATCCGCGCTTTTATACGACTGATTTTGACGAAGTGGACGCGCTTGACTACGAACATATGCGTAGTGAGATGGAATGGATTCGGGACGAGTTCGCGCACGATTACAACAAAAACCACTTTAAGCGCGATGAACAATTCACAGCCGATTTCAGCGATATGCCACAGCGTGAGGCGTTCATTGAATTTTTGGAACGCAGTTGCACGGCGGAATTTAGTGGTTGTCTGTTGTATGCCGAGATGGTTCGCAACTTGAAAGACCCCGTACTGAAGAAAATCTTCTCTTACATGAGCCGTGATGAAGGGCGTCATGCGGGTTTCTTGAATAAGACGATGGCAGATTTAAACGTGGCGATTGATTTGCATGTCTTGCAGACGCGCAAGAAATACACGCACTTTAAGCCGAAGTTCATCTACTATGCAACCTATATGAGCGAAAAAATTGGCTATGCACGCTACATCACGATTTACCGTCACTTAGAGAAAAATCCTGAATTTACGATTCACCCGATTTTCAAGTGGTTCGAGGAATGGTGCAACGACGAATACCGACATGGTGAGTTCTTCGCTATTTTGATGCGTAGCCAACCAGACTTGCTCGAAGGCGGCAATAAGTTCTGGATTCGTTTCTTCCAGACGGCTGTCTATGCGACGATGTACCTCAATGATGCACGCCGTAGTGATTTCTACGAAGCACTGGGTTTGGAATGGCGCGATTATGACCAAAAAGTAATTCGCCTCTGCAATGACATCATCACGCAGGTTTACCCTGTGACGATGCCAACTGATAATCCGCAAATTTTCGCCTATCTCGATAAAGCTGTTGAGTATGACCAGAAAGTGGTCGCGCTGGGTGGGCGTAAAGACCCCGTATCACTAGCAAAAGCGGCTTACTACAAAGCACGTATCGGGATGCAAATTGTTCAGGCGTTCATGATGAAACCGCGTGAGACGACAGAATCAATCCGCTGGAAAGGCTTGGCGGGATTCCCGAATTACGAAGATGGTTTGACGGCGGCTGGGGATTAATCGTTACGCTCAGTTTAACAAAAACGGACGTCCTGTTGGGCGTCCCACTTTCTAGGCAACAGTAGCGGGTAGGGCGTGCGAACGTGCTACAAACACACACTCACGAGCAATGCTCATCACCGGAGGACAACATGCGCTTCGTATTTTTGACAATGGATGGCAATCACGGCGCGGCACTACGCGACGCGGTTGGCACGTTACGCCAGCAGCACAATATAGATATGCACTATAGCCTTTACGATGCAACCGATTTGCACGGAGAGGAGGCGCTGCGTCAATTGGCGGCGGATGTTGCGCGAGCGGATTTTGTCTTTGGGTCGATGCTCTTTGGCGAGGAGTTGGTACGCCCGTTGGAAGATATTCTCGCGGATTGTGCCGCGCCTGTGTGCATCATCACCAGTAACCCAACACTGGTGCGGATGACGCGCATTGGCAAGTTCGTGTTGGCAAAACCAGAAGGCGACGAAGAGAAGAAAAAAGGCTTTTTCGGACGTTGGATGAAAAAGTTGCGTCCGAAAGGTGGGCACGGTGAGGGTCGCCGGATGCTGTCTATGATGCGTAATCTGGGCAAAATCATGAAGTTCATTCCGGGCAAAATGCGTGATTTGCACACGTATATCGTGGCGCATGATTACTGGTTGCATGCCTCGCCAGAGAATGTCACTAATTTGATGCTCTTGTTGATAGACCGTTATGTGCCGGGATACGAAGATAGCCTGAGCTTTGCTGACCCGATTCATTATCCAGACGCGGCAATTTACCATCCAGATGCGGATGCGCCGTTTGAAACGTTGGATGAGTATCAGAGTTGGCGACGCAAAAATGGGCATAAGACACAGGCGGGTGTGGTTGGGTTGCTGTCTTTGCGAACAGTCATTTTAAGTGGCAATACCGACCATTTGGATGCGCTGATTCGTTCGCTGGAAAAACAGGGTGTCGAAGTACGGGCGGCGTATAGCGCAGGCTTGGATTTTCGTCCGGCAATTGAGCAATTTTATGTCGATGAGGCTGGTAAAGCGGATGTTGACCTGTTGCTGAATGGGGCGGGTTTCTCGCTGGTGGGTGGGATGGCAGAAAGTCGTCCTGATGAAGCACGCGAGACGCTTGAAGCGATGGATGTGGGTTATCTGGATATGATTCCGCTGGCGTTCCAGAAAGTAGAAGAATGGCAAGCGGATGATGTCGGGCTGAGTCCGATTCAGATGGCAATGAATATTGCGATTCCTGAGTTGGATGGGGCGGCAGAACCGATTGTTTACGGCGGACCCACGAAAGGTAGCGACAAGTTCATTCCTTTGCCGGAGCAAATTGACCTGATTGTGAACCGCATCGTGAAGCGGGTACGGCTCAATCGTAAGCCAATGAGCGAAAAACGAGTTGCTGTCGCACTGTTCAATTTCCCACCGAATTTGGGCAATGCGGGGACAGCCGCCTATCTGGATGTGTTCCAGAGTTTGCATCGCTTACTGTGCGAGATGCGTGAGGCTGGTTATACCGTCGATGTGCCGGAAACGCCGGAAGCATTGCGTTATGCGGTGGTCGATGGTAACAGTCAAGAATTTGGCACGGATAGCAATGTCGGCGCACGGTTGGGCTTGGAAGATTACCGTGATTTGTTCCCGCAGTACGTGGATATTGAGCCACATTGGGGCTATGCGCCGGGTGAATTACTGACGGATGGCAAGTCGTTTTACATCATGGGCGCACAGTTTGGGAATGTGTTTGTGGGCGTGCAACCGAGTTTCGGTTATGAGCGTGACCCGATGCGTTTGTTGATGGCGAAAGATGCGGCGCCCCATCATGGTTTTGCGGCGTTTTACACATGGCTGGAACATTGTTTTGGGGCGGATGCTGTCGTGCATTTTGGGACGCATGGCGCACTGGAATTTATGCCAGGTAAGCAAGCGGGGATGTCTGCGCAATGTTGGCCCACCCGTTTGTTAGGCACGATGCCGAGTTTCTACTATTACAGCGTCAATAATCCGAGTGAGGCGACGATTGCTAAACGGCGCGGGGCATCAACATTGGTGAGTTATATGGTGCCACCATTGGAGCAGGCAGGCTTGTATAAGGGTTTGCGTCGCTTGAAAGATAGCATTGATAGCTATCACGGGCGTCCATCGCTGGAATTAGCAGAAGATATTCGGGCGCAAGCAGAAAATATTGGCGTATTACTCGATGAGACACCGGAAACAGACAGCGCATACGTGGCGGCGATTGCCCATGAACTGATTGAAGTTGAACATCGCATGATTCCGATGGGTTTGCATGTGCTGGGCGAGACGACACAAGGCGACCAACTAACCGACATTCTGGCGTTGGTAGCATCGTTCACGCGGGTACAATTGCCGAAAACGCGCAAACAACTCCCGCCGTTGCCACAAATTATCGCTAAGGGCTTAGGTTGGGATTATGAGCAATTGCGTACTACGCTCAAGACAAGTGCGACATCGCAAGAACGCTGGCAACAGTTAGACAATATCACGCGCAAAGCAATGGGTATGTTCATTGTTGCGCCACATAATTCCCCGCGTGACCCTTCTGGTGTGGATGATTACTTAAACGAAGTCGCCAATATCCCGACAGGCACACTCAATGCCCTGTGGCGGTATCTCGACGATTTGCTCAATCGCATTCAAGACGAGCAAGAAATCAATGGGCTGATGAATGCCATGGCAGGCGGTTACATCGCACCCTCGCCCGGAAACGACGTCGTTAGAAATGCGGCAGTTGTCCCGACAGGGCGCAATATTCATGGGCTAGACCCATTCAATGTGCCGACGCCCGCGGCACACGAGACAGGCGCTCAATTGATGCGCGATATGATTGCGCGGTTGGTGCGCGAGCAGGGCAGTATCCCCGAAACAATAGCGATGGTGCTATGGGGGACAGACAACCTCAAAAGCGATTGTGAAGGGGTTGCGCAAGTGCTGGCTTTGGTTGGTGCGCGTGCTATCACCGATGAATTGGGCAAAGTGAGCGATGTTGAACTCATTCCGCTAGACCAATTGCGGCGTCCGCGCATAGATGTGGTTGTCACCGTGAGTGGTATCTTCCGCGATTTGTTGCACCATCAGATGAATTTGCTGGATAAGGCGATTCGCATGGCGGCAGAAGCAGACGAACCCCTCGACCAAAATTTCGTGCGTAAGCATTCACTGGCACACGCCCAAGAACTCGGTATCTCGCTGGATGAAGCGGCGACGCGGGTTTACTCAAATGCTCCGGGCACGTATGGCGCGAACGTGAATCATCTTGTCGAGAGCAGTAATTGGGAAGATGACGGTGAATTGGCAGATGCGTTCATGCAACGGAAATCATTTGCTTATACGGGGCGCGGTGGCTGGCGTGATGCGCGTGATGTGATGGAGCAATCACTCGGAACAGTCAACGCAACATTCCAGAATATCGACAGTTTTGAACTGGGCATCAGTGATATTGACCATTATTACGAGTATCTGGGTGGGGTCACGAAATCCGTTGAGAAAATGCGTGGTGAACGTCCGCCGGTGATGGTTGCAGATGCGATGTCGCTAGGTGAGCGTATTAGTTCACTAGAACGGATGGTGCGCTTAGAATCACGGGCGAAATTGCTGAATCCCAAATGGTTTGAGGCGATGCTCAATCATGGTTACGAAGGCGTGCGCGAAATTGAGACGCGAGTCAGCAATACCTATGGCTGGAGCGCGACCACCAACGCTGTCGAAGGTTGGGTTTACGACGATATTGCGACGACCTTTGTACTCGATGAGGCGATGCAACAACGTCTGCGTGATGCGAATCCGCACGCAACGGCGGCGATTACGAAACGTCTACTGGAAGCGCAGGCACGCGGTTATTGGGATGCGGACGACGACACCATAGATAAATTGCGCGAAATTTACGGTGATTTGGAAGACCGTTTAGAGGGTGTGCAGTAGATAATTTAGCCCCAGAATTAATTCTGGGGCTATGTGTTTTTTGATAATATTCGCTGGGGATTTAAATCCCTAGCCTGCAAGATAAGGGGTGAGACATGTCGATTTTTACGAATATTCGCTTGGGGCTGTTACATGTGGCGATAGCGATTACGTTTGTGGCGATCAATGGGGTGCTGAACCGCATTATGATTGCGGATTTGGGTATTTGGGCAACAGTCGTCGTGATACTAGTAGTGATTCCCTATGTGCTGAGTCCGATGCAAGTATGGGTCGGGCAGTATTCAGACGAGAATCCTATTTTTGGCTATCGACGCTCACCTTATATTTTGGTCGGTATGCTGATGACGTTTACAGGCATGGTGCTGACGCCACACGCGGCGCTATTGTTGGCAGAGAATTTTGCGGCGGGCTTCGGGCTGGGTCTGGTGGCGTTTGGCATGTGGGGGATTGGCTATAACCTCGCAGTGGTCAGTTATCTATCGTTGGCGAGTGATTTATCCGACGAGGGGCAACGTTCGCGCACGATTGCGGTAATGTGGTTCATGATGATTGTGAGCATTATCATCAGTGCGATTGTTATTGGGCGTTCGCTTGAACCCTATAGCAATGCACAGCTATTCATGACGTTCAGAGTGGCGGCTGGTGTTGGCATCGGCTTAACCTTGCTTGGTTTGGTGGGACTCGAACCGCGTTATGTGGCGAAAGCTGAAACTGAACAGCGTATCACGCAGAAAGAATCTATCAGCGCGGTAATTAACAATCCGCAGGCACGTATTTTCTTTGTGTATTTGATTCTGATGCTGGTGGCGATACTCGGTCAGGATGTATTGCTCGAACCCTATGGCGCACATGCGTTTAACATGACAGTTGAAGAAACAACCCAACTCACGGCGCTATGGGGTGGGATGACACTCGTTTCGCTGTTGCTGTATGGCTTTGTGCTGAATCGCTTCATGAGCAAGAAAACAGGTGCGATGCTCGGTGGGGTGATTGCGACGCTCGGTTTGCTGGCGATTGCGCTGAGTGGGATGGGTGGTTATGCAGGCATGTTTCAGCCGGGGATTGCGATTTTGGGCTTCGGAACAGGCATCGCAACATCTACCAATTTGGGCTTGATGCTCGATATGACGACCACAGCGCAAGCAGGGTTGTTTATTGGCGCGTGGGGTGTGGCAGATGCGGCATCACGCGGGATTGGTATGTTGCTCGGTGGCACAGTGCGCGACCTTGTGACCTTTGCCTTTGATAACGTGACGCTAGGCTATACAAGTGTGTTCATGATTGAAGCAGTCTTTTTGGTGATTTCGATGAGCTTGTTAGCACAGATTGATGTGAGCGAATTTAGGAATCAGCATGAGACGAGTTTTGTGGAATTGGCGGCACTGAGCGCAGATGCGTAGTTAGCGGTCAGCTTTCAGCAATCAGCCGTCAGTTATACGTGAGGATTGCAAATCGGATTTTGAGGACTGTATATGCCTCGTAACACAATGAATTACGTTGCCAGTCGATATACAATATGTGCTGTGCGGAATGAATTTCGCACGGCGCTTTTTTATAAATTGGGTAGGTAACTTATACTTGTCTGTGGCGTAAGCTTTGCCCATTCTCATGTTTAGTGAGGTAATTTTGATGAAATCACTGATGTTGGTTGCACCCTATCAACTTGAATGGATTGAGCAACAAGACCGTATTTTGAATCCGAATGAAGTCATGGTGGAGACGATAGCGAGTGCCATCAGCATTGGCTCGGAGTTGCCACAATATGCTGGTACTGCGCGTTCAGGGCGTGCTGTACAGTACCCAAAGATGACAGGCTATGAAAATGTAGGTCGTGTCGTCGAGATTGGCTCTCATGTGGAAAATGTCAGGGTTGGGCAACGTGTGGTGGCATTTTATGGCTATCGAACCAAAGCGATTGTAGATTGTCAGTCGGTGATTCCGGTGGATGAGGATATATCTGATAAGGTGGCATTGCTGACTATTTTGTCTTGTGATGTTGCGAAGGGCATTCGTAAGCTCAAACCGTATCCAGAAGAGTCAGTATTGGTGACAGGGTGTGGGACAATTGGGTTGTTGGCATGTTATGTTTTGTCTGCATATGGACTACGGAATATCAGCGCGGTAGACGCTGTTGAAGCAAGACAAGATCTTGCACTTGCATTGGGAGCGCGAGTTGCGACTTCGCCAACAGAAGTGAAAAATCAGGATACACTTTATGACTTAGGCATCGAGTGTTCGAGTTTTCAGGATGCTTTTGCGTTGCTACAGACAAAAATGAAGCTGAACGGAAAGATTGCTATTCTGAGTGACGGTAATCGTGAGCCTCTTGTTTTGCTACCAGATTTCCATGCGAAAGAACTCACTCTGTTTGGTTCAAGCGACGGTTGGAATTATGCCAAACATGCTGAGTGGTTTTTGATAGTATCCGATCTTCTAGCAAACCCATTGAGAAAATCTTTGATGTAACTATTGGGTCACAGGAAATTGCAAGTACGTTTGCAGCACTTGCCAATGACGAGTTGCGTTCTATCAAAGTATTTATAACTGATTTTTGATGACACATTGGAATGAAAAGTCTATATTGACCCATTGTGACCTTTTATAATAGAATGTTGCTGACAATTTGTAGTTTGGGAAAGAAACCATGAGTACATTTGCAGTGACCATCGAGACTATCGGTGAGGTTCGTGACCATACGAATGCTGACCGCCTCGAAATGGCGACGCTTGCGGGCAAAGATTATGACTTTGTTGTCGGCAAGGGTGAATTTGAGGTTGGGGAAGCGGTTGTGTATTTCCCTGTCGATAGTGAATTGCCACAATGGATTACGGATGCTTTGCAACTGACAAGTCGCTTGGCAGGCAGTGCCAAAAATCGGGTGAAGACGATTAAATTGCGCGGGAATATCTCGCAGGGACTCGTTGCGAAACCGACAGCATTGGCACATGAAGCACCGTCGATTTTGCAAGCGCAAGTCGGCGATGCTGTGACAGATATACTGGGTGTCACAAAATATGACCCGCCTCCTGTGATGATTACGCATGGTGAATTGCGTCCGTTGCCAAAGTTTGTGAGCAAATATGACATCGAAGGCGCACAGAATCATGTGGCGCTGGCAGGGTCGTTGATGGACGAGCGCGTGTACATCACGGAAAAATTGGAAGGTTCGCACTGGAGTATCACCTATTTGCGCGAAGACGATGTGGTGTATGTGAGTCAGCGTAATTACCGCATTGAACCCAACGGCAAGGGCGAACATGTCTGGCACAAGCTGGCACGCGAAGGCAATTACGAACAGATTGTACGCCAGATAGCAGATGAACTGGATGCACAAGCGATTACGCTACGGGGCGAAGCGGTTGGCTCAGGTATTCAGGGTGATTACTATAAGCTGAAAGAACATCGGCTGTATATTTTTGAGATAGAAGTGGATGGGGTGCCGTTGCCAGCCGGCGCATTCTTGACACTCGCAGAGCAGTATGCCTTGCCGATTGTACCTGTGCTGGCGAAAGATATTATCTTGCGCGAGTGGTTGGATGAACAGACACTCAAGTTGGCATCGGATGGACGCTCCAAAATTGCGGACAAAGCACGCGAGGGTATCGTCATCAAGCCAATGGTGGAACAGCGTGATGATGCGGTCGGGCGGGTGTTTTTGAAACAGCGTAGCCCTGCGTATCTGGCAAAGAGCGATTTTTAGATCATAACGTGATGCAAAACAAAGATGCCCTTCATGCTGATGAAGGGTGTTTTTTGTTTAAAAAATAATAAAGTGCAATTAAATTTCGGCAAACTGTAAAAAGTGACTTATGCACGAAATTAGGTATATTTCTTAAGGGTAATAGTACAAATCAGTATTATTATGAAGATTAGTAATCATATGTAAGAACGAAAAAGGCTTCTAATGGCATACCTTAATTGGATAAGTGATTCCAAGATAATCGAGATTATTGAACCATATCTTGCGCGAGTTGAAAAATATCTAAACCCTACACCAGAACGCGAAGCTCGTCTTAGGACAGACCCCCTAATAGAAATTGTTAGAAACTACCTTCACAACAGATGACTATCCATCATGGCGAAGTGTGAGAGTTGCCTATGATTACCTGCGCCGCGAATTTTCAAATGTTCACGTAGAAATTCTGTCTAGTATTGGTGATTGGGAACTTGTAGAAGATGAAGACGAGCGAAATCGAATGCGAAGGAACTATACGGATTTGGTTAATTACAAAACTGAAGAATATGCTTATATGCGTAACTTACCTGTGTTTTCTTCGGTTAGAAGACGAGGCATTGACGAGTTGAATCAAATTGTAGATTCTTTTGGTCAGTTCTCTTTATTTGTTGTATTGAAGGAAAATTTTTACAGTAGTTCTGCTGAAGAAACGCTCAAAAAAGCTCTCAAAGATGGACCATGGGAAACTATAACGCTTTCAGAGCTATATTATCAAATTACGGGTGAAAAAAATGCGTTGGAGAATTTGTATAGTGTATTGCCCGAAATCATAGAAGTAATTCGCAATCAACAACAAACTGAATTGATTACATCAGTTCCAGTACAAGTATTCATAAGTTATAAAAGAGAAAACATAGATGTAGTCAAGCGCATGCAAGAAATGATTGTATCATCCGAAATTGAGTTGTGGACTGATGAACATTTAAAACCTGGGACAAGTGATTGGAATGTAGCGATTGAGGAGCAGATAGAGATTTCAGACTGCATAGTGCTAATAATGACTCCAGAAGCAAAAGGCTCTAAATGGGTTCGTAGAGAATTAATGTATGGACAGCAACTTGAGGTTCCGATAATTCCATTTTGGGTTAAAGGCGAAGATCGAAAAGTCAATATGTTGAATATAGTTACTACTCAGCGAGTAGATGCTCGTGACCCTAATAAATTTAAGGAAGCTATCGCCGAACTCACAGACGCGATTCAATCATATAAAACGACAGAGTGATTTCGGACGCTATAGGATGAATTGACAATGAAAAGAAATGGACATACGACTCGTATGTCCATTTTTCGGTCTAGTCGCCGGCTGGTTCGGGTGTGACGTCGGTACGGATGGTTTTGAGTGATTGCATCAACTCTTTGAATTGCGGAATCGTGAGTTGTTGTTTGGCATCGCTCATGGCTACGTCTGGGTTTGGATGCACTTCGACCATCAAGCCATCTGCGCCACTAGCTTTAGCGACTTTCGCAAACGGAATTGCGAGGTCACGGCGTCCGGCACTGTGGCTGACATCGACAATCACAGGCAAGTGGGATTCTTGTTTGAGCAATGGCACAGCACCGATGTCGAGTGTATTGCGTGTCCATTGGCTGAAGGTGCGGATACCGCGTTCCATAAGGATAATGTCGCGGTTGCCTTCGCTCATGATGTATTCGGCGGCATACAAAAATTCTTTCAAGGTCGCGCCGAAGTGACGTTTGAGGATGACAGGTTTGCTCATTTTGCCGACGCCACGAAGCAAGAACGCATTCTGCATATTGCGTGCGCCAATCCAGAACATATCCACGTAATCATCCATCATAGCGAGTTGTGATTGGTCAAGCACTTCGCTGACGAGCATTAGTCCGTATTTATTCGCTACCTGACGCGCAATCTTCAAACCTGGTTCGCCCAAGCCCTGAAAATCATAAGGCGAGGTACGCGGTTTGTATGCCATCGCCCGCATGATTTTGATGCCTTCTTCTACAAGGGCAGCCGCTACTTCGTCGTACTGTTCGTAGCTTTCGATAGCGCATGGACCTGCGATGACAGTGAAATCGCTATTGCCGATGTGCGTGCCATCTGGCATTTCCACGACTGTTTTCTGGTCGTCGGTTTTGCGCTGAACGAGGAAATTAGAGCGAGCTTCTTTTTCTTCAAGATTGAGGGTCGCTTTGAAAATCTCTTTGAAGAGTGCGTTAATGGTTTCGTTGCTGAATGGACCTTCATTAGCGAGTTGCAAAGCGGTTAGCATCTGCGATTCACGCTGTGGGTCATAAATTTGGCTACCAATTTCGGATTGGATTTTGCCAATTTCGCTGGCGATGGTTGCTCGTTTGTTGAGCAATTCAAGTAACTCTAGGTTGATGTCATCAATTTGGCTTCGTAATTCTGCCATCTTGTTGGCTGGCATGCTGGAATCCCCTTTATGCAATGCAAAAACTGTGTTGGTGTGTGACAATGGTTATTTTAACGAAAAACTTAGAAACGAATATGCCATGTCTGCACAAAGATAGCTAGGGATGGTTTGGGCAGGTTGTGCGTGGGGTGCTGAATTGCAAGATAGAGCGTAAAATTAGGCGCAAAAAAGAGAGGCTATAACCATGAGCTACGCAGACGAGTTTCGTACGTTTGTCAAGACGGCTGGTGAACTAAAACCAGAAGGTAGCACGCAGTCGGGGTCTAGCAAAGCACACTACTTGTTACGCAATCCGCAGATGCGCGAGTTTGTGAAGGGATGGGCGCGTGAACACCCTGACCTGCGCTATGACGAGTGGGAATCACTCATGACAGAACTTTATGCTGGCGAAACAACCGACGAAGTGTGCCTCGCTGGGATGATGCTGGGGCATTACAAACCCTTCAGACAGCAAGCGCCTCTCGATGTATTAGATAGCTGGATAGGGCAGTTGGAAGGCTGGCGCGAGATAGATACGACCTGT
Source organism: Chloroflexota bacterium (assembly GCA_038522085.1). Taxonomy (GTDB): domain Bacteria; phylum Chloroflexota; class Anaerolineae; order Aggregatilineales; family Phototrophicaceae; genus JAUZRW01. Next base: position 54,663 of record JBCBKJ010000032.1, read on the forward strand.
CAATCGAATTATACGGCGCAAGAATTGCTTGCTGAGTGGGATAGCTGGGACGATTTTCTGCTTGGTTTAGCGACGCGGGACACTATTCAGCATCGGCGGGCGAGTTTGGTTCTGCTGGTCAAGCCTGTGCGAGATAGCGCAGATAGTCGCTTGATTGATACGGCACTCGCTAATGTTGAACGCTTAAAAGGCGAGACAGATATTTTGATTACGAAGGCGATTTCATGGGTGTTGCGCGAAGCTGTGAAGCGCCATCGGGAGGCTGTTGGCGCATATGTTGAAGCAAATGCAGAGAGCTTGCCGGCAATCGCTGTGCGTGAATTTAAGAAGAAATTTGAGACAGGCAAGAAAACTTAACGTTGTGAGACACTTATTTGCTTATGATAGCTTATGAAGAAACAGTGACGAACGCTGTGCTTAATGTGTTATTATCGTTACGTTTGTGCAGAGATACTTGACTGTGCATCTATTTTGACACTTAACATATTGGCGTTGTCGCCAGTGTTGTAGTAGCACCTGTTCACGATTGTCGATAACCAAGAGAGAGAGACGCAATGCAGGCTCGTAGTCAGAAAATTCGCGCTCGTTTTAAGCCCGTCAAAGGGACAGTGGCTATCCCGCAAAACTTCTTAGCGTGGGGTGGCACAGAGATGGAACTGCCCGACACACTCCCGCAAAATATTACCCCATATGCGCTGGATTATAATAAGCGCGAAGTGGTGATGACAGAAACACCATCGGATTATAACCTGATTGGTGAGCCATTTTTGTATCATGAGCAGTTCAAAAACGCGCAGAATATCATGCGGGTATCGTATGATGATTGGTTTGCATGGATGCGCGAACAGCCTATGCCGGAAAAGCCCATTTTTATCTGTGGTATCGGGCGCAGTGGGACGACCCTCATCACGCGGGCATTAGACCGTCTGCCACAAACGCTCGTTTATGATGAGCCGGATGTGTACATGCAGATGGTGCGTTTACAGGGTGAGGAACAGCGAAATATCTTGCAAGCGTCTACGGCGTCGTTCAATCAGCATGGGACACGGCTGGCGATTAAACACCGTAGCTTCGTCAGTTATATGATGGATACGATTTTGGATGTCTATCCCGATGCCAAAGTGCTGTTCATGTATCGGAGTACGATTCCTTGGGTGCTATCGAATATGCGCTTGATTTTACGGACACCTGCCCCACGCGGGGTTGTGCATGAGATTGTGCGCTATTTCTTCAAACGTTATTTGCCACACCTCAATCCGGCTGATTTCCGTCCGTTGCGCATGGTCGAAGCAGGGGCGTTGCTCTGGTTAGAGTTCTTGGGGCATTATGTGGAATTGCGCGAAAAAGGCTATGATATTTTGGGTGTGCGCTACGAAGATTTGATTGCCGCGCCGGAATCGGTGATGTCGCAGATATTCGATTATTGTGAATTGCCACAATCACAAGTGCCGGAAGCCTTGAAAGCCTTTGACCGTAATTCGCAAAAAGGCACGATTTTCTCGCGTGACCAGCTTGGTGATGTGAAGCTGACAGAAAAGCAACGTGGCTACATCATGGGTATGTTGGAACGGCATGAATGGCTCAATGACCCACATATTCGCTTGTCTGGCTCGGTTGTGCCTGTGCATAAAGATGAGTTGGCTACCGCAACAGATGATGCTGACAAAGTCGCTGTGCAGGGTGGGGATTAGTTGCGTAGGTCAAAGCGAAAAGGTGAAAACCGACCTTTGTATTTGTAGCTCTAATGAGCGTTGCCTCTCGCTAAATTGGGGCAGAACGGACGCCAAGAATGGCGTCCCTACATTGTGTCGCGCTTGATTCAATTGAAGCGTTGGACACATGGGTGAGGTGAATGCTGTTTGTAATGGGTAGGTAGTTATGCGACGGGTTCTGATTTTTTGCATGGTGGTGATGTACTTCACAGTCATTGCGACAGCACAAGAAACGAGCGAAATAAGCATCACACAGATTGCGGACGGGCTAAATAATCCGCGTGGCGTGGCGGTAATGCCAAATGGTGATTTGCTGGTGGTCGAAGCGGGAACAGGTAGTGACCAGCCGGAAAATATTGTCGGTAGTGGGCGCATCTTGCAGTTGTCTGATGATGACGATAACGGTTACTTCACAGATGAGGCAGATACAACAAGCGTCTTGCTGGATGCGCAACCGAGTTTCAATAGCTTGGCGGTGTATCGCACGGGGCATGATGAACCCTTTGGCTTGAATGATATTTATCTCATGGATGATGGACGTATCTTTTTCACCCGTGACCATCCCTTCGCAGAGGGCGGACGCAATACGGGTGGTGAGGGCTACTATGGCGAAGTCGGCATTTACCAACTGAACTTGGAGAATGGGCGTTTTCGGACAATTGCCCAACGTAGCGCGACCCTGAACGCACTAGCGTATCATCCCGAGAACGAGTTATTTTATGCGACAGAAAGTGGCTTCAACCAGATAATGTCTACGACGCTAGATGGCGAAGTCGAAATTGTCGCGCCGATGCCTATTCTGGCGAACAATCAGCAACCTGTGCCGGCTGGTATTGCCGTTGACCCCACAACAGGCGATGTGCTAGTGGCGCTATTCAGTGGTTTTGTGTATGACTATTTTGGTACGCAAATGGGCTTCATGCCTGGTGATGCGCGGGTGGTGCGCGTGGATACAGAAACAGGCGCGGTTACTGACGAAATCACTGGGTTGACAACGGCGATTGATGTCACTGTTGATGCGCAGGGTAACATTTATGTTGTTGAACTAACAACGGTCTGGGAGCCGAACCCGATGCCCTTTGATTTTGACCTGACAGATGACACGCTACCCCCTGACCCAGGTGGTTATGCACGCTATACAGGGAGTGTGAGTATGTTGCCTGTCGGTAGTGATACGCTAATGCCATTGGCGACTGGCTTGGATATGCCCTCAAATATCACTTTTCATGAGGGCGCATTGTATGTGTCAATTGGACTCGGCACACCGCAACGACGGGTTCTGACGCCACAGGGTATCGAGCGCATTGACGGGCGCATTGTGCGTATCACGGGCTTCTGAGATGCGTTTTCTGCGAGGGATTTTCCGTGCGATTATGCGCCGATTCGGAATGCTGGTGCGCTTGCTGGTCGGTGGGTTCATGCTACTGATGGGCGGTTGGTTTCTCCTCGCGCCGTTCACGCAACAATTTTACGCTCAACTGGATATACTCGCTGATATGCCTGCGCTGTGGTTGATTGTGCCATTGGGCATTTTGCAGATTGCTGTCGGTGTGGGTATCTTGCGTCCGGTTTTTTCCTCTAAAGATAAAAAACCCTCGAAAAAGTGAAACGCTATTGTCAGCGAAATATGACAGTGGTTAAATGTTATCACATACGATTAGATAGCAGAGAGACAATAGAGCGATGAGACGTCGGTGGATAGTTGCGATTGCTGTACTTGTTATTTTGGTGATAGCGAGTGTGTTTACGGCGACAACCTTTGCACCAGAAACAAGTGAGGTCGGAGAAGGGGCAGGCAGTGATGCGCTGGCTTGTGTGACAAACACGGCTGGGGATTGCTTGCAAATGCCTGTCGTGAGTGGCATTGATGTGAATAGTGAGCCTGTGAGCTATCCTGATGACTTTGATGCGCCGTATCAATTAGTAGCGATGCCATTTGACCAAGAACAACAAGTCGAAGCGATTACGTGGTATGAGCTTTTTCAAGACTTAGCAGACGACGATGCGCGTGTGGATTATTGGAGCATCGCTGCTTTGCCTGAATTGAACGCGGCGATTCGTCTGTTGGTGATTGGGGGGATTCGGGCAGGTGTGAATGACCCTGATGTGCAAGCACGAATAGCGATTTTGTTTTTAGAAGACCAAGCGAGTTTCCTCGATGCGTTGGATGTGCCGAATACAGATACGATTCGGGCGTATATTATGGATGATGAGGGGACGGTCTATTACGTGGCAGAGGGCGCATACACGGAAGCATCAGGCGAGGCATTCAGTGAAGCGTTAGCACAGCTACTAGGAAGTGATGCTGATGACTGATGAAACTCGCCCAGAAATAAACAGCATAACATCGGGTGCTGAACTGAAACGCTGGTATTGGCTCAAAGCTGATTTGGTCGCATATTGTAAAGCGCATGGGATTCCGTATGGCGCGAAGAAGTTCACGCTGTTAGACCGCATCGCGCACTACATGGACACAGGCGAGATTTTGCGTGGTAAACAGCAAAAAATTAGCTCTGATTTTGATTGGGCGCATGAAACACTGACATTAGAGACAGTCATCACGGATAGCTATAAAAACAATAGCAATGTGCGTGCATTCATGGAACAACATATTGGCACGCATTTCAGCTTCAATATCGCATTCATGCGCTGGATGAAAGCAAATACGGGTAAAACATTAGCCGATGCTATTCATCAATGGGATGTGATTGACCAGCGCAAAAATGACTCAGACTATCAAGAAGAGATACCCGACCACAATCAATTCAACCAATATTTGCGCGATTTCTTTGCGGATAATCCTGACCTAACGATTCGAGAAGCGCGACAATGCTGGGCATATAAAATCAAGCAACCGAGCGATACCGGAAGACATCGCTATGCGCCGGAAGATTTGGTCGCAATAGGCAATTCATGAGGTGCATGTCATAATGTGGTATCTGTAGAATATTTTTGAGAGGGATTTTTATATGGTAACAGCCGTGAGTACCTATGAGACATTTTTGCTGGATGTCGATAATCAGATAGCGCATGTGCGTTTGAACCGTCCTGATAAAGCAAATTCGCTGAATCAAACGGCGTGGGATGAACTAGAAGCGATTTTCACGGAATTAGATAGCCGTTCGGATGTGCGGGCAGTGGTGCTGAGTGGGGAAGGCAAGCATTTTTGCGCGGGTATCGCTCTTGAGATGCTGATGGGTATGACACAGCAATTCGACACCGAAGATGAAGGGCGCAAGCGGGAAATTATACGCCGGAAAGCGGTTGCGCTACAAAGAAGCATCAACGCGATTGAAAATTGTAGTAAACCCGTGTTGGCGGCGATTCATGGAGCGTGCGTTGGTGGGGGTATCGACATCACGAGTGCCTGTGATATGCGCTATTGTACGGAAGACGCGTTTTTCTCGATTGAGGAAATCAATGTTGGGATTGTCGCGGATTTAGGCACGCTACAACGTCTGCCAAAACTGATTGGCGAAGGGATTGTGCGCGAATTGGCGTTTACAGGACGACGGATGCTGGCTGAGGAAGCCTTACAGCGTCAGTTTGTGAACGAGGTTTTTGAAGACCACGAGGCAATGCTGGATGGCGTATTTTCGTTAGCACGGATGATAGCCAGCCGTGCGCCCCTCGCTGTCCGTGGGACAAAGCATATTTTGAATTTCTCGCGTGACCGTTCGGTAGAAGATGGCTTGGCGTATGTGGCAACATGGAACGCGGCGACCATACTCAGCAACGATGTCGCGGAGGCAATCGGGGCGAAATTGGCGGGACGTGAGCCAAAATTTGAAGATTGAAATCCTCTTGTGCATTTCTAACGCACCCTAGCAAGTTGGGTAGGGCAGGTAAGCGACTGTCTCGGCTATAATGCATCCATACCATGAAATAGAGAATAATCGAGGAATCGTGTGAAAAACGCACTCGAATTACGTGAAACACCGCAAAACGATACGATGTACATGCTGATGGGCTGGCGTCAGTGGGCGGATGCTGGTGCGATGTCATCCGGCTTGCCGAAATATCTGGCACAAGAGACGAACGCCCGCAAAATTGGCACAATTAACCCGGATGGTTTTTACATTTTTCAGTTCCCCGGCATGCACGACTTGGCGCGTCCGGTAGTGAAATTTGAAGATGGCTTGCCTGTCTCGCTGGATACCCCGCGCAACGATATTTACTATAGTGAAGTCGATGGCAAGGGCGTGGTGTTCTTGATTGGCGATGAGCCACATATGGACATTGAACGCTATGTGGCTACGATTCTTGACCTCGCAGAAGAATTGGGCGTCACGCGCATGATTGGCTTCGGTGGGGTATTTGCAGAAGTGCCGTATGAAAAGCAACGCATGATAAGCAGTTCATATAGCTTGCGTTCCATGAAAGAGGAATTGGATAAGCTCGTCGTCAATTTCTCGAATTATCATGGTGGGGCGTCAATTGGCTCTATCATGACGAAACGGGCGAGTGAGCGCAATATGGCGTATGTGGGGATGTATGCCTTTGTGCCGACCTATGATTTTTCGCAATTTGCCTCGCTGGACAATGCCGTACGGATAGAGAACGATTTTACCGCATGGTTGGGTGTGATGAAGCGTGTGAATTTCTTCCTGAAAATGCGCTTTGACTTAGGCGAGATTGAACGCAAGAGCGAACAACTCATCGAAGCGTTAGACGACAAAGTAGCACAGATGCAATCGCTATCGTCATCGTCGATACAAGAATATTTCGATGAGCTATCGGAAGACTTTGAAGAAGACATCTTCGACCCGCTGGATGATGTGTGGGAAGATGAACTGAGCAAGTTGCTCGGTGATGAAGATGCTGAGTAGATGAGACTGGAAGCCTGTTCGTGTGAGCAGGCTTTTTTGTTTAGCTATCGTCTATGTGTTAAATAGTGAGTAACGAGTGCTGAGGACTGTGTGCTGAGTAAGTGCTTTGTGCTTGCGATGCTAGGTTTGTAAGGGCATACTAAAGAGCGATTCTTTATCAGCAGGCTTGGATAGTGCAATGACAAAAATTTTTATC
>JBCBKJ010000033.1:0-61062 GCA_038522085.1 Chloroflexota bacterium
CATCTAGCGAAGAAGGCGCGGCGTTCAGTTCGATTTTGGCGCGGGGTGTCGAAGGTATGGAAACACGCCCACGTTATCTCCTTGTAGATAGCGTTTATCTGCTTAAATTATCTACTGCTTAGATGAATTGCAGGGTGCATTGCTTACGCCATCAAGTATGAGTAGCTCATAAGCCACAGCATACAGACTATGACATTTGACTTGCTTTCGCATTCCAGAGGGGCGTGGTACACTCATCTGCAATTAACCTAATAGATATTTGATTGTTTTTACAAAGGGGATGGTTGGGTATGCTAACACCCATTGAACAAGTAGCTTTTATATTTTTGGCGCTCTTTGCTATAGGTGCGACTTATGTCGGTTTTCGCGATATGTATGCTATCGTCAATAAGGGGCAAGGCAAACTACATCTCGATAATTTTTTCCTCCGTGCATGGCGAGCCACACGCATCTACATCACACAAGAGACAACCCTCCGCACACGCAAACTGACAAGTTTACTGCACTGGGGCATTGTCATTGGCTTTACATTTTACTTCCTCGTTAACGCCGTTGACCTCTTGATAGGCTTCATCCCAAATTTTGAAGACACCCTCAGTGGACTGACAGGCATTTGGGGCGTCAGCTACGATATGTATCGTCTGCTAGCAGATGTGCTGAGTATTGTGGTGCTGATTGGCGTCGTGTATTTTATTCTGCGCCGTCTCTATTTGCCGAATAAAGAAGAACTCACCTATCACGATAATGTCCTTCTGCACCCGAAAGTGCGCAAGGGCGGGCAAATCAGCGATTCTATGATTGTCGCGTTCTTCATCCTGATTCACGTGGGCGCACGTTTCTTGGGCGAGTCTGTTATCGTTGCTATGCACGGTCCCGATTTATTTATGCCTTTTGCAACGCTTGTCTCGCCAATTTGGGCTGGCTTGTCCGAATCTGGCTTAGAAAATACCCGTCATCTGATGTGGTGGCTGGCGCTTGGTGGCATTTTGGTCTTTACCCCTTATTTCCCCTATACCAAACACGCCCATCTCTTCATGGCACCCGTCAACTATCTCACGCGCCCTGAACGCACCAGCAAAGGCGAGTTGACCCCGCTTGACTTTGAAGACGAATCCATTGAACAATTCGGTGCGAATGTCATTTTTGATTTGCCCATGACTAATATCTTAGATTCGTTTGCTTGTATTCAATGCAATCGCTGTCAGGATGTGTGTCCGGCATACGTCACAGGCAAAGAATTATCGCCCTCTGCGCTGGAAGTCAACAAACGGTACTACATCAAAGAGAACATGGCAGAACTCGCGTCAGGAGATGCTGAACCATTTAATTTGATGGGCAAAATCATCAGTGAGAGTGCTGTTTGGGCATGTACCAGTTGTGGTGCGTGCGTGGATATTTGTCCGGTTGGTGATGAGCCGATGCAAGATATTTTCGAGATTCGCCGTGACCAAGTGCTGATGCAAGGTGAGTTCCCGAACGAGCTACAAGGCGCATTTAACGGTATGGAGCGCAATGGGAATCCTTGGCAAGACGGACGCGGACGCCTCGAATGGGCAGAAGACCTTGATTTTGATGTCCCACTCGTAGACGATAATCCTGATTTCGATATTCTCTACTGGGTCGGGTGTGCCGCAAATTATGACCCCCGTGCGCAAGAGACAGCCCGTGCGTTGGTGAAAATTCTACGTCATGCAGGCGTGAATTATGCTGTTCTCGGCGAAGCCGAAACCTGCACAGGTGATGTTGCCCGGCGTGGTGGTAACGAATATCTCTACTTTGAACTTGCATCCATGAACGTCGAAACACTTAACGAAACTAATCCGCCGCGCATTGTCGCAACCTGCCCGCACTGTTTGCATAATCTCGGTAAAGAGTATCATCAATTTGGTGGCAATTACGAAGTCGTTCACCACACGGAACTCATTGATGAGTTGATTCAAGCAGGTAAATTGCCCTATGGCGCACATCCTGATAATTGGGGCAATGTCACTTTCCATGACCCCTGCTATCTAGGGCGTCATAATGACATCGTCGAAGAACCCCGCGATGCCCTCAAAGGTATGGGCGTCAACCTCATCGAGATGCCACGTAACAAACGCAATAGCTTCTGCTGTGGGGCAGGTGGGGCGCAATTCTGGAAAGAAGAAGAACACGGCGATAAAGCGGTCAATCTTGTGCGTTACGAAGAGGCAATGGAAACAGGCGCAGATACCCTCGCTGTAGGATGCCCATTCTGTATGCAAATGTTCGATACTGCACGCTCCGAACATGGCGAAGGTCCTGTTGTGCGTGATATTGCTGAAATGCTAGCTGAAAAACTCGAATCCTCAACTGAGGCAGAGCCGGCTGGCGACTAATTTCTGCGCAAAATAAATGTCATCTCAAGGGCAAAGTCTATTAACAGACTTTGCTCTTTTTTTGATTATCGCTTTGCTCACAAATTCAAACGCCTGTATGCTAATCATATCACGTAAGAATATTTTTGAGGCAATGTACATGTCATCACCAAAAGACCTTCCCGGACCCAAGCCAGGTATTTTAAATATTCAACTCGCACGCGAATTTCAGCAAGACCCGCTCGAATTTCTCAGCCGTGTTGCCCGTGAGTATCCGAGCGACATCATTCATTGGAAATTTGGACCTACCTACGATATGCACCTGCTGGTGAATCCAGAACTCATCCGCGAACTGATTGTGAAGCAGTGGAAAAGTATCAAAAAATGGGAGCGTATGGCAAAAGTATCAGCAAAAATTGCGGGACCTAGCAATTTGCTGATTGCGGAAGGTGACGACTGGAAAAAAACACGCAAGATGACAGCCCCTGCGTTTCATACCCAACGCATCAAAGAATACATTGATATGATGGTTGCACACACGCAAAAGACAATCGCTATGTGGCAAGATGGCGACACGATTGACATTGATGAAGCAATGACCACAGCCGCAATGGGCGTCATAGGCGAAATTCTCTTTGACATCAAAAATATTGAAGAAGACGCCACCGAATTTGCAGATGCCCTCAAAGTCTTGCTCGATATGTTCATTCTAGAGACAACCTCGATTATGCCCCTGCCGGATTGGGTGCCGAGTCCGCGTAACCTGCGCGAAGATGCCGCCATGAAGTATGCCAACAAATTTATCCTCAATATCGTCAAAGAGCGTCGTGCCTCCGGTGAAGATAGAGGGGATGTCATGTCTGCCTTATTACAAGTGGTTGATGAAGACGATGGTGATGGCTTTACCGATACCGAAGTGATGGAGCAACTCTATATTTTGTTCACAGCCGGATACGAAACAACCGCCGCACTCCTCACATGGACGCTGTATCTACTGGCAAAACACCCTGATGTGCAACAACGTCTTTACGATGAAGTCTCAAATACTCTGCAAGGTGATTCACCGACGCTAGAAGAACTCGAAGCCATGAGCTATACCGATAGTGTTCTCAAAGAATCTATGCGTATCTACCCGCCTGTATGGTCGCTATTCGTGCGCGAAGCCGTAGAAGAGGTCACAGTAGGGGAGCATACTTTTCCGGCTGGCTCACTCTTTTTCGTATCGCCGTGGGTGACGCACCACGACCCAAACTACTGGGAAAGTCCGCAAATTTTTGACCCACATCGTTTTGAAGGCGATTGGAAAGACCAACGTCCAACGTATAGTTATATGCCTTTTGGTGGTGGACCCCGCGTGTGCATTGGCTCGCACTTAGCAGAGATGGAAGCCGAAGTTATTTTGGCGACCCTCGTCAAAAAATTCAGTTTTGAGCTTGCTACACTCAATGACAATGTAGAGATTCACACCACCGTATCTATCCGCCCGAAAGATGGCATGCGCTTAAAAATCCGTGTGCGAGACTAAGGCAAGCATTATACGACAGCCCAAAAATCGTTAGGGTGGTGCAATATAACCACCCAATAAAGGTCAAAAATCACTGATAAAGTTAATTTATGCGCTATTATATTTCATAAATACTCATTAGATAAGTAAAAAATATGTTGTATTTATCATTGTTGTACACTTTGCCTGTAAATGTTTGTGTAATTTATTTTTGAGTGCCTCCTGTGATAAACTATTAAGGTATAGAGAATTTTTCTTTGTTAATAGGAGACAACTTAATGAGTACACCCACCAGAGAAGGGCAGTATTCGGCACAACTTACGTCCGATGATATGCTCCAGATTTACTGGTATATGTTGCTGTCGCGTCGTTTAGATGAACGCGCATGGGTATTGCATCGTCAGGGGAAAATACCGTTTCACATCAGTGCTATTGGTCACGAGGCGTTACAAGTTGCCGCTGCTTACGCGCTCAATCGTGGTGTTGATATGGTTTTCCCATATTACCGTGATTTAGCATTCGTTCTCACCCTTGGCTACACCCCGCTTGATTTTATGCTTGGTCTATTTGGCAAAGAAGGCGAACCCTCTAGCGGAGGGCGTCAGATGCCAAGCCATTGGAGTCGTAAAGACCTCAATATCGTTACCCAATCTTCTGTTGTCGCCACCCAAGTTCCACATGCGGCGGGTACAGCATTCGGCATCAAATATCGCCAATCACAAGGCTTACAAAATGCGGACGACGCAAGTATGTCGCGTGTAGCTGTCTGCTCTTTGGGAGAAGGCTCAACCTCGCAGGGCGAATGGCACGAAGGCTTAACGTGGGCTGGTGTACATGATTTACCCTTTATCTGCATTGTAGAAAACAACAACTATGCGATTAGCGTACCATACGAAAAACAAGCATCACAATCGGTAGCCGAAAGAGCGCGTGTCTATGGTGTAAATGGTGTACAAGTTGATGGCACAGACCCGCTCAAAATGTACGATGTGATGCGCGAAGCCGTTGAACGTGCATACAACGGCAAAGGCGCAACTTGCATCGAAGCAAAATGCCAGCGCCTTGTACCGCATTCGTCGGATGACGATGACCGCACCTATCGCAGTCCAGAAGAACTCCAAGAAATTAAAGCAGATGATCCACTGCCAGCGTTCAAAAACACGCTCATGGAAATGGGTATTTTGAATGACAGTATCAATGACGAATACGAAACAAAAGCGAAACAGATGGTCAACGACGCGCATAAACAAGCCGAGAGCGCACCGTATCCAAATCCAGAAAATCATCTGTCACATGAACACAATTTCGCGCCAGATGCTGAGGGGGATTTCTGATGACTGCACCAGCAAAAATTGAAACCAAAACACTCATTCAAGCCCTCACTGAGGCAATGGACGAAGAACTCGCCCGCGACCCGCGGGTATTTATCACAGGTGAAGATGTTGGTCCGCGTGGTGGGGTATTCCGCGCCACACAAGGCTTATATGAAAAATACGGCGCAGAACGGGTCGTTGATTCGCCCCTCGCGGAGTTGTCGATTGTCGCAATCGGGTTAGGTGCGGCAATTGCGGATACCCGTCCCATCTGCGAAATCCAATTTGGCGATTTTATCTTCCCAGCCTTCAACCAAATCCTGAGCGAAGTCTCGCGCTTTTACTATCGCTCTAACGGGGCATGGAATGTGCCGATGGTCATTCGTGCGCCTTACGGTGGTGGCATCGGGGGTGGTCTGTATCATAGCCAGAGTATCGAAGCTCTATTCAGCCATATTCCAGGTATCAAAGTCGTCATGCCTAGCACACCTGAAGATGCCAAAGGCTTGCTGAAAAGTGCTGTCCGTGACCCCAATCCGGTGCTGTTCTTAGAGCCGAAAAAAGGTTACCGTGCCATCAAAGGCGAAGTTCCAGAAGGCGACTATCTCACACCAATTGGTCCAGCCAATGTCGTGCGTGAAGGGTCTGACCTCACGCTTTATGCCTACGGTATGATGATGCACTATGCCCGCATTGCCGCCGAGCGGGTAGCGCGTGAAGATGGCATTGAAGTCGAACTTGTGGATTTGCGCACACTTGTCCCACTCGATAAAGAAACAGTGATTAGCTCATTTAAGAAAACGGGTAAGGCGCTCATCGTCTACGAAGATAATAAATTCTTGGGCTACGGTGCAGAAATCGCCAGCATCCTTGCCGAAGAAGCCTTTGAATACATTGACGGTCCGATTAAACGCCTTGCTGCCCCAGATGTGCCGGGTGTGCCGTTCAGCCATCCCGTGCAAGAAGCCTTTATGATTAACCCAGACAAAATCGCGGATGCTATCCGTGAACTTGAAGCCTACTAAACCGACTAGACGACCAGACCAAGCAAAGGAAAACCAATGGCAACAGAGATAAAAATGCCACAACTTGGAGAGAGTGTTGTCGATGGTACTGTCGGCGAATGGCTCAAACAAGTTGGGGATACCGTAGAAGAATTTGAACCGATTGTGCGCGTTAGCACCGATAAAGTAGACACTGAAATTCCTGCGCCTGCGGAGGGTGTTCTGCTTGAAATTTACATTCAAGAGGGCGAAACCGTAGATGCAGGTATTCCGTTGGGTGTTATTGGCAAAGCTAATGAAGACGTTCAGCCCGCCCGCGAAAGCGCAGTCAAAGCGACAGCCAACGGCACACACACACCTGTTAGCGTACCTCCCAGCCGTGCAACATCATCTGTACCATCAACAGGTGGCTACACAGGACATGTGACGCCAGTTGTGGCACGCATGGCACAAGAACATGACCTCGATTTATCTCAAATTGCAGGTACAGGGCGCGACGGACGCATCCGTAAGAAAGATGTCCTTGCCTATCTTGAACAGCGCGATAATGGCAACGGCAACACAGCATCAACTGCTGAACCAGAACTTGCCCCTTGGGAAATTCCCGGCAGTGGCGATTTGTTCAAGCCAAGTGTGAATTATGAAGACCCACCTGCGACACAGCGCAAACAAATGACTAAAGCACAACCAGCCGCGCCAGTGCAACCCGTAGTCGCACAAGCAAAACCTGCCCCTTTCCCGCAAGGCATCCCAGGTGAATTGGTGCAACTCTCGAATATGCGCCGTTCGATTGCGAAGCACATGGTCGAGAGCAAGTTACAAACTGCGCCGCACGTTACAACCGTTATGGAAGCTGACCTGACAGCCGTCAGTGAGCATCGTGCGCAAAACAAAGCGGCATTTGCGAAACAAGGTGTCAAATTGACATTCACACCCTACTTCGTGATGGCAGTGGCGCGTGCGTTACAAGCCGTGCCAGAACTCGGTGCGCGTTGGACAGATGAGGGCATATTCGTGCATCATGTGCAACACATCGGTATGGCAGTCGCTATAGACGATGGCTTGATTGTGCCTGTCATTAAAAATGCAGGCGATTACAACTTGCTCGGCTTATCACGTCAAGTTAATGACCTTGCAGAGCGTGCGCGAAACCGTCAGCTTGCCCCCGATGATGTGCGCGATGGCACGTTTACGATTTCTAATCACGGCGTTAGTGGGAGCATTTTTGCCACCCCGATTATCAATCAGCCTCAGTCCGCTATTTTAGGCGTTGGTATGATTGAAAAACGGGTTAAAGTAATTGACGACGCGATTGCGATTCGCCCTTGCACATATCTATCACTGACCTTTGACCATCGTGTTGCCGATGGTGAGACGGCTGATAACCTCCTCATGACTATCAAGCAAACGCTTGAAAACTGGTCATAGATAGCACTTTTCACGCATGTCGGGTGACGATTGCCCGACGTGCATTCCCTCGCCCCTTCCTTCCAGTGTATAAAACGCTAAAATCAGTGCTATGTTGCTCATAACACAGAAAGTCTCACTCATGCGCGTGATGCATCTTATTTTTGGTCTTTGCTTGATGCTTGCAAGCCTAACTGTCGTGGCTCAGGAAGACCCCGAATCAACAGAAGTGCCGTTGCCACCGATAGAAATTACCATTTGGTGGCCCGATGTCATCGCGCATGATGGGCAAGGTACGATTAATCCCTTGTTGATTGAGCAGACCGACGCTTTTGCGAACCAGATGCCAGAAGTCACTTTTGAACATCGCCTGAAAGCAGTTGGGACAACCGGTGGCATCATGTCTACGTTACGTACAGCGAACCGTGCCGCGACAGGCGCATTGCCTTCGTTGACACTTGTTCGGCGCAACGACCTCGTAACACTCCAAAACCTAACCTATATTCAAGAATTAGAAGGTATCTCGTCCACTATCATTGGTGATTTAGATACGGCGTTGGCTTTAGGGCAAATTGATACAGCACTCTATGGCTTGCCCTATATGCTCGATGTGCAACATACGGTGTATCGCCCGACAGAAGATGTTAGCTACGATAATTGGACATTTGATGCGGTACTCGCCCGAAACGAGCCGTTCATTTTCCCAGCCGGACGTGCCAACGGCATCAATGATGTGTTACTTCTGCAATATATACAAGCTGGCGGACTCGCAACTGATAATCTCATCGTTGCAGAGGAAGGTTTGCAATCTATTTTCTCATTTTACGAAGCTGCCACTGACGCCGAACTCATCACAGGCTTGGCAGTCAACGCAACAACGTATAGCTGGTATCGGGAAGATTTTCTCGCAGGAGCATATCAATCAGGCGTGTTCAACTCGACATCGTATTTGGATATGTACGCAGAAGATAGCAGTTTGCAGGTCGCGCCTATTCCCACAGCCGATGGCGAAACAGTGGCATTCATGGAAGGCTGGATGTGGGTGATGATCGCGCAAGATACTGAAGAACGTCGGGTAGCGACTGAATACCTTAACTGGATGCTTTCCACTGAGCGCCAATCGTTATTGGCACAAGATATTCATATG
Source organism: Chloroflexota bacterium (assembly GCA_038522085.1). Lineage (GTDB taxonomy): Bacteria > Chloroflexota > Anaerolineae > Aggregatilineales > Phototrophicaceae > JAUZRW01. The sequence goes on from JBCBKJ010000033.1 coordinate 8,712, forward strand.
TTACCGTCTCGCGCCAATGCCCGTGCCTTCGGACTTGCTAACGATGTGCCATCCGATACATATGATGAGTTGCTTGAAAATGCGCTCATTCCTGTGCCAGATACCGCTATCGGCGCACTTGGACGCGCTATCCAAGCGAATTTCGCGTCCATTTTGACCTTAGAAAATTCTGCTGAAGATTCACTAGAAGCGATTCTCGAATTTGCGGATTAATCCAGCGATTTTTCGTAGTAACGATGGGTTTTGTAAGGGTCTGCACCTAGTTTGATGCTCATATCATGCAATGGATTGGTCTTCAAAACCCAGCCACAATCAATATGCGTATATTGTTCTGGTACATTCTCATAGGTTGCGCTGAGTAACGCCGCATGAATGCCTTTGTCACGGTGTTCTTCAATAATGCCCATCAAGGGCAAGCGTACCCCGCGTGTTGACTTTGCAATTTTCCAGTGCCACCCAATCTGCAACAGCGACCATATTTCCGGCACGCCGGGACGCGGGTAGGCTTTTTTGACCATCTCATTGAAATCTGGCACAGCAAGCGAGAACCCAACTGCTTTGCCATCGATTTCAGCAAAAAATGCGAGGTCAGGCTCAACAAACATCCCCAAATTTTCAACGAGGTCATCTAGTTCAGCGTCTGTCATCGGTACGAAACCCCAATTTTTATCCCACGCTTCATTGTACAAATCCCTGAATAAGCGGAATTCTTCGGATTTACGCTTAGTATCAAATTTACGAATGCGAACGCCATACCGCTTCTGTGCAAAATCAGCGAGTTTTTTTAAGCGTGTGCCGAGTCCTGTTTTGGCTTCCATGTCCCGATGAAAATACATGCTCACGATGTCCATTTGGGGCGTGTATCCAGCGGCTTCTATCAATCGTTGATAGTAGGTCAGGTTATAAGGCATTTCGATAACGGGATGTGCAAAGCCATCAACTAGCAAACCCGTTTCAGCATGAGTGGTGAAGCTCTGCGGACCCCGTAGGGCGTTGTAACCTCGTTCTTTGACCCATGCTTCGGCGGCTTGCAACAGGGCATCAGCCGTTTCTTGGTCGTCATAGGTCTCAAATGTGCCGAACCACCCAATCCGTTCATCCCATGTTTCGTTATGGCGATGGTTAATGTATGCCGCTATAGTTCCTACCAGTGTATCGCCACGCCATGCTCCAAAATATTGTCCCTGCATATATGACCATGCTGGATTTTTCTTCTTATCCAGTAAATCACGGCGCATTGAGAGCAACATCGGTACCCAATGTGGGTCATCTTTATAGAGCGTCCAAGGAAATGCGAAGAATTGCTGGAAATCTGCCGCGTTAGTAATCGCTCGCACCGCAATCGGCTGGGTGCGTATATCAGCATTGAGTGTCATCATGAGTGTGTTTTCCCCCTCTGTGCAGTGTCCGCGCAATCATACCGCAAATTCGCAGACAAAAAATAGAAAATCGTCATATTTTGTGCTTGACAACCTGCTTACACTTTGATATTCTTTCTAACGCTACAAGATACATATTCCACCATAGCTCAATGGCAGAGCGGTCGGCTGTTAACCGATAGGTTCTTGGTTCAAGTCCAAGTGGTGGAGCAGACAACCCACACAGCAATGTGTGGGTTTTTTTATGCCACACTATCCCCTACAATATGGCGCATTCACACAAAATACGGAGTTGATCCCTATCGCCATGCCAGACTTGCTCGATATTTCAGTTGTCATTCCTGTTTACAACGAAGAAGATAATATCAATCCACTCTATGATGAGTTGAGTAGCGCACTTAATGAACTTGGTGTGTCTTACGAAGTCATCGTCATAGATGATGGTAGTAAAGATGCCAGCTTCGAGCGTCTGCAAGCCTTGCATGAGCGTGACCCACGCTGGCAAATTATTCAGTTTCGGCGTAACTTCGGGCAGACCGCAGGAGTGGCGGCTGGCTTCGAGGCATCACGGGGTAAAACGGTCATCACCATTGATGCCGACTTGCAAAACGACCCTCGTGATATTCAGAAATTACTCGACAAAATGGCAGAGGGCTACGACATTGTTAGCGGATGGCGCGTTGACCGCAAAGAACCATTTTTGTCCCGCCGTTTACCGAGCATGACAGCCAATCGCCTCATTTCGAGTATCACAGGCGTCTCTTTGCACGATTACGGATGCACGCTCAAAGCCTATGACCGTGCTGTAGCAAAAAATGTCCAACTCTATGGTGAATTACACCGTTTTATTCCTGCGCTTGCGAGTCAGATGGGGGTGCGCGTCGCAGAAGTTCCCGTTAATGACCGTCCGCGCTTGTATGGTGCTAGTAAATATGGCATCAACCGCACGTTTAAAGTATTCCTCGACTTAATTGCTGTTAGCTTCTATTTGAGCTACTTCAACCGACCTCTGTATGTGTTTGGTGGCTTTGGTATGGTTATCGGCACAATCGGCACAATTATTATGGCGTATCTGGGCTTTGTACGGATTTTCCTACAACAAGATATTGGGGATCGCCCGTTGATTATGCTCGGTATTTTGTTGATGGTACTTGGCTTTCAGATGGTGACAACAGGCTTAATTGCGGATATGGTCATGCGTACCTACCATGAATCACAAGATAAGCCCATCTATCACATCCGAGAACATCTTATCGCTGATGCCAATACATCGCAGGAAACGCCTATGCCTGTCTCATAACTGGACAATAGTTGCTCATATAATTTCAATTTTTGAGAGCTACAAAAGTCCCTCGCCCTTGATGAGAGAGGGATTCAGGTTGAGGATGAAAAAACTATTCAAGCCGGATTTTTCTGCTGATGAATCGCATGAATAGCCCGCAAACCATCCAGCGTTAGCTCAGGGATAATCTTGTCAATAACATCCGTATGCTGGTCAAAAATGGTCGCTAGACCCCCTGTTGCGTATACTGTCACCCGCTCATCAGCGAGTTCATCTTTGAGACGCTTGACCAAACCTTCCACTAAGCCGACGTACCCCCAAAAAATACCTGATTGCAGAGCATGAATCGTATTCCTACCAATCGGACTGGGTGGCGGTTCAAGGTCAACTTTGTGCAAACGTGCTGCCCGATCCACTAAAGCATCGTGCGCCACACCAATACCAGGCGCAATCGCAACCCCAATCAACGCACCAGCCCCTGAAATGACATCAAAGGTCGTTGCTGTCCCAAAATCAATCGCAATTGCCGGATAACTATGGTTCGCAACAATCCCCGCCGCGTTCACGATACGGTCAGCGCCCACTTGCTGAGGCTGGTCAACATCAATTTTGACGCCTGTTGGGGTATCATGGCGCACGACAATCGGTTCTTGATGCAAGTAACGCCGACTTAACTCTGTGAATGCGTGCGTCAGCGGTGGTACAACACTACTGACGACCACGCTTGTAATTGCCCCTGCGCCAACATCAGCCGTCGCCAAAAAATTGCGTACCAGCACCGCATATTCATCCGGCATTTTGTTGGCAACGGTTCGCGCTCGCCACGATAAACGCCAGCTTTCGCCACCCCACAAACCCAGATGAATATTTGTATTGCCAATATCAATTGCAAGTAGCATAAGATGTCCCAATAATCATGTGTGAAAAATCCATAGTACGCATTCTAACGTATTCGCGTCTCAGATGTTAAACTTGTCCATGAGAAAAACATAACGAAAGGCATTGTATGACAGATTTGCTCACACGTCTTCGCACAGAAGGCAATCCACTATTTGAAGATGATGTTAGTACAGAAGCCTTGTTTGTCTGGGAAGGTGATACCGCACCATACTTGCACCTTGAACATCAAAATTTTGAACCCGTTACTATGCAACGCATCCAAGAAGGTATCTGGACATATCCTCTTAGCTTGCCATCGGATGCTTACATTGAATACTATTTTGCTACTGAACCTCGCAATACAGCTAAAATAATCGAAGACCCTTTTAACAATACCCGAATCGACACAGGTATGGGAACGCACACGCATGCGCTCTCGATGCCCTATCGTGTCCATACACCTTACGCAATCAAGCGACGGGGTATACAAACAGGGAATGTCACTCAGCATAAAATCACAGACGAGCGGTATTTACGCGGTGGCGGACGAAATGTTTGGCTCTATGATCCACCTACTGATGATGCTACGGCTTTGCTAGTTGTCTTAGACGGTGCAGAGTATAAACAATGGGGTGCAATTTGCACTATTGTAGATAACCTGATAGCTGACGAAAAAATAAGACCGATTTCACTGGCAATGATAGCTAATGCAGGCGATTTTCGTGTCTATGAATACAACCAGAGCGAAACTTTGCCTATGCTCATTGACCGTCAAGTAGTGCCACTAGCGAACAAGCACCTACATCTGCTTGACCTTGATGCTTACGAAGGGGGCTACGGTATTCTTGGCGCATCATTTGGTGGGTTAGCCGCGCTCTATACAGCCCTACGGATGCCCCATGTTTTCGGTACAGTCATTTCACAGGCAGGCGCATTCTGGTCATTCAACGATAAGCAAGATGCACTCATCCATGTGCTACTCGATAGCTTACCCCAGCAAAATCTCAATATTTGGCTGGATGTTGGCATTTATGACTTTTTGTTTGAGGAAAACCAAGACATGCGTCGTCGGTTGGGTGAAAGAGGCTATGATGTATCGTACGCTGAACACTTTGATGGACATAATTACACGGCATGGCGAGATACCTTACCAACCGCATTAGAAACGATGTTTAGTCAGGCATAAAACACAAACTACTAAGGAAATAGACGATGCGCATTCGCAAAGCCACACTCGACGATACCAGAGCGATTACCGCACTTTTCTGTGACCGTGTTCCACGCTGGCAACGGGTGGATGAGCAGGGTAGTGTGCAAGATTTACCTTATGAAGACCTCACTATCTATGACCGATGGTTACACGGTGGCGCATGGATGAGCATTGAAACGGGCGCAGTCTGGCTGAGTCATGTGCTGAGTGGGGCGGCGACGCCCTTTGTGCATTTTGAAGATGATGGCACGCTCACTGCCTATGCAGAGATGTATCTCAGTGTTGAAGCCGAGCCAATCGGGGCGCATCTGTTCATCAGCGACCTAGAAGTAATCGCGGGGACTGCCCGTGATGCCATGATGGAACATGCGCTTGCCTTTGCGCGGCAAAGTGGTGTCACGAAAGCGAGTGTATCTATCAATGCCTACGACCAAGAGCGTCGGTCTTTTTATGAACGGTTTGGCTTTCAGGAAGATAGGCGGGTGCGACAAATCAATATCCCTGCACACGGCGCAACCGTTGGCTTCTATAAAGTGACCGACCATGACAACACCGATCCTGCCCAAATCACCGATTGGCACATGCGGATAGGTCGCACGCACAGCGCACGCTATCACTGGGAACATCTCTTTCCGCAATTATGGGCGGCAATTCCACAGATTGTCGCACAGCGCACAGACCGCTTGCATGTATCAACAGGCGGACAGAATGCCTACGTCGTCGTCCAACAACAGCAATTTCGCCCGCGTGCGGCGGATGTGTTCTGCTGGCTACCGAAAAAACTCTCTGCACAGCTTATCGGCTCAATTCGTGATTGGGCATACAAAGCAGGCTACCGAACGCTATCACTCGTTGTCGCGGCAGATAATGTAGAGAATAAAGTTTTTGGCGCAAATGTCGAAACAACAGCCTATGAAACCGTTATTATGATGCGTGAGCTTGAAGAGTAAGTTTTTTATCAAAGTTTTGTAATGTATTCTGTATGAAGGTTAGGACGAATACGAAAACCTGATGTGCTAGAACCTAAACTAGACAGGTTCTTCTATTAAATGCCCACTTTTGTGGTGCATAATGTTCTATATGAGGATTTTCTCTGTGTCCTTTGTGCCTCTGTGGTTCAAAAGTCTGATGCGTATCCTATTTACGTAGCGTGATTATTGTAAGAATAAATGTTGTTTGCGCTATGCAGAATGTCATCCTGCGTTATACTAAGCACAATTCCGATAGGCTATAGTGAGATTGTTCTATGCCCATTCATGATTCTGGTCGTGTCGAATTTGCGATTGATAGTGGCAACATCACCCTCATAACTGATGAAGGCAAACGCTTTCCCGCGTACTGGGCGCACCCACGTATTGGGCATCGTTTCTCTGGCATTTGTATGTTGCATGATTGGTGGGGTATGAACAATGTCAGCCGTTTGTTAGCCAATTTTTTCGCTCGTATGGGTTACTATGTCATCGCGCCAGATATGTTTGGTGGACAAATAGCCAATACCCCGCAAACAGCTATGCGTCTCCTCGAACGTACTGAAAATACCCGCTTTGCTGCCGTAGATGCCACGGTCAGCGTACTAGAATCGCATCATCGTATCAACGAGAGTGTGGCAGTCGTTGGTGTTGGTATGGGTGGCACACTCGCTTTTGAAGCGGCTATCAAACGCGATGACCTTGAAGCAGCCGTTGCCTACGCAGGCTTCCCAAACCAATATATGGGTACTTTCGCACAGTCCAACACTCCGATTTTAGCAATTTACGGCGAAAATGAACCGTATATCAAATCACCTGTTGTCGCGCATTTACACAATGAGCTTAAACAAACAGCCATTGCAGAACACCATCGCGTCGAAATTATCGCAGGGGGTGGACACGAATTGTTTTCTGCTGACCCATTTGATAAGCGCCGTGATGTTAGCAAACATGCAATTAACCACACCCTCGCATTCCTAGACCAACATCTCGAACAGCCTAAACATATGCGCCAAACCCGTCGCTAAATGACATCTTTTTTACCAGCGCATTGCTAATTGTGTGTTAAACTGTAGAAAATACACAAAATAATGCGAAGGTTATTTGTATGGTTACAACAAAAAATTTACCAAAAGCAACATTTAGCCAGAATGTTGACCGGATGGTCAACCGTGCATTGACGTATATTGCTGTTGATGATGGCATGAAAGACGAGATTAAAGCCTGCAACAGTATCATCAAAGTGCGTTTCCCCGCCCAAATGGACGACAAGTCATTCCGTGTGTTCACAGGCTACCGCGCTACCCATAGCGACCATCGCCTACCCGTAAAAGGTGGTATTCGCTATGCCGAACACGTCACCAGCGATGAAGTCGAAGCCCTTGCTTCCCTCATGACGTATAAATGTGCGCTCGTAAATGTGCCATTCGGCGGGTCAAAAGGGGGCTTGCAACTCAACCCGCGTGAATTTAGCGAATCCGAACTCGAACGCATCACACGCCGTTTTGCCCGCGAACTCATCAACAAAGGGTATATCAGTCCAGGTGAAAATGTACCTGCGCCAGATATGGGGACAGGCGAACGCGAGATGGCATGGATAGCGGATACGTATCGTCAGCAACGCCCCAACGATATTAACTATCTTGGCTGTGTCACAGGTAAACCCGTTGCCACAGGGGGTATTCGCGGACGTGTCGAAGCAACTGGACGTGGTGTGCAATATGTCATCCGTGAATTTTTCCGTCACCCAGAAGATTTAGAGCGCATCGGCTTCACGGGTACAATTGCGGGCAAAAAGATTATCGTGCAGGGCTTAGGCAATGTGGGCTATCACGCCGCAAAATTCTTGCAAGAAGAAGACGATGCCATTATCACAGGTGTCATTGAGTGGGATGGCGCGATATTCAACGCTGAGGGCATTGATATAGATGACCTGAAAGCATGGCTCATCGAACATCGTGGCTTAAAAGATTATCCACACGGACAATATATTGCAGATGGTAATAGCGTTCTCGAATATGAATGCGATATTCTGATTCCTGCCGCGCTTGAATCCCAAATTACACAAAACAACGCCGTTGGTGTACAAGCAAAGCTCATCATTGAAGCGGCGAATGGTCCTGTTACATCGGCAGCCGATGATATTCTGCGCGAAAAAGGCGCTATTGTCCTACCTGATTTCTACGTTAATGCCGGTGGTGTAACCGTATCCTATTTTGAATGGATTAAGAACCTATCGCACATTCGCTTCGGGCGCTTACAACGTCGGCTAGATGAATACCGTGCGGATGCGACGATTCAAGCATTAGAAGAAATGACGGGTAAAAAAGTGCCTCCTGCGCTCAAAAAAGACATCCTGCACGGCAGTGATGAAATGAGTATGGTGCGCAGTGGGCTAGATGACACCATGCGCGATGGCTATGCTGAAATTAAAGATGCGATGCTCCGTCACAATATCGAGGACTATCGCACAGCCGCCTTTGTCGTTTCGCTAGAAAAAATTGCGTACACGCATAAACGCATGGGTATGTGAGGCATATCACTACTAACTTTTAACTGCCACGTACTGTCGGTGCGTGGCAAAAATCACTTTTGTGTGCGAACCCTAACATCCCTCAATGTATGTTTTGCTCGACGCAGATGTATAATGCTCGTAATTATGGTTGACATTACAGCGAGGGTGCTTAGATGCGTAAATTATATTATGGACTTATCATGCTGTTTGCTATTGTGCTTGTGGGATGCCAACCTGCGCCCACAGAGCCACCTGCCTTGCCCACGCTGAATACTTTCCCAACCGAAACACTCACACCAGAACCCAGTGCAACGGCGACACTCACAGAGACACCTGTGCCGACAGATACGCCAACACAAACGCTGACGCCAACCGAAACACTCACACCAACTGAGACACTGACGCCCAGCATCACGCCAACACCATCCCGCACACCTATCCCCTCGAATACGCCGGATGCCACAGCGATGATTGTCAGTACATCAACCGCCGTCGTGCAAGAAGCCCCTGTATTCTCGACCTTTACGCCCTTGCCACCAGGCGCAGTTGCCCTCGTCGCACGCCCAACCAGCACAGGCACACCAGAAGTCGTCGCTGATGTGATTATCACCGAAGCACAATTCCAAGAAGAAGTTGACCGCCTTTTGGACGAAGGAAATAACGCCATCACGGTTGCTCGCGTCAGCTTTGTAGAAGAAGGTGTGCAGTACGAACTCACCGCCGACAGTACAGGCGTTTTCGTCACTGGAACTGTAGTTGTGCCGTTTACGTTCAGTGGGGGGAGCTTCAATAATATCGTGACTATCGGTGGTGCAATTACAATAACGATGGCGGATGGTAGCGAACCACCAGATGCTTATTTACCGAGTGTCAACGAAATTGTCCTCATCACACAAGAAGGATTTAATTTCATACTCAATCAGCGTTTAGGCGAAGGCAATCATAACCTAGAGGCAATTACGATTGAAAACAACCAGATGCTCATTTCGCTACTCGTTCCAGAACCAGCCAGCGAGTGAATTTGTAAAATGTGTGTAATGTTTACGCAGTTCATGCCACTTTGACGTTAAGCTAGAGATGTTATGAAACTCACAATGAGGCGACTATGGCGCACTACGCAAAACGGTTTTTACAAATGACCCGTACAGGGTTACTCTTATTGCTATCTTTAGCGGTGACAATCGTATCTGCACAAGCAAGTGATTGTCCTGATATTGTCACGCAAGCACTCGAATCTGTAGATGATTTTTGTGCGACAATTGGGCGTAACCAAGCCTGCTACGGCAATTTCAACCTGAGCGCAGAACCCCAACCGGATGCGCCCGCTTTCACCTTCGATGCTGTAGGGGATGTAACAGATGTTGACAACATCTTCAGCCTCGAACTCACAGGCTTAGACGAAGAAGCAGGTACATGGGGTGTAGCTGTGCTGAACCTGCAAGCGGATATTCCCAACACACTTCCAGGGCAAAATGTTACCTTTGTGTTGTTTGGCGATGTACAGATAGAAAATGCGTCTACTGACGAACAATCACCCATGCAAGCGTTCTATCTCAGCACAGGTATCGGTGATTCTGCGTGTGAAGAAGCGCCTGAAAGTGGTCTGCTCATTCAAACCCCTGATGGTGTCGAAGAAGTGACCTTCAATATTAATGGCGTAGATGTACAAGTCGGCTCGACAGTGCTATTCCAGACAGAAAATATCACTGAAGATGAAAATGAGTTACTTGTCACCACCGTAGAAGGCAGTGCTGCTTTACAATTCGATGATGAAAATTACCCCGTCGTCGCAGGCACACAAGCCCGCTTGCCCCTCAACGGACAGCTATTGCCAGTGGGACGCCCAGATTTACCCGAAGCCTATGATGAAAACCGTGTGCGTCCGCTTCCTGTAAATAGATTGCCACGCCCTGTAAACGTACCCCCGCCGCTTGGTGGCGAGGCAATTGGTGATTTACAAGAACGTATCAGAAACGGTCAACCGCCCTGTGGTGTGAATGGTTTGCCACCTTGTTCGGAGATTTTGCCCGTCTTGCAAAATGGCGAGAACTTGCCCCCACGCGAACGTTTCGGACAGCGTTTTGAACCAGGTGTCAATTGTGTACCGTTTGCAGAACGCGAAACGAACCCTGATAATTTGCCTATCTGCCCACCAACCGAGCGTGGTAATCGTCCGCCACCCACCCGCGCTTTAGCGAATAATGCCTTGCCCTTCGATGGCGATGCTGATGAAGATGGCGTCATCAATAGTGAAGATGCTTGTCCATTGCGTGCTGGCACAGTTGAATTTCTAGGCTGTACCAGCCAACCTACTGATACAGATGGGGATGGTCTTGTAGATGCGCTTGATTTCTGCCCGCTCATCAGTGGCAGTCCAGAAATGAATGGTTGCCCAAATGCACCCATGGATAGCGATGGCGATGGTGTGCCGGATGCACTAGATGCGTGTCGTGATGAAGCAGGCACGCGCCTTAATCGTGGTTGTCCAGAAGGCGTGGAAGGTCGTCCGCCGCCTGCGCCGGCTGGTGAAGTTGTCCAAGACGCAGATAGTGATGGTGTGCCAGATGCGATAGATGCTTGCCGTGATGAAGCAGGTATCCGTCTCAATCGTGGTTGTCCAGAAGGGGTAGAGGGACGTCCGCCTCCCGACACAAACACAGTAGTAGATGATGATGGTGTAAACGTACCAGTCGTAGATGGCACACCCCTTCCGCCACTACCAGTAGGTGATAATCGCCCGCCAAGACCACCAGGTAGACCATGACGAGAATAAAAAAGACAGTCTCCCGAGAGAGGCTGTCTTTTATGTTTAACTATCGCAACACGCTTAGAAGTTAATCATGTGTCCTTCAAGCCCGTGTGCTGCTTCCTTAATCGCTTCACTGAGCGTTGGATGTGCATGAACATTGCGTGCAATCTCGTTCGGGGTGAGTTCCCATGTGCGAGCGAGTGTCAACTCTGGCAACAACTCTGTCACATACGGACCAACCATATGTGCGCCCAGCAATTCGCCGTACTTAGCATCACTGATGAGCTTCACAAAACCAGAGGCTTCACCAAGTCCGAGGGCTTTACCATTTGCTTGGTAGGGGAACTTAGCCACATTGATTTCGTAGCCTAGTTCTTTAGCTTGTGCTTCGGTATACCCGAATGCCGCGACCTGCGGATTGCAGTAAATCGCACGGGGCATCATATCGAAATCAAGCTCAATCGTTTCTACACCTGCGATATTTTCTGCCGCGATAACACCCATTGCTTCTGCGACATGTGCCAGCATCATTTTCGCTGTTACATCACCAATCGCGTACAAGTTTGGCACGTTGGTTTGCATCTTCTCGTTGATGTCAATTGCGCCGCGATCAGTTAGTTTTACACCCGTATTTTCCAGCCCGTAGCCTTCAACACGCGGTTTGAAGCCGATAGCGACCATTGCTTTATCGCCTTCGAGCGTCAGTTCTTCGCCTTTTTTGCGATTCTCAACGACGACCTTCACACCCTTGCCCGTATCCTCAATGGATTTCACAGCATGTTCAGTGAGAATCGTCACGCCCATTTTCTTGTATTGCTTGGTCAGTTCGCGCACTACTTCTTTATCTTCGTTCGGCAGAAGCTGTGGCAGGAACTCAACAATCGTCACATCCACGCCATAATTTGCCATCACATACGCAAATTCCACACCAATTACACCACCACCAGCGATAATCATTTTCTCGGGTAGATTGTCGGTCATGATTTGGGTTTCCCAACCGACAACATTATCGCTAAATTCGACACCTGGCAGGGTGTTATCGACTGCGCCTGTAGCGATGATACCATTTTTGAAAGTCAGCGTTTCTGTCTCGCCACCTTCCAGTGCAACTTCGACAGTGTTGGCATCTTTGAACGTTGCCCACCCGTCGTACTCGTCAATTTTGTTCTTCTTCATCAGGAAGTGAACACCCTTGACCAAGCGCTCGGATACTTCGCGGCTACGTTGCCATGCACGTCCATAATCGAAGCTCACATCACCGATAATGCCAAATTCGTCTTTGCGGTCTAAAAATGTATGCGCGAGTTCTGCGTTATGGAGCAATGCTTTCGATGGGATACAGCCCACGTTCAAGCAAACACCACCCCAATATTTTTTCTCGACCACCGCTACTTTCATGCCGAGTTGACTTGCGCGAATGGCGGCAACATAACCACCGGGACCAGCACCAACAACGACGATGTCGTATTCTTTTGCCATAGAGGTAAACTCTCCTTATTTGGTTGATAAGCCTTACAACGACTAATCACATACTAGACGTTGTACAAACCGTTTTTCATACGTGGCTCATTTTACCTTATGGACGGACGCTATACGAGGATGGGTGCAGTTGCCTCTGTATAAAGAAGCAACTGCTGTATTTGTTAGGGTATACGTGTTGCTGTAGGCGTGATGATGGGTATCGGTTCAGCAGTCCCAGTAGCATTTATGACGAGTTGTGTTGCTGTCGCTTCAAATGCGTCAATTTCTGGTGCAGGGGCATTGGAGATAGCTGATTCGTCAATGCGTATAAAGCCTATAGCAACCCAGCCTGTACGCCCATCATCGAGGCGAACCTGTAGCCAAGAGCCATCTTCATTCTGCCTAATTAGCTCTATACCCGTCCCGACAGCCAATGTGGTGATGATGTCGCTGGTTGTATTGGGTTCGGTGCGCATATTTACACGATTCATCCCACTGATAACACCTAAGACAGGTGGTGTCGGCGTTACCACCGCATCCTGAGTTGCCACAATATTTTCTGGTAAATGTTGCCCGTTGATTGTGCCTGTTTCTGGGTTCAGACCGAGTACATTTTCTGTGACAAACGCCCCAGCAGTAACAGGTTCAATGACCTCCCGACCAATAAGTAATTCAACACAGCAGAAGACAAATGGCTGGTCAATATCATCTGGCATGATAGAGATAGTATCCAAATCCTCACGCTCTAACACTGTACCCATCGCTAAATCGCGTGCCGCAACCACAACTTGGCTTGGGTTGCGAACTTGTCCGGGTGTTGTGCTTTCTTGGGAGATGTAAACACAATCATCATCAGGCGAAGTCAACAAAGATGCCAGCACATAGCCTTCTATCAATGCACGGTCAACGGTAGCCCGAACATAGTACCATTCAGCATTGTTGTTACTATCTGGATTTACTTCTGTATCCAAAACTAGAACGCTATTTGTGATGCGATACAATTCTGTTGAGTCAGTTCGTGCATCACTCATGATAAATACAGGACTATTTGCAGATGCAAGGCGTACCGTGCAAGCGTCTATGCTCATCTGGCGTGTATCTGGAATCAGTATTTCTTGGTCCAATCGAAATTGAAAAGCCCCATCTCCGTCCTCATTCAAGCAGTTTAAGGCTATGATGTCTTCAATATCGACCTCAAAGCGAACTGCAATACCAATTAACGTATCACTCTCCTGAACATAGTAAGACTGAGTTGGTATACTTTCGTCAATCTGACAGGTGTCTTCTTCCTGTATATCTTGGTTATTGGACATAAGAATATATAAGGTGTCCCCAACTTGGATGTTTCCCGCAGACAATGAGGCATCACGAGGTAGGCTTTCATCTATGCAATTTGACATTTGGCTTATGTCGATACCAAAATTCTCTGCGATACCCGCTAATGTATCGCCTTCTTGAACGACATACAGAAAATAATTTGTGTCAGCATCAGTCGGGCAATCTGTCGAAAGCTCAGGCGTAGCATCCTGTTGAACCTCATCAGTGATGCCAGATAGATATATATCATCATCGCCACCACTGTTGAATATCAGCGTCAAAAAGCCACCAAAAATGATGATGGCAAGCATTGCCGCAATCAGTGTCACAGGGAAGCGTCGTTTTGTCTGCGAATCAGGTATTTGTCTTATCGGAATGGCTGTATCTGTAGTGATATTCATAAGGCTTACGTTCTCCTCTTCGTAAACTTCGGCACTATCGAGTTGTGCTAATAACTGATTTTCCAGCGCATCCTGAAAGCTACGGCTTGCTTGTGGTCGCGTTCCAATCATCGCCTTGAGTAGCGGGTCATTCGTCTCTGTTTTGCCTGCCAAGAGACGGTCTATATGCTGTTGGGTCTCTTTATCCTGCGAATGATTCTCGCTCATAGCGAAGACTCCTTTGCTCTGTATGTGCGTTGTAGGTCGTCTATAGCGCGGGATAGATGGCTGGCAACCGTGCGCTCGTCTAAGTCCAGTACATGGGCAATTTCTTGATTGCTCAGTCCACCGTAAAAGCGCAATGTGACTACCTCTTGTCGTCGCTCAGAAAGCGAAGCAATTGCACCTTGTAAACGCGCAAACGTCTCTTTTCTCATTAGAGCTTCGTCAGGTAATAGATTGTCGCCTTGCATGTGTGGTAGGGCATCTAATGGGATAAGACTATCGGGTTGGCGGTCAGCATAGCGATAAAACTGTGCTACCTGATTACGCGCAATCTGAAATATCCACGCCGCAAACGACCCTGCACCGCGATACTCAAACGTATGAACCTTGCGCAACACACGCATAAAAACATCCGCTGTGATGTCTTCAGCATCTTGTCGCCTGCCGACTCTATACGCTATGTACCCAAAAACGCGCTCGAAATATGCTCGATAGAGGGTCTGAAAAGCTACTTTGTCTGGTAATGCGGAAATGAGGGCGCGTTCCTCATCATCAGTCAGTGTGTTTTGCACGATGACTCCAAGTCTAGACTGTGTCATTCACTACTAGAAACGCGCCGAGAGGAGATTTACTGCAACGAATCTGGGAACTCGTCATTTTTAACTATATTGCTCATGATTTTGCGACCTGCTGACGCTGTGCCTCGAATAGCAGCACACCCGTCGCAATCGCCGCATTGAGCGATTCAGCATTTGCCATCGGAATTGATACCCGTTGGTCAACAAACGTATCTGCTTCATTGCCACCGCCATGTGCTTCGTTACCGATGACCAACGCCCAACCTTGCGTCCAATCCACATCGGAATACACGGTATCGCCATTACCTGCTGCTAGATAACGGTTCAGAGGCTCACAGTAGCCCATGATTTCGTTCCATGCTGCTTCCACAATCGGTAAACGAAAATGTGCGCCCATGCCTGCCCGCAATACTTTCGGGTTATAGGGGTCAACACACTTTGGCGCTAAAATGACAACTTGTACTCCAGCCGCCCCAGCCGTGCGCAATATCGTACCCATGTTGCCTGGTTCCTGTATCGCATCCAATACCAACACCCGCGCAGGCTCATCAGGCAACGCCGGACGTGGCATACGAAACACAGCCGCGATACCTTGTGGTGTTTGTGTATCACTGATGTATGCCATAATTTCGCCAGTGACTTCGTATAGTAATGTACGTTTGCTCTGTAATTTTGCCAGCAATTCATAATCCACACTGGCAGGGTCATACATCACAAACTCAGGCAAAATAGCTTGCTCCAGCGCATCACCAACTAAACGCGACCCCTCAAGGATGATTTTGCGCTCTTTACGTCGCGCTCTTGCTCGGTTTTGTAGAGAGTATGCGAGTTTCACATTCTGATTTTGCAAACTCGTAATTTGTTCGACCATGTTCATCACTTTCTGTATGCTTGCTCATCTCATAATTTTGCAATCTATTGGCACAAACGATACCATTTAATTTGTAGCGACTATCGTTGCACTTCATAAATTCTTGTGTTGAAAAAATTGTTAGGATACTGAGTATGCTGTCTGCGCCACTGACTATCGGCATAGAAGAAGAATACCAGATTATTGACCCCGAAACGCGCGGACTCGCCGCCACTGTACAGCAAATCATGGAAGACGAAGGACAGATTGTGCTTGGCGACCAACTCAAGCCAGAGTTCATGCAATCGCAAATAGAAGTCGGTAGCCATATTTGCCGGAATGTCAAAGAAGCACGCGCCGAGATTGTTCGGTTGCGCCGGGAAGTAGACAAACTTGCCCGTCAGCATGAGCGTTGCATCATCGCTGCTAGTACACATCCCTTCTCGCGCTGGGACGAACAAAAAATCACCGAAGGCGAACGCTACAAAGACCTTGAATCACACATGCAAGAGGTCGCCCGACGTATGCTCATTTTTGGTATGCACGTTCATGTTGGCTTCGGCACAGAACCCGACCAGCAAGCTCTCATGATAGATGTACAAAATCAGTTGCGTTACTTCTTGCCTCATATTCTTATCTTAACTACCAGTTCACCTTTCTGGCACGGACGCAATACTGGACTCAAGAGCTACCGCAGTATCATCTTTGAAAATTTGCCTCGTACAGGTATCCCACCTGTATTCAGTTCTTTCTATGATTATAAGTCCTTTGTACAAACACTCGGTAGGGCAGGCTCGATTGGCAAACGTAGCGATGGCAAAGCCGATTACACCAAGCTATGGTGGGATTGTCGCCCACAAGAAGATTTTGGCACACTCGAAATTCGTGTGTCTGATATTTGTACCACTGTCGATGAGACAATTTGTATCGCCGCCCTCATACAAGCCCTATGTGCAAAGCTCGTCAAATTGCGTAACCAAAATCAGAGTTGGCGTGTTTACCGCACAGAACTCATTGCAGAGAACAAATGGCGAGCCGTGCGCTTTGGCTTAGATGGCAAGATAGTCGATTATGGCAAAGAAGAAGCCATTCCTGCCCGTTTCCTGATGGAAGAAGTGCTTGCCTTTGTGGATGATGTCGTAGACGAACTTGGCTCGCGCAAAGATATAGAATACATTCACAAGATTTTAGAACATGGTACGAGTGCAGACCGTCAATTAGATGCCTACAGAACAGCAAAATCAGAAGGGGCAAGCAACGAGGAAGCCTTGCACGCTGTCGTTGACCACCTACGCGAAGAAACCATGCGGGGCATCGGCGAGAAAACAATCCCGCAAGTCTAGTAGAAATAAAAACAGGGTCGCTAACGACCCTGTTGCCTTTTACGCTGCAATGGCTTCTTTGGCAGTTACCACAACTTGCTCAAATGCTTGTGGGTCTTCTACAGCCAACAATGCCATCATTTTGCGGTTGATGTCAACGTTAGCCAATTTCAGACCATGAATCAGGCGACTGTAGCTCAGACCATGTTGGCGTGAACCCGCGTTGATGCGTTGAATCCACAGACGGCGCATTTGGCGTTTACGCTGGCGACGGTCACGGTAAGCGTAAAACAAGCTACGAATCATCGCTTCGTTCGAGCGTTTAAAGAGCGTACCGCGTGTACCCCATTGCCCTTTAACCATCTTGATAATTTTCTTGTGTCGTCTACGGCGTACGACACCTGTTCTTGCTCTTGGCATCTTTGCACTCCTTAAAGATATATACCTGTGTTCACAGACCCACCTAGACAGCAAACACCCAGAGCAAGCGCCCTGGGCTATGTGTCAGGTGAACGACCAGCGAACAGCTTATTTCGGTGGATTAGCCTTATATTTACCCAAATATGGGGCAAGGCGTTTGATACGACGTGCTTGCTTCGGTGTTGCAACTTCTTGCATCTTATCCAACGAGCGTTTCACACGGCTGGATTTACGACGGCGCAAGTGACTCTTGCCACCTTTGGTACGCATTACCTTACCCGAACCAGTCACTTTGAACCGTTTCGCAGTCGCTTTATGCGTCTTGAGTTTGTACTTCTTTTTGCTGTTCTTACCCATGTTCGGTCACCATTCCTATCTTAGTCTTTGGAGTTCGGAGCCAAAATCATGATCATATCACGACTTTCCATTTTAGGCTTTTGCTCCGTCACACCAACATCTTGCAATTCGCGCTCAAATTCTTCAAGTTTTTCGCGCCCAATATGAGAGTGCGTAATTTCGCGTCCACGGAAGCGCATCTGTACACGCACTTTTTTGCCATCTTCCAGCCAGTTACGCGCACGCTTCAGCATAATCCCAATATGATGGTCATCTGTCTTGGGACGTAGTTGAATATTTTTCACTTCAACCTTTTGCTGGTTTTTTCTAGCCTTGCGCTCTTTTTTCTGCTGTTCGTACTGGAATTTACCAAAATCCATGACACGGCAGACTGGCGGATTGGCATTCGGTGCGACCTCTACTAAATCAAGCCCGTAATCACGCGCTGTCTGTAGAGCTTTTTGGATGGATACCACACCTATATTGTTCGATACCGGACGACCATCTTCGCCCTCTTCTTCAACGATGAGGCGAACCTCTCTCGCACGGATTCTGTCGTTGATGTTATAATTTTGGTCTGCTATTTCTAGATCCCTTCTCACTATGATTCACTATTACCTGTCGGAAATGACAGTTTAGAAGTGAGTGAACTATCCAAAAACAGCGCACAGCAGTCTAGCAGAGCGCCCTGTCTTCGTCAATCACTAACTTCAATTATGACTGCGTATATTCCATAACATAATCTTATCAAATAACACACGTTTTGTACACTTTTTAGCCACTACTTGGCATCAGAATGGTATATATATCGCTGTCGTAACCAAACAAGCGAACATCTTTCAGTGCTGCTTGGTACATTTCCAGTAATTCACTATCTTCACCCTTAAAACGTCTCAATGTCTGTTGAGCGCATGCTTGGCAACCGCGCATCGCCCGATAGCTATCTGTCTCACAGCCCATGCACCCATTCATGCGAATCATCATTAGCATGAAAGCGAGTGTTTCTTCATGATTCTGTGGTAATTCCATAATGCGTTCAACAAGCATTGCCCATTCTTCACCGCGCAAATTCTTTAGTGAAGGAATGACACGGTGCGGGAATAAAATATCATTACTGGTGTACATCGTAGCCTCGAAAGCAAAAATATTGGCGTCGTTATCTATCAGCATAGAACGCCTGCGCATTGCAAGCAAGTTAGAATCTGGTTTTGCGCCCTGTCAGTCAGCTTACCTGTGCCGTAAAATACAAAGTAATCATCTATCCACTGTGCCAGTAAATGAACCTCATGACGCAATTACGAGCGATAATTCTTATTTGTATGAGCCTTTTGTTGCCTGCCTGTTCGGGTGGAGCAGTCGTTTTCGCACCGACGCCCTTACCGCCGGAACTGACGCCCAACGAATTTATGCATCCTAGTGGGGCATTTTCCGTGTTACTCCCGCGTACATGGTCATTACACGAACAAGCCTCTAGTGTGTTCGCGTCGGCATCCTTTTCGCCACCAGAAAGCGAATCATCGCTCGTGCAAATTTCGGTTGTCAACTTAGGGCGCGATATTTCGACAGACGAACTCGGTGAGCTGATGACTACCTATCAGACACAGGTGCGCCCCGACATCGAACGCTATACCGAACAAGACAGGCAAGCGATGGGTGATGGTAGCTGGCGCATGAGTGGCTTACGGCAAACGCTCTCCGGCGATACCCAACAAATCAATACCTTCATTCAACGCTCTGGCACGCTCTTTTTAGTGATGGATGTCATCGTGCCACAAGATGCAACCTTACGCTCAAACACGCAAACGATCATCAACACATTAGTCATTGCCGAAAGCGATGCCACAGTAGATTTACCCGTCGCTGACCTCACCGTGTTATCAGGGGCATCCGTTGCGCCTATTTCAGTCGTCAATCTATCGACATGGACAACCCCGACAGGCGTCTTTTATGTGACAGGTGAAGTGCGCAATAGTGACGACAATCCCATTAGCGAATTGCCTGTGCGCGTCCAACTGCTGACGACAGCCGGTGATGTCGTAGCCGATGCTGGCGATGTCGTCATGGGACATGCTATTGAATCAGGTGGTTTTGCACCGTTCAGTGTTCGCTTTGGGCAGGGACAGCCGAGCAATGCGTCACAGTACCAGATTTCGCTAGGCGCAGATAATTACACGCCTCAAGAACAAACTGTCATCGGCTTCCCAACACTCTCTTGGACAGACGAAACCCAATCTAATGCCGATGGCGCGTTGTTCATCACAGGGAGCGTCACGAATACAGGTACAGATGACTTGTTATCCCCACGCGCAATCGTAACCCTCTTTGATGAGGGTGGGCGTGTTATTGCGGCTGGTTTCGCAGATGCCAACACGACTATTTTACCCGCAGGCGAAAGTGCCGATTTCACGGTTCTTATCTCTGAACTCGGTGGCGCACCTGCCAATTACGTCGTCAATGTACAAGCATTGCCCTGCGATGCTAGTTGCGAATGAGCGTGCGTTGTGGCACAGCATCATGTGATTATCTACCTGAATGCTTTACTAGACGCGCAACGCTACCGCAACAACTATGCCAACGGCGTTGCTCGCATCATGAGCGCCCGCTATGGTGGGAAGCAGGCTGACTGGCTCATCATCCAACAGAATATTTTCGCAGATTGGGCGAGTTACCATGCTGACCTCAATTACAGTGGCGAAGATGGCATGGCAGATATACGCGAGGGGCAATTCCGTGTGACCCGTGCGCTCTTTCGGCTGGCAAATATCAAAGAACCATCCAAAGCAGAAATTACATCATTGGCGCAGACACTCGTCAGCGAAGCCCCGCGCACAGGCAATAATTTTGATATGCCTGCACAACAGTTTTTACAAACACTCACTATGTCGCCAGCAGTCAACATAACAGTCACAGCCTATTTTTGCGAAGCGCAAGCACGGGCAATCTTAACTGCCAGCGGACATACAGGCATCTCTGTTATTGGTGCAGATACTTTCCAGCATTACGAGATGGATACACACTATTTTCGTTACTTGCACCAGTATCTAAAGCCAAATTCACCAGATAGCCAACGCATTTATCTCGATACACACGCTGATACGCTCCAACATGCACAGAAGGCTGGCTTTATCACGCATAGAATCACACCTGATACTACACCCGAAAACTGGCTAAGTGCCATTAAAATGCACTCAGCCTAACCATTCACCTTCTCAATTACACAAAGGCATACGCTGTTTATGGAACTCTCGCTCATTTATGAAATTGTTGGCTATGTTGCCTCCGCATTGGTAGCTGTCTCACTCTTGATGACCTCTATTCTGCGTCTGCGTATTATCAACCTGATTGGTGCGATTGTGTTTGTAGTCTATGGCGTGCTGATTGTCGCCTATCCCATTGTGCTGACCAACGCAATTATCGTTTGCATCAATGTCTATCAACTGTATAAACTCTCGCGTGTTGAAGACGATTTTAGCTTACTTCATGTCGATGCTGAGTCGTCGTACCTCAAGCAATTTGTCGCTTTTTACTACGACGATATAAGCAAAATTTATCCAGAGTTTGAGAACAACCCCCTTCATGCCAGCGAAGCAAACCTCGTCGTATTCGTCTTGCGCAATATGTTGCCTGTTGGCGTGTTCATTGCCAAAAAAGGCGATAGCAACCGAGCTGTCGTCAAACTGGATTATGTCGTACCAGGCTATCGTGATTTTAAAGTTGGCGCGTACTTGCATCGTCAACAACAGATGTTCGCTCAACAAGGCATCCAACAACTCATCAGCTATCCTGGTAATGATATGCACCAATCTTATCTCGAACGCATGGGATACGAACGTGATTTCCGCACCAGTGACCGCGTTTTGTATCAGATGACTGTCAACCCTAGCCAAAACCCCTCATCATGAGGGGGTAGCCTATGCGCAAGATACGGTATCCTATAAATGTGACGGATGCCAAAAAGATAATGGATACGATGCCATGACCAAAATTAAACGACTTGCGCCCAAAAAATGTCCTGATTGCGCCAGTGAAAATAGCCTCTTTATAGATGATGACAAACGCCTGACCTGCCGGCTGTGTGGTTACAAACGAGGGGCAGAGAAAACGGCATCAACAGAAGAAACCCCAGCCGTGCCTCAAGAAGACCGTCGTACAAGCTATCAAGTGACCTATTCCACACCCTACACACCCGACCCCGATAGATGGGCGAAGATTAAGTATTCAACTGGCATGGATTACGTCAACCAAGGCAAATGGGATGAGGCGTTTCATGCTTTTGAACAAGCCTGCGAGTATCAGCGTGATTTTGTAGATGCCCATCTTTGGGCGGCACGTATGACTCTCGACCCCGATAAAAAGCGGTATCATTACGGCTCAGTGATAGCGCAAACAGGTAGCAATCTCGAAGCCACGCGCGAACTGATGGTACTCAATGGCGACCTCACCCGCGAAGAAGCTGACCGTGCAGGCGATATGTCTCGTGAAGCCGATGTACAAGATGCTGAACACGCCGTCAGCACGCAACTAATCGAAATTGTGTGTAGCAATTGTGGCGGTTCGCTGTCTGTCCCGCATGGCAGTAGCGAAGTGACATGCCAATTCTGCGGACATGTCGAACAAATCGCACAAGCAGGTGGGCGCGTCGGACAATCGCTCACGATGGCGATGATTACAGACAGAGGCAAAGGGACACGCTGGCGTGTCGGTAAGCATCTTTTGCATTGTGATAATTGCGGCGCAGAGCGCGTCATCACAGGAAGCAAAATGACCGTGCAATGCCCGTTCTGTAGCTCCAACCACGTTATCCGAACCGACGCCCTAGAATCTTTTCGTCAGCCAGACGGGATTGTGCCGTTCGCGCTCCAACGCGATGCCGCCCAAGACGCGCTCGATAACGCCCTCAATAGTTTTGGTGAGCGTCTGAAAGGTATTTTCGTCAATAATCGTGCTGACCGCATTCATCTCACGGATGTCTTTTTGCCATTCTGGGTGTTTGATGTGACAGCCCGTATCTCTCGTACCCGTGTTGAAACCCGTGAAGGTACACTCTACACACAATCGAAACGAACGGTTCAGCGTGATGAGTTCGGTGATGGCTTGAACAATATGCTGTATTGTGGTGTCGAATCACCATCACGCCAGCTAACCAGCAAACTCAGAACCTATGACTTAACCACTGTCGAGGCGTACACGCCCAAATTACTCGCCAATAAAACCGCTGAACTCTATAGTATAGATTATCAGCAAGCGTCGATTAATGTGCGGAGCGAGGTTTCAGAATCGTTCCGCTTCAAGCATGGGCATGATCCACATGGCGATTCTCAAACGCTCATCAGTTCTTTGATTCAGAACATGTCATTTCGCTTGTTGCTGTTACCTGTTTGGGTAGCCAATATCATCGAAGAAGATGGCGATGTGCGTGTAGGGCTGATTCATGGGCAAACGGGGCAGGCATTTCTTGGCAGAGCCACCCGCCCTGATGATTTCTAGTTAAATCCGAATCTGATGCACATGACGCACGAAATCAAAGGTTTCTAGTTTGGTCATGACCTCATCAGATAGGCTTTCATCCAATGTGAGTACCGTTAGCGTATTCCCACCTGGATTCGCACGCCCTGTATACCAGCCGGCGATATTGACCTCGTGTTGTGCCAACATCGTCCCGACGCGCCCGATAACGCCCGGCTTATCACGGCTACCCATCAGCAAGAGATAGCCTTCAGGGACGAATTTCATACGATAGTCATTAATTTGCGTGATGTACGGGGTTTGCTTGTCCAGCAACGTGCCGAGCATGGTAATATCTTCGCCATCTTCCAACGTCACGCGCATATTGACGGTGTTAGCATATTCGCGTGATAAGCCCTTAGCTTGTGTCACTTGCCAACCGCGCTCATGTGCCAGAATCGGCGCATTGACCGTACTCACGGAATCGCCCAAAATCGGTTGCAACAAGCCTTTCAGCACACCGACTGTAATCGGTTTGATGAGTCCGCCTGTATCTTCACCACTCACTTCTATGGCAACCCGCCGTACCGGACTCCGCGCCAACGTGTGGAATATCAAGCCCATGCGCTCTGCCAGTTCCATGTAGGGACGCACATCGTCGTAATTCAATCCCGGCAAAATCGGCATATTGATGACATTGCGATAGTCTTTACCTGTCAGCGCATCTATCACTTGTTCGACAACGCGCATAGATAAATCCTGTGTTGCCTCAACGGTGTTATCTCCGATGTGTGGTGTATGTACGACATTTTCTGAGCCAATTAGGGGGCTATTATAAGGTGGTTCTTCAGGGAAAACATCAATGGCGACTCCCGCTAAATGCCCACTTTTTAGTGCATCAGCTAAAGCAACTTCATCGACAATTGCGCCCTGTGCCGCGTTGATGAGCCGTGCGCCTGCTTTCATCGCTTGAATCGCATCGGCGTCCAGCAAATCGCGTGTTTCACGGGTCAATGGCACATGCACCGATACAAAATCACTGCGCGTCAGCAATTCATCCAAACTGACTAACTGCACGCGGTCATCAACCGTATCTTCCGTGATATATGGGTCATAAGCAAGAACGGTCATCCCAAAGGCGAGACATCGTTGTGCAACCACACGTCCCACACGCCCGTAACCAATCAATCCCAAGACTTTATCATGTAATTGCACACCCGCTTGTCGGCTTCTATCCAACAACCAATAGCCCTCACGAATGCTGTTATGCGCGGTTGGTAATTTACGACTGAGCGCCAGCATGAGCGCCAGCGTATGTTCACCAGCCGCTATCGCGCTCATACCTGGCGTATTCATAACCATGATGCCCCGTCGTGTCGCGGCTTCAATATCCACATTGCTCACCGTCGCGCTCACACGGGCAATCACTTTCAGATTCGGCGCATGGTCTAACATCGGCGCATCCACGCGCATGGCATCTCGTAAAATGAGGGCATGTGCCTCACTGAGGTTATCCCGCACAACAGCCGTTTTCGGCGCGACCTCACGCAAATCTACGCGCTCATCCTCTCGCAAAACAGCCAGCGCATCATCTGTCAATTTCGTGGCAACGACGACCACAAATTTATCGCTCATGAGTCCGCATCTTCTTTCAGCACTGCCAGAACATTTACTAAACTCTCGTAAATGTGTGGCGTGATGTCCTTAAATTTTTCTGGCGCACTATGGCTATCAGGAATAGCGAAACAGGTCATCCCTGCCGCAACTGCTGACCGTGACCCAGTCGGACTATCTTCCAATGCGAGGCATTTATCCGGCGCAACGCCTAGTTGTTCCGCCGCATACAAATAAACATCTGGTGCAGGCTTGCCGTTCGGGACACTATCCGCTGTGTAGAGTTTAGGAATGAGTTGCTCCCAGCCCTGTGCTTTGACTGTTGCTTCAATGATGACCATCGGTGAGCTAGACGCGATGCAATAGGGCAGATTCTCTTGCTGTGATGTCCATTCGATGATTGCCTGTGCGCCGGCTTTCGCTTCCACATCCGTCGGTATTTTTACCAGCATGCGCTCGATGAGTTCAGCTTGTAAGTCTTCACGCTTTTCATCAAGGTCATAAATGTCAATCAACTTATCGAAAAATTCATCCAGCCGTAAGCCGATGACTTGCTCGCGTACTGCCGCGTCGTATACTAAACCGCGCTCTGCGAACATCTCTTTTTCTGCCGCATCCCATACGACCTCGCTATCGACTAGCGTGCCGTCCATATCAAAAATGATTGCTTCGTACATTATCGCTCCTGCGTGTGCGTTAAGAATCAGTATCGTCTCTAAAGGCATTGGCAAAGTGGTCGCGTTGTACGTCACCTTTGAACAATACCTCGTTTTTCAGTGCCAAATCAATGCCCTTGCGGAAGAGGGCTTCGTGTTCTGTGCCACGTACTTTTTGATAGCCACTTGCGCCGGTAGCCAATGGCAAAACAGGCGCCAAAGAAAGTGATTTGATAAACACATCACTTTCTTCGCGCACCTTATCACGGTCAACCACGCCCCCATAGCCAACAAACAAGTCCACTGTGTCACGAGTCGTCAAATCGGATGACCCATCACCAATCATGAAACGACGTCCAATTTGCTCACCTGTCAAATCATTGATGATGTCCGGCTTACCACTGGAAATCGTCAATGGACCTTCTACATATTCAAGATATGTTTGCTCGTGTTGCGCTTGCGGTTCGTTATAACGCCACCATTCGCCGGACAAAGCATTATATTCGAGTTCCACCGCACGAATATTCTCCGGTGCAACACCCAGCCGTCGCCCGAATCCGCGTACTGCATCAACTAAGCCGCCACTGATGATATAGACTTTTTTGCCAATGTAGTGCAATGCCGCAATGACCTCTGTCGCATCTTCGACTTCGGTTTCGATATAACGTTTCTCGATAGCTTTTAGCTGTCCGCGTGTGGGACGGATTGCCTTCAAACGTTTGCCATAGACTTCTGACAAATCGAGGTCGCCATTCATTGCCTTGTCTGTCAACAAGCCGACGCGCCCTTCTTTGCCTTTGAGCTTGGCGAGTTCGTCTATGCCTTCGATGGTGGAAAGTGTGCTATCACAGTCGAAAAAAATGAGGTCGTATGTTGCCCAGCGTGATGTCATCTGTATGTATACCTATCTACCATGTCTATTTGGCAAACCTGCCAACATTATAAAGCTCATTGCCAGCATGTATAGGATACGACTGCACAGACTATCTTCGGTTGACTTGCACGAATCATGCTGTTGCATCGCTTGTATTACACTCGTCAGATTCCTATAATGGCTGTCTACCATCCAAATTAAGTACACGCTGGTACATCAGGAGCTACACCGTATGTCCAATTCCGAATTATCGCCACAAGCTCAACAACTACTTCGTCGTCTGCCTATTGGTATCGGTGTTCTCATCATTTTGGGGATGGTCGGCTTAGAATTTGTAGGGTCAACCGCATCTGGTTTTGGTACAGCACAAATCGTAGGTACGACTGTTGGGGCAGTGCTAATACTCATTGGTGTATTAGGCGATACATTTGGGCGTGCCTATCAGGGAATAGCGGTTTTACTACTGAATACTGTACTTGTGTTGGTATTAGTTGAAGTGGGCGCGATGCTCTTGCTCAACCGCATCAGTACCACACCAGCCAATGAAGCTGTGCAATACAACAATCCTTACTATGAAACGCAAGACTGGTATCCTGCTTATCTAGAAGATTTGGCGAATGGCTCATCAAGCTATTTCCCATATCTCATCTGGCGACAAAACCCATCTAGTGGAACGGTCATCAACGTAGATAGCAATCGTAACCGTGTCACCGTTGGCGCAGACTGCACAGACGACGCCTACCAAGTTTTTGTGCTAGGTGGCTCGACGGTATTTGGTGATGGGGCAACCGATGACCTCACGATTCCTTCCCTTTTGCAATCCGAACTCAATACAAACGCGCCCAATCAAGCTATCTGTGTGACGAATTTTGGCGTCGGTGCGTATGTTTCTACGCAGGATATGATTTTACTACTCTTACAATTAGAGAGTGGCAATATTCCTGATGCGGTCATTTTCTACAATGGGGGTAACGATATACTCAACGGCTATTTCTATCAGCAACCTGTTGTTCATTGGTCGTACCTTGATGTAGTCAATAGAATGCAAGGTGTCGATGAGTCAGGCAATAATCCACTGGCGAATACCTCAACGTTTAGGCTATTGCAACGCCTGACACAATCTGAACCCCCAGCCGTCGAAATCAATATCGGGCAATCCGCAGAGATACCCACCAATATCAATCTCGGCGCGGATGGTGATACACTCGGTGCGGAAATTGCACAAACCTATATCAACATGGTAAATAACGTCTCTGCCTTAGCTACAGTAAATGATTTTGACGTGTATTTTTTCTGGCAACCCTTGCTTGCCGCTGACGAAAAACCACTATCCGGCTATGAGGTCGATTTAGTAGATGCCATGCCAGAGGGCTATATCACTGTCGCGCAAGAGGCTTTCATGCTCATCGAAACGGAAGCGCAAACGAACGACGCCTTATACTATTTGGGAGATGTTTTCGCATCAACAGATACAGCACTCTACTACGACCCTGTACATGTCACGCCTATTGGCAATCGCATCATCGTGGATAGTATCTGGCAATCTATAGGCGACGCACTTGTAGCAGACATCACCGCTGACTGAGTGTGTGATGTGCGATACAACTTGACACGTCTCCTACAGCGTTTATAATCTAATCGCAATTAGATTAATGTTTCTTAGAAATAAACACGCTGGAGAATTTATTGTGGCGCGTAAACCTGCCGACCAAGCCGTACACCGTGATGACATCATTGCCGCTGCAGCCGATGTGTTGCGCGAAAATGGCTACGACGCAACAACCATGAAAGATATTGCATCGCGTGTTAACCTCACGGCGGCAAGCCTCTATCATCATTTTAGGAACAAAGATTTTCTGCTTCTCGCTGTGCTTGAATTGGGTCTAGCGGAAGCAACAACGCAGATAGAACCCATCGCAGCATCCGATGCTCCAGCATCCGATAAACTTTGCCAGATGATAGAAGCACATATTGTAAATGTGACAGACAACCCAACTGTTGGTGCGGCAATGGTCTTCGAGATTAAGTCGCTCATGAATGTCTCCACAGCCGGACGGGGCAATGGCAATCGGAAAGAATACATCGAACGCCGAGATGCCTTTTTTGAGCTACGTGATCACTTTGAACGCCTTTTCCGCGATACGATTAAACAGGGCATTACCGATGGCGAATTTCGTGAAGTAGAGCCAGCTATTGTAGCCAAAGCCATGCTCGGCTCACAAAATTGGGTGGGGGTATGGTATAAGCCTGATGGTCGTCTGACAGGGCGTGACATTGCTGCTATTCATATGGATTATGTGCTTACGGCACTCAAGAAAAATTAGTGGCAGGTAACGGATACTATTTATTTTCAATGCTAGGAACAACACAATATGACCTTATTACAAGATAAAGTGTGCATCGTCACAGGTAGCGGACGTGGTATTGGGGCAGCGGCTGCCAAAAAATTTGCTGAATTTGGCGCAAAAGTCGTCGTCACTGATATTGACCCCGTACCAGCAGAAGCAACTGTAAAAGCTATTACAGATATGGGTGGACAAGCAATTGCTGTTCCCGCTGATATTACAGGTGATGGCGATATAGAAGAACTCGTCGGGCAAACGATGAATACTTACGGCGCAATTGATGTGCTGGTCAACAATGCAGGCTATACGTGGGATGGTGTGCTACACAAAATGTCCGATGAACAATGGGAAGCGATTCTCGCCGTGCATCTGACAGCCCCCTTCAAGCTCATCCGTGCCTGCGTGCCATACATGCGCGAAGTTGCTAAACAAGAGATAAAAGAAAATGGCGTTGCGAAAGCACGCAAAATCATCAATATCAGTAGCACAAGTGGCACACGCGGCAACCCCGGACAAGCCAATTACTCCGCTGGCAAAGCAGGCATTGTTGGCTTAACACGCACCCTCGCTAAAGAGTGGGGCGCGTTCAACATTCAAGTCAATGCGGTTGCTTTTGGTTACATCGAAACACGCCTGACAGCCTCCAAAGAAGAAGGCGCAAGCATTGAACGCGATGGACAAAATATCGACTTAGGCATTCCCGACCAGATGCGCCAACTCGCAAAAATGGCAATTCCGATGGGGCGTCCTGGCACAGTCGAAGAAGCTGCTGGACCGCTTGTTTTCTTTGCCAGCGACCTCTCGAACTATACCAGCGGACAAGTCCTCGAAATTACAGGGGGCATGTGACGACTTTGGCACATCTCGATATCGCACATACATACTCAAAACAGAGTATGATGAATACAAAACAGGCTATGCTTTTGCTGAGGAGGCAAGCTGATGGCTGATGTATTCATTTCATATGCGCGTGAAGATACCGATTTCGTGAAGCGTGTCGTGGATAGCTTCCATGAGATAGGGCGCGATGTTTGGATTGATTTCGACGATATTCCTTTTGGTGCCGCGTGGTGGGACGAAATTGTAGAAGGCATCGAAAAATCGTCGGTATGTGTCTTCGTCATCAGTCCTGATTCTATTGCGTCTCAAGTCTGCTCGCTCGAAGTCGCAGAGATGATGCAGAATAACAAGAAAATCGTGCCAATTGTCGCCCGTGACCCCGACGAAGATATTATCGTCAACTTACCACAGGTTATCCAAGACCTGAACTGGGTCAATTTTGATTTGGATGACCCCTTTGAGGATATGTTTGCTAGTCTTGTCACAGCGATAGATACTGATTTAGACGAGGCGAAATCGCATACGCGCTTGCTGGTGCGTACTGTCGAATGGACACAGCGCAATCACAGTACGGATTTACTTGCGCGAGGTGAAGAACTAGCAACCTTTTTGCCGATGCTCCAACGCCATGACCTCACAACACAGCAACGGGTTTTCATCGAAATGAGCCTCAATGCTGCTCGCGCCCGTTACAATTTCTGGCGCTTTGTGTTTGGCTTTTTGGGTGGTTTGCTTGGCATGGCATATTACGTTGCGGTTGCCTCACGTTCGCCTATCATCACACCTTCCATTGTGACCAACGTTATCGCGGCTGGTGAGGTGTTTGGCTTATTTACAGGCATCATTGCCGTGTTCAGCGCGAATTTGCCCAGCTACTTACGTGAGCGTTTGCCTGCGGCAGTACGTGTTCCGGTACAAGTGGTGGTTTGCTTTGTAGCTGGCACCCTGGCATGGATTATTTTCCAGTGGTTCTTCTTGCAGATTCCGCTTCAACTGACCTACGCATCATTTGTTGGCGGGGTTGGCTTATCACTTGGGTTCATTTTCTACACACTTTTGCGCCCACCAGCGTACATAACCTTTTTGCTCACGGCTGTCTTCACATTCATGCCAATCTACTTGCTCAATTCAGCATCACCTTTTTACCAATCTCTAGGGTGGGCAAATCCGCTTATCTACTTCGATAGCCCGAACCACGTCTGGACAATTGGTTTGCCGATGGCACTCTTGTTAGCGGTAGGCTCAAATGGTTTGCTACTCTGGCAATGGTTAGCAGGGCAAAATCAGGTGACATACTACTTGATTGGACGCCGTAAACGCAAAAATGACGAGCATATTCAGCGACAAACACCTGCGACAGCATGAGGAGAACACAGTAAATGCAACAGATTTTGATAACCGGAAGTAATCGCGGTATTGGCTTGGCACTGGCGAAAGCATGTGTTGCGCAAGGTGATAAAGTTTTTGCAACCTGTCGCCAGCCAGCGTCAGCCGATGCCTTGCAAACCTTAGCACAAGAACATCCTGACCAAGTGACTATCGTTCCGCTGAGTGTCACTGACGAATCATCGCTCAATGCTTGTGTGGATGCCGTCATGTCAGTGACGGATACGATAGACATACTCATCAATAACGCGGGTATTTATCCAAAAGCACCTGAACATACACAACTCGGCGTATTAGAAGCGGATGCTCTCAACTATGTTTTGCAGGTCAATAGCGTTGCACCCGTGATGATAACGCAGGCATTGTTGCCGTTACTGAAAAGCAGTACGAATCCGCGTGTGGTTATGGTCTCATCACAGATGGGGTCAATTGAACGCGCTGGCACATCGGGCTTTTCCTATCGTATGAGTAAAGCCGCCGTCAATATGGCGACCAAAGTGCTATCAGGGATGCTACGGGGTGACAATGTAACAGTCATCACCACCCATCCTGGACATGTTTCTACGGATATGGGTGGCTCAAGCGCACCTGTTAGCCCAGATGAATCTGCTACTGGATTGCTCTCCGTCACCAATGGTTTGACCATCGCAGACACGGGCAAATTCTTGAACTACACAGGTGCTCAATTGCCTTGGTAGAAATACAACCAACTTATGAATTACCTAGTGCGTTTTGCGCTAGATAAAGAAAAATATAAATACGCTTACGACGTTTGAAAGGACAACACACACACATGAGTTATCAAATCAAAAAAGCTGCCGTATTAGGCTCCGGCACAATGGGCGGGGGTATTGCCGCCTTACTCGCAGGGGTTGGCGTGGATGTCATCCTTATGGATATGCCTGCCAAAGATACCGAACCCGGCGACCCAAAACGTAATAGCACGGTAGAGAAGAATCTCAAGGCATTGCGAAAATCACGTCCAGCCGCGTTCTTCAGCGATGCGGATATGAAACGCTTGTCGATTGGCAACTTTGAAGATGACCTCGGCAAACTTGCAGATTGCGATTGGGTAGTCGAAGTCATCATTGAAAACCTCGCTATCAAGAAAAGCCTGATGGCAAAAGTAGCCGAAGAAGTCGGTCCCGATACCATCATCACAACCAATACATCCGGTTTGCCGATTCACGACATTGCAGAAGACCTTGATGAAGACTTTACGCGCCGCTTTATGGGAACACACTTCTTCAATCCAGCGCGTTATTTGCACCTGCTAGAAATCATCCCGCATTCCAACACTGACCCTGAACTCGTGGCATTCATGCAGGAATTTGGCACGAAAAAACTCGGTAAAGGTGTCGTCATTGCGAAAGATACGCCGAATTTCATCGGTAATCGCTTTATGTCCATGACAGGTTCGCAGGCGATGAACTATGCCATTGATAACGGCTACACTGTCGAAGAAGTGGATGCTATCACAGGACCGCTGATTGGGCGTCCAAAAACAGCAACCTTCAACCTGAATGACCTTGTCGGCTTCGATATTGCCACTCACGTAGCCCGTAATCTCTATGAAGCTATCCCAGACGACCCACAACGCGAAGTGCTGAATCACCCCGCCGCAACCGAGCTTTCCGATTATCTCATGGAAAATAACATGCTCGGACGCAAGACGGGCAGTGGTTTCTACAAGATGAAACGTGAGGGTGGTAAAAAAGAACTGTGGGCGCTCAATCTCGAAACCCGCGAATATGACCCACCAACAAAAGTGCGTTTTGATAGCGTTGGCGAACATCGCAATAAGCCACTCGAAGAACGGCTCAAAGCTCTCATCATGGAATCTGATGACCGCGCAGGTGAATTTCTATTCCACCATCATGGCTTCTATCTAGCATATGCGTCAAATCGCGTCCCAGAAATTACTGACAGCATTGTCAACGTAGACAACGCCCAAAAATGGGGTTTCAATCACGAAATGGGTCCCTTTGAAATTTGGGATGTCATTGGTGTAGAAGAGAGTGTCGCTCGTTTTGAAGAAGCTGGGTATCCAGTGGCAGACTGGGTTAAAGACATGCTCGGTAGTGGCAAATCGACTTTTTACCA
The DNA here is from genome assembly GCA_038522085.1 of Chloroflexota bacterium. Taxonomy (GTDB): domain Bacteria; phylum Chloroflexota; class Anaerolineae; order Aggregatilineales; family Phototrophicaceae; genus JAUZRW01. Next base: position 41,846 of record JBCBKJ010000033.1, read on the forward strand.
GACAGACGACAACGGCATGCGCGTCGGCTACTACAGCCCACAAGCAGGTGATTATGTGCCACTCGAAAAAGACCCGCGTGTTATCAAAATAGAAGACCTTGTGGCACAAGATAAAAAATTATATTCCAATGGCGATGGGCGCATCTACGACATGGGTGATGGCGTTCTTCTATGGGAATTTGCAACCAAAGGCAACACGATTACTGCAGGTTTCATCGAAGCAGGTAATGTCGCTATCGACATGCTAGAAGATGAAGACCAATGGGTCGCTCTAGTCGTTGGTAACGAGAGCAACGACTATAGCTTCGGCGCGAATTTGCAAGAAGTGATGGAAGGTGGCGCAGATAACCCACTGGAAGCTGTCGCAGAAGCCATTACGAATCTGCAAGACCTGACGCTACGCATTAAATATAGTAGCAAACCAGTCATTGCCGCGCCAGCCGGACGCGCACTCGGTGGTGGTGCAGAGATGATTATGGCGGCAAACGCGGCTGTCGCACATGCCGAAACTTACATTGGTCTAGTTGAAGTTGGTGTCGGTTTTGTGCCAGCAGGGGGCGGTTGTAAAGAGCTTGTTCGCCGTTTGGTGAATCCAGTGGTTGCGCGTGGCTCTGACCCACATCCACCACTACGCCAAATCTTCGAGACAATTGCGACAGCAAAAGTGGTTGAAAGTGCCAAACAAGCTAAAGAACTCGGTTTCCTTGCGGAAGATGACATCATCGTGATGAACCGCGATATGTTGTTGGGCGAAGCAAAACGAGTCGCGGCGGCAATGGCAGAAACCTATCAACAAGAAGACGAAGAACTTGTCTACGCGGCAGGACGTGACCAATACGCAGGCTTGATGCTCGGTGTAGCAGGCTTCGTTGAATCCGGCTTTGCCAGCGAACATGATGCGCTCATTGCCAAGAAACTGGCAACGATTCTCACGGGTGGCGCATTAGCAGAACCCACACACATACCACAACAAGTTTTCCTGAACTTGGAAAAACAAGCCTTCGTTGAATTGGCAATGACGCCAAAAACGATGGAACGGGTGATGCACATGCTCAGTACAGGCAAGCCACTCCGCAACTAAAACCGTCAGGCAGGGATGTGGGTAGGATGTATGTCCTACTCGCACGATGTAAGAGACACCCTGTCCAATATCATCTGATAAATACAGAAACCAGAAAGGGTTTTTAACAAATGGCAGAATTACGCGAAGCAGTGATTGTTGCAGGTAGCCGTACCGCCGTTGGTAAAGCCGTGCGTGGCTCAACCCGCAATGCACGCTCAGACGAAATGATGGCAACGGTCATCAATGATTTGCTCGATAAAACCGATGGCAAGCTCAACCCCGCAGAAATTGACGACCTCATCGTTGGCTGTGCCATGCCAGAAGGTTCGCAAGGGCTTAATTTTGCGCGGGTGATTGCGCTCCGTGCAGGCTTGCCAGTTGATGTGCCAGGACAAACCGTCAACCGTTTTTGCTCCAGTGGTCTACAAACGATTGCGATGGCTGCAAATAGCATCATGGTTGGTCAGTCGGATATTGTCATGGCAGGTGGCGCAGAATCCATGTCCAGCGTGCCAATGAGTGGGCATCATATTAGCCCAAATGAATACATGGCAGAAAATGACCCTAACGTATACATGAGTATGGGGCTAACCGCAGAGCGTGTGGCAAGCGAATTTAGCGTCAATCGTGAAGATATGGACGAATTTGCTGCCAATAGCCATACCAAAGCTGGTCGTGCTACAGATGAAGGTCTGTTTGCTCAGGAAATCGTCCCCTTTGAATGGGAAGAAACCGTTCTTGGCGAAGATGGTATGCCCACAACCAAGAAAATGGTGCTTAAAGAAGACGAGCATCTGCGTCGTGGCACAACCCCAGAAGTTCTCGGTGGCTTGCGTCCTGTCTTCAAACAAAATGGTAGCGTGACCGCTGGTAACAGTAGCCCTCTCAGTGATGGCGCGGCTGGTGTGATTGTCATGTCCCGTGAGAAAGCAGAAGAACTCGGCTTAGAACCCCTAGCGCGTTTTGTTGGTTTTGCTGTTGCAGGTGTGCGACCAGAAATCATGGGTGTAGGTCCTATCAAGGCAATTCCAAAAGTACTAGAACGCACTGGCATGTCACTTGATGATATTGACCTTATCGAATTGAACGAAGCCTTTGCCGCACAAGCACTTGCCGTTATCCGCACACTCGAACTTGACCCCGACATCGTGAACGTCAACGGTGGCGCGATTGCACTTGGTCATCCACTCGGATGTACGGGTTCAAAACTCACCGTCCAGCTCATCAATGAGATGAAACGCCGTGATAGCAAATACGGTATGGTCACAATGTGCATCGGTGGTGGCATGGGCGCGGCTGGTATCTTCGAGAATTTGAACTAAGTGTACAGAGATAAAATAGTCTCCGACAAAATAAAAAAGAGTCCGACAAACTGAAAACGACTCATAAAATAGTCTCTGACAAAATCCTCTCACATGGGAGGATTCTACTGTAGATGATAATGACTCCTCGAAAAGCAGGAAATGGGTTATGGCAAAGTATGGGAGAAAAATAAAAACGTCGACAAATTCTGAATACCGGTTTGTGGTCTAAACTTTGTTGATAATATCAGTGAAAACGAAAACCCTCGGACATAGAGGGTTTTCTCGTTTATTGGGCGCAAGAAAACGCTTTATGAGCGACCACAATCTTGAACAGCATGCTTCACAAAACGATTATCACCAAATGCCATCTTACGTTAAAATCAGACATGCTTAATAAGATACCAAGTTGATAGAGTGAGGTATAGATACCAGATACGTGCAAAAAGTACGGTTAGAGATGAGCATAAGATTAACGAGTCGGAAAGAGCGGCTCATCCAGTTGGACGGTAGGTGGGCGGCGTGCCATATCAACATGGTATTCTCCAAATCGTTGAAGGTGTTTGGTTAAATAGGGGCTAAGATGGCTGACCTGTGATACGTCACACTCAACAAGACGGTGTTGGGTGTAAACGGTGATTTCTCGTATAATATAGCCTGTCAGAAAAGAGGTTTTGTCCTTTTTAGTCTAGCCATTGGAGTTGCATTTGATACACCCATTCAGATTAATCTTCATCAGTTTCATCATCCTTGTTTTGTCAGGTTGTGGCTCAGATTCGCAATTATCTGTACTTTATCCAAACACAAATGTAGCGGATCTAGGGCTGCCCACCTATGATCTTGCTCCCAGCAGCTATCGTATGACTGTCAGTGGCGCAATGGAACGCACAGGCAGCGCGAGCTTTGAGAGACCCGTTTTGACATTGCCAATCGAATATGGCCCTGCTGTATCGGGTATGGGTATCTGCCGAGACGGTGATAACAGGGGCGGTTATGTTGGATTGCAGCTTTATCTCCCCGATGCTGTAGAGGAGGAGTTTGTCTCGATCTTATTTCCTGGTGATCTATCGCCCGGAACATATGAGGTCGCCTCTGGGTGTCAGGATACGGATGCATCCATCATTGCCAGCTTAAATACAAATGAGTTCAGTACAAATAATGTGACTGGTGAGATTCGATTTGATTTTATCGACCGCGAGTTAGTCAATGGTGCTCTCACACTGGAATTCACAACAAGTGATGAAATGACTATTTCACTTGATGCGGCGTTTCATTTGATCCCCTTTACGCCACGCACAGAACACAACATCACCCTGACGCAAATAGAAGATGGGATACAACTGGTCTCCCCCGAGGCAAGTTCTGTTGCCCACTCATTTGGGAAGATTGAAGAGCAAAATTTCGTCGATTTGATCTTTGTTGAGGCGAATCAGCCTGATGAAAACCATGACATTCGGGTAACGGTTCGTATCATGCAAATAGAACGCAATCTAATTGCTGAAAGAAGCTATGATCTTGCTAGCAACAGTGATGTGTTGGTTACGCTACTCATGGATGACATGGAAATTCAAGTCACAGAGGGAAGTATCCGCTTCTCGCGAGCAGAGCGGGTCTGGTCTGGCGACCTGAATGTGATCTTTGAAACCGAAGACGGCATCACATGGGAAGGGCAGGGAACATTTACTGTGCCGATATTCAAGTGTGACCAAGGTCTGGCGAATTGTAGAATGGCGGGTGTATAAACCATAACCTCGTGTGAGGTGTAGCAGCCATGGCATGATCTTGCTGTCCGTGTATTCACGAGTGAGCAAGATATATTTTGGTGACAGATTTTTGCTCTGAAGCGCATTGCGGCGACATGCTCCATTCCATAAAAACGTAGCCTGTTTTGCTATGTTTTCGAGCCAAAATAGTGTTAAATAATGCCGTTTGTTTAACGTCAATGCCACACTTCTGCCCTAAAGTAAGGTCAGTGGTAAACAGAGCAGGAACGTTGTCGAGACGTGCAATGTTAGGTCGGCTCGAGGATAAAGACTGAGAAGATTATTTCACAATCAAGCTCGTTATTCTGTTTGAGTGACCTGCTCGGATCGTTTACATGAGATGAATAAGCTCGAATTGGTGTCTGAAATCGTCTTGACCTGAAAATCCTGCACGTCTCCTCCACCACAGAGTTTGTGGCACAAGATTGGGTTGGGGGCTTTAAGATGTCTATAGAATCACAGCGATACTTTGGGATGGATATTCATAAGCACTTTGTCATGGTTGTCGGTCTCGATGCGGATCACCAAGTGGTACTTCCCTCTCGCCGAGTTAGCACCAAACGACTCGCTACCTGGGCAAAAGATTACCTAATCAGAGATGGGATTTTGTTCAACTTGCTCATTTGTTCGGTGTACGGTTGCTAGAAAATATCATTATCATCAAGAACTGGAGACTTGTGTATGCACCCTCAACCATTTGATACCTGTCTGATCACGGTTATTGACGACCGGACCACGGCTTCAGCACGTCGTCATGCAGTTTCGGTCTTAAGTCAAATCGGCGACCCCATAGCAGTGCCCACACTCCTGCAGGCACTCTTAAATGACCCAGACCTTGGTGTTAGGCGGCTGGCAGCTCGTGCTCTGCATCATATTGGAAATCCAACAGCTATTCAGGGATTGATCAAAGCATTTGAAAAGGAAAAGGATCGCCAGATTCAAACATGGATAGGTGCATCATTTGCCAGCATGGGTGCTGTAGCGGCTATCCCTATACTGCTCACATTTCTTTCAAATGATAATGTCAACGGGCGGCGACAAGCAGCAGCGACACTGGGTTATATAGCTTCGCCTTCGGCAGCGGCTGCGTTGCAACGAGCACTTCAGAATGATCCAGACTGGGAAGTACGGCGCAATGCGGCAAGGGCCTTGGGACATATGGGTGACAGAGCATCACTGCCATGGCTCGATCAAGCCCTGCGGACAGACCCAGTTGCGTTAGTCCGCAGCCAGGCGGCATACGCAATCGGCAGTATACGTTACACATCAGGATTAGCGCACGCACTACTCAGTGATCCCTGTTCAAAGGTACGCGGCAGTGCAGCGCACGCGATATGGAATCTCGAATCACCAGTAGCACTGGGGGCACTGGAGAAAGCACTCTTCCAAGAGAAAGACGTTCATGTACGCTGCCAGATTCTCTATGGTATTGAGATTCTCGGTGGAGTATCGCAGATCAGTCTTCTCATTCAGGTACTTGGAAAAGATGAAGATTGGCGTGTTCGCAAGAGCGCCGTGGGAGCATTAGCGCAACTCAGACATCCAGTGGCACATGATGCCCTGACGCATATCCTCATGTACGATGCAGATCATGGTGTGCGTAGTCGTGCTGCGTCCGCTTTGGGCGTACTGGGGGAAACGACATCACTTATGGTACTGGTTCAGGCCGCCTTGAGGGATACTCACGATCATGTGCGGAACATGGCAATAGAAGCAATAAGCACAATAGGCGGGCTTCCAATTGTGAACACTGTGGCGCAAGTGCTTCTGAGAAGTCAGGAAACGCTGATGCGTGATCGTGCAGCGCAGATACTAGGTGAGGTGGGAGACCCCGCAGCGCTTAGTCCTCTGCTTCAGGCACTGCGGGCAGATGCACACTGGCAGGTGCGTCGAACGGTAGCCCAAGCACTGGGTAAAATGGGAGGCCCCGCAGCGCTTAGTCCTCTGCTTCAGGCACTGCGGGCAGATGTACACTGGCAGGTACGTCAGACAGCGCTGCAATCGCTTGATTTGACCGAACTAACTCGCGTGCTGGATGTGTTGACACAAGTATTGCAAGAAGATACTCACTGGCAGGTACGCCGAGTAGCAGCCCAACTGCTGGGTGTGCTCGGAGAGCCTGCAGCAATCGAATCGCTTATTCACGCACTTCTAGAGGATAGAAACTGGCAGGTTCGTGAGCACGCTGCCCGTGCGCTCGGAATGATTGCAGACAAAGCTGCGCTCGACCCGCTACTTATAGTTCTGGCAGATAAAGAGATGATATGGGATATTCATGTGAGTGCAGTTTGGGCTCTGGGACAGATCGCACATCCAGCAGCATTGCAAACCCTACTTGCAATGTTGGCAGACGAAGAGTTAATCCGAGAGGTTCGTGTGAGTGCGGTACAGTCCGTGGGGCGCATTGCGAATGCAGCAGCATTGCAAACCCTTGAGGCAATTCTGTTGACTGATCTAGACGCTGAGGTTCGTATCTCTGCTGCACAGGCTATAGGTGCTATCAAGCAGCCTGCAGCATTGCAAACCCTTGAGAAAATCCTGTTGACTGATCCAGATGCCGAGGTTCGTGCCTCTGTTGCGTTCGCCATGGGTTTAATTGCTGATCAACGGGCGATTGCATCGCTCACCCCAGCGCTGAGAGACACCCATGTATCGGTGAGAGTTGCTGCGCTGATTGCCATCCAAGAATGCAGCCTGGTTCCGCTAGATGTCATAAAAAAGTACAATAACCGAACCACGATTGAAGCTCTTATTGAGTGTGTTGAGGAACAACAATGGTCACCCATCCTTATTCAGCAGGGTATGGACACACTCCGTCACATCAATCACCCGCTGGCCCGCCAGGCTGTGACTCGCTGGTAGAGTATCAGGAAGGTCGTCCAATTGGCGAACGAGGTCTTTTGACATTAAATTAGCGAAAACACACGGTAGAATCCTTCAGGAGAGGATTGTTTTTAGGCACTACCATAAAATTTGTCTATTATCATATCAGTCGAACTTGTAGATAGCGTGTCATATATTAGCGATTTAAAAAATTCCGAATGCAAATGTGATGTTTGTCCCCTAGAATTCGGCAGTTGATGTACATATATCTACTAAAAACACCTTTCGTGAACCACGTTACCGATGCTTTTCGCTGAATAAATATCATTTGACCATCATGGGCTGACAGAGTAGGCAAGCCGATTGATTGTCCGAAGCGTTTGACAATCATCGAGATGTTGGAGGTGCTCAACCCGTTCTTCCCAACCTTATCCCCGCGCATCACACCATAGAACAATTTCCCAGACACAGGTGGAACAGGCATCGCACGCATGTAGAGCCTTAGCAATGACTGGAGCATCTTAGATAACCCCATCGTCTGCGTCTTCGCCACCTTGCGCCGATAGAAACGCACCTCACCTTGTTCCAGATTGACATCATGCCACTTGAGTTCGGCAACCTCACTGGCTCGCAAGCCTAACTGGAGTAGCAAATTGAATAGGACCGCATTACGTAGCCCCTTGAGCGTGTCGATGTAGGGTAGTTACCCCATTGGCGTACCCATGCCAACTAATTTTGATTATGTTCTATCACTGTCCCGCACTACTCTCTTTGCCTGCGATCCATTGTGATCAGTCCTTGAGGTTTATTCCATAATTTCTGAGAATTTCCTCCCAGCGTGTGGTTGTGTCCAGTGAACAACCAACAGCTTTATAAACATGGATAGCTGCCTCATTCAGTGGGATTCCTATCCCTAGAGCAATTTCAGAATTGCTGGTCATAGGGATCAATACATTACGTTCAGGTATGTTCACATCAAGGTAGGGGGTTTGTGTCTGATTGATGCCATATTCGCCAAATAGATCCGGTGGTGACTGGTTAACCTCATGCCAGTAGGTGGAAAAATCTGGGAGTTGTATCCACTCTGACAACCGTTTTTTGAAAGCGGGTTCATGCCGAACGCGCTGTGATACGAGCCAGATTAATTCTGTTGCCCCACGCGCATTGATGTCGAAACCTTGTGAAGAATAGCGAAATGCTTTACAACCTTCCAGTGTCTTGTCAAAGAACCAGTGTGCTATGTTTTTTTGTGAAGCTTGCCATGTACTAAAGGGACGATGTCCCTGAATAGCTGTTATTTGAGCATTGGCAGACGGGAACTGACCGTATTCATCTATAGTAATAGCCGGTAACGGCAAAAGGTTCATCAATAACTCAGCTCGTTGGAGTGCATCTTGCCGCTGTTTCTCAGTCAATGGTCCAGGCTGTGGCAGATATTGAGCGCAACGTAGTAGGTCATTGGTCTCTGCGATGGTGCATTCGAGGTACTCTGCCACATCGAGAATTTGCTGGCGGGCGGGGAGGCGCTTGCTGCGTCCGGCAAGTAGGTTGCCGTAAGTAGGTAACGCTATCTGGGTAAGTTCGCGCTGGGTGAACGTATATCCCATCGGATGCATCCTGTCACTCCATGCGTCATAACGCTTGTAGCGAATCTCCTCAATAAAACCCAGTAGATTTTTGAGTACATCGGCTTGCTTGGTGGGATCATGATTGTAGTCTGCCATGTGAGATACGCCTCATACTCTTTATTGACTACAAAGATAATATCATGAATATCGCTCATCAACTGTAAAACTACAGTCGAATGATTTCATTCAGACAGTTGGAGGATATGCTAGAGACAGATTGATCTCGTCTCATGTGGGAGACTGTATGAATAATGGTAATAGCAATGATAGGCTTGAACAGGTCAATAGGTTACTCGAAAAAGTACTTGGTCCGGGAGAACGCCTGCCGGAAATATTGACAACATCAGGCTTCTCATTGACCCAAGTCGAGATATTATTCCGCGATTATCTCGAAACCTATCTCGATTCAATTGTAGCCTACATCCGCGAGACATGCAGCGGTAGCAGTGATGAACCACGCCGCCATGATATGATGCTTCGCTATTATGGTCTAGCAGAAAGTGGTAAAGAAACATTGAAGTCAATAGGTAAGAATTATAACCTTTCGAGTGAGCGTGTCAGACAGTTGATCCTGTTACGTTTCTATACCATGCGCGAACCCTCCTATCAGCAGTCACTTCGCGATCACCTCAAACAAACAGCACACCAGATACTGGACGAACCAATCTCGTAACTCTCTCAGAACGGACTGTAAAACTAACGTTGGGGGGTGGAGTAAAATCGTCTATCCTCAAATTGCAATTTCGTACCCAAGCAGATGTACGTGATTATATGGCGATGGAAGAGGCAGTCGCACAAACGATAGAAAATCTGGGGCAGATTGATATTGTTGTCAGCAACGCTGGTGCTGTTGCGTGGATTGAGATGACACCTGACCACCAGCAGATCGTTCTCGACGTGAATCTGACAGGTACATTCAATAAAAAATACGATAAGGAGACACACTAATGACAGCATTAGAAAACAAGGTAGCACTCGTTACAGGCGGCAATCGGAATATTGGACGTGAAACAGCACTTGCACTTGCAAGTCGAGGAGCAGATGTAGTTATTACCTATCATCAGCAGCAACACAGTGCTGAACAGACCGTTCAAGACTTACAAGCTCTGGGGGTTCGTGCGAAAGCAATACAGGTTGATCTAACAGGAACAACTGAACTTGGTCGCTTCATACAAGACTTCAATGAGGTGCTTACTGAATGGGATCGCTCCGACTTTGATATTCTCATCAATAACGCAGGCACCCTGCGCCTCGGTACATTTGACAACATCACTGAAGACGATCTTGATACGATCTACAATGTCAACTACAAGAGTATCTTTTTCCTTGTCCAAAACCTCATGAACCAAATTGTAGATGGAGGACGAATCATCAACCTCGGTTCTGGAACAGCCAAAATTGCCTTCGCGCCTTTGGTCAGTTATGGTCCTTTAAAGGCGGCTCTGCAAAGTTTGACATTGTATCTAGCGAGTTTTCTAGGCTCTCGAAAAATTACGGTCAATGCTGTCGCTCCTGGCGGACTTGATGATGACTTCAACGCAGTACTATTCAATGAGATGATGCCTCAAGCACGGGACTATATTGCATCAAGTACTGCCGTAGGTCGTGTCGGATTGCCAAATGATATCGGTAATGTAATTGCTTTCCTCTGTACAGACGAAGCATCATTCATTAGCGGTGCCATTCTTCCGATTGATGGTGGCTATCATCTGTAAAATTGCAAAAACAATTACTCATAATTCACCATCTAATGTGGTGAATTATGATGTTCTATTTTACTTCGTCTGCAAATTTGAGGGAAAATACCCACTAAGGAAATGTTTCACAAAGCTAGTAACTGGTCTCATTGTCGTTGAATTCCATATCCAATCCATCAAAGTTCATGTGCCATGCTTCGGGTAACTTACCCTGAATTTCAATCACACAATACATTTCACTCGTCATCCCAATTGAATACATTTACTATATCTCCATCGCCATCAATTGATTAAGCCAGAAACTGACATCGCGTCGTTCGGCAACTGAAACAACGTGAGGAATCGGATAAAAGTGTAAATTGACTTTAAATCCGTGCATGTTGAGATAGTCAGCCGTTTGTTGAATTTGGTCAGTAGATATGAAATCGTCCATTGTACCGTGTCCAATAAATATGGGCTGATTGTGTCTTATGTGTTCCAACGCAAATTGCCTGATTTCGGGTAAAAGATCCCCTGCCATAGCAACAGATGCACGTATTGTTTGGGGGTAAAGGAGGGTGTATGCCAGACTCATGGTTGCGCCTTGACTGTAACCGAGCAAATAAACTTGATTAGCATTCACTTGATAGGCTGCACACATAGCTGATATGAATAGTCTCAAACGACTGAGGCTGTCCATGACTATGTTGATATCATATGCCATTTCTCCTGATTGTGAGGTAAGTGGAAACCATGTGAAACCTTTATTGGCTGTTTTGTAGAAACCACGAGGTGCAATGTAATACGTTGGGTACTCAAGTTTCAGAGCAACTAAGGTATCAAGTTGTGCCTCACGACTGCCGTGACCATGCAATCCAATAATCAAGGCAGGCAACTGACTGACTGCTGTCTCTGTCGGTGTTAGTATTTCTCGAAAAGTATAAAACTGCCTCTGGACTTGAATACGTTTTAGACGCGAATTCTCAATACTAAGCCATTGCTTCATCTGGTTGAACATTTTGAATCATCTATTCTTTAAGCATCATGTCGGGTTTGATTAATTCATAAAGGTTGCTTTGGGAAGTGACTCACCTCCCAAAGCAGAGTATCTCAGTTATGCAGTCGAGACGGATTTCGCCAGTTGCTTTTGCTTGCGTGGGTGAGGGACACCTTCCTCAATGAAATACTTGAGTTCTTCAGTGGTCTTATCGAGAAGACCATTGAGTTGAAACTTCATCGGCAGACTCATCAAGAAATTGAAGATAGGCATCAACTTCATCTCAACTTCGTAACTCACATGCGTTGTGTTCTGGTCAATTGCTTTGACCTGCCATGTATTGTGAGCCGATGTCACAAAGAATGGCATCCCAACCGCTTCAAAGGTGTAGGTCTTGCCAGCTTCATCATACGCCGTGAAAGTCTCGTAAATATCGCCGAAACCGTTGACAGAACATATCCGTCCGCCAACTTGCGCACCTTCTGGAATACTGACATCCGTATTGATAACAGATTTTGGAACCGCCGTTGCCCATGTGCCGATTTTGGCAAAGTCATGGGCGACAACACGCCAGACCTCAGAAGCAGGGGCATTGATAACAGTTTGTCTTGCGAGTTTCATGTTGTTTTCCTTTTGCTAAGTGTCTAATGTCTTATTGCAACCAATTGGCGATGGCTTCCCCAACCGCTTGTGGGTGATCTTCTTGAAAAAAGTGGGATCCTGTACCAATCAATTGGGTATCCAGATTGTCGATGTTGGTTTCTGCCCATGCGACTGATTCAGCTGTGCCGAGTAGTCCTGGTTCTACATAGAGATACAGTATCGGTGTTGTTGTCTGCTCTAACCAATTGATGTATTCGACAAAGATTTGATCCAGTTCTTCCATGGAAACACCGTACAAGAGTTGTCCCGGACTCCCACTGAGCAATGCAAGACGATCTTCGGGAGTAGGGAAGGGGGCACGATACGCATTGAATTCTTCTTCAGTCAGAGGTTCAATCACAAATTGTGGCAAGATACCTTCGATGAAGAAATTCTGATTCAGGAACATTTCCTGTGCCATACCATCAGTAATCATGATTTGCCACAACTCGCCAGCAGGACCTGCTTGATCCAGATTGGCAAAATCAATCGGGAAAGTGGGTGGTAAAGCTGCTTCCATCAGGACAATCCGTTCAACAAGCTCACTATTCTGGGCTGCGAACGAGAGACCTGCAACCGATCCCAAATCCTGAACCACCAGTGTCAAGTTGTCTAACTCCATTGCGTCAACAAAACCTGTCACATAGTCAGTGAAAATTGCCATGCTGTAGGTATCTAATTGTTCAGAGCGACCATAACCGGGTAAATCCATCGCAATCACACGACCACTGGCTTCTAAATGGGGCATGACATCGCGCCAGATATATGACCACGCAGGAATCCCATGTAGCAATAGGATTGGATCACCTGTGAGATCGCCTGTTTCGAGGTAATGGATCTGAGTGCCATTGACCTCAATCCAACGCGAGGGGTAGGGCAATTCGGGAAATTCAAGCTCCTCATAGATAACAGGTTCAGCTTGCTCTTGTGCAGTTGCTGTGAAAGCGAATGTCAACAACAAGAGAAACATCATAACGAGTGTGCGTCGTGTCACTTGGAAAATCATAGGTATCTCCCTATACTTTTTGTTAGATTGTGTGAGAAACATGGTTGAGCCTCTGGTTCAATAGATACTCAACCTTGTGGATCACCATATTTGATTGAGCTAAGTCAAGTGTGGTAACTCGCGAGTAAGCGGTTCAACTGGAAATTGAATTTCCATGACCGTCTCAGTCAGTCGATCCGGACGGAAATTGATGAAAACTTCACGAATATCCCGTGTGAATTGATAGCCATTTGCCTCCGCCCACATACCGATAGCGTTATAGCCACCGTGCTTGAGGCGTGGATGTCCGATCCATGTCGCGGTGAGCATGAATTCTTCTGCTGGCAATTCTCCAACACGCATTTCAGCATCATCTGAGAGCGGAATGGTCATCTCGGGCGAGACATCATTTGTCAACTGAAAGCCAATTGAGAGGTCGATGTTCTCCAAAGTAAATTCATCCGAATGAATGACCGTTGTTAAATGACCAATAGCTTGTTTATCGAGTGCTTGGGGCAATCGGCGCATCATCTCGCCAATCAAAAGGCGACCATCTTCCAGCGTTGGACAAATCTCACGCACAGACAAATAAGGGGATTTAGGGACAGATTTGAGAACAATGTCATAATTATCTAGATAACCCTGTTGATCGATCTGCTCAATGCGCGATTCGATGTAACGAACACGGGTTAGTTCTGTGTGTAGCATTTGCTCTATCTGAGCTTTTTTCAGGGCTAACATTGCTCTCAGGTCATCTGGTGAGATCTCTTCTTCAAGAAATTGCTTAACCTGTGCGAGCGTTAAGCCCATTTCCTTCAAAGCTAAGATACGATTGAGTTGCGGCAGTTGATTCGCACTGTAGTAGCGATAACCTGTCATGGGATCAATTGTATGTGGTGAAAAGAGACCCATTCGGTCATATTTCCGCAATTGATTCGATGAAACTTGTGCGATTTTTGCAAACTCACCAATTAAAAACATAGTGTCCTCATTTCTGCTTACACACTTACTTTAAGCCTTTGCCCGAGGCAAAGGTCAAGTTATCCAAGGTTATAATTTTGTTATTTAGGGACTTTGCTGGACTGATTGAAATGTGAGGGGTGAGTTCGGGATAGGTCTTGTTGGCGAATTCAGCAGATCATTTGAATGGGGATAAGATTGAGCGTATCAACCCACACTTCGGGAGAGGATTAGATGAGCCTGCATCCACAAGATCCAACAGACATTCCGTATAACACGATTGAAGTCGCTCATGCTGCCTTCCCCAAAGGCAACCCCTACATGCTGATCCGTGATGAGCTAGGCACCATTTATGACGATAAGCAATTTCATAAATTGTACGCCGTGCGTGGGCAACCGGGTTTGAGTCCATGGTGTTTAGCATGGGTGACGGTGATGCAATACGCTGAAAACCTGACAGATCGTCAGGCGGCGGACGCAGTGCGTGCACGGATTGATTGGAAATATGTATTGGGACTGGAGCTGAAAGATGCAGGCTTTCACTACTCGGTGTTGAGTGAGTTTCGTCAACGCTTGCTCGCATCTGAGACCGTTCACCAATTGCTTGAAACGTTGCTCATGCGGCTGAAAGAAACGGGTATGTTGAAAAAGCATCAGCGACAACGAACAGATGCCACCCATGTTTTAGCATCTGTTAGACGGCTCAATCGCCTTGAAATTGTTGGGGAAACGCTTCACGCAGCGCTCAATGCGCTAGCTATCGCCGTTCCCGATTGGCTCAAACAACAAGTCCCAGATGAATGGTTCGAGATTTACGGGAAACACTTCGAGGAATATCGACTGCCTCACGATAAAAAAGACCGTGAAACAGTCGCAGAAGTCATCGGAACGGATGGTATGTACCTGCTTCACTGCATCTACGATGAGAGGAGTCCGGTATGGCTTCGAGAGATTCCTGCAGTCGAGATTCTGCGTCAGATTTGGGTTCAACAGTTCTATCAAGATGAAAATGGCGACGTGAGATGGCGTAAAAATGGACAGTCTGCACCCTCATCAATCATGATTGCCTTACCCTATGACACAGATACACGCTATAGCACAAAGCGTGGCAAAACATGGGTCGGCTACAAAGTTCATCTCACAGAAACTTGTGCGGAGGATGAAGCGCATTTCATCACCGATGTTCAGACCACCATCGCCACTGATCAAGATGTCGATATCGTTCGTCGTGTTCATAGTGGGTTGAAACAACTGGATTTACTGCCCAATGAACACCTCGTAGATACTGCTTATATGGCTGCTGATTTGATGACAGAGAGCTTCAATGATGATGGCATCGAACTCCTCGGACCCTCACGAGCGGATCCCAGTTGGCAATCGCTTGACCCGGATGCCTTTGCCCTCAAAGATTTTGTCATTGACTGGGAAAAACAAGAAGTCACTTGTCCCATGGGCAAGGCGAGTACGCACTGGAAACCTTCGACAGTGACCTGGAACAAACGACAACGGAAGACCATTCAAGTTCAATTTACCCGCAAAACCTGTGCAGATTGCTCCTGTCGGGAGCGATGTACGCGTAGCAAACTAACAGGACGTGGGATTACCTTGCATCCGACACAACAAACGCATGAAATGTTGCAGAAAGCGCGTGATTACCAACAAACGGATGCGTTTCGAGAGCGGTATAAAAAGCGAGCTGGCGTTGAAGGCACAATTTCTCTTGCTGCTTATACCTTCAACCTACGACGAACACGGTATCGGGGCTTAGAGAAAACACATCTGCAGCATGTGTGTACCGCAACCGCAATCAATCTAAAGCGGGCAGCTCGGTGGCTGGTTCATCCACTCCATGCTCAGACACGACTCTCTCATTTTGCGGCGCTTGCCGCTTGATTTTGAATTCGCCAACAAGACCTATCCCGAACTGATGCCATATATAGTTGACAGCCTAAGGCATCCGTAGATCCCTTTTCAATCAGGAAGAGATGCGTAGTCCAAACAGATTGTCGAAATGCATCCGAAATGGTTTCAGAGCAGCACAGGTGTCAAGGACCTGTTCAATGAAGTCGTCTCCTGCAACTTCGTCATCACTGAAGGAACGGCTTGCCATCATCTCCTTGAAGCGCAACAGATCAATCTCGGGATGATCCTTTGCAAAACCTCGCGGCGCAGATTTGACCTGTGTCCCGTATACCTCTCCGAAAGTAGCACGGAAAGAAACGCTCTCAATGATCTCGCGCAACGGCGTGGCATCCTCATCAATTGCTTCTCGGAAGACCTGTAATTGGCTGCTACTTGGGGATTTAAGCCCACTGGAAACGATGGATTCACCATTGGGTTCTATTCTAATATAGTAGAAGCCGTATTCACTCTTCCGACCATCGGGTCCAAGTATGGCTGACATCTTTGTATTATATGGAGATTTGTCCTTTGAGAAGCGGATATCCCGATTAATCCGATGCATAACGTCTTTGGGTTCGAGTGGAGGTAAGCTGTCCACGACACCAAATCCTGCAATGACATGAACAAGACAATCCTCGAACGCATCGCGTGCCTCTTTGTATTGTTTACGGTGGTCATCAAACCACGCTTTGTTGTTGTTTTCAGAGAGTTGCTGAAGAAAATCTAGAGTTATTTGTAGTGACATTTTATTGTTCTCCTATATGATGTAGATGGATATGTTTGGATGAAAAAGACGCTGCGGGCCAGTATCTCACCGTGACTGATTGTCTTATGCTGTCGCTTCACGGCGTGACAACATCTTTTGCGACATCACGATACCACGACCTGCTTCACTCCATGGACAAACCTCAATGCAAATGCCACACCCACCATTATCACTGAAGTAAGGCGCACATCTGTCGAAATCGACATACCAGCGCTCCTCACCTCGAACCATTTGCTTCGTATCAAAGATGGCATGTGGCGGGCAGTTTGTGACACATATTTGGCAGCCTGCACAGAAATCATCGACCCCAATGTCAGCAAATTCGTCAATAGCAAGTGGCAAATCGGTCAGGACGGTTGCCAAACGAATGTTTGACCCATATTCTTTATTAATCAGAGACCCATGTTTGCCGAGTTGCCCAATGCCAGCATCGACTGCAATCGGAATATGTAAAACATTGCCAGCATAAAGTGTAGAAGCTGAACTTGCTCCCCATCCCATTGCTCGGATACGCTGGGCAATGTTAATCGCGATGTGTCCGACATCAAGGTAGCCTTCCATTACAGCATTACACGCCTCTCGTGAGGGAACAGTCAACATAGCTTCTCGATCCATTGTTGCGGCGATGCTGATCGCATAGCGATATGGAACTTCAGCTCCCTCGAAAAGGTGATGTTCTTTAATTTCAGTTATGCCAACGGCAACAGCCCCACTTTCAATAACAGCCGCTTTCACAACCTCACTCATCGTCTCAAGACTATCAACAGCTTGTTGCATCGGGTTGATAGGTCCATCTGCATGACGATTATCCCATTTGGACTGCTGTGATTGGTTGAATGTTGTCAGGGTATCCATAATGTGGAAGTAAAACTCCAACCCGCCCCATGGTGCGGTGTAGTCAACCGTATGAAAGACCGTTTCAGAACGACGAAAATCAGTTTCGTTCAGACCATTGATCAGATTGCCGCTAAGCGGTGGTGTACGATAAGAGAAGGGATAATCAGTACTGGGATAACTATCGTGCTTAATTGCACGACTAACACGGGTGGGAATATTATGATTGGGAGTCAAATCGGCTGCATCTTCAGCCGCTGGATGATGCGCTGGCGTATCCCGTTTACCGAATGTCAGATCGTCAATCCAGATGACCTCACCCGCTTTGCGTTTTCGATTCAGACGCCACTTTACGATCTGTCCAGGGCCTGCCACAAATGCCGTTAGAAAGCCAATACGCAACGCATACTTCAGGCTTTTTCGCCATGTAGCGAGGCGTTCACGCCATGTGCCATGATACAATTTCTTAGGTAATTTAGTTGGTGTCAAATTAGCTCTCCATTCAATGATAAAAACATGAGTTTGGTATAGATTCACGCTTTTCATGATAGGCTATATATAGGGCAAAAAGCCGCCTAATTGAGATGAGAGATCAATAAATATGCGTACAAACACGTTACGTCTGTTAGCTTTATTAGAGTTATTGCAGTCACGCTCAAAAGTAACTGGAAGCGAAATCGCGTCACATCTCGGAGTCGATAAGCGTGCCGTCAGACGCTATATCAAATCTTTGCAGAATATTGGCATTCCGATTCAGGCAGAAAGAGGGCGATATGGTGCGTATACGCTCGATAGAGGCTTCAAGATTCCACCCATTATGTTCAATGAAGAAGAAATTATAGCCTTAATCTTGGGGCTGATGACCATTAAGGCTTTTCAGTTTCCTGTTAGCCAGATTGGGATAACAGGCGCAATTGCCAAGATCCAACGAGTAATGCCAGTGTCTTTATTAGAACAGACACTGTCTATTCAGGAGCGTGTTCAGTTTCACTACGCCTATGCTATGACAGAGGTGAATCCTGAAATTGTAATCTCACTGACTAATGCAATGAAAAATCACAATCGAATACAGATGAGCTATCGCTCATGGCAAGACAAACTCAGCACGCGTAATATTGATCCATATGGTGTGGTACTGTACGAAGGGTTCTGGTACCTAGTAGGATATTGTTATCTGCGCTATGCCATTAGAACATTTCGGGTAGATCGTGTTGAACAAATTACATCAACCGAATTTCGTTTCAAACGTCCCGAGGCGTTTGATGCTGAGGCGCATGTCGTGGATGCTTTGCAAAAGCCACCTAATATTCAGTCCATCCGAGTTCTAATGTTTGCCTCACTGGAGGAGGTACAAAAGGCACTTCCCCCTGAAATTGGACAATTCAAGGTAGTTGACGATGGGATTGTATTTGAGCGTCCTGTGTATCGGATGGATTGGATAGCAGCGTTGTTGTTTAATCTTGATTTCTCTTTTCGTGTTCTTGAACCTGATAACTTGAAAGAGCGTTTGCGTGTATTAAATCAGAGGCAGATTGAGGTTCTTGACTAGCCTCGAAGGACTACATCTGGAATCCAAATATCTCGACCAGTTTGACCAATTTGAGGGAGTTACGCATCTAACATTACGCTAAATTATTTCAAATCCATTCCAAACACATCTGGGGGAGTTTCGGACTGGGAGCTATAAATCGCAACATTTCACGCGCACGCATTGAGCGTGAGTATTATGTGCGTGGCTGGGATTTGAATGGTGTACCTGTGATTTCTGTCTCTGTCTCCTCGACAATTGCATCAACTGTCAATTTCGCAAAACATGCCCGTGAATTACCATCGGACATGCATGAAAGAGTACTTGGCTTATTTGTCCGTGACAAAAC
>JBCBKJ010000034.1:0-60268 GCA_038522085.1 Chloroflexota bacterium
CTATGTCAGACGAGGTTTTTCCAATAGAAATTGCGGGTGTGAAGCGTGAATTACGCAAATTCGAGATTAAACCAGGCGTGAAGATTGCCATTTTGAACATTCTGGGCGATACCGAGCTAGTGACGGCATCCGCAAAAGCACTCGCAGAAATTTTAAAAGAACGCCAACCGGAAGTCATCGTGACGGCTGAAGCGAAGGCAATCCCCATTGCACACTCTGTCAGCTACGAGATGGATAACCTACCCTATGTGGTTTTACGCAAGTCACACAAACCCTATATGGGCGAGGCGCTGAAATCTGAAACCTTGAGCATCACAACAGGGAAACCACAAGAACTATATTTAGATGAAAAAGACCGTGAACTCATTGACGGTAAGCGCGTGGTCATCATGGATGATGTCATTTCCACTGGTAGCACATTACAGGGCATGCGCCTTATCATGCAAAAGGCAGGCGCAAATATCGTCGCTGAAAGTGCTATTTTGACAGAGGGAGACCGTGCGCAATGGACAGACATCATCGCGCTGGGTCACTTGCCTGTCTGGGTGGATGATTGAGCATCAGTATCTGTATTACGTGATTCAATCGTTGTTTTGAGTTGGGCAAAGCTGATACCGTAGCGTGCGGCGAGTTCAAGCGCGTAACTTTTGCTCTCTGGTGGTGCAGGTGTAATCTGATAGGTGCGCCGAATGGTATTGCCCTCGTCAATGACCTGCACTTTGGATACCACGCTAATAATTTTACTATCGCCATCTGTGCGCCCGTTGAGGTCATCACAAGCGGCGGCGAGTTCGTGTAAATGTGTGGCAAAAACGGCTCGCACACCGAGCAAGCGAAATGCACGTACAACATCTTGCGCAAGAAATAGGCTTTCGGATGCAGCCGTGCTGGCAAGCGATTCATTGAGCAAAATGAGGCTATGACGTGTAGCACGTTCAAAGATGCTATTGAGGCGTCGCGCTTCTTCACCTAAACGTCCGGCTTCTAAATTCGGGCGTTCTTCTTTGGCAAAATGCGTATAAATTTGGTCAACGGGACTAATACGCGCAGAGGTTGCTGGAACAGGTAAGCCTGCTTGTGCCAGCAATTGAACCAGACCAATGGCGGTTGTATACGTTGTCTTGCCACCTTGATTAGGCCCCGTGAGAATGAAAATACGTCCATCTTCGCCAAAATGAACATCATTACCGATTATCTCAGTACGCTCAACTGTTTTGTTGAATTGCTGAAAGAGTAAATTGATGTTGTACATGCCCTCAACATGAAAAGTGCGCTCATCGAGTGGGAGAATCTTCGGCTGGGTGATAGGCATGCCTACTTCACGAATGCGCTGGATAGCTTGCACTGCCCCAAGATAGAAAGCAATATCCTGTTTGAGCATAATCAGCACTTGGCTATTAATTTGCGTATATTTGCGCAAGGCACGCACAACAGGTTTGCTGGTTTCGTCCATGAGTTCGGAGAGGTCACGAAAGAGTTTGGGCATGAAAGGGCTATTGCGGTCATTGAGTTCAACCTGATAACGTTCTACACCCGCGACAAAACGCGCATCATGTATGGGCCCATCAGAGGGTGTGCCTTCTTTGGCTTTCTTGCTACCCATGCCAAATAAACGCGAGAGCATCGTCTGGTTAACAAAATGTGCTTCGTGTGTGTCAAGTAAGGTCGCGGACAGAGGACGCAATTCCAAATCCAAGTTAATCCCCACTGTGATACTACGCACATCCCGAATTTTTGGCACGAGGTCAGGTAATTCTGCCCGAAGATGCTGGAAAATATCACTCTCTACAATATCTGTCAGCGATTGGCGCAATTGACGCAAACCAGTCGATTGTAAGGCATCACCCGCATTGACCAATACAGTGTGTAAGCCAATGACAGTATCCACATAGCGTTGTAATTCACTGAGACGCCATGCAACCTGTCGGAGGACATTTTTCTCCCATTGCGGGGCTTTCAGGTATTCTTCGAGCGCGATGATTTCTTCGAGGAGTTGATGTAATTGCGCAACGAGTGCAGGGTTATTAAGTAAATCTACCATGACCTGCTGACGATACCGGATGACAGACGCATCAGTAGTAATCGTCAGCAAAATATCACGGACATAATTTTCGTAGCGCGGGTTCAGTGCAATTGAGCGCACCAGCCGTCGCACGTTGAGGTCTTCGTAGAGCGAATCACTTGCTGGACGTTCAGGTATGCTATCCGGTGATTGCCACAATAAACTCAGTGTAGGTGACACTGCCATAGTCATTTCCGCATGTATGCTTGCTGTCTTTGGCTGACTATTGTACCTGAAACCTCTATGTGATGGATATTATAGGATCAGCTTTCACCTGGCACTGATTCAGTGACAAAACCATATTTATTGAAAATATTGACAACATCTTGAATATCTTCTTCAAAATAGACAGTGAATCCTATTTTATTGAGTGATAGTTCCATATGCTCTATGAAATTCGGAATATCTGTACGGGCGAAAAACGCGATAATTTCGTCTGCCGCTTCAGCAAGTTTTCGTCCTCCATTACCAGCCCCAAACGCAGGGAAAAGAATACTTTCCAAGGGTTTATAATCATCCTTTGCTTCTACAAAGATTTCTTTCCCTGTTCCAACACGCCCCTTCTTACGATCAATATCATCAACTTTCTTGATACAATTCATGATAATGCGTGTAACCTCACCTGAGGGTCTAACTTTACGATTTAATAAATCAAACTCTACGGATGCGGCATGCAGTACATAACGATAATCAGTGAACCGTTTTAGTTCACCTAATTTGTGTCCTGTAGAGGTCACAAGTACATGGCGTTGAGGAACGGGTAAGCGCGCATTGTCTACAGCTTGTTTGTGTAATTCATCTTGAATTGTGTCCTCAATGAGCATTTCGCCATCAAAATACGCTCCTTTTGTACGGATAACCCACGAAAGCGTATTCGTTTCATAGAAACGTGCCATCTGCATATAGTTATTTTCCGTATTCACCAAAATGTCGAAATCACGGATGGTAGAAGAATCTCCTGTGGCTAGATGGAATTTCAGTTCAGGATTTTTGGGATGCGCAAACACATATAGATTACTGGTACTGTCAGCACGATTCTTTTTCGTCGCAACTTTGCGTTTTTCCATCCAAGTATCATAGTCTGTCTGTTGGCTAGATATTGTCTTTTGAGCGAGTTTTGGGATGCGCTCTGATATAGTCTTAATCGTTTCTCTAATCTTTGCCGTACTACGACCACTAGGAAAACCAATGAATTGATTCTCTTTTAAGTCAAAACGACTCAATGATTTCTCAATATCTTTATACTCGGTTTTGAGCGTAACGGGCAAAATAGAAATATTACGAGCGCGTGCCATATCAATTTCACGCTGTACCCAGTCAGATTCAACCGTTTCTGTATCTAGTATGACGATGACAACCTCACTAGCCAGTAAGCGGTTGATAATCTCACTACGCCAGTTCATGCCCCCTTCAAGAGAAATTTTGTCAAAGAAAATATCCTCTTTTTTGTAATCACATTCTTCCATGAGATAGTTGCCAATCTCATGCCCTGTTTCGTTACTCTCATCTTCGTTTTTATGGCTGATAAATACTTTATAGCTCATAGAGTACCCCACTTTGTAAATACAAATTTTTACTTGTCTCATTATGTTCTGGAATGCAAAATTTGGCAAAGAACGCTATACTTTTGATACTTATCCCGCATCTGGAGGCAGGCAATGTCCAAAAAAGTGACGATCATTGAGGAAAAAGAAGACTACAAAAAAGCTATTTTCAAGGTGATCGCGGCGCGCTTACAGCATGAAAAATACGATGGCACGATGAGCGACGAAATGATGCGCCTGAATTTAGAGCGTGGGGATGCTGTCGCGGCGATTATGCACAATGCGGTTGATGATACGATTTTGCTGATTGAGCAATTTCGTTATCCGACATATGGCAAAACGGGCAATGGCTGGATAGTCGAATTACCAGCCGGCATCGTTGAAGAAGGTGAAGACCCCGCGTATACGATGGATAGGGAAATTCAAGAAGAAACCGGTGTACGTGCAGGCGCATTGCGCCATATCTACACATTTTTCCTCAGTCCTGGCGGGTCATCAGAGCGAATTTTCTTATTTTACGGGAGTCTCGATGTATCTCAGAAAGTTGAAATTGGGGGCGTCAAAGCCGAGCATGAAGATATTCGCACCATCGTTATGCCTGTAGATGACGCTCTAGAAAAACTCAAAAACCGTGAGATTCAAGATGCGAAGACGATTTTGGCATTACAATGGCTGATGCTCAATCGCAAGGCGCTTGCCCGTTTCAACGACGAGCATCAACTCTCATAGGCTAACTATCCGCCGACCATGTTATTGAGCATGGATTGCACAAGTGGAAATGTCACTATTGTTTCAATGAGTGCAGCGATGATAAGTCCAGGTAGTACAATCCCAAAGTAAATCCGAATTGCATCACCAAGCGCATCGCGCCATGCTGTACCGACGGTGGTGTTTTTGGGTGGCTTAGTGAGGCTTGCCCCGACATGCACCATTGCGGCAGTCGCAATCAGAATGATGGGAATTTCTACGATGCCATGTGGTAGTAATCCAGCGAGATACAGCGCACCAAAACCCGTCCCCATCAATTGGCTGGCTGTGTAACCCAATACGATAAAGACTATCGGCACGATGACATAGCCAGCGACCCCGAAGCTAATCAGCGATAAGCCAAATGCCAGCGCAAGCACGCGCAGATTGTTAGTGAAAATACCCCAGAAGCCTAAATCGCCTGTTACAGACGTTAGGTTCGACGTAGCAACAGCATCCATGTTGCCATTATCCAAGCTAATGGGTAACTGAAATTGTGGGAGTGTCCCAATCCATACGCCGACCAAAAAATACACCACAAATACTACAGTCGTGACCCCTAATTCCAACCGAATATTTCGCACAGCATATGGTATGCCTTTGATGAACCACTCGCCAATAGATTGGGCTTGTGTACCTTCGTCGTCTATGGCACGTACAGAACGCCCGATACCTTTGATGATGCCAATCAAATTGAGATTGTCTATCAGGCGTCCGAGCAATTCTTCCCGATTGAAAATACTGCTCCCGACGCGCAACAAGAGTATTGTCACCACGAACATCCCTAGCGCAATACACCACAGAGCAGCAATCCCTGTACTCGACCCCGCATCAGGCGCAACGAAGATAATCACGGCTTCCGCATTGATAATGAGTGCCATCGGGACAATAATGAAACTCGCTAACAAATTTGCAGAGCGTGTTGTCGTTGCTTGACTAGAGACAACCACCGCACCTGTTACCATCACGAGGGCTTGCACGAGCGTCAGTACGAACATCTGCAAGACGACAATCGGGGGTGGAATATCGACACTACCGCCTATCGTCAGCATAATGATATAGACAGTCATGCCCCCAAAACTTGCTAACAGGGGTGGAATCATCGAAGAGAGGGTTTTGCCGATGTAGAGTTCGGTATTGGTCATGGGCGTGCTGAGGAGCGGTTCTAGGCTACGACGCTCTTTTTCGCCAACGAAGGTTTCTAAGGCAATTACAAGCGAAATAGAAATAGGAAAAAAGCCAACAACCATCAGCATCAGCGGGACAAACTGTCCACCAATGAACTCTGCGCCGTATTGTGCTAGAAAGCCTGCCATCCAACTAGCAATGAATTGTGCCAGTAAGGGAAAAAGAAAAGTGAGCAGAAGAATCGGCGCGATGATACGCCAATCTCGCAAGCTATCACGAACTTCCCGACGGGTAATGATGAGCGCGTTACCGAGTGTTTGTTGCCATGTGCGCGTGTCGTTTGGTGATTGAGAGAGCGTCATGCTGTTTTCTCCTGTGATGCTGTGTCTTGGTCGCGTTCGTCTTCTTCAACCACCTGCAAGTAAATATCTTCAAGTGCGCGCGTGACTTGTGAGAGTGTGACAACAGCAACCCCTAATTCAAGGCATTTGGCAAGTACACGCGGATTCGTTGTGTAAGGGTCGGGCGTGCGATATTGCAACCAGTTCAGCCCAACATCCGTAACTTCGACCATCTCGCCTAAGTCTTTAGATACGCTCTCTGCTTCGCCATTGATACGCAATTCCATCGTCGGCTGTCCCACAAATTGCTCTGCGAGGTCATCAATTGTGCCATTAGCGATAATGCGCCCATGCCGGATAATGGCGATGCGGTTGGCGAGCAATTGTGCTTCGGTCAAGTTATGCGTAGTGATGAGGAATGTCCGTTCATCACGTTGTAATTCAAGAATGGCATTGCGGACTTGTTTGGCACTTTGCGGATCCATAGCAGAAGTCGGCTCATCAAGGAGCAATACAGGCGGATTATGGAGCATCGCACGTACCAGCGCCAATTTTTGCTTCATACCTTTACTATATTCGCCGAGACGCTTATCAAGCGCGTTTTCTAAACCAAAACGTTCCATGAGTGCCAATGAACGGTCACGGCGTTCTTTTTTAGGGATATGGTAAATCTGCCCGAAGAAATCGAGGTAATCTAAGCCTCGCATGCGTTCGTATAAGCCATGCTGTTCAGTGAGAACCCCCACGTTCGCACGCACGTCGGCTGGGTGTGTGACGACATCATAGCCAGCGATTTTTGCCGAGCCACTCGTCGGGGGTAAGATGCTGGTCATCATACGCACGGTCGTTGTTTTGCCAGCCCCATTAGGACCTAGCATCGCCAATACTTCCCCCGGTTCAACTGAGAGCGTGACATCTTGGACAGCCAGAAAATCATCAAATTGTTTGGTGAGTTGGTAGGTCTCTATCATCTATACGCGCATTTCCGTAAGCTAGTGTGCCATTATCCACATTATGACATAGGGTTTGTGAATCCATCTTAACGGTGCGTGAATAGTGAGGCTTTTGTGAGCAATGTAAAAAGCTCCACAGTTAGGTGCGGAGCTTCGTTTTGTGCATTTGTGGAGCGTGTTACTTATGCACTTGCTTGTGCTACTGACGCTTCGGCATTGCCTGGTACACTTTCTTCGTAGGTAGTAGCGTCATTGCTATTGCGACGAATGACAAACATACCAACTGCAATTACGAATATGATCGCAGAAAGTACCTGTGCGCTGTTGATTTCTGTGCCAGGGAAGAAGGCTTTCTCGATGCGCAAAAATTCCAACCAGAAACGGATGAAGGTATATTGTGCGAGATAGAGCAAGAAGAAATCGCCAGCACGGAAACGGTCACGGAAGCGCGTATACAGGTTCAGAAGTACGAAGAACGCAATAAAGTTCCAGAGCGATTCATACAAGAAGAGCGGATGAAAATTGCCATCATACTGCGCGGCAGTAAAGGGTGGAACACGGTTTGCCGAATCAATAGAGATACCCCAAGGCAAATTCGTTGGTGTGCCGTAGAGTTCTTGATTGACAAAGTTTGCCCAGCGTCCAATAGATTGCGCGAGTGGCAAAGTGACTGCCGCAATATCCAACCAAGGGGACATCGGAATACCGGACGGTGGGAATGGGCTTTCAAATTTTGGCATTTGGAATGGCGTTACTTCGCGTCCACCGATACGTTGTAGTGTGCTGGTGATGAGCCAACCAATGCCATCAAATAGAATCGCAATCGGCAGGAAAATGTAGTGGAAAACACGCGCTACAGGGTTATGTAATGGACCAAAGTAGAGCCACATGCCGAGCAAGCCACCGATGACTGCACCGAAGATGTGCAAGCCACCGCTCCAGACAGCGATACCACCTTCTGCAAAGTCAAAGAAATTGGAATAGAACCACGCGGCATCTTTACAGACCGTCGATGGACCTGGAATCGCATCAGGACTACATCCAGCCGTCAGCGAGACAGGCGGGAAAGTTATGAACCACAGACGTGCAAAGACGATACCTGGGAAGATTGCCCATGTAAGAGCGCCCCAGACATGGTCGGAATCGCGTCCAGTGCGTTCCGCAAGACGTGATGCGACATACGCCGCAATCAGCATCGCCGTAACGATGATGATACCGTAATAGCGTATTTGTACTTCTTGATTACCAAAATTTAAAAGAATATGTTCTGCTGTAAATTCCATTGTTAGTCGCCTCTATTTTTTAAAGACCGATAGACATACCAGATACGCTGTCCTGCTGTGACTTGCGTGCCGATTGCCAGCACCGTCACGCCGATAGGGAGCAAAATCGGAATGAGCAACATCAGCATGATGACAGCTAACCGCTCTACGCGGGTAAAAATACCAACTTTGCAATCTACACCGAGTCCTTCTGCACGCGCACGGGTATAACTCACCAGAAAAGAGCCGATGAGTGCTACTTGTGCCAGTGCGAAAAGCCCCATGAGATCATTCAGCGCAAAATGATAACTCAAAGCCGCAAAAATAAAACCGTCAGCATAACGGTCAAGCGTGGAATCAAGCATTGCACCAAAGCGCCCTTGCCGTTGCATAGCGCGTGCGACTGCCCCATCAAGCGCATCCATTGGCAACGCGAGTATTAGCCAGAGTGCGCCTATTTGCATTTGCCCATTAGCAATAAAACCAGCACCCACCATAACGAGTATCCAGCCCAAAAATGTAACGGTATCGGGATGAATCCCTATGTTATGAAGCACAATGCCAACACGCGACAGTGTGCCACTGGTTTGATGGCGGAGCCAATCAGTGAGGGTTTGGGGAGCTTGTGGCTCATTTGTGGAGCTATCCACTGTGTTACCTTGTATCGCTTACTTTTGCGGGTCGCCCATCGTTATACACGACATTAGCATACATCTCAAGCCAAAGGTGCTTTCAAGGCGAATTGCTAAGATTGGATGCAGAGGGTGGGTACACTCTACCAAGCATGAGATAGTGTCCCCAATACTGACTATTTTCTAGCAAATTGAGATACTGCCCACTCGCTACATCTGTGATGAGCAAGCGTAAATGATAACTATCTTCACTTGGAACAGTGATACAAGGTTCGAGTGTGATGGTATCGCCAGAAGATGTCGGTGGTATCGGCATATGTTGTTGAGCAACCACTTCATTGTACCCGCGTGTGAGATGTAAGCTAAGAACATAACTTTCAGCAATATCACGCTCGGTTCTGAATACGACAGGCATGCAGATGTCTTCTCCCACAGACGTTATGTAGTCTGTGAATAGGTCGCCTGTATGCCTAAAAATAGGGTCACTTGCAGAGGCAAATGCAAATTCTAAAGGTATATCTGTATCACTACCAAAAGCGTAGAAGACAGTCGCTTGCACACTATTACGATAGGCGACACCGCGTCCGTCGCTGAGTGCGACGATTGCATCCCAACTAGCTGGGGCTTGCATATCGAGGATGCCCCAAAGTGTTTCGTTGGACGCTAAACTTTCGGCAAGCGTATCAATTTCAGCCGACGTAAAATCTCGCCACGCGATATTGATGCTATAGGCGTCTAGCAAGCCAAATCGTGGGGCATAGTGCGCGAGAGGACTGCGTTCATCCAAGTATACTAAGGCGGGGTCAAGCGATTCTCGTTCATCAGCCGATGATGCTATTGTATCGCGCCAATTGGGTTTGGATGCCCATAAATCGCTGAACATAGAGAGTTGTGTATAGGTAATCCATAGTGTGAAGAAAGCAATCAAGGCATAAGACATATATGCGTAGCGCGTCGTACTGAGAAAGGGTATATGTACATGCGCAACGATATACGCAGTCAGCATCGCCCACGCTGGCACAATCGGTATCAGATAGCGCATCTGCAAAACAGATAAACCACTTGCATTGAGCAGATAGAGTATCAGCACAGGCAAAATACCCCACAGCAAGATGAATAATAGTGCATATTTCTTATCTAATGGGCGCAAAATGACACGACTACATAGTAGTGCCAGTCCGAACATCAGCGTATAGCCACTGGTTAGCAGATGCCAGATAGCCGTCAGTGTGCCTAAATCAGAGGGTAAAGCTCCTGGCGCAGAGAACCCTGTATTGATAGCAAATTGTGATTGGAAGAATGGCAACCAAGGGGCAAAGAAAATCCCTATCAGCAAGAAAGGCACAGCCCCCTGCCAGATAGCAATTTGTGTACGCCATTTGCGGACAGTTATCACTTGATGGATAGCATGGGCAAGCAAAATAGTAAAACTCGTGTAATGTGTATAGAGCAACAGTACCCCAAACACACTGTAGAGAATACTATTTTTCAGCGAAGGGCGATGCCACCAGCGCGTATATCCCCACATTACCAGAACAACTAGCGACAAATATAAGCTATACATCCGTGCTTCGCGGGCATAGTAAATGAAAAAGCCAGCCGTCCCGAAAAAAAGAACTGCCAGTAACGCCGTTTGACTATCAAACCAGCGTTTTGCCAGTGCATAAAGCCCAGCCAGTGCAGGGATACCCAACAATACAGACAAGTAACGCAACGCAAAATCACTATCACCCGTGAAGAGCGCCCATGTATCGAGCAAGAAATAATAAAGTGGCGGATGCACATCTGCACGCACCGCAGAAAAAGTCTGTTCCCAACTGTTGAGGATATAACGCACTAATTGACGCGGTGTCTCCGGTAGGCGCATATCATCGCGCACGACCCACGCGCTATATGCTTCGTCTAACCAGAAACTCTCTCTTGTGAGGTCAGAGAGGATAAGCCCGAAAATGATGAGGATGAGCGCAAGTAGCACGGTCTTTTCAAATAGAGGCGTTTTGGTCATAGTATGGATGCCTACCTGCTGCAACGAATAGCGAACAATCGAGCAATGAGGCGTTATTCTGTCAGGCGATAGGCAGGTACGCAAGTGTGTAGCAGAAGACAAACGAAAAGCGCCCAACTATTTTGGACGCTCTACACATGCAATATACTATCAGCGTAATTATGCTAATTGTGGCGGTTTCTGATAGAGCCACCAAAAATCGTCTTCAGGATACACATCTTTAAGGTCATCTGACCACTGAAAGCTATCTGGGCGCATGTAGCTGTGAAATTTCGTATCCGCAGCATTCACCAGCTTCATGAGGTCAGCATTTTCAATGTTGAGGTCACGCATTTCGAGCAGAATCTCTTGTACAATGGTGCGCTTTTGCAATTCAGGGCGATAGTTATTACGGCAACTTTGCATGCTATCACGGCATTCTTGGAAAAACGATTTCATCGCGTTGATACGTGAGCTTGCTTCCTGCTGGAGTTTATCTTCGTAATGCACACGCCACTCCTCACGAACAGCTTGCCATTGCTCAATGATTGCATCAAGTGTACGACGGTCACTATCCATCATGTTAGTGCGAAGAGCATCTAGCCGACGCAAGCGCATCAATAGCGCCCCGACAGTCAGGCTAGGCATACGCGAGAAAAAACCGCCTTCTGTGCTACCATATAGCACATCCCCGCGCAGATATTCCGCTAAGCCATCTGTCATTGCTTTAGCTTCTTTCAAATCTTTACTGAGGTCATATGTTGCTGACATGTGAGTTCCTTTCAGGTGTGTGTAATATGTGTTTTTATATTTACATATCAGCATAACAAGCGAATATAAAAAAACCCTCAGAGAACGAGGGTTTAATTGAAGTTAAGTACGATTTAACTTAGTTATCAGAGGATTCAGATTCTGCTTGGTCTTCTGCAATAGCTTGGTCTACAAAGTAACTAGGCGTTGCAATAAGGCGATGTACAGGGCATTTTGCACCAATTTCTTTGATGCGGTTACGTTGCTCGTCAGTCAGAGGACCATGTAGCGTGATGGCTTTGCGAATCTCGTGTACATAACGGTCATCTCCTGCGTGACCTTCATAATCTTTGCCGGAGAAACGCTCAAAGCTGAGTTCAATTTCCACACCTTCTAATGCCCAGCCTTTACGCTCTGCATAGAGGCGCATCGTCATAGCAATGCACGCCCCTAACGCACCCATTGCCATCTCTGTCGGGGATGGACCAGTATCTGTCCCACCATCATCTATGGGTTCGTCTGCATAAATAACATGATTGGCTGTTTGAATGGTCGCTTGTAAGCCTGTTTCGCCAAGCGTCACTTTTGCTGAGGACATATTAACTCCCAATATTCTTGTGTGTTCACTATATGTTTATGACAATGTTTACTCAAGACTTCTTACAGACTGAGAAACAAAAAGAGCAACTCACGTTGCCCTCTGATAAATCTATTTTTACCAATGCAAAATAGCATCACGCATTCTTAGGTGCTTTCAGGCGACGTAGCCCCTGAAATTGTGGATTACCTTGAATATCTTTCCAGCGTTCATCGGTATCACCTGTATGCCATTCAATGACGTACAAACCGTCAATATCTTGGTAAGCAAACGAAGGGACTAAGCCAAACAAAATTTGGCGCATCACTGCAATCATATCTTTGCGTTCTTCGCCCATACGCAAGATGAAATACTCGCCAGGAATCCATTCAAAAAGTACCGGAATACCGTTCCAGTTACCTTCCATTTTGATTGGATTTTCTGCTTGTACGCAACTCATGAACAGCCCTTGGACACGATTTTTCCAGAGGGTGTGGTTTACGCGCTCTTCAATGTAATAGGGGCGTGGTTCTGGTTTTGAATAAAACCACGTCCGTGAACTTGTAGACATAACAGCCTTGCTCCGTGTTATCAATTTTCATCAACGTCTCATATTCTACCGTATCCGATGCAGGGCGCATAGCCTCGTATGTGAGAAATATCACATAACAAGATGGTTAAGTTCTGATAGAGATTCTATAGCTTTATTCTATACCGTACTTCTTTCTGACATACTAATCACAAAATCTCAACAATACTCAGCAATATCCCCACAGGTATGCCTATGTTCACATGGCTTGGTTTAAGCAACCGTCTCAATATTATTGTTATCAGCATCAATATTTTGATTCTGATTGTCGTCGCTTTTTTAGCAAATGCGATTAGTACAACGGCTCTGCGCACGCAATCTATTGAACGATTCGATACAAAAGTAGAAAGTGCGTTCACCTCTGTTGATACACGGTTGGTCGCCTTTGAGAGCTTTGCTACCGAAGTCAGTGAATGGGTTGCTGATTTCTCTTCGTTGAGTGTCGCCACATCGGTGCAAACTGAGGTAACAGCGTTTCTAGATAACGACAATGCACAAGATGTCTATAGCATCAGCATTTTACGCCCAGAAGATACGGTCATTTGGTTGAGTCCAATAGGCGAAAATATAGGTGATATGCCCCAAACCCGTTTGCGTATTCTCGCCGCAGTCGAAGCTCTCGAAAATACAGCTATCCAAACAGCCCTCGAAAGCGACGAACCAACGTGGTTTTTACAAGAGACTGCCCTTTTCGATGGTGCGGAACAAGCAACCATCACATTAGCTATTCCCTATAACTACGCAGACGGGCTTGGTCTGGTATGGGTTGATATGTTGCAATCGACATTTACAGACATGGTGACAACGGCGCTCAATGAAGAAGGCATCACCATCGACACACTTGCAGGGTATACAGCCGTAGCCAATAATACGGGTACAGTCATCGAAGCTGAAAATTTACCTACTGATGCGCTTGACTCTTCAGTAGGCATGGGTGTCTTACTTGACCGCGCACAAAATGCACCCGAAGTTGGTGATGGACTTGTACAATTTGAAGACCCATTCACGCAACAAGAAGGCTTATTTAGCATCAATAGCTTCAATACGAGCAATAACTGGCTTTTCATCTCTGTATTGCCGGAAAGCGAAATCCCTGTTCTGCCCAATAATGTCTACTTGCCTATCTTCTTGGTTGGCGTCGGGGGGATTCTCATTTTGCTACTTGTCTTGCGTCGTTTCTTGAGTGATGCCGTCGTCACCCCGCTCATAGATTTGGGCAAATCCGCAACAGAAATTGGTGAAGGCAACATGCGCTTCATCGTGTTCCATCAAGATAAACGTGACGAAATTGGTATGCTGGCAAATGCGATGGAAAGTATGCGCGAACGGCTGCGTGAATCTTACGATGAACTGGAAAATTGGAGTATCAACCTTGAAGACCGTGTGGAACGGCGCACCGTTCAGTTAGCGGCTGCCCGCCAAGAAGCAGAGAAAACAGCACAACAATTACAAGTCGTCTACGATGAATCGCTCTCTGTCGTAAACGAAACACAACTTCAGCCTGTACTGAATGCCTTCATTGACCGTATTACGATGTTGCTAGAATCTCATTACTGCGCAGTGTGGTTGCTCAATGATGAACGTACATTATTACGCCTAGTTGCAACCAATGACGAACGTCACAGCTTATTGCCTAGAGGCGTTGTCACGATTGACATTGCTCAAGGCATTGTTGGGCAAACGATTCGCTTTGACCAGCCTGTTATGGTCAATGACTATCCTAATTACGAGCATCGGGTAAATCTAGCGGATTACTTTGATGATTCTGAAGCTCCTTTCACACGCGGCTTGTGCGCGCCCTTGAAATTCGATGGTCAAGTGATTGGTGCCGTAGTCGTTGGTCGCCATGCAGACCGTCCGATTTATGATGCCGAAGCACAACGTCAGTTGACCCTATTTGTGAATATGGTTGCACCATCGGTACGAAATGCACAATTGATGGTTAAGTTACGGGAAGCGGTGCGTGAGGCAGAACGCGCCAACGATGTTAAAACACGCTTTTTAGCCAGTGTCACGCATGAGTTACGCACCCCTCTTAACCTCATTATCAATAATATGGACTTCATGCGCGTAGGGGCATTTGGCGATGTAAACGACGAGCAAATACGTCGCCTTAACCAGACAGTGCGCAGTGCCGAGCATCTCTTGTATCTCATCAACGACTTATTAGATGTAAGTAAAATTGAAGCGGGCGAAATGCAGATGTTTATGCAGAAAAATGATGTGTATACTCTGTTAGAGGATGCCGTTGATAATGCCTATGCCCTCTTAGAGTCTTACGATGAAAAAGAAGGTGTAGAACTCATCATTGATATTGAAGAAGAAATGCCTGAAGTGACAATGGATGCGCGTCGCATTCGGCAAGTGTTGAACAATTTACTCAGCAACGCTATCAAATTCACAGAAAAAGGCGCGGTCACATTAAAAGTATTCAGTGATGTAACAGGGATTCATTTCAGCGTGCATGATACAGGCATGGGTATTCCCGCAGACGAAATGGACAAACTATTCGCCGCCTTTGTGCGCACCGATGCTGCTGAACAACAAGCTATCGAAGGCACGGGCTTGGGTTTACCCATTTCGCGCTATCTTGTACAACAACATAGCAGTGACTTGATGGTCATTTCGGAGGTAGGCGCAGGCAGTACCTTTACATTCTCTTTACCTTTTGTAAAAGTTGATGACCCAATCGAGCGTAAGATGACCGACACCCAACAAATCAACGCTATTTTGTCATCCCGCACTGAATAAGTTAGGATAGTGTGTTAAGTAATATTTTCAGTCAGTGGAGCATTAAATGAGACGTACACGCATAGATAAAAATCAGTTCAAGGGGCTAACAGCACTCGTCGTTGAGGATGATGCAGGGGGAATGGCGATTATCGGCGTGATGATGCGTCAGCTAGGCATTAATGCGTTCATCAATACGAACGGGGAAGATGTACTAATAATGGCAAATTCGATGCCAAAAAAACCCGATATTATTTTCTTAGACATCAACCTGCCGAATACAACAGGCTATGACATTCTGAAGGAATTGCGTGCCACCGAAAAGTACAAAGAGACAACGGTTGTTGCTGTAACAGCACAAGACGCCGATACAGAAATCCCCAAAGCGAAAGACGCGGGCTTTGACGCTTATGTTGGCAAACCCATCAGCCGGATGCGATTCCCAAAGCAGTTGAGGCGTATTTTGGATGGCGAAGAAGTTTGGGAAACATACTAAAACTGCCACAGTCGAAAAGCCTTTAATAGACATGGCTTCATCAATTGAACTTGATAGAGTCAGAACTTTATGAATTTCCCAGCAATATCAGATTGGACTTCAAACCCTAGTAGCAATATTAGTTCTTGGTACTCAGTCTCGTCAAACTTTCGCCATATATGCCTCTGTTCTTCTAGGTTGAAAGTGAGAACAACACCACCTGTCACTGAAAACGATATATTCTGA
The DNA here is from genome assembly GCA_038522085.1 of Chloroflexota bacterium. Classification (GTDB taxonomy): domain Bacteria; phylum Chloroflexota; class Anaerolineae; order Aggregatilineales; family Phototrophicaceae; genus JAUZRW01. The sequence continues at coordinate 16,021 of JBCBKJ010000034.1, forward strand.
CTATCATCAGAATCGTTAATAAGTGTTAAGGTAAAATACCCAACAGGTCGCGTACCCCATGGTTGCCACCAGCCAGATTTACGCGCCTCAAAAAAGTTGATTAGAGACTGAATCTGTTGTTCATCACTGATATATGTTGTCACATCCCTTTTCAAATAATATCCACTACGCACATTCATTATTTTGACTCTATCAACACGCATATCATGGTTAATTGGTAGCGTGTACTTTTTACTTGTGATTTGCATGAACTTATCGAACAAAGACCAAAAAGTAAGTTCAGATTTATTCATAGTCAGCCCTGCGCAGTTGGATTGGGATACTTAGTCACGCTATCGTATCATACTTTTAATAGCGTGAAATTGACTTTGCAGTACAATCAAACTAAGACATAATTGCACTTAGTGAAGAGGGAGCATAGCATGGCAAAGCAAGTCAAAATCGTGACGTTCATCAATGACCGCGAAGGGCGCGAACAAGGTGAGGAAGAACTCAACCGCATGGTCAATGAGGGCTGGGATATTGTTTCGTCGGGGGGTGGTCATGGCGCGGATATGATGTGGGGACTGGTCATTCTCCAACGCGAAGTTGATGATATACCAGAAACGAAAACTGACTGAAGCAAAAAGTAGATAAAAGACACCAAAATGGACGGGCAATCCCGTCTTTTTTCGTTACAATCTACGCGAACACAACAACTATTCTGAAAAAGGATTATTGCTATGGCAAACAAAATAGATTTAACAGGCAGTGTCGCTATCGTCACAGGGGCATCGCGGGGCATTGGACAGAGCATCGCCGAGCATTATGCGCAAGCAGGCGCGAAAGTCGTGCTAGCAAGCCGTAAGCAAGATGCACTGGATGAAGTGGCAGAGGGTATCAAAGCAAATGGTGGCGAGGCAACAGGCATTGCCGCACATACAGGCAAAAAAGAGACACTCGAAGAACTGGTCGCAAAAACCACTGAGTTATACGGCGGTGTGGATGTATTGGTCAATAACGCGGCGACCAATCCACATTTTGGTCCCGTACTAGATGCTGAAGATAGCATGTGGATGAAAACAATCGAGGTCAATTTAATGGGCAATGTGTGGCTGTGTCAGCAAGTTGTACCGATGATGCGCGAGCGCGGTGGTGGCAGTATCATCAATGTTGCATCCGTAAATGGCATTCGTCCAGGCACGATGCAAGGTGTGTATAGCATGACGAAAGCGGCAGTCATCAGCCTCACGCAGACACTCGCTATGGAACTCGGTAAAGATAGCATCCGTGTAAATGCGATTGCGCCAGGACTCATCCAGACAAAATTCGCGCAGGTACTGTGGGAAAATGAAAGCCTGCTCTCACAAGTCACCAGCCGGACACCCCTTGGTCGGATTGGTCAACCAGAAGATATTGCGGCGCTTGCGCTGTGGTTAGCATCAGATATGTCTACGTTTGCAACCGGCGAAACCTTCGTTGTGGATGGTGGGTTGACGATACCCGCGTTGTAAGCCATATTTCTGCCTGCATACACACAGACAATAAATATACAGGCACAATCACAACATCAAGGAGCATTGGATGCAAGCACACAATACACGGTATATCGTTGAAGGCGGGCGCAAGCTCGAAGGCAGTATCATGATTCAGAGCGCCAAAAATGCTATCAGCAAGCAGTTGGTAGCGTCCGTGCTGACGAACGAGCCTTGCATCCTTGAAAATGTACCCCGTATCACAGAGGTTGATGGGGTGCTTGCCATGCTCGGTGAACTGGGTACATCTTACGAGTGGATTAGTGATGATACGCTACTTGTACAGACACCCGACATCGAAGCCAATCTCGTCCCGCTTGAATACTCTGGTTTCAACCGTATTCCTATTTTGATGCTGGGTCCGTTAGTGCATCGTGCTGGTAGTGTGACCGTGCCGATTGTCGGCGGTGATGATATTGGCTCGCGTCCGGTCAATTTCCATACGCGGGCGTTGCGCGATATGGGCGTAGAAATCGAGAGCAATGGCGATAGCTACACAGCAAAATCATCTGGCATCACAGGTACAACCATTGAATTGCCCTATCCGAGTGTCGGCGCAACCGAAAATGTCATCTTGACAGCAACGCTTGCCGAAGGCACAACCGTTATCAAAAATGCGGCGATTGAACCTGAAATCATTGATACGATTCTGTTCTTACAAAAAATGGGGGCGCTGATTCGCGTTGATGTTGACCGTAAAATCATCATTGAAGGCGTGGCTAAACTGCACGGTGCGCGTCATCGTCCGATTGCAGACCGTATCGAAGCGGCATCTTACGCGGCACTCGCACTCGCAACCGATGGCAATATCACCATTCGTAATGCGCAACAACAACACATGATTACCTTCTTGAATGCCCTACTCAAAGTGGGCGGCGGGTTCAAAGTTAAAGACGAAGGCATTGCATTCTTCCGTGCGTCAGACGAATTGAGTCCGATACACATAGAAACAGATGTGCATCCCGGTTTCATGACAGATTGGCAACAGCCCTTTGTCGTCATGCTGACGCAAGCACAAGGCGTATCTATCATCCATGAGACCGTTTACGAAAATCGTTTTGGTTATACCAAAGCACTCCGTCAGATGGGCGCAAACATCGACCTAACAACCGCCTGTTTAGGTAGCAAACCTTGTCGCTTCAAAGACCGTGACCACCTACACAGCGCGATTATTCGTGGTGTGACGCCACTCAATGGCACACAGGTTGAAATCCCTGATTTACGCGCAGGCTTTGCGTATTTGATGGCGGGTCTGGTTGCAGAAGGCGAAACTGAATTGACGAATGTCCATTATATGGAACGCGGATATGCCAATATCGTGGATAAAATGGCTTCTATTGGCGCACAGTTACGGGTGGCAACAACAGCTTAATCAGCGAATATCGTATCAGGTGAGGTAGATAGCTCTATGGAAACGGAAACACAGAACGAATCCAACAATGCAACGCGCAATACACTCATTGTTTTTGTGGTGATTGCAGTTGCGCTCATCGTAGGGAGCGCATTGATTTTTTTATCGCGCCCTGACCCTGTAGAAATTGTTGTCAACCCACCTGTCCCCACCCCGACGCCTGCGCCCACCAACACACCCTCGCCTGTTACGGTCTATATCACAGGTGAGGTAGCTGACCCGCAAACAACACACACCGTTCCGTTCGGGAGTCGGGTGCAAGATGTGGTTGATTTAGCGGGTGGCTTCACAGAGAATGCCGACCTTGACCGCGTTAATGTAGCAGGACTCGTGCGCGATGGAGATCAAGTTAATGTACCATCACTTATAGATGAAACAGACACCACAGATAGCGAGTCAGCCCTTCCAACACCATCCGGTGGTGAGGTTATTTTTATCAACACCGCAACACTCGAAGAATTGCAGACACTACCGGGTATCGGTGAATCTACTGCACAGAGCATCATTGATTACCGCACTGAAAATGGCAATTTTGCCAGTATTGAAGATTTAGACAATGTGCCTGGTATCGGACCCGCAACCCTAGAAACGCTTGAACCACTCATCTCATTTGAGTAACCAGCCATCACGTTATGCGCTCACCCGATGCTGTGTCAAAAAAGTGCATAGTATCTTGCACAAAGCGACATCGAATCGTATCCCCCACTTGCAGAGGCGATTGTGCCTCTGTTTTGATTTCCCAGCTTTTTTCGCCGGATACAACTTCCAGAAGTGTATAGCGTTCTGCGAAAAAAGGCGTTACACGCTGTATCTTTGCACTGACGCCTGCTTCACTATCCACATGAATATACTCGGGTCGAATACCGAGGGTGACGGCTGTGCCTTCTGCAATCGGTACAGGTAGCGTAAATCCACCGAATGTATCTCCATACCAGCGCCCATCACGGACAGTTCCTTCAAACAAGTTAGTCGTCGGCACACCGATAAATTCCGCAACGAAAATATTAGCTGGCGCATCGTATAGGCTTTCATAACTGCCAACCTGCTCTATATTGCCATCCCGCATGAGAATGATACGGTCAGTCAGTAAAGCCGCTTCTTGCTGGTCATGCGTGACAAAAACAGTTGTCACCGGATAGCGATTTAGCAACTTGCGCGTTTCGACCCGTGCTTGTGTGCGGAGCTTGGCATCCAAATGAGCAAAGGGTTCATCAAAGAGCAACATCTTGAGGTCACGGGCGAAAGCACGGGCAATTGCTACCCGTTGTTTTTCACCACCTGACAATTGACGTGGGAATTTCCCCATCAATTCATCAATACCAACGCCTGTAATAGCTGAAATATGCTTTACACGCTCAGGCACTTCACGCTCGCGGCGACGCAAGCGCAAGAAAAAACCGATATTGGATTGCGCACTCCATTGTGGCACGAGCGCATAATTCTGAAAGACCATGCCAATACCTCGCTCTTCCGGTGGTGTATCGCGCATAGGTTCATCATCATACAGAACTTCTCCGCTATCCGGCACTTCAAGTCCCGCAATCATGCGCAACAGCGTCGTTTTTCCACAGCCAGAAGGTCCAATAATGGATACTGACCCACCCTCACTAATTTTGAGAGATACATCTTTAAGGGCTTCTATCGTGCGGTCTTTGAGTACGAAGGTCTTAGATACATGCTCTACAGTGATTGATGTCATGGGTGCTCTCGATATTTAGAAATGGGCAGCTTGACTCTATTCTACATCTATGTGTTAACAGCCGATGAATCGCTTGACAGGCAATTGCAAACAGGGTATCTTGTTCTGCAGTATAAATTGAGTGAGAAAAATCTCTGTACATGGTACACACAATCGTATTTGCAACCACAACTATGATGACTACTACCATGACCACCTACATAACACGGGATGGAGATTTTCGCTTGCGATAAAACGCACTAGATTGTGACAGTAGCAAGGCGCATCGGAAAATTCTCCGGTGCGCTTTTTTGTTTGTATTGGCATCACATTGACCTAGCCAAGAGGAGAGCCTGCACATGATTACGATGAAATTTGGTGGAACGTCTGTTGGAAGTCCCGAAGCTATTGACCATGTGGCAAGTATCATCGCAGAATATCGCGCTGATGACCCTCACATAGCTGTTGTGGTATCCGCCATGAGTGGGGTGACGGATTTGCTGATTCAGTCAGTAGCCAAGGCTGTGGACGGCGATAAATGGGGCTATATTTCCACCTCACAAGCGATTCGGGATAAGCACGAAGACGCCATTAATATGCTCATTCGTCCGGGAACATTACGCGAATCTGTCTTAGAGCATGTGAATACCTTGCTTGATAGACATATCGAGCTATGCGATGCCATTAATATTTTGGGCGAGGCAACCCCGCGTATCCGTGATGCTGTTGTATCCTTTGGGGAGCGCCTGAGCAGTCGCGTTGTCGCCGCCGTGTTGCAAGAACGCGGCATCGAGTCAGAGGCATTTGTAGCCGGTGAATTTCTCATCACCAACGATATACACGGTGATGCTGACCCCCTGTGGAACATCACGGAAGAACGTATCACCCAAAATTTAAAACCTATCATCGCGGGCGGGCTGATACCGATTATCACGGGTTTCATTGGTGCAACGGAAGCAGGTAACATCACAACGCTTGGGCGCGGGGGCAGTGATTTCAGCGCGGCTGTGTTTGCGGCATATTTGGATAGTGACGAACTCATCATCTGGACAGATGTTGATGGTGTGATGACCACTGACCCGCGTGTTGATGACCGTGCAAAAGTTTTGCCCTATGTATCGTATACAGAAGTTGGTGAACTGGCTTACTACGGCGCAAAAGTTCTACACCCGAAAACAGTCCAGCCAATTATCACCAAAGAGATTCCGCTACGGGTACGCAACACATTTAACCCAAGCCATCCCGGCACACTCATCGGTGCAGAATCCAGAGCGAGTGATGGCATTATCAAAGCGGTGACGACCATTCGCAATGTGAGTATGCTGACCGTCAGTGGTAAAGGCATGCTCGGTGTACCAGGCATTGCAGGGCGCACCTTTTTAGCAACCGCGCATGCCGGAGCAAGCATCTTGATGATTTCACAATCGTCTTCTGAGCAGAGTTTTTGTTTTACCATCGTTGATGACCAATCCGACGCTGTGAAAGCCTCTGTAGAACAGGAACTCTCGGCGGAAATTCAACACCGCGATGTTGATGGTGTGGATGTTCTGCGCGATGTGGTGATTGTCACGGTAATTGGGGCAGGGATGCGTCAGAAACCGGGCGTAGCTGGGAGCGTGTTCACACGGTTGGGTGATAAGCACATCAATGTGCTATCTATTGCACAGGGGTCATCGGAATGTAGCATCAGCTTTGTGATTGATCAAGTCGATTTACAGGAGGCGGTTATTTGCCTACACGATTTGGCACTAGAGACACATGCCCTAGAAAATAGTGTCTCTTAATCACAAATCATGGGGATACTGCTGTTATATACACAGTATCCCCAACAGAAATCGTATGTCAAGGCAAATAAACAGCTAAGACAGCCGGCACAGGGTCGAATGAATTGACGGTTGTGTCAGTCGTAGCGATTTTCATCATCGTAGAGCCACCCCCATCGAGATTGAGCGCAATTTGTAGGTTGAGGTCAGTTTCCGCTAAATACTGGCTGAGCCCATAGAGGCTAATGCCCAAACCAGGTGTCGTGAGCATAACGACACGCCCCTCTGTATCAATGCCAATGATCGTGCGTCGTGCAGGTATACGGTCATCACTGTTATTATACGCAGGCAGACCATTCATTATCAGCATGGGAAAGGCTTGTATGGCTTGTGCATAGGGTTCACCAGCGTATGGCTGACTTTGATTGCTAGTAATGCCGACACTACCATCCGCAGAGACGAAGAATGTGCCACCCCGTCGCCTGTAGGCTTGTCCATACGCGACACCATTCGCAATCAATAGACCTTGTACAGAGTTGTCGAGCGCAAAAAAATTCGTGTTGATGATGATTTCCGCATCCGGCAATTGTGCTGACCATTCATCAAGCGTCAGTGGATTAGACGGCTGGTAATGTGCTTGAAAGCGAAATAGCGTTGGGTCAATGCGTACCGCCTGAAAAAAGGTCAAATCAGTGCGATAAAGGCGTTGTTCAAGTCCTGGCAACACCGATTGCCATTCATCAGATGATGACGATTCAGTGTCCGCTTCCGTGTCTGTAGTGATTTCAGTGTCCATGTCGATGGGGTCGCATGCAGTGAGGGAAATGAGGAATAACAAGACCAAAATAGGGCGCATTACACACTCGTGAAAGACTGTTTTAGGATAGATTTTGAATCCTCAATCCTATACACTAATTTTTACCTTGCAAGGGCGCATAGCTCAACTGGCTAGAGCGTATGTTTCACATTTATGTAGTCAGAAAGTCAAGTCTCTCTGCGCCTACACAAGCTACCAATTTACTGAAATGGGTGGTTTTTTGCTTTCACTCAGTCGCAAAATTTTCAGCACGTTCTTGGATTTGGTCGTCAGTTGAAAAGCGTGTATCTTGGCACAGAGGGCTATCGACTGGCACGAAAACGAGGTCAACATGAGCAAGTGCAAACTTCCTTTTTCTGCCAGCGGGAATGCCCAATTATAGCTACTATTCTAGAGTAACATGCTGTTCTGCACTAACGTGGAAAACGATACAAACTCGCATTTTCGCCTACAAATAGCGTTTCAAACCCAAAGGCTTCCAAGCTCTCCGTATCCGCAGGGCTATCATTTGGGAAGAGATAAATCGCAGTTCGCTCACCTAGCTGTGTTTGTAACAATGCCCACGCCTCTTGCCATGCTTCGCTATCAAGCGATTCACTCATCAACGGATAGAGCGCATCTAAACGGTCTTGCCATGCTGGTAAACTAGAAAGTCCTGTCGAATAATAAACATCCGATACATATGGGATACTATCACTCAATATCGGCGTATAAGTCGTCTCATCAGGAGGCATAATCAATACATCATAGTCTGTATCATCTGCCCGTAACCAATCATAAACATCTTTAAAGGGCGATGTATTGGAAATGACCGCTACACCATCGTAAGCATAAGCACGCGGTTGCCATTCACGCGCTTGAACGGGCAATTGTCCGCCGGAAAATGTGATGATATTGATAGCAACAAAGGCAAACAGTAACATAAGTACAGGAATCGTCACGCGCACGGCTGGCTTACTTTCTGCGATAGAAAGTGTCAACTTTGGCAATAAATATACCGTCAACAAAGTAGCAAACGATGTGCCAAACAAGATGAATTTATAATATTCACTGGATTCAATGGCTAACGCGCCAAATATCATGATGAGGAAACCAAATAAGAGATACATAGCAACAGCATCATCGGTATACCAACAATAGACCATACCAATAATCACAAATATGCCGAGTGCATAAGTCGCACCAATAATAACCATAGCATTGTTGAATGACTCAATTGTGATACCAATGCTATGCCCAGCGGTTGACGCATCCGAGAGGGCTGTGAGTGCTGCTAGCGCGTAGAAAAGCAAAATCACGCTGCACAATGCACTCCCCGCAAACAACAACCAGTCCCGCGATAGGGTGATACGAGGCAATAAGTCACGCCATGCAAAAGCATCTGTTCGGCGCACAAGATGAAGCAACCAGACCAAAAACAATGCTCCGCTGACTGTAAGTGCCATAACAATGCCGAAAATGAGTAAGAAAATCGTCCCACCTGCGACACTTATTGATAAAAATGCCCAATCAGTTGGCGTTGCTTTGCGCTGTGCCAAGCGTAAGCCAACATACATTGCCATCCACACAAAAATCAGGGCAAGAGGTGTGCTGTTATAGTTAAATATCTTATCCGCCAACGTGTTCAAACGCGGTTCGCTCAGTGAAGCGGGGCTGAGGACTTCCAGAATGCGCCAGATACGAAATTCTATCCACATATCCGCCATAGACTGTATACTACCGAACAGGTTCATACCAAAGATGGCAAATATCACCGCCATACTTTGCACAACAGGGCTATAACGAGTTGGCAACAGGTGACGAATCGTGCGATGCGCCCACCCTATCACAGATGCTAATGCCACCATATTGAGAATCGCAGCGGCGAATGGGTGTGGCAACCTGAATACATCACTCACAGAGGCTACAAGTGCGTGATATAGCCAATAGTAATTTGCGGGGGTATCCGGCAAATAAGCATTGGTTGGTTGTCCAGTCCCATGCAGAATTTGCGTCACATAGCCAGCATGTAAATCTCCATGAAAACTGACTTGTAATTCCACAGACGAAAAATAAATTATGATGCCCGGAATAAATACTAGATACGGCAAAAACCCAATGAATTGCTTGACTAGCGAATAAGATACGACATCGTCATCCGTCTCGACCCATGCGAGACTTATCAGCACACCAGCAATTGCAGAGATGACCAGCACACTATTCCACATGAGAATCGTCGTTGGAAAGAGCGCCGAAAGTGTGTAGCCTGTCACACCAAACAAGACAATAGCTATTACCAAAGCTGGGTTCAGCCGTTGATTGAGAAAACGCAACATCGTGCTTACCCTCAGTCGAAATGAATCATGATGTCGTCGAGTGATTTTTTCTCAATATCTGGCACTTGGGCATCCTCAGCCGGATAACCAACTGTCAGTATCATCGTCGCACGCTCGTTTTCGGGGCGTTCTAACAACTCGCCTAAGAATTTCATCGGGCTAGGCGTATGTGTGAGCGTAGCAAGTCCAGCAAGGTGCAAACTCGCAATCAGCATACCCGTTGCGATGCCTACAGATTCATCGACATAATAATGTTTGATTTTTTTGCCGTTTTCGTCTGTGCCGTATGCCTGACGAAAAATGACTATCAGATAGGGTGCGTCTTCGAGATGCGGTTTGTGCCAGTCTGTGCCTAATGGTGCAAGTGCTTCTAGCCATTCATCACTCATACGACGCTCGTAGCTCTCTTTTTCTTCGGCTTCGGCTGCTTCCCGAATTTGCCGTTTGAGGTCTGGGTTGCTGACAACAACAAACATCCAAGGTTGCTGATTTGCCCCCGACGGCGCAAAGCCCGCCGTTTCGATGGCATTGCTGATGAGTTCAAATGGCACGGGTTCAGACGAATAATCACGCACAGTACGCCGTTGTTTCATCTGTCTCAGAAATGTCTCGGACTGTGCAAGCTGTGTTTCTGGTGATAGGCGTTCGTAATTGAGCTTGATAAATTGTTTGGCATCTGCCATAGCATAACCTCAGTTTTCACTCGTCGTTGCGCGGTTGTGTAGGAATCCAACCGAATGGTGTTGCATCATCCAAATTTTCAAAAGGGGTAATAGTATCTTGTGCGGCATCAAAGGTTTTCATTTCTGGCGCACTGCCCCGCATTTCGTCACGGGTGTTCAAACGGCGCATATCGCCTGAATAGAGAATGCGGGTACGTTCCGGCGGGTTCAGGGCTGTACGTGCAATCCCACGCGCCAACACATCAAGGGGCATCGGTGCCATGCGTCCGATATGCATCCATGAGAGGGGCGGAATGCTCCCTAGTGCTGTCATCATACGATAGAAAAACGGGCGGTCAGACCCGCGTGTATAGGTAATCGGTGCGCGGACAATCGAGGTAGTTAAGCCAATACGTCGCACGTAATCTTCAGCGGCGTGTTTTGCTTTCACGTATTTCCCCGTAACCCACGGCGCACGCACGGTACTCAGCAAAATATATTGACTAACACCATCGCTGACGCACATGTTAGCGACATTGCGTGCTGATACGAGATTCAAGCGGTCATAGGTCAAGCCTTGCGCGGCATCTGCGACCATGCTCCCGACAGTATGAATGACGGTTTGATGTCCACGCGCCCGCCCTTTTAATGCTGCACTATCCCATACATCCGCCACCATCCAATGGACACGGTTCGCTAGCAAGCCCAGCCGTTCTTCATTGCCAGCACGAATAATGAGCGAGACATCCGCCCCTTCTGCGAGCAATGCGGCAGCAATATGCAAGCCGAGATATGAGCCACCGCCTGTCACTAGCACGCGATTTTGCTTATTGGTTGCCATAGCATTTTCTATCATTGGGCTATTTTCTCTGCGGGCATTGTACCTAGCAGAGCGCAGTCTACGCAAGCGGGGGCATGCTATCAACGTTAGAAACCCGCTTGATACAAAAGCAAACCGTCAGAATACTTGCCTTTAATCGCATTTTCATATACAGTTTTTAGTAGAAAGTAGCGTGCAAGCACGCTGATGAATATGATGTGAAAAAGTTGACGGCTTGTTGTGTTACACAAGACACACAAGTCTACGCGAAGAAAAAAGTGACCTATCCCAAAATAAGTGGGATATTATCTAAACCAGATGTAATCAAGTTGTGGCTCGAATGAGCATTAGACCCAAATAATCAATTCTCCGTGCATGTGCCTATTGTGCGGATGACTAGAAAACAAACGAGCGTCAGTCCATTATCAACACGCTCTTAGGTATCGGTAACATGATTAGACAAGCATCAATGCGATAGCCAATTCCTAACGATACGAGTTACCACTCATTATTCGGGTTGGTATCCAGAGATTACCTGTTTACAAAACATCTATCTCATCATTTGATAGATGAATAACCAGACAACCGATTACCTGCTAGGGAACTTTGCTCCTCGAAGCCGCTTATCATCTCATAGATAAGACGGCGCTTTGTGTTTCCAAGAGGATACCCGTAGCATGCCGAAAGTGACGCTGCTAGAACAGCAGAAAAACAATAAAGAGCGTGTCAATGTTTATCTCGATGGCGAGTTCGCTTTCGGGTTGAATATCATGGACGCGATGACGCTCAAAAAAGGGCAAGAGTTAGACGCTATTCAGATTGCAGAATTGCGTAACAAAGATGCTATCGTGAAAGCGACAGACGCGGCTGCTAACCTCCTCTCTTACCGTCCCCGCAGTATCCAAGAGATTCGCCGACGCCTTGCTAAAAAAGGCTACGAAGAAGTCGTTATCGAAACGGCTATCGAGCGCATGGTCAAATATGGTTATCTTGATGACCGTGCCTTCGCTAAATTCTGGATTGAAAGTCGCAATCGTGGTAAGCCACGCGGCAAACGTGCCTTGCAATATGAACTGCGCCAAAAAGGTATTTCAAACGCTATCATCCGTGAATTATTGGATGAGATGGTTGATGAAGAATCAGGCGCGTACAAGGCAGCACAGAAGCGCGTGCGACGGATGCGTGGCAAAACAGAATTTGAGTTTCGTAAAAAGGTCGGCGCATTTCTACAACGACGCGGATTCGGGTTTGAAGCGGTCAGACAAGCACTCGATGACATCATCGAAGAAGTAACGCTGGATGACCCAGAATTTTTCGCAGAACCAGATAATAACTGGCGATGATACACCATATTCATCACGGCACACTTAACAATCTCAACTATTTTTTGGATACCGTGAAAGGAGACTCGGTGTCATGTTCTATTGGCAACAGACCATCATAGAACGCATGACACTGATAAAAACACTATGGATCCCATCATGCTAATTGTAGCACTTGTATTGGGTGTCATCGGTGCTGCCGTAGGATTTTTCATCGGACGACAGAATGGCACACAACAGGGTATCGCACAAGGTACAGAACAAGGCATTGAACAGGGTTTAGAACAAGGACGTTCAGAAGGTCGCGCTAATTTACTCGAAGAGCAACGGTTGGAAGGTCGTAGTGCAATCGCAGAAGCACGCGACGAAGCACGCGACATTGTAGAAGAAGGGTCGCGTCGGGCAACGGAAGTTGTAGAAGAAGCAGAACGCCGTGTGCGCCAACGCCTAGAAGAAGCTGACGAGAGCATCAGCCGTCGTCGTAAAGAGCTGGAGCGCGAAGAAGAAGGTTTGGAACGTCGTCGCGCTGGCTTAGATAAACGTGCTGAGGATATTGACAAGCGTTTAGAACGCATGGAACAGCGTGAACAGCAACTTAACAAGCGTCAGAGTAACCTCGACAGACGCATGAACGAAGTCGAGAAAAAAGAAGCTGAGAAGCTCGAAGAACTGCAACTCATCGCACAGATGACGATGGACGAAGCGCGTGACCAAGTTCTCATGCTGGCTGAAGAAGATGCTCGTAACGATATTGCCCGCATCATTCGTCAGGTGGAAGCCGAAGCACACGAAGAAGCTGATAAACGGGCTCGTAATATCATCTCGATAGCTGTACAACGCCTTGCCAGTGAGCAGGTGAGCGAAATTTCGGTGAGCGTTGTGCCACTGCCAAGTGACGATATGAAAGGGCGCATCATCGGGCGTAACGGGCGCAACATCCGTGCATTCGAGATTGCAACAGGCGTCGATGTCATCGTAGATGATACACCAGAAGCTGTCACTATCAGTAGCTTCGACCCTGTGCGCCGTGAAATTGCGAAACAGACAATGGCGAAACTAGTCGAAGATGGGCGTATTCATCCGGCACGCATTGAAAAATTGGTCGAAGATACTAAAGCCGTCGTTGACCAAACAATACGTGAAGAAGGTGAACGGGCAGCCTACGAAACAGGTATTCATGGCTTACATCCTGAAATCCTGAAATTGCTCGGTCAGTTGAAATTCCGTACCAGTTACGGACAGAACCAGCACATGCACGCTGTCGAAACCGCGCATCTAGCGGCAATGATTGCGCATGAACTCGGTGCAGATGTACAAATCGCCAAAGCAGGTGGTTTGTTGCACGACCTTGGTAAAGCTGTTGACCATAACATAGAAGGCACGCATGCTATGATTGGTGGCGAGATTTTACGTCGCTATGGTGTGCATGAAGCAGTGGTCAACTGTGTAGAAGCGCATCACCATGAAGTCGAAAAAACGTGCGTTGAAGCGTATATCGTAGAAGCAGCCGACGCTATCTCTGGTGCGCGTCCAGGTGCGCGTCGTGAAAGCCTAGAGAATTACATCAAGCGCGTGAAAACACTAGAATCTATTGCGAATGGTTTCAAGGGTGTGGAACAAAGTTACGCGCTTCAAGCCGGACGCGAAGTACGCATCATCGTGAAACCCGAAGCCGTTGATGACCTCGCGGCAATGGAACTGAGCAAGAACGTCGCTAAACAAATCGAAGAATCCATGCAGTATCCCGGACAGATTAAAGTCCACGTCATTCGTGAGACACGTTCTATCCAATACGCGAAATAAGCAAAACAAAAAACGGGCTTGGGGAATTACCAAGCCCGTTTTTGATTTACTACATACTTTTGTTAGACAGCAATATCGCGTTGTTCAAAGTTGAGGAACGACGCCCCTACCATCGCCGCCGCCAAGCCTAGCATCAGCACCACATGCGAGACAGTTACACCGTTGGTAAACGTATTTTCTACGTTGTAGTAGGTGAACAATGCCACCGATTCAATCGCATCCATCCACCCCGCATTCACTAAAGGTCCCAAGCTCTGAATGACAAAGCTGAATACGATATAGACTGTCACAACTGTTATCACCAATTGGCGACGGCTAATGATTGCGCCTGTGAGTGTCGTCAGTGCCAGCAAGAAAATCATCACCGGAATGACGCTCAGTGCAACCACGATGAGCGGTGCAACATCTAACTCAATCGTCGCGCCCAATTGTCCTATATACAGACCAGCAACCGTCATTGCCATTAGCGCAAATATATTGAGCGTGTACGCCAAGAATTTCTCGAAGATGATGCGCCAACGTGGCAATGGTAAGCTCAACAGAACGTCTATTGTGCCATCATCTTCTTCTTGCGAGGTTACACGCAAGCCCATCACCACAGGATAAGCAGCAAAGAGCAACGCCATCTTACCGAACAAGCCGACAACAATCAGCCCTTCTACACTACCCAACACCGATACATCTTGTACACCAGCCGCCGCCAGCATCCACGAGGGTAATGCCGCAAAAAGTTCTACCATCTCCAAGCCATTGAGCGCAGGCGAAATCAGCAAAATGAGTGCCATCATCGCCGCGAAGCCAATGCCCCAAATCAGTGTCATCTGCCATGTATAACGCAGGGTATCTTTGAATACAGACCATGCCATGAGTGTTTTTCTCCTTTTTTCTCTGTTTACTCTATCCGCTGATGTCGCGGCGTTCAAATGCGAAAACAGCCATCACAATGCTGATGCTAGCAATCAGCAAGAGTATGGTGACGTTTATAGGTTGCAGACTGCCCGACACAATGACGGATTCAGCATCCAGATAGTTGAACACGCTGATTTGACCAAGCGCATCTGCAAAAGCATTCGCACTGACCGCATCCGCAATCACATCGAACACATAGCTCACCAGCACAAAACCCGCGCTGATGCCTGTAACAATCAGCTTGTTGCTGAATACGCTACTGATGAGTGCTGTAATGGCAATGATGCTCAATACAGCCGGCATCATATTGATACACCCTAAGAACATCGTCACCATATCAACTTCAACACCGAATACCGTGCTACCTAGCACAATCCCCCCAAAGAGCATCAGGACAATCCCAAATAGCAATACCGCATAAGCCAAAAAGCGTTCTATGATGACTTGCCAACGCGCAACAGGCAATGCCAGCAAGCTATTCATCACGCCACTGTCTTCATCGTTGCTGAGAATGTTCAAGCCACTCAGCACGCCATAGACAGCCAACGCAAGGCTACCATAGGCAAATCCCGCAAAAGCGATGAACCCCTCTGCTGAGGTCAGTAATTCCGCACTGGATAGACCAAACGCACTCAGCATAGCAGGTGGCAATGCCTCCAACAGCCCACGGTAGCTATCAATTGTTGCGGGATCTTCGATAGCCGCCGTGACATAAAACACAAGCAAGCCGAGTCCAAAACCCCAGTAGATAGCATTGCGCCAACTCTGTTTCAGTTGTTCCGTGAAAATCGCACCTGTCATGATACGAACTCTGCTTTCTGTACCGTCTGTTTGCTAGCCACTGTCTCCTCACCATAGAAAGCAAGGAAAATATCTTCTAGTGTTGGGTCTTCCATGTGTATATTGACCACATAGCCATCACTAATCGCCCGCATGAGGGGGTCGAAATCGCCCTGTAAGCGTACTTTGAGCGTGTTAGTGTCTGCTTGTATATCACTGATGCCTTCAATCGCTTGTAGACGGGGTAGCCACGCTTGCGGGACAGCATCACGCAAAGTCACGGTGATATGTTGGAAATCGACATGTGTCAATTTTTCGACATCTTCGACGGCTTTCAACTGACCATCGCGCAAAATACCAACACGGTCACAGATAGCTTGTACTTCGCTCAACACATGCGACGACAAAAAGACAGTGCGCCCCTCTGCACGGTACTCCTGCATCATATGATTGAAGGTCTGTTGCATCAACGGGTCTAAGCCGCTCGTTGGCTCGTCCAAAATGAGCAAGTCAGGGTCGTGCATCAAGGCGAGTATCAGACCGAGTTTGCGTTTGTTACCTGTGCTGTAATCACGCACTTTTTTGCCCATGTCGAATTTGAGCCGTTCCGCTAATTCGGATGCCCGTTTTTTCTGTGTACGTTCGTCTCCGCGCACGCTTGCCACGTAGTGAATGACCTGTTTTGCCGTGCGGTTCTTCCATAGGCTGAGTTCACCTGGCAAAAAACCAATCCGTTTATGCAGTTCGACGCTATTTTCGCGCACATCGTCCCCGAAAATCGTTGCACTCCCGCTTGTCGGACGAATCAAGTCCAAGAGCAAACGAATCGTCGTTGTTTTGCCCGCGCCATTCGGACCCAAAAAGCCGAAAATCTCCCCCGCTTCGACAGTTAAGTTCAAGTTCTCTAGCGCCGTTGTCGGTTCTTGCCGGAACGGTTTATAAACTTTCGTCAGCCCTTGTGTTTTGATAATTGCTTTACCACTCATGGTTGCCACTCCCTCTCACGTTGTGTAGTGTGTTACTTGTCTTGAATCTCCTCGAATTGCGCTAAAAATTGTCGCATCTGGGACATAAAATCGCGCAATACCCGTTTACCTGCTTCGCTATCTCCCCCGCCCGCTGGTTCTACAAAGCGTTCTAACATCTCTGCCATCATCGTCAGTGCGGATTCCATCGGTGGGCTTTGCTCATCAGGGATAATATCGACCATATGAATCAAGCCATAACGCAAGCTATTCATCAGGTAAGTGAGTGTCTGTGCGTCAATATCTTTGCGTACGGCGCCCGCCGCTTGCATCTGCTGGAAAAAGCCCATCATCATCTGTTGCCGTTGTGTGAACAACGCCGCCATATCCCGCCGTTGGAGCATACTGCCGATAACCCGTTGGTCGCCTTTGTATAGCTGGCGCAAAAACGGATTCTCGAAGAAAGCACTAATCGCGTGGCGCATCCAGCCACCGTATGTACCGCCTTTAGGGTCAGCTTCAATACGTTGAAACCAATCGTCTAAGTAAACGCTAGTTTCTCGCCAGATGAGCGTATCAAATAGCAATTCTTTCTTGTTCCAGCGCACATAAATCGTACTTTTGGCGACACCCGCTTTATTTGCGATGTCCTTCATGGTGGTTTTGTCATAGCCATAATGCAGAAATAGCTCCTTCGCTGCCTCTAACACACGGCGTTCGATGTCGCTTTGCATGCCTGCATTCGTGGCATCTACGTCGTTGTTACCCATGTATCACCCTATAGTGTCAAACACTTTGACTCAATAACGTTATCTGGTCAAAGTGTACAATGAAAAGATAAAAAGATACCCCCCAGAGATTGGGGGGTTGGTGGTGTAAAAAATTTACAAATTACCTGTATTTCTACTTACTCAGCTACGACATACACGGCGGTTGTCCATGCAGGAACAGTCAATGTGCCGGTTGCATCATCGAAAGACGCGCCCTGCACAACCGTGTCAAAGCTCTCTTGTTGGATTGGATGCAAAGTTAAGCCCATATCCACGAGGTCATCAACGGTGTAAGTGAGTTCGTCAGGCGTACCATTGAACACTACAACGACCATCTCATGATTCGGGTCAAGGTTTTCGCCCACGGTATCCGAGATACTCATGACAATGACACCGGGTAGTTGCTCTGCGCCTGTGTTGTGGAATACCAAGCGTTCTTGCACCTGTTCGGCTGTTTGTAAGCGGAACAGAGGCGTGCTGTAACGAATGGCAAGCATTTCAGCGAATACGTTACTATTGAGCGCAATGTCATCCGGCGTTGGCACAAGGTCAGTGTTGTTCAGAATCGGACGAATGAGTTCCCATTGCGTGCTATTCACATTTTCCGGTGGCATACCCACACCGAAGTTATTGGTTTGCCCTGTCCAGTCGATACGGTTGAACCAATCGCCACTGTTGAAGCTATCACGGTCAAGCGATTTACTGCGGAGCAAATCACTACCGGCGTGGAAGAATGGTACACCTTGCGAGAACATAGGGAAGCTCAAACTGAGGTTTTGCAAGCGTGCCACATCAGACGCAACCATACTTTCCGGCAAGCGATAAACGATATTATCAAACAGGGTTTCGTTATCGTGTTTGCTGACGTAAATCACATTTTCTTGTGGATCGAGATTATACGCTGAGGGTGCGCCATTGTACGGCACGGCTGTCCCATCCACTTCTGTGCCTGTACGGTCAACGAAGGTGTAATTGATGAGATTACCACTCAGCCCAACGCGGGTGATGTCTGCAAAGAGACGCGCCCGTTCAACATCTTCATTGAGTGGATTGATACCATTCGGCAACACAGCCAAGCCATTGCCTAGCCCTTGCTCATCACGCCCTCCGAATGGACTACCCCCGCGCACCGCATCACGCAAACGGTCATTGAACGTACCAATCCCTGTCCCTGCGAGATTTGCCTGTGTCGCGTTGAAACCGCGTGCGCCATTTTCGACTTCACCAAAGTTCCAACCCTCACCATAGACATAAATTTCAGCGCCATTGACGCCATGCTCTTCGAGCGTGAGCGCATCGAGTGCTTCACGCACTTCGAGCATATCCGCTACCATATGATGCCCCATGAGGTCAAAACGGAAGCCATCAACACGATAGTGAATCGCATTTAGCACCACTGTATCCACCATCAAGCGGCGCATCATGTTATGTTCGGTTGCCGTATTTTCACAGCAGGTTGAGCGTGTCACATTACCAGTCGCATCCAAACGGTGATGGTAGCCTGGCACGATACGGTCAAACACACTGCGTTGAGATTGTCCGCTGGCGTTGGTATGGTTGAAGACCACATCTTGCACGATGCGCAAGCCCATATTATTGACCGCGACAACCATCTGACGGTACTCAAGCACCCGTGCGCCCCCGTTGGAGTCAGTGGCATAACTGCCTTCTGGCACCATGAAGTGATATGGGTCGTAACCCCAGTTAAAGCCATCAAGGTCACGTAGCGGATTGATCGTCGCTTGTGGTACTTCACTATCCGGCGCGAGTCCTTCAAATTCGCTGTAATCGGGCGTCAATTGCAGACGGCGATTTTCGTTGATGGTCGCAATATCGAAGGTCGGGAGCAGATGCAAATGTGTCAAACCAGCATTCGCTAGATTTGTCAGGTGATTCACACCATCACTGCCATCAACCGTGAAAGCGAGATACGTACCGCGCAAATCTTCCGGCACAGTCGTATCAAAGGCGCTGAAATCACGCACATGAATTTCGTATACCGTGATGTCTTCAAAGGCATCCCCATAATCTGGCTTGGTGAGGTCTGCCCAGCTATCCGGTATGAAAGCAGGGTCTTCTAAATCAAGTAAGAGCGTGCGCGTGCTGTTCATCGACAGCGCAACGCTGTAGGGGTCTGTAACTTCGTTCTGTACAATAGCGAGTTCAGTGGGCGCAAATACTTCTACATTGAAGGTATAGTATTGCAGATACCAATCTGCCTCGCCTGTGACCGACCACGTACCTGTCGCGTCATCACGGGTCATCTCAAACACTTCGGGTTCGACATTTGGCGCACTGTCAGCATAGAGATTGAGCGACATACTGCGGGCTGTTGGCGCCCAGACTGTGATAGTCGGCACGTTATCTTCATCGAAATGGGCGCCTAAATCACCATCATAGGTATAGAGGTCATCTAGCACACCCGGAATCTGCACACTCGACAAATCAAACAGCGAATCGCCTCTGAAAGTGGCAATCGCAAATTGTCCAGTTAAAATTTCCGGCACACGTTCCAGTGCATCTTCACTAAGGCTGAAAGCGGTATAGTCACTCAGATGTGGGAATTTATCGCTTACATCACTGGATAGACCGTCGCTATTGATGCTGAGGTCGAAAGTTTCAAATTCGCCCTGTAGCCCTGTCAAGCTGACAGACAAGCTAGCATCCGCACTATAAAGCAAGCGATAATCAAGTTCTTCATCTGCTTCGACATTCCAAGCAAAAGTATCAGCCGTCACCCAATGAGCGCGTTGTTCACGCAAGTTACTACCAGACACAGCCGTTCCTCCTACTGAGACGACGAGCATATTTGACGCAGAATCAAAAGCAAACGTGACATTATCGCCATCTTCGGCAACAGTGAAAGCGATATTCGCGCCATCTGCTTCACCGCCAGCACCGTAATTTTCATCCCATGAGCGGTTGATAGCAGCTTTGACTTCGTATTCTCCAGCCGGAAGTTCGCTGGTCGTGAAGGTATACAGCCCGTCACCATCGACATCTTGCATCCAAGAGAGCATACAGTCTGGCGCCCACTCGTTCGCACAGCCGATTTCGTCTTGGAAGCTACCAGCCGCCGTCACCAGCCGCTGACGCACCGTATCCATAATCCAGTTTGTGCTGTGGTCATAGAGGAAGGTAACGCTAGAATCTTCTGCGATTGGCAGGATAATATTGGGTCCACCAGCATCAGCAAACGCGCCGTAGTTTTCATCCCACGAGCCATTGATAGCAACTTTGTATTCGTAATTGCCAGCGGGCAAGTCATAAGTGCCTTCCCAAATATCGTAGGCTTCATCGTAAGTGAGTAGGCTTTCTTGGCAATCTGGCGCCCATTCACCTGAGCAACCAATAAATGGCTGGATGGTGCCAGGAATATTAACGAGTTCGGGGATTTCGACAACAGATTCTTCGGCGGGAGTATCCACGACAACAGCATCGCCGTTGACACTATCATTCACCACACCGGTGCTATGGTCGTAGGTGAACTTCACATCGGTATCTTCTGCGAGTTCAAGAGCAATATTCGCCCCATCAAACTCAGCATTGGCGCCATAATTTCTTTCCCAAGATAGATCTAGGGCTATTTTATACTCATAACTTCCAGCCGGAAGCGAAAACGTACCTTCGTAAAGCCCTGAATCTTCATTGAGCGTGAGGGCTGTTTCGGTACATTCAGGTTGCCATTCACCAGAACAGCCAAGTTCATCTTGAATCGTACCAGCAACAACAACATTTTCGGGCGTTGGGAAGCCATCAGGGTTATCTTGCGCGGTAACAACAAACACACCGAGCAAGGTGATAGCCATCGCCATCACCAACACAATAAAACGCGGACGGGTAACGGGCATGTATGTAAACTCCTCATCTTAAACAGTAAAACAGTAAGTAGATTAATGCACGATGAGCGTGCAAGATTGAATGTAATAGATAGTTTGCATTTTTACCAGAGGTTTTCAGATAGTTATGCGTGTTCAGTTCTGCTTTTTGAGCTACGATTACGACAGTTAGGAGATAAGCATGAGAGAGAACATCATAATGATTTACGATATCACGCGCACCGTATCAGCAACAACACATCCATGGGAAGGTGATACACCCTATAGTCTGAAACCTGTGCTGACCAAAGCAGATGGCTCATCTGTCAACTTGATGACCATGAACACTACCTGCCATATTGGGACACATGCCGATGCTTATTATCACTATGCAGACGATGGGGCGTTCCCAAAAGATATGCCCTTAGAAAATTACATGGGCAAAGCACGGGTGGTCACTGTCGATAAACGCGATGGCGCACTAACAGTCGATGATTTTGCGCATATCGATTTAGTAGGAGGTGAACGGTTGCTGTTACATAGCCATGTCAGTGAGCTAGCCGATAGCGCATGGCCCCAAACCATACCATATTTGAGTGTCGAACTTATTGAGCATCTCGCCAGTTTAGACTATAAGCTCATTGGCTTAGATGCGCCGTCTGTGGATGCCTTTGATAGCAAAGACCTACCCTGTCATCACGCGATTCGTGCGCATGAGATGGTCAATTTAGAGCATTTACTATTGCGTGATGTACCAGATGGGGATTACGAGTTGATTGCCCTCCCGCTGAAATTAGATGGCGCATGTGGTTCACCTGTACGCGCCATCCTCAGACCGCTTATTTAGCGTCTTCGAGTTCAGCAATTGCCACGAGGTCTTTCGGTGTGGCTAGTTGGGTATACACAAAGTCTAAAATACTCGGTGAGATGCTATGCAGGGTTTGCATAATCTGCATCGGCACACCGCCGAGTGTCACCTGTGATTTTTGATAGCGCACAGCGGCGACAACATTACTAGCGACATAATCCGCGCTCTCGAAATTAGCGATTGCTTCTCCAGCTTCACCAGCAACTTCTTTGATTTTTTCGACACGTCCTTCGTTCATAGGCGTGTCGGTGAATCCAGGCATCACCACAGAGACATTGATATTGAAATCAGCAACTTCACGGCGTAACGACTCGCTGAAGCCATTCATGCCGGATTTAGTCGCCACATAAACAGCTTGTCCGGGCGTGGCAGCAAAGCTGACGACACTACTCACGTTGACGATATGCCCACTATATTGTTCTTTCATGATGGGCAAAACAGCTTGCGTCAAGCGTACAACGGCTGTGAGATTGACTTCGATGATGCTCTGCCAATTCGCAAAGTCTTTCTCTTCAAGATAGCCACCTTTGACAATACCAGCATTGTTGACCAACACGTCAATACGCCCAAATTCGTCTAATGTCGCTTGTACGATGTTCTGAATATCATCTTCGTTGGTGACATCAGCCGCAACCGTCAAAACACGCGTATCGAAGCTCGCTTGCAATTCGGATTGCACTTCTGCCAACAGATTCGCACGACGCGCTACCAACACAGTATGCGCTCCCTGTGCAGAGAAAATTTTCGCTGCCGAACGTCCGATGCCCGACGATGCGCCTGTGATAATGACCACTTTGTTCTTGAGCGAAACAGCATTCGCCCGTTCACGTTGACGAAGCAATTGCCAGATACCCAGCCCAGCCACGCCAACGGTCAACACATTTCGCAATTTCATAAGTGAATTAGCCCTCGTTGTGTGATACTCGATATGGATGTATTAATGATGCCATCATAGCTGAGACAGCATCAATCGTCACGAGTCATCGGAACAGACGGCTCGGCTTTTCACCATTCACTCAGATTTCACACTCAGTCGCGCTCAATCGTCAGGGTATATGTCCCTGAGCCACTAAAGCGCGTGGCATCAATAATGTAATCGCCATTAACTGGCAAGCGGAACGGGTCAATCCGGGCATCCAACCCGAGACTAATATCAAAACCATCATCATTTTCTGCCAGAATCTCGCCATTAGAACGGCGCAATCGCAGAAACGGGTCAAGGTTGCCACTGGTATTGCGCATGGTAACTGTGAAATTTTGACCTGCATTGCCACGCACTATCCAATATTGAACCGGAAGTACAGTATCAATCGTGCCTTCAACAGAAATGGTATCTGTGCCTTC
The DNA here is from genome assembly GCA_038522085.1 of Chloroflexota bacterium. GTDB lineage: Bacteria > Chloroflexota > Anaerolineae > Aggregatilineales > Phototrophicaceae > JAUZRW01. The sequence continues at coordinate 39,580 of JBCBKJ010000034.1, forward strand.
TGCAAAGGTAAGTACCTGTGCGATATTGAGGGCGAGGTCGTAGCGCCCTGCGCCAAGCGTCGCTTCTACAATGACCACGTAATCACCATCACGACGTAATTCATAACGGTCAATTTGCGGGTCTAGCGGATTAATAAGTGTGAAATCTTCGTCCATTTCTGCAACCACGACTTCATCACCATTGGGGTCAAGCAATCGTAGCGTGAGGTCAACAGGCGTTGTCACATCGGAGATAGCTGTCAGCGTGATGACGTCGCCTGTCTGTCCGCTGAATGTCCAGAACTGCTCTGGTGTATCACGGGTCAATTCGCCAGCGACAGGAACATTTGCCTGTAAGTTCGTTGTGCCAACGCGCCCTATCTCGATGCCAAGACTGAACGCTGTGATATTGCCATATACGCCGTTGCTATCCGCTGTGTAGATAACACCTGTTGGTGAAATTGCCACGTCTGCCAAATTCAAGAGTTCACCTGCTTGTGGAAAGTCTGGATTCGCAGGGGATTCACCGAGATTGCCGATTGGATTACCATCTAATCCAAAAGTGACAACCTGATTTTCGTCTGTAGCAACAACGAGTTGATTCGTCAGCGAGAGCGTTACAGCCTGTGGAAACACATTACTTCTCAGGCGCGTGCGCTCTACCAGTGTTTCTTCAGCCGTGAGTTCATAGAGAATGGTCGTATCGAGCGCAAACAACGTGCCAAATTGGTCAGTGAATAAGAGCGGTTGTGCTGTAAGTTGTACATTTTCCGGCGCAATCACCCGCGACCCGCCATCACGCGCAAAGACACGTATGACAGTCTGCCCTTCAGCAATATCTATTGCATAGACAGAAGTATCATTCACCGCAAGCGATAACGGATTGCCTGCAAAGAAACCTTCTAATGCATCTTGCTCATCACCATTTGCGACAACACGCACACAACGACACGCCAAATCCGCAATATACAGCGTGCCATCGGAAGCAACCACCACATCTTGGACATTCAATGTACCTTGCAGAGGCACAATATCCGTTACTAAGCCTGTGTTGGCATCCAGCGTAATCACACCCAGTAAGTTATCCGCCGCATAGAGCGTGCTACCATCCACAGAGATAGCCAAGCCAGCCAGTGTCACAAACGCATTGGTCGCATCTTGGAGTGTGCGGCTTTCGTGCCATAAAATCCCATATTCGGGTTGCTCAGTCGTCTGTGTGAGCGATAGGCTCGTTGTGAGCGTGCTAAAAAGCAAGGTGAAATTATCTTGCTGAACAGCAGGCGCACGCCCATAAATGACCAGCACAGCATTTTCTGTCTGTAATTCAATCGCTTGCCCCAGCCCAATGAGTTCTCCATCTGACGACGCACCCCGCGTCGCTACACTCTGACGACCAAACAAGGTCGCTGGTAACTCACCAACTGCCGTTATGCCCACACTATCAAGGTCATTTTCGAGAATATCATACGGTACGAGCGGTTCAATCACCCCATTTTCGTCCGGCTCAGAGGGGCGCACAATCGAAAGCGTGATGAACGGAATCGCTGGGGGGCGGGTGTCCGGTTGGTCAACGAGTGTCTGTGCCAAAAACAAATTGGTACGGTTCACTTCGGGTACTTCGGCTTCGAGTGGTTCATCCCATGAGGCAGGATACTGAAACGCGATCCCCCCTGCTTGCCATGCGTATTCGGTGAATGTATTTTGTGCGACTGCTGACACAGTCATCAGCAAAAGCAAGCATACCCACAGAAAATGCCCTTTACGTTTTATCATTATGTCTCCCCAAAAACACATAAATTCACAATAAAGTATGACACACTCAAACGACAAAAAGCATTAGGACTTTGCCATCATTTTTTGGGAACAATCGCCAAGATAGTGATGCCCTCCGCTTCGACCTCATCAGGATAGCGCAAGGTGGGGTCAAACCATTCGACCAGTCCAGCTAACACAATCCCTGCAAAGAGCGCCACACCAATTTGCAAGACAGGCGCAAAGCGATTCGTGATAGGCGGTGGTGCAGGGGTCACACCCGGGCGATTAATAATGGTTACTTCCGCAGGGGAATCCCCTAAATGTGGGAAATAGTCTTGGGTGCGCGTTTGTAAAATGACAATTGCGGCATCTTCTATCCGCGTGAGTGCCAATTCGTCTGGATGGCTCATATAGACAACGCCGATACTACGGTCATTATCTGCAACGATGTTCAAGCCAGCGAGTAAATCCGCATTGCCGACAATATCTTCAAGTTCGGTACGAAAGGTCGTACTCGTCACCCAATCAGTAAACGCATTGACCACAAATTCTGATGCTAGCCACACATCTTGATAATCGCCACTGCGTTCTGGCAAATTGGCTTCTTCTTGTGCGGCGCTATAACTAAATTGCGTCTGGAACATGCCAGACCCTGCTGTCTCGTTGCGGATAAAATCTGGCACAGCAATGATAGATGCGACGATGACAGGCAATAAAATCAGCCACCAACGGCGGCGCAAAATTCGCAGAATGAGAATGAGTTCCATAGGCTTTTTGAGTATCCCTTCTTGAATCACGCGGCAAGGATAGCGGATGCTATCAGGTCTGAATAGGGAGGGTTAACGACGTAGGATTCGGTTACGAAAATTGCGTACACTGATGGCTATTCCGCGTATCACGATGAACCAGCGCGGATAAGTCAGTGTTTCGTGAGTCGTTTCGGCATGGTCAGCGAGTGCCGCGCTCAAATATTGATGTATTGCTTCTGAGCGTGGTGACGGTAGCGCGTCTACAGGAAACCAATCGACATCGACCGTTTCTGTCCCACGCTTGACGATTTTCCCACCTGCAACCCGACATTCATAGACATGTACAGTTTCGTTCACTTGTGGACGCTCAAAAACAGCGACCTTACGTGTGATGCTCACCTGTAAGCCTGTCTCTTCGTATGCCTCGCGGATAGCGGCTTCTTCGGGCGTTTCACCAGCATCAACATGTCCACCCGGCAACGCCCATAAGCGAAAATCCTCCCGTTTCTGGAGCAAGATACGCTGACGTGTCTCATCGAGAACAACGGTGCTGGCAATCTGTTTAGCCATGCTTGGCACGAAATTCCTCGCGGGTAATGCCGTAAATCAGACGGTCATGGAATGTGCCTTGTGTGTAAATAGCGCGACGAATTTGTCCCTCTTTTACAAAACCTAATTTTTCATGTAGTTGAACCGAGTCAGCGTTCCAACCGTGTATATCAACATGGCATTTTTGATAGCGTAACTCATCGAAGAAATAACGCATCAGTAGCAAAATCGCCTCTGTCGCATAGCCTTGACGCTGATACTCAGGGCGAATCGCCACCCCATACATGAATGTGCCATTGCGTCGGTCTGCATCGTGCGAACTCAACACACCAATTACTTCGTCCGTTGCGCGTAATGTAATTTGCATGTGCAGATTATCGCCAGCGGGAGCTTTTTTAGCGGTTTCCTCTGTCCATTGTTTAGCACGGGTTTTGCTACTAGGGAAAGTGAGTTCGTATAAGTTACGTTGCATCTCGCTATTCATATCCCACTGATGATGAATTGCCCAATCTTCGGGTTCAACCAGCCGAATACGGATGCGTTCTGTCTGCCAAAAATAATCACTCATGTGTTTATCCTTTCGGTGGGTACAAGCCAACAGGGTCTTGCCATGTAAACGGCTCACCACGTTTTTTCGCATCCCATGCCTGCTGGATGAAGCTATCTATCTGGCGATTGAAATTCTCCGTATCAAAGGTCAGGGCATGTTCCCGCACAGCCACAGAATCGTATTTATCAGCATCAAAATTTGCCATCACATCCGCGAGGCTATCGACAGTTTGCTTATCAAAAAATTCGCCTGTCACGCCTTCGATGATGGTATCCAATGCCCCACCTGCCCGATACGCAATCACAGGGCGTCCGGCGGCTTCCGCTTGTACAGGCGTGATACCAAAATCTTCCAAACCCGGAAATAAAAAGGCTTTCGCTTTTGCCATCAACGCGGGTAAGTCTTCATTCGGCACATAACCCAGAAATTCAACTGTATCACCTGCCATCGCTTGCAAGCGTTCCATATCGCGCCCTTTGCCCCCGATTTTGAGTGGCAAGCCGAGTTTGGTCGCCGCTTGTACCGCAAGGTCAATACGTTTATACGGAATCAAACGTGAGACAATCAAAAAGTAATCTTCTACTTGGTCATCGGGGACAGGCTGAAAACGACTCGTATCCACAGGCGGGAAAATGATAACACTATCACGGTCATAATATGTACGGATGCGTCCTTGAATCGCTGTGCTGATAGCGATGAAATGAGTCACTTTTTGCGCGGCGTCATAATCCCATTTTTTGAGCATCGCTATCAACGGGCGTAAGCCTGCCTCAACGAGTTTACCCATACCCTCGCGTTTGATATAAGCATCTAACTGCCATACATAGCGCGTCGGGGCGAGGCAGTAGCAAATATGCACGCCCTTCTGTTGGTCAAATTGCAAACCATGACAGAAACCACTCTTGTTGCTCAAAATGACATCGTAGTGTGTGAAGTCGGCATTATGCCAAGCAAGCGGATAAAGAGGCAAATACGGTTGATGATGCCTATGAATCGCAGGGAGTTTATCCATCCACATTGTCAGAATATCCCACTGACGGTAACTATCCGGCATGATGTCCGGCGCGTAAATGCTGGTGATAATCGGGCTATCAGGGTATTGGGTGACGAGGGTTTCCAGAACATCTTCCGCGCCACCAATCTGATTGAGCCAATCGTGAACGAGTGCAAGTTGCAAAGGGCTATCTTTCTAGTCACATAATGCAAATAGGTTTTTGAGCGTCCAAGATACGGCAGATAGACGCAAGCGTCAATCCATATGCACTAACTATTCACTATCAAAAGCGCCCTGTGCAATGAATAAGCCTGTCTCTTTCTTGATGAGAATACCCTCATCGCGGGCAATACGGGCATCAATATCCTTACGCATTTCAGCTTCATGATTCGCCACAATATTTTTACCATCCAGCGAAACCATCGACGCAATGTAGTCGATAATCGGCTGGGTGTCTGTTACCCATAAATCATTATGAAATTGCACCATACGAATATCGCTAAAATGAGGCATGAGTTGGGCGGTACCATTTTGCAAACTGAACGTGCGCTTGAAGACGGTTTCCCATGCTGTTACTTCATCCACTTGACCAGCCAGCACATAAATCATCCCCATGTGATTATCACCATTGGTACAGGCAAACAACACACCATCCGGTTTCAGTACGCGCCGAATCTCGCGCAGGGTCTGTTCTCTATCAGGGACGTGATACAGCATATAATTCGCAAACACCACATCAAAGCTATTATCGGCATACGGAATTTGCATCGCATCCACAACGTCGTACTGCATACGTTCCGCAAGTGACCCAAGCAGTTTACGATTATCCTCTAACATACCAGCCGATAAATCTGTGAGGGTCATATCCCACCCTGCCGGAATACGTGCTTCATTCTCGTGCCACAAGTCACCACGCCCAGTCCCGACCTCTAACACGTTTGCTGTATCTGAAACATGTTGCAGAATATGGTCAAATTGCCAGTCCATGAGCGAGCGTTCAGGGTGCATGCCATAATCTTGATGTAGGCGAATACGTGCCGATAAGTTGCTGGCGCTATTGTATTGTTCGTTTTTGAGATATTGCTGGTTCGTATGACGCGGTGATGACATGATGTTTCTATCCTCAGATGATTTTTCTAAGAGGAGAAAGGATAGCAAGGCATATCACCATGTGCGACACAGCAATTACAGCGTAGGGATGACGTCAGCTAGAGTTACGCGCTTCGATAGCGTCTTGTACGGGACGATAATTCACACGATGAATGGGTGTTGCCCCATATGTTTGTAAAGCGAGGCGATGAGCTTTTGTGGGATAGCCTTTGTGCTGGTCAAAGCCATATTCAGGGTATTGTTCGGCATATTCACGCATGCGCTCATCACGATACACTTTTGCTAGTACACTCGCAGCAGCAATGCTCAAGGAGTGTTTTTCGCCGTGTTTGATTGCCTCTTGTGGAATACCATCGTAATCGTCGGCTGGTAACTTGAGGTAATCGATCAAGAGTACATCCGGTTTGGTGATTGCGCCGTTGTCGATTGCTTGTGTCACAGCCCGTTTGATAGCCAGATACGTCACCTGCGTCATATTACCGACTTGTGGCATTTCGTGTGCGTCAACTGACCCGATGCCCCATGCCAGCGCCGTTTCTTGGATGCGCGTAAAGGCATCCTCACGCTGATTGCGCGTCATCTCTTTGCTATCTTTAACACCTTTGAGGGCTTCTTTGAGCGCGTCTATATCATCCAGAGGTAAACAAACAGCACCTGCAACCAGTGGACCCGCCATCGGACCACGCCCTGCTTCGTCTATGCCGATGATATGCTGATACCCTTGTGCGAGGTATTTCGCTTCAAGCATACAACTTGCCGTCTTGTGCTTGCGTGGAATTTTGTCGCTCATAGACACCTTTGCGCCAATTTTGTCGGATTTGCCATATTTCGAGCAGGATATGCAAGGAATCTTGGACTAATCGCATACGCGTATCATCATTGTAATACCATGTAATCGGCACGTCCACAATATTATACTCACGACGCAAACCTACGAAAATCAATTCCACATCAAAGCCGATACCGTTCATCTGTTGTACAGCGAATAAGTCCTCTGCCGCTTCACGGGAAAACATCTTGAAACCACATTGTGTATCTTCAAACTCATTGACCGCCGTTAACTTGACGATGAAATTGAAAATACGCCCCATAATATGCCGACGTTCTGGTTCATTGATACGTACTGCACCTTCCCCCTCACGGCTACCAATGAGAATATCAGCATCGCCAGCGTTCGGTGGCAAAAATTTCACAATTTCTTCGATGGGCATCGACAAATCTGCATCACAAATAAAGCGATAATCACCGTCTGCGGCGAGCATCCCTGCTTTAACTGCACGTCCTTTTCCGCGTTCTGCCAACTGAATAAAGCGCACGTAATCATGGCTACTTGCAAAGGCTTCCACAACTTGCTGTGTGCGGTCTGTACTGCCATTATCAACGACAATGACCTCATATGTGTACTCCTGTTGCGAGAGAAACGCATCAATATCTGCCAAAGTGGGTGGCAAACGATGTTCTTCATTGAGCGCAGGAATCACAATAGATAGGAACGGGTGTTGCGACATAAGAGGATTTACTCCATGACAGGCGATTTATGATTGCGGTGGCGAAAGCATCGAATCAAGGTATTCTATCGACACCGTTCGCTGAGATTGCACGATACGACGTTTCTTCAAAATGCGTGGCAAGTCTAGCAAACCGCGTGCCATACCGCGTAATCTTGCGCGGGCAGCTTCCCCACGCCATGCTTTGATAGCATCTAGGGCAATGCTGACTTGTTTGCGTGCAATTTGCCAGCCGTATTTTTTCCATAATTCGGTGGGTAGGTTCTTAATCAGCACGTAAAGCGAATTGCGTCCGTCGTAATAACTTGCTGTCACACCCCCACCTGTTGCTGACAGGTGATGATAAACGATGGCATGGGGGGTGTAAAGTGTACGCCACCCTGCCAATTGCGCACGCCACGCGATGTCTATATCTTCTAGCAAGAAAAAATAATCGTCATCTAGCAAACCGATTGTATCAAGTAATTCACGCCGATACGCCGAAGACCCCCCACAAGCACTAAAAACGTAGGTTTCTTCATCAAAGCGCCCATCGTCTTTTTGCCACACTCCCCGATTGAACGCTCTCCCATCCGTGGTAAAGCCGTCGCCAGCCGTGTGTAAGGTATCGCGTTGGTCAAAGAGCAACATTTTACTCGCAACAATGCCCACGTCTGCATGCTCATCAAATGCCGTGACGATTGCTTGTACCCAATTCGGGTCTACTTCCGTATCGTTATTGAGTAAAACGACAATATCGCCTTTAGTCGCTTGCATCCCCGCATTACATGCACCCGTGAAACCACGATTTTCAGGGAGTTCAAGCAAATGAACATCAGGAAAGTGTTCTTTGACATACGCTTGCGACCCATCACTCGAATTATTGTCCACAACCCACACCTCAATTGGTGCATAGGTCTGTGTTTGCAAAGCAGAAAGACACGGTTGCAAAAATTGCTTACCGTTCCAGTGCGGAATGACAATGCTAACAAGCAGTTGTGACATAGTAGTTAAAAGTATCCTCAGTGAATTTCGCCGCGTCATTTTCGCAAAAAGTATCAATATTGCAATTGTCAAACTATAATCGTCGCCTTGTTACATCATTCCAAACAGCCTAGAGGACTATGGTCACGTTGATAGCAACTAGGGTGAGCATCTATGCTAAGTATGACGAACAACATGACGATGCACTATCTATCAATTTAGACGGAAAGTACCTCCATTTATGAGTCTTTTACCCAATACCCAAAATTTAAAGACCCGACAGATTGCGTGGCTCGTCTCTAATCGTGTACTATACTGGAAATTACCGTCCAATGCCGAACTGCGTGATTTCCATGAAGGCATGCGCCTCCTAGAAAACATCCTACAAAACAACGCCGATAAGGTACATGTGATACTGAACGCCCGCGCTATCAACAGGCTTATAGGGGATATGAACACTGATTTGTATCCACTTGTACGACGCATCGCCAAGCATCACCACATGGGTAACTTCTTTGTGATGACTTCTAGTATGATGGTCAAGCATCATATCAACCGCGTGACAGCGCCCTTTGGCACGAACTTAAGTTACAGTACGAACTTCCGCAATGTATGGGAATCACTACGCGGACGCGACACCCGTATCCCATCAATAGCGCCCAAGCTACCAGATTTCGGAACTAGAAAGAAACCGCGTCGCCTCAACTGACACAAACTGAAAACTGTTTTTTAAGATGGATAGCTAAGTGAGCTATCCATTTTTTGTTAGGAGTTAGTGACTGTTTTTTTGTACAGGTGCAAGCAAATTTTCAGCTTCTAAGAAGGTATCCACAGCGGATTCCCATGAACGCATAGTGATACCAAGTTGATGCGCAAACGTATTCTCTAAGCCTGTATAGAGGGGTGGGGTTGAGGGGCGATGCCATTCATGACGACTAATCGGTGTAATCAGCACGTCACGATAGCCCGCTTTATTGAGCAAATAACGGGCAAAGGTATAACGTGAAATTGTACCTTCGTTAGGGAGATGATACGTGCCGTAGCGCCCTGTCTGTATGAGTGCTACCAGCGCATCCACAAGGTCAGTATTGTAAGTAGGATTACTAACTTCATCGACCACCACACGCAAGGATTTACCAGCACGCGCCGCGTTCAAAATCGCATGGATGAAATTATGCCCCCCATGCGCAAATAGCCAGCTAAAACGCACGATATAATGGCGCGGGTTTGTCTGCGCGACTGCCCGTTCTCCAACCAATTTGCTATGTCCATACGGATTCACGGCTGAACGATGGTCGTACTCGCCATAGGGGCGTTTCGCATTACCTGCAAAAACTTCGTTGCTACTCAGTTGCAGAATAGAAGCATTTACATCGTAAGCAGCGATAGCCAAATTCTGTGCGCCAATCGCATTGACAGCTATAGCCCGTTGTGGGTCTTTCGCACAGCCATCAACATCTGTCCATGCGGCGGCATTGATGACAATATCCGGCTTTAGTGGCGTAATCGCCCTTTTCACGGCGCTGAAATCTGTAATATCGAGGGTCTGAATGTCATAACCAATAATGTCATGGTCAGAGGATAACACCGTTTTGAGGCGCGAACCTACTTGTCCAGATACACCGGCAATCACAATACGCATGTAACACTATCTCCCTCAGATGTTGTGCAAATCTCCGCGCTGTACTATATCACTCGTCCCATATCTCGTACAGACGCGCAATCTCTTTTTCCCAGCATTCACGCGGGTCAGTGCAATCATGCCCATGTTGAATGAGCATTTTGAAAAAGCCCTGCCCTGGTATACCTTTCGACTTGGACACAACGACTGCACATAAATTTCCGCGTCCAGCAAGGCGTTCATCTTTGCAGACATCGCGCAAAAGGGCATGAAATACATATGCGCCCGGATGCGGGCTGATAGTGCGCAGTTGGACGGCGAGGTCGCCATAGGTAATCGTGGTCTGTAATTTCGCTACCTGTATCATAATATCGCGTATGTCATCTTTTGCCGCTGACCATTCCTCAGGCGACAAACCATATTTCTTGTCACTCACAGGTCTTTTTCCATGTACCACTCATTCGGCGTGTCTTCTATCATCTCATGATGAAACCCCAGCCGTGCATAGAACTTTATCCGTGCCATATCATCCGCAGGAACGTAAAGCGACAGGCGTTGTACCCCTGCATCGACGTTAATCGTATCTTCAACTGCTTCGATGAGTGCCATCCGCACATCATCTGATGCCTCATAGTCAGGGTGCAAAATGAGCGTATGAATCGCCCGCAAATCTTCGCAATCGCAATCATCCATGATAGGAATGCCGTACTGACACAAGCCTACCAGCGCATCATCATCTGAAAATGCCAGCAAAACATGACGATTTTCGCTATCGAGTGTCGCGCGTATCGCCTCATCACTGTAAACACGGTTGAGCGTTCGTTCAGTCATAGCTGTTTTTTGAGCCAGAGCACGCATAGTCGGCGCATCTTTGAGCGTTGCAGGACGTACTGTTAAAGCATGATTGGGCATAGCATTCTCTCAGATAAATATAGACTTTGCTTCGCATCATAGCAGATAGCGATATAGATAGTGCCTCAGTTCAAGATAAGTGTCATCGTTGATTCATCAATGACAACCGCTTGCAAGGTATAGCTATCAATACCAGAAGTCGCTGACAACTGATTCAGTAGCGCATTCGCACGCGATTCGGCTTCATTCACGAGCGCACTCATATCTGTATTCATCGGCGCGAAAACTGTTCCGCCCACTTGCACCCCGACAATATCCAGCGTGTTTGCGTCTGTGACTTGTACCACAAGCCCAGCCGATTGCCAGACACCTGTCTGTACTTCAAACTCGCCATTGATGACCATCCCACCTGAACGAAAATCAAAACTCGCATTACGTATCGTATCACCTGGTAGCGAACAAATTGGCGTCAATTGCTGGCACTGCGAACGCAAGCCCTGTTCTGTGAAAGATACTTGTACTTGTTGCGCGAGTGTTTCTTCACTTTCGCCCACGACCACAGAATAATCTGTACTGGCATCCGTGAGTGTCTGTGAGAATGAGCCTGTATTGAGCGTGATAGAAGGTACAGATTGGGCGTTGGCTAAATCCGGCACGATAACTTCTGTAGCGACGAAAATATCATCTATATCCGCAACTTCTTCTAGACCAACGGCTGGGGCAAGCAAAGCAGGCAAGCGCGGGAAAATGAACGCCGCTAGTAAGCCTGTCAGCACAATGCCAATGCTGCCGATGCCTAAGCATCCGCAAGCAATTTGCCATGTTGAAAACCGTTGACGCGGTTGATAACGTTCCACTTTCATGCGAGCATCACATTTCTCTGTTACGATAGACAGAACATTGTACAGGAGAATAGCATGCGAAAATACACATTATTGTTGCTCATAGTCGCGCTTGTAGGCATCATTGGGGCGTCTGTGCTGGCAATAGAAGAACTTGGCAATGAACCAACACCGGGCGCGGCAGGCGTCGGCGACCCCTATTTCCCTGAGTTAGGCAACGGTGGTTACGATGCCCTGCATTACACGCTCGATTTAGAGGCTGATTTAGAGACGAATACCATCAGTGGTACGGTCACGATGGATGCGCAAGCCACCCAAGCCCTGAGCCGTTTTAATCTCGATTTTGCAGGCTTTGAGATTAGCGAAGTTACAGTCAACGGCACGACAGCAACGTATGAGCGCCAAGACCGCGAACTCATCATCACCCCACCAAACGCATTGCGGCTAGGTGCAGAATTTTCTGTCGCAGTGACTTACAGTGGCATACCAGGACGCGATGTTGATTTACCAACCCTGCCCTTCTCGCGTGGTTGGACACTCTATGACGGTGGCGTATATGTCGCTAGTGAGCCAGATGGGTCGTCGCTATGGTTTCCTGTCAATGACCATCCCAGCGATAAAGCAACCTACACCATTATCATGACGGTTGATGAGCCGTTTGTTGTCGCGGCAAATGGCATCCTAGAATCTGTTGATAGCGATGGTGAACGCACAACATACACATGGCAGAATAACAACCAGACTGCAAGCTATCTCGTAACGGTCAATATTGCAGAATTTGCCCGTACTGATGACACGATGGTCGGTGATGTTCCTATTCGCAATTATTTCCCTGCCGATGTGCAATCCACAGGGGATCGTGTCTTCCAGAATACCGCCGATATGATGGTATTCTTCAACGAACGCTTCACCCCCTATCCCTTTGAAGTGTATGGAGCAGTCGTTGCCGATACTGATTTGCCTTTCGCACTGGAAACACAAACCCTATCACTCTTTGGGAGCAACATTCTCATTGGTGGCTTGCAATCAGAAATTACCATCGCCCATGAACTCGCTCATTCTTGGTTTGGTAATCATGTCAGTCCGGCAACGTGGCGCGATATTTGGCTCAATGAGGGCTTCGCTACCTATGCCTCTGTGCTGTGGTACGAGGAAAAAAACGGCACATCTTTAGCCAACCAACTCATGAACAACTGGTATACAGCCGTACAGAGCAACCGCACGGTTGTTGGCGATCCAGGGGCGCAAAATTTATTCAGCATTAGTGTTTATTTCAGAGGTGCATGGACATTACACGCGCTACGAGGTCGGGTCGGTGATGAAGTCTTCTTCGACATCATCCAGACCTACCAGACAGAATTTGCGCATGATTCAGCCGAAATTGCGGATTTCATCGAGATTGCCGAAGAGGTCAGTGGCGAGAATTTAGACTCATTCTTTGAAGCATGGCTCTATCAGGCGAATATCCCACCACGCCCGAATGCCAGTGGTGAATGAACGGATAGCATACAAATCACAGAATACACAAGCAGGTGTGCGCGATGCCCATCTGCTTTTTTGTTAAGCATCAATCAACAGCGAAACAGGCAACTCACGGTTTTCAGCTTCTTCGTTGTAAATCAAAAAATCAGCAATCGCATTTGATACCACTGCTGTCGCCAATGGAAGCACATCCTCGTCGTAATCAAATTTAGGATGATGATGCCCATACTGATGATTGGCGTTCTTCGGGTCACGGCATCCAATCAAGAAAAACACACCCGGCACATCTTCTAAAATAAAAGACATATCCTCAGATGCCATCGTTTTTGCCTTTTTGTCGAGTGCATCTTCATCTACGACACGCAACAGCGCCCCCCGCATCCGATTAACAATATCAGGGTCATTGATGAGAGGAATATTCAAGTGCTTCACTTTGACATCCGCATGACAGCCAACCGATTCACACACGGAATTACTGACATCACGAATATGTTGTTCGAGCAATTCAGAGGTATAGGCGTTGAATGTGCGGAATGTACCCATAATTTCGACGGTTTCAGGGATGATATTGTGCTTCATGGTGCTGGTACGGATGCCTGTCACCGATAATACCACCGCCCCATCCATCGCGTTCATCCGCCGCCCGACAATCGCATTCAAGGCTAACACAAGCTGTCCGGTACATGATACAGGGTCAATCGTGGTATGAGGCATCGCGGCATGTCCACCTTTGCCCTTTACGGTAATCTGAAACGTTGATGACCCTGACATAATTGCACCTTTGGCGACACCAATTTTGCCTAATGCCATCGGTTGCCACAGATGAATCCCCAAGCTGTAATCAGGAATTGGGTCATCATCGAGTACACCGTCTTTAATCATGCGCAATGCGCCACCCGCACCTTCTTCGCCCGGTTGGAAAACGAATTTGACACGCCCTTTGAGACGGTCACGATATTTTGCCATGATTTTTGCCGCACCCAACGCCACCGACATATGCCCATCATGAGCGCAGGCATGCATCTTGCCGTGTTCAGTGGAGATAAAATCGTGGGTGTTCGCCTCTACAATCGGCAAGGCATCCATATCAGAGCGATAGAGAACCGTCGGACCATCTTCCGCGCCTTCCAAAATACCGACCACACCTGTCTCGGCAAGCCCTGTCGTCACCTCTAAGCCCAGCGATTTAAGCTCCTCAGCGATGATGCCAGAGGTACGCACCTCTTCGTATGCTAATTCTGGATGCTGGTGAAAATCGCGCCTGCGTCTAATAAGCTCGTCGCGTAATGCGTTTGCTTCGGCTTTGAAGTCGATATGTGATGTTGACGTTCCCAAAACGTTCCCCACTTGAGAAATTGAGTGTTACACCAACTGTAACACAACTTGTCTATTTACAGAAAAAAGACCCGTCTTTGTAGACAAGTCTGAGATTTTTCTTAGGATTCTTTGCCTGCGTCTGCTAGGCGCTCTGCATATTGCGTTTTGTAGTATTCGAGATATTCACCCGTTTTGATTTTGCGCCACCACCACTCGTTATCTATATACCACTGAACCGTCTGCGCGAGTCCCTCTTCAAAGGTGTGTCTCCGCACCCAGCCGAGTTCATTTTTAGCTTTGTCCGCGTTCATGGCATAACGACGGTCATGCCCTTCACGGTCACGCACATAGGTAATGAGCGATTCTGGTTTTTCCATGATGCTCAGAAGCAACTTTATCACGTCGATATTATGGCGCACATCTTCACCCGCGATGTTATACGCTTCACCAGATTTACCCTCAAATAAAACCTGCATAACCCCGCGTGCGTGGTCTTCTACATGCAACCAGTCGCGCACTTGCATACCATCCCCATAAACAGGCAGTGGATTATCTTCGAGAGCCTCCGTGATGAACAGCGGAATCAGCTTTTCTGGATATTGATATTGCCCGTAAGTGTTGCTCCCGCGTGAAATCACGGTATCCATACCATAAGTCACGTTGTAACTACGCACCATCAATTCGCCACTGGCTTTACTAGCCGCATAGGGACTATTCGGCAAGAAAGCATCACTTTCTAGGCTGAAACCCTCTTCGACATCACCATAAACTTCATCTGTGGATACCTGCAAGAACCGTTCAATCCCATGCTGACGACTCGCCTCCAGCAAACGATAAACGCCAAATACATCCGTCGTGATGAACGCTTCTGGTTCAAGAATACTACGGTCTACATGGCTTTCAGCGGCAAAATTGACGACTGTATCAATTTCGTTCGCTTCAAAGACACCGCGCACGCCTTCTAAATCCGCAATATCACCCTGCACAAAAGTATGATTCGCTACATCCTTGAGTGGGAGCAAATTATCAGTATTGCCTGCATAGGTCAGCTTATCAAAACTGATGATGTTGTATTCAGGATGCTCTTGCGCCATGATACGCACGAACTCGCTCCCGATGAATCCGGCTGCGCCAGTGACAAGTATATTTTTCACGCTTAGTCGTCCTCACTGCTATTGCTATCGTTGCTCTCTGTAGCTGATGTGTCGCTAGGTGTTGCGTCTGATTCGGCTTTAGGCTCTTCTGTTGTAGATGTGTCGTCGGTAATGGTTTCTGTCTCGGCTGGTTTCTCATCCGGCAGTACAAAACGTTCGATTGCTTCTGCGACACCGCTATCGTTATTGCTACTGACCACTTCATCAGCGGCAGCTTTGGTCGCTTCGGCGGCATTTTCGACAGCAACACTGAAACCAACAACTTCCATCAGGCTAACGTCGTTCTCTGCATC
Organism: Chloroflexota bacterium; assembly: GCA_038522085.1. Classification (GTDB taxonomy): domain Bacteria; phylum Chloroflexota; class Anaerolineae; order Aggregatilineales; family Phototrophicaceae; genus JAUZRW01. Next base: position 55,298 of record JBCBKJ010000034.1, read on the forward strand.
GCCAACGCCCATGACATGCTCAGAATTAACGTTCATCTGACCGAGCAAGGTTTTGACACCGCGCCCTTTGCTCGTATTTTTCGGCAGAATTTCGAGCGAGGTCAATACACCGCCGTCTGTAAAGCCGACATGTGTTCCGATTTGTTGGTTCAGTTGCCAGCGTAGAGCTTTCAGCTTACGGGCGCTCCCACCGACGATAATGAGCTTGTGCATGTCAATTTTGCCAATGTGATTCACGAGTGGTCCAATTGGCTCGGGCATCGGTTCACCAAATTCAGCGATTTTCTCGATGCTATCTTCCATATTTTTGCAAACTAATCGGTTGCCATTGTACGCGATGACCTCAAAACCATTAGATTCTGCATACTGAATCGCGTGGCGTGCGGCGTCGTTATCCAGCGTTTGCTGAGAGCGCACACTGCCGTCCGCATTACAAATCATCAGTCCCTGTACGAAAACACCAGGCGCATTCAATCCTAGCTCTTCAAGGATAGGTGTGGCACTCGCACGGGTTTTCCCTGTCGCAATCACGACCTGAATGCCCTTGTCGATAGCTTTCTTGATGACTGTTTTGTTACGGTCACTTACTTTGTGGTCGTCGTTGAGCAATGTGCCATCTAAATCAACGACAATGACCTTAATATCTCTTTTCACATCCATGTATTGACGTTACCCTTCGTTGGTAAATCACTGGTGATTAAATCCAGAGTGAACTATTATCGGCAACGTTCATCACAACGCCGCGTGGTTTCATATCTCGATTGCTCTTGACTTGTGCATTACGCCCGATAAGGCTATCACGGAGCATCACATCAATATCTTTGACGGTGCTTTCCTCCAGCAAAATAGAGCGTTCAATTTCGCAATTCTTGACTGTGACATCATGGTAAATGCTGGTGAACGGACCAATATAGCTATCTTCGATAACTGCGTTTTTGCCGATGACAGTTGGTCCACGCACGACGCTATTAATAATTTTCGCGCCTTCTTGCACCGTCACCCGCGCATCAACTGTAGATGCCTCATCAATGCTGGCGCTATCTGCGATGTTAGGTTCAAGTTCGGATAGCACGTAGCTATTAGCTTCTAGTAAATCGGGTGCTTTACCCGTATCTACCCACCAGCCCTCATGCACATGCGGGAACACCGTGTAGTCGTTATGAATCAGCCACTGAATCGCATCGGTAATTTCGAGTTCGCCTCTATCAGAAGGTTTAATGGCGTTGACCGCTTTGAATACATTATGGTCAAACATATAAATGCCAACTAAGGCGAGATCGCTGGGTGGGTCTATTGGTTTTTCTACCAAATAGTCAATACTACCATCAGCATTGAGACTAGCAACACCATAGCTAGAGGGATTTTCCACCCGTTTGAGAACAATCTGGCTATTCCAATCATGCTTATCAAAATCTTGAATGAGTTGGCTAATACCACCCTCAATCGCATTATCGCCAAGAAACATCACGAAGGGGTCGTCTTGCAAGAAATCTTCCGATATTTTGACTGCATGTGCCAAGCCATCGGGGCTTTCTTGATGAATGAAGGTCAATTCGACACCCCACTCGCTCCCATCACCGAGCGTTGTTTCAATTTCCGCCGCCGTGCTACCCCCTACAACAATGCCTATCTCAGTGACACCTGCATTGCGAATTGTCTCTATCACACGCACGAGTACAGGTACATTCGCTAGGGGAATGAGTTGCTTGGCACGAGTATAGGTCAGCGGACGCAAGCGCGTGCCTTTCCCGCCACTCAGGATGAGTCCCTTCATAAGTTGGTTCTACTCCTCGATTGTTCTTTATTAGTGTGTCTATGTGTATCGCGGGATATTGTGGTGCAAGCCCGTTCAATTTTCAACCGCGATGCTTTTAGTAGGCTTTGCGGTTCTCGCGTGGTGCATTCGTCAGCACAGCACCCGCAATGCGCACGTTCACCTGTTCCAGACGTTCACGGGCGGCTGTCGTCTGGTCACGGCGCGAATCACCAGATTTCAAGACCAGCAACACGCCATCCAACTTGATGCCCAATAGCGCCGCATCCGTCGCCGCCAGCACAGGGGGGCTATCAAACAAAACGTAATTCGCACGCGCTTTCAACACACCGATAATATCTGTCATGCGCTTACTGCTGAGTAAATCAGCTGGGTTCGGTGCATCTGTGCCAGCAGGCAAGAGCATCAAATTTTCAACCTCAGTTTGTACTAATGGTGGGTTCGACAACGCCGAATCATCAAGCATCATGGTCGTTAAGCCCTTGGGGGCAACACCCCAAATGTCGTGTTGTGCCGGACGACGCAAGTCAGCATCAACGAGAATCGTCTTATTGCCAGATTGCGCAAATGTAACTGCGAGATTTGCTAGAGCTTCGCTTTTGCCTTCACCTTCTACCGGTGAGGTGACAAGTAGCGTTTGAATCGGATTTTCAACACTGCTGAACATGAGGTTAGTACGCAGCGTGCGGTAGGCTTCTGCCACCGCCGAACGCGGGTCAGTAAGTGTTATCAAGTTTGGTGTTGCCATGCAGGTAGTCTCCCTGATTGCTTTCTATTCGCAAAAACGGCGCTATTGTACGAACGATTAAGGAACGCGACTAGGGCGTGTATCCAGCGTTGGTTTTCATATAGTGTTCATGTATTGTGAACACGTTTATTGCAGTAAAAGAATTACGCTGATTGTAGATTGCTCAACTTACACAAAAAGGTAGGCAGACACATGGGTACATTTGAAAATAAAGTGGTGATGATTACAGGCGCAGGCGGTGGAATTGCGAGTGGTATCGTTAGCAAGTTCGCCAACGAAGGTGCAAAACTCGTTCTGGTAGACCGCAATCACGATGCGATGCAAGCGCGGGTCGATGAACTCGGTGATGTCGTCAGTGACTATTTGATTGTAGGTGGTAATCTTGGCGACCCCGACGAGGTTGACACTATCGTTGCACAAGCCGTCGAGAAATTCGGGCGTATAGATGCCCTCGCACATACCGTTGGTGGCTTCGCGGCGGGTAGTCCTGTTCATGAAACAGATGTCAGCGTATTAGAGCAACAATTTTTCTTGAATACGAAAATTCTGTTCATCACGTTAGGGCGCGTAGCAAAACATATGGTGGATACAGGTGTAGAAGGCAGTATCGTAGCTATACTCGCTCGCACAGGCTTATCTGGCGCGAAGAATACAGCCGCTTATGCCGCCAGTAAAGCCGCCGCGCAACGCATCGTAGAAAGCATGGCACTCGAACTAAAAGAGCATAACATTCGCGTAAATGGCGTCATGCCTAGCACAGCCGACACCCCAGCCAATCGTGATGCAATGCCGAATGCGGATTTTGACAAATGGGTGACACCAGAGCAAATCGGAGATGCGATTGCGTTTTTAGCCTCAGATGCTGCGGTGGCGATTAGTGGACAAGCTATCGGGGTCTATAACAAAGCCTAGAACTAACTTGGGCAGAGCATTTGTCTCTGCCCTTTTTGCTATTCACGAGGCATTCCGACTCGTAATCCAGATATGATTACGGTCTTTTTTCTCGTCTCCAACCAATTGAAACAGCTTATGCTTCTGACGTCGCGCACGGTCTTCATCATGCCAAAAACTGAGTGTGCGCTCTTTTTGAGACGCCATGTGTTCGAGTGCCGCCAACACATGCTTACACGCAATCCCCTGATACACTGCCCATTCACATGTACAACGGGTTTTCACTTTGCGCCCTGCGGAATCAAATGACACCGTGACAGTATGATTCGCACGCGGGTTGCTACGACTCTCTACGACATAGGTAAATGTGTCCGTCCGACGCACGGTGAGGTCACGGCTGGCATCCTGTAATTGTTTAATGTTTTTGGGTGCGACCATCGTATTTTCTCCTCTGGTATTACACCCTAATTATAACATATGTTCTACAAGAAAAGTGTTAATCCCCTCAATAATTAGGGGACAGGAATCCAGAGGTCATCGTGGTTATCAGCGATGATACGTGCAAAGTGATAGGCAACGGAGGAAGCAGTCAGATAGCGTGCTTCGATGTCTTTAGAGGTACAGCGTGTGATGAGTGCCTGTATTTCTTCGAGGTGATGCTCAGAGATATGCGGCGCATCCAAATCAGGAAAATCTTCTTTCACAAGTTGCATCATGAGTTTGACGCGGCTCGTCGTCGCGGCGAAAGGATGCTCACCAGCCAGCATCTCGTAAATCAAAATACCAATCGCGTATATATCTGTGCGATTGCTAAGTTCCGCACCGACAATTTGTTCCGGCGATAGATAATTCGGTGAGCCAATAACTGAGCCAACTGTCGTAATCGCATTCTGACGATTCATGCGCTTGGCAACCCCAAAATCAGTGAGATAAGCATTCCCGTTTTTATCCAGCAGAATATTCTCTGGCTTGATATCACGATGAATGATTTGGGCGGCATGAGCGGCATCCAAAGCCCCGCAAATTTGGTTCAGAATATGGCTGAGTTGTTCTGGTGTGAGGATTTCTTGGCGCTTGATAATCTGACGTAAATCACCCCCACTCAGATAAGGCATCGCAATACCGATACCATAGTCATCTTCCCACATTTCAATCAACGGGACGATGTGTGGATGGCGCAAATCACGGATGATTGCCGCTTCTTGACGCAAGCGTTTCAGCAATATTTCATCAGATTCATGCTCTGGCAACATCACTTTGATGGCGACTTCATGCTCTGTTTCAACATGGGTTGCACGATAGACAGCACCGTGTCCACCTTTGCCGATAAAATCTTCCATAAAGTAACCGTGTATTTCTTTGCCCAACAAGCCAGCCATCTATGGCATCCTCTATACGTTAGTGTTTCGTACATATACTCTATTGTAGATGATACAGCACATAGCGCATTTCGCTAAGGTGACGCTTGTCCTATGAAATGCCGATGCGACTATTGATAGAATTTTGATTATCTATAAATGCCCTTGATGATACATACTCACCCACAACGAAATGCCCG
>JBCBKJ010000035.1:0-59965 GCA_038522085.1 Chloroflexota bacterium
GCCAAAGATTATTTACATCAATCTCAACAATTTTAGGAATATCACTTTGCAGGTGGTCTCGCAAATCTTCAAATTCACTCTCCAATATTGAGAGTGATGCACAGAAGATACATCCTTCCGATCCATGCTGTATTTCGCCATCACTTGCAAAAAAAGCCGCAATGTCAGGGCTATAAGTAAAGTCAACAAAATATGTGGGTAGATGATAGTGCTGTGCTATGGACAGTATTCTATCTTTGTCGTCAATCATATGATTGTAGTCAGAAGAGTTAGCAATCCATGTGGCAAAACGGTTTAGATTCAGTATATCATTTTGACGTTCGCTTTCCGACTTTCGCATTATGGACGGAACTATTGACCAAAGCTGTCTCTGCCCTCTGAAAATGTCATACTTGCCCTGAGACTTATATTTTTTAGCTAGGTTTAGTGCCTCTTGAATGGTATTTACGCGCTCTTCAGTGAGTTTCATTTAAGCTATCCTATAAGCTATTTCAGTTGCCATATATGAAATTAAATGTTTCAGCTAAACAGTTGACTGCGCAGATGCGGTGGCAACAGTGGCGCAACGGTTTTGACTATGACCTGTGCCAGCGCAAGGTCATCCGCAGAGAAGGCTTTGAGCTTTAGGGGTGTATCGCTATAAATCATGCTTATTACGTCGTCGCCAGCAATGATTGGCACGACAATCACTGCGCGGAGCGTGTCTGGCTGGGGTGGGGCGTCGCTGGCGTTCCAATAATCTTGTAGCGTATTGCTGGTAAGGATTTGCTCTTTGCCTTCACGGACGGATTTTAGTATTTCTTGTGTAATCTGGTGCGTGATGGCTTCGGATTTGATGTTATGGGAAGCAACTGTCTGGAAGCCTTCAGCATCGGCTAAAGCAACAAACCCGCGTTCTGCATTGATGGCGTTATTCACAAGTGACAGCAAATGCGCTGGGCGTTTCTCAGGAACAATTTGCAAAATGAGTGTCTGTAAACAGGTGCTTGCTTGTTCGCGCACGATTTCATCATCATGGGTGAGGAGTGGAATAGGCAGATGTGTGTGGGTACGTTTGCCTTCTTTGGCAATTGTTTTTAGGGTTGCAACGAGCGTTTCTGGATTATCATCTGCGAGGGCAGTTTGCCATTGGTCACTCTGACTCATACGAATACCTTATCCAAATTGCGAACAGTGTTTCAGTGTAATCCCTATTGTAAGCAGGATTATCACGCATGGCAAATACGAAATCATTGCACAAAAGCACGAATTTGATACACTTTAACAGAGTACAAACTATTGATTCATATATTTTGTAGGAGTTTTTTGATGAAACAATTACGTATTTTGTTGAGCTTCGCATTGTTGGCGACCCTCATGTTGCTGGCTGGCATCATCACGGCACAAGATGACGAGATGATGGAAGCCTCTATGCTGGATAGCACAACCTGCGAAATGCCAGATGGCTTGCCAGAAACCGTGACCATCGGCGCAATTTTCGGCTTGAGTGGCGATATTTCTGTCTATGGTGGTGTTCAACAACAAGGGGTTGACCTCGCTGTAGCACAAATTAATGAAGGTGGTTACTTGGGCGAAGGTGTGACACTCGAAGTGTCGTATCAAGATGCTGTGACTGCTGATGATGCGATTAACGCGATGACGAGCCTCGTGGAAGAAGAAGGCGTGGTCGCTGTTTTGGGTCCAACACTCTCTACCCATGCCTTCGCTGCTGACCCTGTAGCACAAGAAAATGGGGTGCCTGTGATGGGTGTCAGCAATACAGCAAGCGGTATCACTGATATGGGCGATTTCGTCTTCCGTAATAGCTTGCCAGAAAGCTCCGTCATTCCAGGTACGATTGCACAAGCAACCGAAATTTTGGGGCTGGAAAATGTGGCTGTCATTTACGGCGATGATGATGATTTCACACTCAGCGGTTACGATGTGTTCATTGAAGCACTCGATGCAAGTGGTGTTATCATCACCGATGAACAAACCTTCGCTCGTGGCGATGTTGATTTCAACGCACAACTTTCTAGCTTGATTGCTACCGAACCAGATGCAATTGTTGCATCGGCATTGGCGGCAGAAGGCGTACAGATTATCGTGCAAGCCCGCGAACTCGGCTATACAGGTCCGATTATCGGTGGTAATGGCTTGAATTCACCAGCCATCATCGAAAATGCGGGCGAAGATGCCGAAGGTGTTATCGTCGGTGCGGCATGGAATAGCGTATCTGATAATCCACTCAGCGTACAATTCGTAGCTGACTTTGAAGAAGCATACGGTAGCGCACCAGACCAATTCGCTACACAAGCCTATACAGGCGCATGGTTGATGGCGACAGCGATTCGTTGCGCGAACTCAACCGATAGTGCTGCTATCCGTGATGCGCTGGCTGGTATCGCTGATTTCGATAGCCCACTCGGTATGTTTAGCTTCGCAGAAGACCGCAATCCCATTCATGACCCTGTGGTACAGATTGTCGAAGAAGGCGCATTCGGTGTTCTCGGTGGTGATATGATGGACGAGGACATGGAAGATATGGATGAAGACATGGGCGACGACGAAGACATGGATGATTCCGAAGAGGATGAAGAAGACGGCGAGTAAGTTCGTCGCATTCTCGATAACTCTTTAAGTAGATAGAACGAGAGATGGTAGTTATAATCCTGCCATCTCTTTTTGTTTCGGGACATATGAAATGCCTAGCTCGGACGCAATAGACGGATACAAGCACAAGATAGGGTGTTGATTATTTTTCGGACAACATAGATGTTGTCCCTACTATGAATTGTAGGGACACGATAGATCGCGTCCGCGTTTAACCAAATAACAGTATTCACGATTTTCTGTGGTGATGCTGTCCGTAACATTAGTGTAAATGCGTACAGAACCGATTATTGAGAAAATGACTTTATGACTTGGGACTTGTTTATACAGCAGAATATCAACGCGGTATCGCTGGGGGCGATTTACGCCCTGTTTGCCTTGGGCTATGCGATGGTGTTCAGTATTTTGGGCGTGCTGAATCTCGCGCACAGCGCCATTTTTATGTGGGGTGCATTCGTCGGTTTGCTGGCGTTAGATGTGGAAAAAGCACCAATTCTGGTTAGCTTCTTGCTGATTGCCACCCCCTTGACTGCGCTTGCGTTTGTATTCGATAGGCGTGTTTTCCAGCCCATGATTCGCCGAATAGAGCCGTTTTCACTCCGGCAATTGGTCGCCTTGTTGGCACGCATCGCTTATATCAGTGCGCTAGTGTGGTTGGGCAATCTCGTCTTTCAACAAATCATGACTATCATGCCGGAAACACTGACCATTCATCCTTTAATTGGCTTATTGCTGGCATTTTTCGCAGGCGGCGTGCTGAGTATCGCACTCGAATTTGCGGCATTTCGTCCCTTACGAGAGCGCAATGCAGACCGGCTGGCGCAGTTGATTAGTAGTATTGGCGCGGCACTGATTCTGGTCAATGTAGCGCAATTTGCTTTTCAAGGTGTCTATGGACGTACCGAGGCATATTATCCGCGTGATGTTTCGCTGTTTGGGCTGGGTACGGAGCCACTCATCATCGGCGATATTCGCGTAGCCCCAATTCGCCTGATTATCTTAGTCGTGGCGGTCATTTTGATGCTCATTTTGCAGTATCTCGTTCAGCGTACCCAAACCGGACAGCAAATGCGGGCGGTTGCTTTTAACGAACGGATTGCGAGTTTGCTGGGCATTGATGTTAGCACGATTTATGTGATCACCTTTTTTCTGGCAGGGGCATTCGGCGGGATAGCAGGTATGCTCTTTGGCATCAGCTTCTTAGCGGTGACGCCGTTTGTCGGGGATAGTATTGCGCTGGTGGGATTGACGGCGATTGTGCTGGGGGGCTTAGGGAGCATTCAAGGCGCGTTGATAGGTGGCTTTATTGTGGCGTTCATACAGACTTACAGTGTCGCCTTTGGGGGGAGCAGTTACCGCGATGCGATTGTGTTTGTGTTGCTATTCATCATGTTGCTGATTCGTCCACAAGGCTTGTTCGGGCAAGCAGAACAGAAAAGGGCATGAGCGATGTTTGAATTTGTGAGCGCAATGTACGAAACATTTCTCAACTTCACGTCATCGTATGGCATTTCCGAACCTGTGCTACAAAGTATGTTGGTCGCGGCGATTTTGGCGGCAAGCATCTATCTGACGCTCTATACAGGCATGTTTGCGCTGGCGAACGCAGGTTTCATGGCGATAGGTGCGTATGTCGGTGTGTTACTCACACAACAAATGGGCTTAGGTTTATTGCCATCTTTGCTGATAGCGATGTTGGTCGCAGGTTTAATAGCGATTCCGATTGGCTTACCTGTGCTGAGGCTATCCGATATTTACTTAGCGATTGCCACAATAGGCTTTGCTGAAGTTGTGCGTATTATCATTCTCAATTTCGATAATATCGTCGTCTCGGTGATACAGTATCTACGCGCAAATGGTGGCGAAGAGATGGTAACGCGTATCAATACCTTTGCCGAAACCTCTGACTTATTGACTATCCGTGAATTATCGACACGTACACGCATCACCTTTGAATTAGTCGAAGGCGCACGCGGGGTCAAAAATATCCCTGTACTGACAGAAACATGGATGCTAGTGCTATTTCTAGTCATCATAATTCTCTTTTTGACACGCTTGCATCGCTCACGTTTTGGGCGGGCGATGGCGGCGATTCGGCAAGACGAGATGGCGGCGGCGAATATGGGCATCAATGTTGTGTATGTTAAGAACATCGTTTTCATCATGAGCGCGATGTTGGCGTCGTCGGCTGGGGTATTTGAAGGACATCTCAATCGGATTATCACGCCCGATGCCTATGGTTTCACGCGCACGGTTGATATTCTGGCATATGCGGTCATCGGTGGTACACAAACACTCTATGGACCATTGGTTGGCGGGATGGTCTTAGAAGCGATACCCGAAGTGCTACGTGAATTTCAGCAGTATCGTGGTGTGCTGGTCGGTGTCGTGATGTTGGGCGTGATTGTCTATCTGCCCAATGGCATCGTTGACCCGCAAGGCATACGCGGATTGTTTGGCTCACTATTTTCGTCTGACGATGATTCCCGTAAAGAGAAAGCCACTGCCGGAGGTGAGGCGAATGACTGACCTCTTGCGCTTAGACAGTGTCGCCCGTTACTTCGGTGGCTTGGCGGCGCTTGATGATGTGAACATGACCGTGCCACAGGGTAAAGTTGTCGGGCTGATTGGTCCCAATGGGGCCGGCAAGACCACGACCATTAATAACATCACCGGACTTGACCACCCGACAAAAGGCGAAATCTGGTTCGCTGGTGAACCAATTCATAACGCGCCCCCGCATCACATCACACGGCTAGGTATCGCCCGTACTTACCAGAATATTCGCCTGTTCGGACAGATGACCACCCACGAAAACTTGCTGATTGGTCAGCATAAACGCGGGGATGCGACACTCGTCGAATCGCTTTTTATGTTACCCCGTCATTGGACACAAGAACGCGCACTCAAGCAACGCGCTGATGATTTGCTAGACCGCTTTGAACTGCGCGAGGTGACAAAAGTGCAAGCAGGGAATTTGCCCTACGGTGACCAACGCAGGCTAGAAATTGCGCGGGCGCTGGCAACCAATCCATCGCTGTTGCTATTAGACGAACCGACGGCTGGCATGAACCCCACCGAGACAAAAGCAGTCGGCGAACAAATTTTAAAGTTGCGTGATGAAGGCATTACCGTATTAGTCATTGAGCATGATATGTCGCTAATTCAGCAAGTGTGCGATGAAGTCTATGTGCTGAATTTCGGGCGGATGCTCACACACGGCACACCCACCGAGGTGCGCCAAGATGCTAGGGTAATTGAAGCGTATTTGGGTAAAGATTAAAGAGTAATATCTCATGGTATATTTTGCTTATTTACAAGTTTTTACTGTTTTTCTCCTATGTTCTACCGTCTAATGAGATGGTGTTTTTCACACTCACATTTCAGACAAGAACATCAATGGAGATCTGCTTTATGAAACGATTGATTTTGACATTACTTGCTGTATTTTCTTTCCTAATGGTCGTATCTGCACAAGATGTAGACCAAGCCCCTCCGGTTTTGGAAGATGGCGAGTATGAATTTGAACTTACCGCCGAACTGAATACAAGCCTGTTCACTTTCTATGCAGAAGAAGGCGATGAAGTCAGCATTTCTATGACACAAGATATTGATGAATTAGACCCCTTCATCGTCATTATTGCACCAGATGGTACAGTGTTTGCAGCCGATGATGATAGCGGTGATGTTGGGCTATCATCGTTACTAGAAGATCTGGAAATTGAGGAAACTGGGTTATATACCTTGATAGCATCCAGCTACATCTACATAGATACTTTCTTCACAGATCAATGGGAAACGCAGCCAGAAGAGCAACCGTATGTGCTGACAATCGAAGGCGTAAGCAGTACAGGTGACGATGAGATAGCTGACTTGCTCGAAGGTAGTGGCTATGTCTTCATGGAAGATGGTTTTGAAGAAACATTTGATATAGATAGCGACCAACAAGCCGTTTTCTTCGCTTTTGAAGGTGAAGAGGGTGATGAAATAGACATCGACATTGCAGTAATGGGTGGTGATGACTTCTTCAATCCAATTATTCACGTCTTTAACGAAGATGGTGAACGTATCGCGCTAGATTACGGCGTTGATGAGCTAGAACTTGAAGATGATGGGACATATTATGTGATGCTCGTGGATGAATTCTTCTATGCGACAGTGGATTATGGTACAGTTGCTGAAGATGACGTCGAAGCGAGTTCGGGCGAAGTCGAGGTTAGCTTCTCTCAAAATTGAGATTTGCCAACTTAAACACATTTTACGCGACCTGTCATCTTGGCAGGTCGTTTTATTTTGCCAAAGATAGGCTGTATGATGGTAAAATAGAAGCAATTGGCAAATGAATATTAACACTTATCAACTGACACTCTGTGTGTCATCTCGAATGGGTGCAACCGCAGTAACGCTTCTACAAAAAGAGCTTACGGATAGATTCTTATTGAAGATAAAAGGGATGGCTTCATATGACAGTGCCTCATCCTATCTTAGAGGTGCAAAATTTACACACACGCTATGGTGCGATTCGAGCGTTAAAAGGCATCAGCTTTTGCATTATGCCCGGACAAGTCGTGAGCTTGATTGGGGCAAATGGTGCAGGTAAAAGTACGACGCTCAATACGATTAGTGGTTTACTGCGCCCAACAGATGGGCAGGTGCGCTTTTTAGGCGAGGACATCACCGGACAGTCTGCGCACCAAATCACCCGTCGCCATCTGATACAAGTACCAGAGGGGCGGCAGGTCATCGCTAATATGAGCGTGATGGAAAATTTGACGATTGGCACGCATATTCGCACGGATAAGGTTGGCACAGATTTAGATGATATTTTCCGACGCTTTCCACGTTTAGCTGAACGTCGCTCACAGAAGGCGGGGTCGCTCAGTGGGGGTGAGCAACAAATGCTCGCTGTTGGGCGTGCCTTGATGATGCGTCCGCGTTTGCTGATGCTAGATGAGCCGAGTATGGGACTTGCGCCTGTGTTGGTCAATGAGGTGTTCGATTTAATTGCTGAGATTAAATCGCAAGACATTCCGATTTTGCTCGTGGAACAGAACGCACGCAAAGCACTCCAAATTGCCGATTATGCCTACGTGCTGGAACGCGGTGTCATTGTTCAGGAAGGCAACGCGGCAGACTTACGAGAAGATGAAGCAATTATTTCAGCGTATTTGGGCTAACAGGGCAGACAATGATTTGTTGTAGAGGTATCGTACACTGTACCCGAACCAAAATAGCACAATGTACAAGTGAAAATGCAAAGTAGGGATAAGCAATGTTGCGCAGGCTAGGCAGTGTTTTGTTTATAGTGGGATGGCTAGTAGTCGCGGTCATAGCACAAGATGACGATGCTATCGACGTGCCATCACTGGCAGGAATGACTGCACCACAAGCACAAGCGGCACTCAATGAGGCGGGTTTGCTGTTGCATCCGGTCATTGAAACGACAGATACCGGCGCAGAGGAAGATTTTCGCGTCGTTGACCAATCGCCCCAAGCAGGCACAAGTCTCAGCCCAGCCGACGAGGTGCGCGTCACGATACAGAACGCGAACCCAGCTAATATCACGCTCGTTTGGGATATTCCTATGCGGGCAGGGTTAGAAGATTTTGAGACACTGCTCTTTTCGATACGCAATCTGGAAGCTGAATCACTCGGCGCATATGGCTTACAATTTGCCACTGATGAACGGGCTGATGCACTGGCGCTTGATTTTCCGGGTAATTTTCGTGCGACCCAGTGCTGGCAAATTTGGGCAAGCAATTCACCCGGCTTTTTCCGTCCACCAGAATGCGATGTCATCCAGCATGAAGTAGAACTTGAGTTGGATGACGAAAATCTCTCGGATGCGTTTTGGCTCGTAGAGAACAGCACCTTTGTTGTGCGTGAATACGGGGTCTATCGTGGGGTATGTGCAACGAGTGAATCATCGTGCGATGTGTGGCTCTCGCCTCAGCCAATTCCACATGATATGACGGCTTATGTGTATATGGTCTACGACAATCAGCAATTTGTCATTTACAATAACCATCCTGAGCAATGGATGGATTTGACCCAATTACAATTAGCAACGGCGACACTACCATTCAGTGATTTGCGCAATTGGGATAGCACAACATTGCCAACCGTAGACCGTCTTGCACCAAACCAGTGTGTGCAATTCACGGTGAATAGTGGCGCATCCCCATTAGAAGATTGTACGGTGATTGCCATGCAGACCACCCGCGAAAACGATATTTTCTGGCGCGAGGCATTTTCATTTGTTGACCAACTGGGTGGCGAAACCGAATGGACATGTCCGGCGGCAAATGGGCGCACGCTCTGCTTGGCACAACGTTAATTGCTTAAGCCACTAGTCATTTATTTAAAATCACACGATTGTATTCTGAGAAGGGTTTTATCATGCTGTACAAATTCTCCCGCGTAATTATTTTGTTGCTAGTTACTCTCATGGTAGTATCTATTCAAGCACAAGAACGAACGCAACCTGTTAATCTATCATGTGGCGATATTATTGAAGGCGAGTTCACCAGTAGTGTTGAAATACAACCGTACAATGTTGACGTAGCGGCTGGTGACCAACTGAACATATCAGCTTTCCCATTAGGTAATTTGACGATGTCACTGTTAATTGCAGGGTCAACTGACCAGATTGTCGATTCTAGCGATGCTGATTTAGATGATGATTATTATTGGCAGAGTCTAGAATCTGAACCTACTCTTAACACAGAACAATTATCATCTAATCAAGGGTACACAATATATGCGATTAATTTTCAGCAATTTCTTGGCGGTATAGGTGCGTCACTTAACCGTCTAGGAGACTATCAAGTTCGTGATTCTGGTGGCGTCGGTGTCTACACTTTGTTCGTCGGTTGTACATTACGCGATGGCACGGTGATTGAGCCAGGCGATAGTCTTGAAGATACAGCCGATTCCGGTAGCGATACGAGCGACACAGGTACAAATGATGGTGCATCTGCCTCTGCTTTTTCTGGCTTTGGCTTGCCTGCACTCAATGCGATTGACCTATCAACAGTCAATGCCTCACCATTACCAGCCGATGTGCCGTTGAGTGGGTCACTTGCGCCGGATAATGCTATGGTGACAGCTTACAGCATTACAGCAAATCAAGGCGATACTGTGCAAATTGACCTTTCGCGTGTTGCTGGAAATTTGAATTTAGGTGTGGTAATTGTAGATGCAGACGGGCAACCTGTATTCTTTTCAACGTTGATTGCCAACGAAACGCTGTCTGAAGCATGGGTCGCACCCTCGACAGGAGATTATACAGCCGGCGTGTTCCCGCTGATAGCGATTCTAACCGACGCCCCTGAATCAACCGTGTTTCAGATTTCTGTGGTTCTGAATCCTTGATATTGAGGGATTGTAGCTTCTAATAAAAATCCCTACTCGTTTATCTAGCGAGTAGGGATTTGTTTTCTATCCTCAATGTCGGATAGGGACAACAGCAAAAACGGATGACTGTCTACTAACCTATTTCCAGCATCCCCAACGGATTCTGCGGGTCAATGCCATCCATGAACGGTTGCTTGCGCTCAATGCCCGTGCATTTATAAATCAGCCCCAGCCAGTTATTGAAAATCGCTTTGCCTGTGTCGCCCCAAGTGTTATCCAAATGAGGCAGAATGTCATCTTCGGGAAATTCGGGAATCGCTTGTCCGTTCTCTTTTGCATGCAACGCCGTCCCGAGATACTTGCTGGCAATTGTCATCGCCGTTTCGTTGAAATAATGCTTAGGGAAGGGTGGTTCGTCGCGCTCATCATTCAGATAGCGCAGTACCTCGCGCTTATACTCTTTCAACAAGCTATTGATGTCGTATTCGGGATGCCCCTGAAAATATACGACGCGCAGATGGTCAGGGCTGACTGCCATGTGTACACCACCTGTCTTGCTTTCAATCAGAATCGGCAAGCCAACGGCTTCTAAGTGTTCGCGGGTGATAGCATTATGCCGTGAGTGTGGCACATCAAAGCGCGTGTTGATATTCAGCAATAGCGGATGGCTCTTATGCACCACACGATGGCTGAACACCCCCCAGCGTTTTTGGGGTAGGGGGATGCGGTCAATTTGATAGTAATATTTCATCAGTGCGTGCGTGGATAAGCACGAACACAGCACCGATGTTACGTTGTCTTTTGCCCATGCCATGACCTCTGTCAGCGTGTCCCAGAATGGCTCTTCGTCTAAATGTGGGTTCGCCACATTCGCGCCCGTGATGATAATGGCATCTAGCCCAACCTCGCGTAGATGGTCAAAAGTCGTGTAATGCTCATCAATATAGGCTTGGGTTTCTTCACTACGGGGTAATCCTGGCACCGTGAACGGGTATACGAACAATTGGACAATTTCGTTGGCACTGCCCAACAAGCGCATGAACTGTCGTTCGGTCACTTCCAGCGCCGCATCAGGCATCATGTTCAATAAGCCGATATGTAATTCTCGAATATCTTGTGTGATTGCTTCCTCAAGCGTCAGCACCGTTTGCCCATCTTCACGCAGACGGTCAAAACTCGGCAATTTACGATGTTCAACAATCGGCATAGCGTATCTTCCTACTGCTACATATGAATCGGTGAGCGACTATAGCACAGAGCGCCTCATTTGTCCTATCGTTAAAGCCTTATAGCTACCATGTGGTATGGGGCAATCACACCAAACTGAAATGACATGCAAAAAGCCTGTGAACCACAGAGTCTCATAGACACAGAGGAAATCTTCGTCTCAAGGCACGAATTTTGCAAAGAATATGTCTTCTCAAACCGAAATTTGTGCAAAACAGTGATGTTGTTGCTTCACTGCTTTGTGTTCTTTGTGTCTTCGTGGTGAAAGTGCTTCAACTTACTTGCCTTATAGTGTAGTACACAGGTCATACCCGCGTAACGCACAGATAGCAAACGTGTTTTCATACGTAGAGAGGCTCATTATGGGGATAGACGCTATGTTACGTGCTTGCCTGCTGACAGTATTGTTGATTTTGCTCACCGGATGCGATGTGCTGGATGCCTCACCCATCATGGGGGAAGACACGCAATCGTCGCCGGATTCTGTTTACACACTCACAGATATTTACTATGCCCGCCAGACTGTGCAAGATTTACAGGCGCTGAATGTCATATCTGAGGCAATCGCCACTGAACAAATAGCCTTTTACACCGCACAGACTGTTCTCATCACTGGCGAAGCACTCTCTCAAACACAAATCGAGGACCGTATTTTCAGCAGTCCCTTTAGTCGTTGGCAACGGGTATTGACCTTTGTCAACCTGCTGTGGTTTGCAGGGAGCATCATCATCGTGTTGGCGCTCGGTTGGTTATTCGCTATTTATGTCTATCCCATCCTCAAGAAAATACCGATTTGGTTTTATGAATTGCTCGCCTATTTTGTCTGTGCCGGACTGATTGTCATCGGGCGCACTAATTTCTCGCCGGATGTCGGGCAATTGGTGGCGATGCCAGCCGTGCTTTCGCTGATAGGGCTATTGCCGTTCACTTACCGCCAGCACTTTGTCACGTCAAGCAAAATCCGTCCCGCTGACCCCAATGACCCGAACGCTAAAGAGATAACCACCGTCGATAGCGAGCGCGAACGCCTTGAACTACAAATCCTCAATGCCATACTGACGTTTATCTGGGGCACGATTGCCATCTGGTACGATAGCCAGATTATCGGCGTGTTCGCAGTCGGCGCGTGCATCACCTTCTTGGGCATCAGTGGTGCATTCGACATATTGTTCGATGCGTTCAACCTCAAGCGTAAAGATGGCAGTCTGCGCGTGTTACTCGTCACCGGCTTGATGACCCTCGTCTATATCACAGGCGAGATTCTGGATTGGTCGGGCGCATACCGTGTCTTCGAGACAGGCGTGTATTGGGTCGGGACATATATTTTCTTCGTGGCGCTCGGGGCAAAGAGTTCACGCTGGTATCTTAGGAAAGAAGATAGTGGGGCATACCTCCGTTGGCAAATTATCACCGTCGTCATCAGTCTGACTTTGGTATTTGTCGGCATCGTCTGGGAACTCGACGCCGTGCAAGAAACCAGTGGTACATTCTTAGCGATTTATCTCTTCGGCAAATATATCGAGTTGCTCAACTGGAAACGCTATTGGGCATGGGGCTTACTCGGACTCGGCATCCTGCTCTACAGCCTCGGCTTACTCGTGAACCAGTATCCTGAATTTTTCTTGCTGGCATAAATGTTATACACCATCCACCGCAGGCGTATGTCCCTACCCCCCAAATCGCCATCATCGTAGGGACGACTGCCTGCATCGTCCGCTGTAGAGAGCAATTAGGTATACTCTTATTGTCTGTATCGTCTATCGCAGGGAGCAAACCTCACCATGAAGCCCTTACCCGAACGCAAATCACCGCGCTTAAAAGACTTCGACTACACACAATCTGGCGCATATTTTGTCACCATTTGTACGCATCTACGACAACACATTTTTGGTCATGTTCACGAGGATAATATGATTCTGTCAGATGCAGGAGAAATTGCACAATCGCGTTGGTTGGTTCTCCCAGAACATCATAAAGATATTGAGCTAGATGCTTTTATCATCATGCCGAATCATATGCACGGCATCATTATCATTCATGGTGAACCATCCCCATCTCCAACACAGAAACAATTAACGCCAAAATCACTTGGCACGGCTGTTGGCTCATACAAGTCAAGTGCGACCCGCCATATTCGTAAGGCACTCCCTGAATTTGCTCATGAGACTATCTGGCAAACACGCTATCACGACCATATCATCCGCAACGAAGCCGATTTCACACGCATTCGCACCTATGTTGAATATAATCCATCCACATGGCAAGAAGATATTTTTTACGATTCATAGGTAAAAATACAGGGGAAAATAACGGACAACGCAGGCGTGTGTCCCTACCCCCAAAATCGCCATCATCGTAGGGACGACTGCCTGCATCGTCCGCCGTATAGAGCAATCACGCGCATATTTATATGTCACCATCACATATGCGTACCATAAACATAAAAACGTGTATCCCCACCCCCAAATCGCCATCATCGTAGGGACGACTGCCTGCATCGTCCGTCATAGAGAGCAATCAAATAATGTCGATTGAAAAAAAGGCTGGCAGAGAGGTCAAAAACACAATACAAAACATTGCACGGCAGGGGAAACCACGCTATACCCTGACTATCTCGATTTTGTGGGTGAGGGGTACTGCGCCAACAGCACCCCTCAGAACTACCCCAGATGGGATAAACGTTCAACAGCAGTATATCGCGCTGATAGACACCTGAACAGGTTAGCAGGGTGTCGAGTGTGCCGTGCTATAGCTAAGGGGTGGCGAGTCGCGTTGGTTACGCAAGGGGTTTTTATCGTCATTCACGAGGGCGCACGCATCATGCGCGGTTATCTGCTACCCATCATGACCATTTGGGGGTCACATCATAATTGGGACAAACCGATGGCTCACAGCAGACTTGCTCACATAGGGGTGCGGTGGTCTGGTCAATGCCCGACGTTGCGTGCTGGATACCTGTCTTGGCGGGTGGGCATCCAGCACGAATTTTTTTGCTCAATCTTCAGTATCATATGTCGCTAAAATATGGGTCTTGTCCACAGAAGAATCGTAGTACGTGGTTTTCGCTTCCAGATACTTATCATCTTTGAAAAAAGCATCCATAACATCTTTATCTGGAAAACGAATGGTGAATACGCGGTTGATTGGCGCATCAACATCTGCACGCAGAACCTCTGATACGCGAAAGTCATAGCCGAAGCGACCACCATATTCGAGTAAGATAGGCGACATATGATCCCGATACTGCTGGTACTTTGCGTCATCCGTCACATTGAGTCCAACAAGCATTTCTAAAGCCAAATTGTATTCCTCCAAGATAGCACGCGGTCATCATAAATCAGTATCGACTGAAGTGATGAACATTTTATTAATCGCTTACCAAGGCTCATCACCTACATAAACCTGACCGGTGTCAAAGACGGCTTTACCCGCCCGCCCCTTATCACTGATAAAGAGCATCATAGCAGTTTCTTCGTCAAACACCTCTGGCGAATCAGGCTCACCGAACAGCGTTTTCATTGTGGTCATAGTCACCCAGCCGAGACGCTCATAAAAAGCGATATTATGGGCTTCTGTCCACAACAAGGCGACATCGGCATCCGCTTGCTGAGAGACATAATCGCCAGCCGCTTGCACGACTTGCCCACCATAGCCCTGTTTGCGCGAAGCCGGAAAGGTGAATACACTCCGCAAGCCATAACAGCGATACGTAACGCCTGCAAGCGCAAGGTCAGTCGAAATCAATGAGGCATAACTGAAGAGGGTGTTGCCCTCGCTCAAAGTTATATGAACAGCGGGTTCATCCAGCCCATCGTCCATATCGTAGTCTTCATCATCAGCCCATGTCAGGCGGATAAATGTCTCCGCTTGATAATACAAAGGAAGTGGTACATCTTCACTGGTCTTATGAATCGTTATGTTAGGCATCGGATAACCAGAATCTCCTCGTAGATTGCGAAAAACCAAAGGTCGCTAATCATTCGCCGCACCGATGACAATCACGCCAATTGGCACAACACAGCAACACACCTGCGACCAAATACCAGCGAAACCTGCCAATTGCCATGCACCCATCAAAATACCGAGCAAGCCATTCAACACCCCGTCCATAGGCTCTGCACCCGTCGCCACTTCAAATGGCTCTGGCGTCGCTGTTGGTGGGGCAGATGTGACCGCTACACCAGTCAGGGTCGCATCAATACGTGCCTGTACCGTGCTTTGAATCGCCGTTGCATCCGGTGTGCCTGTCTGCGAGACAATTTCTGTCAGACCCGCATCCACACCCGCTTGCACTGTCTGTTCAATGGATTGCTGGTCGCGTTCGGCTGGGGTCGGTGGCTCACCTGTGAATTGGGCAATCACCGATAGCACCAGCATTGCCAGCAAAATACCAAATGCTGCAATCTGTAACATGCGCGATATGCTCGGGCGTCTTCTGGATGAGGTTTCGTCGCTCATGGGGTGTCCTAGCTCCTGATGTCGTGTAAGGATGCGCTACAGCACAGAATCACTTTTAATAAATGAAAGTATAAAGGTAAAAGGTGAAAAATGCAGGCGTGCTTGATTACGACGCATTGATTGGTTCATCTCACAGCACAATGTTTGGCGTTGGCACAGATTTATGCTGTTTAAAAATTAGCATGGAAATAAATTTGCTCCCAATCTACCCAAAGAGCGTTTAAAGTCCCCTCTCCGCTAGCGAAGCGTAGGGGGGAAGGGATTTAGGGGAGGGGTTAAGAGCCAAATAACAGTATTGCTCTAATCTCCATGTTTATTGCTTAACTTGCATCATAGCGTGGCGAATATGCCCGCAGTAAACTATCAGGATTGCTCCACAATAGGCGTCCCAGCCGATACGGCTTGCGTCTCACGTTGTTCAGCACGTTCGGCAATCGAAGCAATCAAACTAGAGAACACAGGACCATGTAAGGGATAGATGCTATACCAGTACAACAAACCGAATAAGCCTTTAGGTTCAAAGAACGCTGTTTGTGTCAGGCGGGTTGTACCGTTTTCGTGTGGCTCGGCTTTGAATTGTAACCATGCCAAGCCCGGCACTTTCATCTCCGCACGCAAACGCATCAGGTGTCCGTCTTCGAGAGCTTCCACACGCCAGAAATCGAGTGCCTCACCAACGCGCAACTCGTCAGGGTGTCGCCGTCCGCGCCGGAAACCAACGCCACCAATCATGCTATCCATCCGTGCGCGAAGACGCCACGCCCAATTGAACGTGAACCAGCCTCTATCGCCACCGATGCCTGTGAAGGTCGCATACACATCTTCCGGCGAGGCATTCACTACTTTTTCGCGCTTCTCAATGAGCATGCCTTCTTGTGAAGTCAACTCAACAGGCGTGATGTCGCGTTGACTACTGAACAGGGCATCGCTCCAGACGGTTTCCGCACCAGGACCTTCTAAGCGCACGAATGCCATTTCAACCGCAGTTTTATAATTGAATAGTTGGATGTGTGGGAATATCTCTTGTGCCAATGACGTGTCTGCAATCGTTTCGCTGGTTAAGCCCTCTACCAATGGACGCGCTATATCATAAGGAATCGGCGTCACGAATTGTACCCAGTAGCTTGATAGTGTAGGCGTCAGGACAGGCACAGGCAAGACAAAGCGCTTCAGTCCGCGTACCTCAGCATAGGTCATCATCATATCGCGGTAGGTTAGTTGGTCAGCGCCACCAATCTCGATAATTTTATCCGCACTAGCAGGTGTCTCTAGCGCGTCAATCAAATACGCCAGCGCATTCCGAATCGCTATCGGTTGGGTTTTGGTGAATACCCATTGCGGGCAAATGAGTAACGGGATACGCTCTGTCAGGTGGCGTACCATCTCAAAGGATACACTCCCTGACCCCACTAAAATGCCTGCCCGAAATTCTGTTACAGGCACGCCGGATTCACGCAATGCTTCACCTGTTTGTTGACGCGAGCGCAGGTGTTCGCTCAATTTACTGTCTGTATCGCCCAAGCCACCGAGATAGATGATACGCTCAACGCCATGTGCTTTTGCTGAGGTGCTAAAATTACGCGCTGCGGTCAAATCGCGCTCATGAAAATCAGGATTGCCACTCATGCTATGAATCAGATAATACGCCGCCGTGACACCATCCATCGCCGCTGGCAAGGTTTCTGGCTTGAGGACATCACCTTCGACCACATCAACATCTTTTAGCCACTCGCGCCCGACCAAGCGCGTCGCATCACGCACAAAAACGCGCACGGCATAACCTTTGTCCAGTAAGCGAGGCACTATCCGCCCGCCAACATAACCTGTTGCACCTGTTACCAAAATCATTTTCTTAGACATAGCCTTCGTCCCTCATCGCGTCTACCTTTGTAGATTAATCAATATCGTAGCACGATAAGATAAGCGTAGGCTGTGTACATCGCATGAGAAATGTCTGTATGATATAGCCATTCGTTTATCAAGTTTCCATACTAACGTGTTAAAATATAATATGGCTCATTGGCGATTGAGATAATTACATGGCAGAAATCCGCGTGTCGGATGCAGTGCTACGTCGTTTAGAGGCGCTGGCAGAAAAACAAAATACGAGTGTCGAGGCGATTTTAGAACAGCAATTCGCTGATACGGCAGATGCCATTCCAGACCTCATGCATGCAGAATCTTTTGAGCATCTGCAACTAGCGACAGAAGCCGCCCAACTTGGTACCTGGGTGCTAGATGTGCGTTCAGGTCATCTGGAATGGAATGAACAGCATCTGCGTATGTATGGCATCACACGCGACAACTTTACAAACGAGATAACCTCGTGGCGTAAGACTTTGCATCCTGAGGATAAAGCCTACGCAGAAGCAGAATTTGAGCGTGTCTTGAATGGTGATAGTGTTCAGAATGTAAATTTTCGTATCGTGCGCCCAGATGGGGAAATCCGCTACATAAATGGCGCAGCTACTCCTGTCTTTGATGATGATGGCAACATTATCAAGGTCATCGGTAACAATATCGACATCACCGATATTCGGCAAACCCATGAAACCCTACTCAATCAGCAACAAATCCTCGCTACTATCTCCGAAGCGATTATCGTTATTGATACGGACTACAAAATCATGAGTTGGAATCAACCAGCCGTAGAGATGTATGGCTGGCAAGCTGACGAAGTAATCGGACGTGATATGCAAGCGGTCACACAGTCAAGCTACCCCGATACCGATAGTGAGGCAGTCGTGCGTGCCTTTTTAGAGAAAGGCTATTGGAAAGGTGAGGCAATCCAAAAGACAAAATCAGGCGTGCAGATACATGTACTGGCATCGGTGAATACATTACGTGATACAGACGGAAATCCGATTGCCTACGTGGGTGTTAATCGAGACATCACAGCTCGCAAACGCGCCGAAGTCTTACAAGCTGAACATCAAGCCTTGAATATGCGCTTGCAAAAAGAAAAAGAAATTACACACTTGCGTTCGCATATGTTGCGCACCATTGTACACGAATTTCGCACACCACTGTCTGTCATCCTCACATCCGTTGGCATGATTGTACGGCGTGGTCATCAGCTAGATGATGACCAGAAGCACGGACAATTGGCAAAAGTGAATAAGCAGGTCGCCTTGCTTGATAGCTTCTTAGAAGATATGAAAGTGTTTGCAACAGTTGATCAAAATTTCTTCAATCCACAAATGGAAACCGTGGATTTCATAGCATTCTGTGCTGGATTAGCAGACGACATGCGCATGATTTTGAAACCAGAGCAAATTCTGGAAACGATATTCTCCACTGAGACATTATCCCTAATATGTGACCGTCGCTTGATACATCTTGCTATCTCAAATTTACTGACCAATGCTAGCAAATACTCGCCGGCTGGTAGTCGTATAGATCTTCGAGTAGCTATACAAGATGAAAGGGTCATCGTGACAGTATCTGATGAAGGTATTGGCATTCCTGAAGAAGAGCAAGAATTTTTGTTCACACCCTTTCATCGTGCCAGCAATACCACTGACTATAATGGAACAGGTTTAGGCTTGTCTATCGTCAAAGAAGTTGTTGAAAAGCACAACGGCACAATCACTTGTGAGAGTGCAGTCAATGCAGGTACGACGTTCATGATGACCTTGCCTATCAAAACTGACTGAATCAAAAAGAGATTTGACAATCTGCCAAACCTCTTTCTCGGCATGACACCCCTCACTAGCGCCGTGAGAACGAATCCAACACGACAGCAATCAGCAATACAACACCTGTTGCAATGAACTTGATGCCAGAACTCAGTCCCAGCAAGCCCATGCCGTTATCGAGGGTGGCGATGAGTGCCGCACCAAGTAATGCGCTATACACATAACCACGCCCACCGAATAGACTTGTTCCACCGATGACGGCTGCGGCAATCGCGTTTAGAAGCAAGTTACCACCCCCGGTATTTGTCGCAACAGAGTTCAGGCGCGATGCCAAGATGATACCCCCTAAACCTGCCATGAAGCTCGACAGGGTGAACACAGCCACACGAATTTGATTGGTTTTGATACCAGCACGGCGAGCGGCTTCTTCATTACCACCGACAGCATACACGAAACGTCCGAAGCGTGTTTCAGTAGCAATGAACGTGAAGAATGCGAGCAATACAATCATGATGACCGCAGAGACAGGCAATCCTTGAATCTCATTGTTACCACGCGGGATATTTGCAATGAAAACGGTCACACCACTAATAGCCGAAATCATCACAATGCGGAATAGCGTGATTATCATTGGCGTGTTTGATAAGCCTGTTTTTGCACGAACACTGTAATAGTAGATTTCACGCGCCACAAACACGACGACAATCACGCCTACAAATAACCAGCCTTGCATAGGTGTCAGTACGGAGCGTGTAATGTTCGTTATGAATGGACTATTCAGGATGACTGTACCGCTACCCCCGACGAGTAATAACACAACGCCATTCCATGCCAGCAAGCCTGCAAGCGTGACCACAAATGAAGGTACTTTCAGGTAGGCAATGATGCTACCCTGCACGAAACCAATAATGCTCACACACAAGAGGGCAAAGGGTGCGGCAATCCACCACTCCGGCGTCCAGCTCTGTGGTTCTGCCCATAGGCTCAAAATGGGTGCTTCAATAACATCGGGCAAAAAGGCGAGTGTCTCCGCGACAGGTTGCCTGAGCAATAGCGCCATGATGACGGCGCAAACCCCGCTCACATACCCAATCGAGAGGTCAATCTCACCCAGCAATAGCACGAATACCACACCATACGCGATGACGGTTAGACCAGCCATCTGGACAATAAGATTGGCAAAATTTTGTGGTGTCCAGAAATTGGGATTCTGACCTGTGAAATACCAAGAAATGATAATCAAGCCAATGATGATTGGGAGCGGACCCAACTCCCCATTTTTAAGGCGGTCAAAATACTGCTTGATATAATCCAACGGCGATTCGGCAGTGTTCGATGCCTTGAGTGCGACTTTTTGTGTAGATTCAGACATGGTTATGCTTGTTCCCCTCTCTTAGCTTTTTTAGCTTTGCTCTCACCGGCTGTCATTGCGCGGATAATCTCTTCTTTGGTTGTGCCTTCATCAGATACCATATATTCGCCCATATCTTCTCCCAGCCGTAATACTGTAATACGGTCACTGACCTCGAAGACATCGCTCATATTGTGCGAAATAATGACGACGGCTAAATCTTGGTCAGCCAAGCGACGCACGAGGTTAAGAACCTGACGTGTCTGTACGACACCTAATGCGGCGGTTGGTTCATCCAGAATGACGAGCTTAGAATTCCACATAACAGCCCGTGCTACTGCAATGGCTTGGCGTTGCCCACCAGAAAGCCCATCAACACGCCCGCGCACACTCTGTAGGGTCGTCACTTCCAGCGCATTCAGCGTTTCGATAGCAGCTTTTTCCATTTCTGCTTCGTTCAGCCAGACGCCACCGCGTGTTGCCTCGCGTCCCAAAAACATATTAGCGACCACATCAAGATTATCGGCAAGCGCCAAATCCTGATACACAATTTCAATCCCCAGTGCAGACGCATCCCGAGGGGTCGAGATACTGGCTTTTTGTCCTTCAAAAAAGATACTGCTACCCGCATCGAAACTGTGGGTGCCAGCAATGCCTTTTACCAGTGTCGATTTACCCGCACCATTATCACCGACCAGTGCCATCACCTCGCCACGATACGCCCGAAAATTGACACTCCGCAATGCCTTGACCGCGCCATAACTCTTTTTAACATCTCTTAACTCTAAAAGTGGTTGTTTTTCTGCCATGAAAAATCCTTAAAAATATTCACTCATTCCGTACACTACCGCATCACACCAATAAATGCACGCAATACACATAGATAAATAGACCAATCGCATCAAACTAAACTGACAGGCAAAAAACCTTTGGACCACAGAGTACCAGAGACACAGAGAAAATCTTCATATGAAAGCATAAATTTTGCAAAAATTTATCTTTTAAATGCTGGATGTTGTGCAAAACACAGATGTCATAGCTTCGTGTTCTTTGTGCCTTCTTGGTGAAAAAATGTTAACGCGATTGTCCAATATAGATAAACTAAAGAGGATGCCAACTATGTAAGATGACATCCCCTAATACTGTGTATGTCTCAGTCTATGGTTTCACTGCCACATAACACTGATGATGGAAAATGCAGAGATGATTACTCGTCGTCTTCACCTTCTTCTTCATCATCCATATCTTCGTCGTCGTCCATGTCTTCGTCATCCATGTCTTCGTCGCCCATGTCATCCATCATGGCATCTTCTGGGCAAAATTCAGCAAATTCGCCTACACAGATTTCTTCCCATGTACGGAAGCCATCTTCGATGACGGTTTCAGCGATGTTGTCGATGGTGACAGCAACAGGTACGAGCAGAACGCTGGCTACTTCTACAGTTTCGCCACCAGATTCGTAGGTGGAAACATCCATAGCGAGTGCATCAGCAGCTTCTTGGTCGCCATTAGCAAGTGCGATAGCAAGTTCAGCTGCCGCGCCAGCTTGTTGACGAATCGCTTTGTAGACGGTCATGCTTTGCCAGCCAGCGAGAATCTGTTGGATACCACCAACGGTAGCGTCTTGACCTGTCAATGGAATCGGATCCAAACCTTGTGCTTGACGTGCGGTGATAACAGCTTGTGCCAAACCATCATTTGCTGCGATGGTTGCATCTACGTCGCCACCTTCAGCAGTCAGGATTTGTTCATAGATAACGAGTGCTTCTTGATTGTCCCAGTTTGGAACGCTTTGGTCGTCAACTTCGTTCCAGCCACTTTCTGAGTCTTCAAAGAAAGGATTGATAACGCTGTCGTAACCATTTTTGAAGAGGGTCGCGTTGTTATCGGTAGGGGAACCGTTGAGGACTGCTACATCGAGCAAGCCATCTTCGCCAAGGTCGCCCATGCTGAGGTCTTCGCCGTATTGTGCTTCGATAGCCGCTACCAGACCTTCACCCTGCAAACGACCAACAGCTTCGTTATTGAAGCTCACGTAGTAGTCTGCACCAGGACCTTCAATGGTCAAGCGGTCATAGTCGATAATTGGAATGCCAGCATCGCGTGCGAGCTGAACAATTGCTGCACCACTACCACTATCAAGGTTCACGAACATGAGAACATCAGCGCCATTGGTAATCGCTTGTTCTGCCAGTGAAATTTGTGTAGTTGGGTCGCCTTCTGCGTTTTCAATGCTGAAATCTACGCCAGCTTCTTCAAAGGCTTCTGTCAGGAAACGGCGGTCATCGTTTTCCCAGCGTGCGGATGATGCACTATCGGGCAATAAGACAGCAATGAGTGGGGTATCGTCTTGCGCGAACAAGGTCGAAAGACCATTACCCAAGACGAAAACGAGGATTAGCGTCAGCACACCCATCCGAAAGAAACGTTTATTCATGTAAAACTCCTGTATCTTACAAAGTGTATTAGAAAAGTAGTATCTCACTACAGAGTAAAAGTATAGCGCACTTTGATTTTTGTGCCATACATTTAGATGAATTGGCACTGAAATGACAAGTTAAAAGTACCTTCAATCATAGATCTACCAAAATGCGTGTCAGTGCCCCTAGATTTATCTATGGGGGTGTAGACGTGCTGTAAGTGGTTATTTTGTTTTGGTTTTATCAAAATAGACCATGCCAAATCAGATTGATTAGACAGCATAAAGCTGTATAATTATT
Source organism: Chloroflexota bacterium (assembly GCA_038522085.1). Lineage (GTDB taxonomy): Bacteria > Chloroflexota > Anaerolineae > Aggregatilineales > Phototrophicaceae > JAUZRW01. The sequence continues at coordinate 23,343 of JBCBKJ010000035.1, forward strand.
TTTCATGTCCAATAACACACTATAAAAAACGAATCGCAACATCGCATTTGATTGAGAATCAAAAAGACGTATAAATCCAATGGCAACTATGCGACGGACATACGAATATCGTTTGTATGACAGCAAACAGAATAAGCATCTGGAACATGCGATTAATGTTGCGGGGATGATCCGTAATCACATCATTTCCTTGCAACGTCGGTATTATAAACTGACAAGCAAGTACATTCCGTTGGCTCAGATGCAAGCGCACATCGGTAAATTACGGATGGGTCGGGTGAGTGCCAATAAAAAACTCGGACGCAAAGGAAAATCTTACGGGAAAAAGTATACCTATTGGCAAGCGATTAGTGCGCAAGCTACCCAAGAGATTTGTGAACGAGTGGATAAAAGCTATCAGCGATTCTTCAAGAACCAACAGTTGCCATCTAATCAACGCAAAAAGGTTAGCTCGCCACAATTCAAAAAGGTCAAGAAGTACACCTCATTTACGCTGAAAACGGATAGTTGGAAGTTAGTCGAGTCGCATCGTGGGTCACGTCAGGGGTCGCCTAAAGTCAAAAATGATCGACGCACAGGCAAAGTGCAAATCATGAAGCGGACGTACTAATTCGTGTGGACACGTCCGATAATGGGCAAGATTAAAACGGTCACTGTCAAGCGCGATAAAACAGGCAAGTTGTGGCTTTGCTTCTCAGTTGAGGAAACGGTAGCCCTCAAAAGTCAAACCAGTTCAGGTCAAATCGGCGGTTTCGACTTTGGGTTAACGCATTTTCTCACAACAGAAACGGGTCAACATATTGAATCGCCACAGTTTTATCGCCAGATGCACCAGCAACTTGCTCACTTACACCGTAACTTGTCCAAAAAGCGCAAGGGCAGTAACAACTGGTATCGTGCCAAACGGGCGCTCGCCCGCGCTTATCAACGCCTCGATAACCTGCGAACAAACCATCATTGGCAACTGGCGCATGACCTCTGCAATCAGTACGATGCCTTAATATTTGAGACCCTCAATATCAAAGCCATGCAGAAATTGTGGGGACGAAAAGTCAGTGACTTGGGCTTCTCAAACTTTCTAAAAATTGTTGAGCATGTTGCGACAAAACGCGGCGTGGTGTTCCAACAGATTGACCAGTGGATAGCGACGAGCAAGACCTGTTCGCATTGTGACGCCCGTTTTGAGAAGTTAACCCTTGCTGACCGTTGGGTAACATGCCACTGTGGTCTCAGTTGTGACCGAGACCATAATGCCGCACGAAATATTCACAAGGTTGGGACATCGACCTTTGGGCTAGTGGATGTCAGACAGGATGAGGTGTATGCCTTGCCTGCAATCCGCGTTTGAATCCAGAATCCCCCGCATTTATGTGTGGGGAGTATGTCAAAGTATTTGCTCAACGACATCAGTGTTTATTCGGCACTCAGGTCAAAGGTGTATGACCACTCGCCCTCAAATGTAACTTCTGGCGGATAAATTTCGTGGAATTGCTCCCACACAGTTGTCAAAATATCCATCTGTTCATAGGGTGGCAAATCGTACCATTCGCTAGGATAGGCATCTACAGAAAGCATGTAGGGTTCGTCATTCGGTAGCGTGAGGACATGCCCTTGCTCGGCAAAGAGGCTGGCGAAGGTTTGGGCTTGTTCCAGTGAATCAAAGCCTTCAACATACCGTGACGAGTAACTAAGGGATGGGAGTTCTATGCGGATTTCATCGGGCAAACTATCAAACGCGATGTGCCAATAAACATCACCGCATCGTGTGAAGTGATCTTGCCCACTGTAACCAAAGCTGATATTTATATCCACAAGGTCATTTTGTCCATCATCCATATCGGTTTCAACGAGGCGATTATCTATATAGAGCGCAATATCTGTCGTATGATAATAGGCAATCGGCGCATCTTCTGGTAAACGATAGCAAATTTGTGTAGATACTGCCGAATCTGTAACGAGTAGGTGTTCAAAGTAAACTTCCAAATCATCTTCCGCAGGCATATCCTGATTGGCAAGTACTTCATAGTCAATGACATTATTATCTTGCTCAAACAGTACGGTTTCATAGGGTACGTTAAATCTAACTGTGAATGGCTGATACAAGCCATCATTATTGACAAGTTCAAAATTGGCTCTCAATAACAAGGATGTTCGCTCACTAAAGTTGATTTCACCCTCTGAGAAATCTTCAAGGTTGTCAAAGTGAGAAGCGACGTTATAGCGTACAATTTGTTGTCCCACTATCCCCAGCGACTCATGTGTGCGTAGATTGCCTGACGATGCAAGCATTCCTGAGTAGCCACCTGTACTGTTCTCGTTGTTCCACATAATCCGCAATTCGACATCCCTATCTTCTGTAGAATCATCAGAAATTGGGTTGCCGTCACTATCTGTCACGGTATACGCGAGTACAATTTGGTTGGGGTCGGCGTATGCCCAATCAACGGTAACGGTCATATTGTCGCGCTCATGTGAAGCATTGATGAGGGTACTCATAGCATGAATATCTTCGAGCGTTACGCGATAGTAATTTTCACGGCTTGTCATCCCGAAGGCGAAGCTACCGAGAATGAGTATACCAACCAATGCGGCAACTAAACCTAAGCTCAGGCGTCTTTTCAGATGATTTTTCTTTTTCTTCTGTGTCATAATCATGTGATTTTTCTCCTCTAATTCTGCGCGAATGCCGTACCAGAGATTCGTTTCTTCGGCATTGGCGGTGTCACTAACAGTATGCAGAATGCTTTTGATGTCGGTCATATGCGTTCTTCCTTCAGCATGGGAGATAGGCGATTTTTCTCGAAAACACGCTTCAATTGCTGACGTGCCTGATGTAGGCGTGATTTAACTGTCCCGCGTGGCGTATCCAGTTGGTCAGCAATTTCTGTTTCGCTGTAGCCGAGATAGTATTTCATGACAATCACTGCCCGTTTTTTGGGTGTGAGTTGTTGTAACAAGGCTTGCATCTCCTCTGCCAATTCTTTTGCTGATACCACCTCTTCGGGATTGGCTGTTTTGGCAATCAGGTCATCAAGCATACCCGTTTCCTGATGAAAGCTCTCTAGCGAAATTGTGCGTTGTTGCTTTTGACTAACACGAATCGCCGCATTGACCACACTCCGCATGAAGTAGGGTTCAAAGGGACGGCTGGCATCGAAGCTATCTATCTTCTCGTAAATACGAATGAAGGTCGCTTGCACAACATCCCGTGCCAGTGCTTTATCCTGCGTGACGAGGTACGCTGTACGAATCGCCTTTTCCTGATAGGTTTCGACAAGCTTCTCTAGTCCGCCAATATCGCCTTGTTTCAAACGTTGGATAATTTTGTATTCCTCCAACCGCATGTCCTTTCTGCTGGTGGTGCGATGGGCGCTCATCAATCTATATATACACAGGCGCATCAGATGGTTCAAAATTGGTGAAAATTCATTAAACCAAAAACAGGCAACTCGTCATGAGTTACCTGTTGTGTTCTGTTTATGTGTATGTTTTAGCCTTCGCCGCGAAATTCGCCTGTGCTATGCACATACACAAACGAGGGGTCGCCGGCTTGGGCAGTTGGGGTAAAGAAATCGTACACCCAACGCGAGTCACTGATGCTCAAGTTGACACAACCACGACTACGACGATAACCGAACAAATCGTGCCAGTATGTCCCGTGTAAGCTGATGCCATCATCAAAATATTGCACCCAAGGCACGCTTTGGAGTGCGTAGGCATTGGGTGCGCCCGTTGCGCCACTCATCCCATCGCGTTCGAGACGCGCCCACACTTCAAAAACGCCTTCGTTGGTTTCTGTGCCAGGCAAGCCTGTGCTGATAAGCGTCGCAAATACAGGACGATTACCATCATAAGCGACAAGCGATTGCTCGAACAAATCAACCGCTACCCAACGACCAAATACATCATCAGGACGCGGCGTTGGTTTGATGACAGTCATGTAAATTTGCTTCACCCATTGGTCGGGTCCGACGAGATAGTAGACCCAGCCATCATCAGCGAGGACTTCATCGTAAATATTGAAACGTTCATAATGTAGCGGCACTAAGCCTGTGTTGGAATCCGGCTCGCCACCTGGCACACTGCTGGCATAAATACCCGTAATATCGAGAATCCAGCCAAACGGCAATGTCCAATCTTCCGGTAGCAATACACCTGTGAACTCGGATGCGGGTACGGAATAACCATCTTCCATACGAATCCAATCGCCATCTTCTGCTTGAATCCAGCCATCGGTCTGGCTGACGACATTCACGAAGTTAAAGCCCTGTGGAATCGTGCCATTTGCTTCACCGTTGGGCGATGCGAAGGTGGTCACAGCTTCAGGACCCACACGCCAGAAAGAATATTGGCTGAGTGTAGTCGCGTCGCGCACGGTATTGGTGACGGGTGGCTCTAGATTAGCGTTCATAAATTCGATGCAGGCTTGGTTGGTAGATTCACCCGGCACATAGTCACATTCAGCAGGGTAATTCAGTACAACGGGTTCGCCAGCATCATCTACTAATTCTGTGTTGTCAGTATCAGCCGTGCTGGTATCCGCAGTAGCAGGTGGCGCGGCAACAGTTGGGGCGCTGGTGGCAACGGGGGTTGCTTCGGCTGGGCTACTCATCGGTGTATTGGTGACGAAACCCTGTTGTTGTGGCATGGGTTCAGACGCGAAGACAACAAATGGCAAGCTCGCCATCAGCACACACAACACAACGGCACTTAGGCGATAAAAAGCAAATCGAGACACTACGTATCATCTCCATAAAACTCGTTTTCGGTATCGGGGCAAAATCATAGCATAAATTTCGACAAAACTAGACCTATGATTGCCCACCGATGTTACGATAACAGTTTTGTGATGTTGGGCGCGAAAATAAGCCTGCGCTATACTAAATCAAAGGTATAAAGTTAATCGGATTGACCGATGAGTTTATTATTGCGCGGACTAGCAATCATATGGATAGGGACGCTGGTGATGTTGGCGAGCGCGATAGCGTATGGCAATGCAAACCCTGCCCCCTTGATAGAATGGTCGAGTAGCACGCTCTATCTACGCGATACCCGCACAGGCGTAAATTATCAGGTATTGCGTCCGCGCCAACGTGCTAACGATGACAGCACAAGCACCTCCTCATTGCCAGTTTCCGGCGTGCAGATTATCTCCTCTCCTAGTGGCATCCATAGTATGACTATCATGAACGGCTCACAGGGCTTGGATATTATCGTCAGTGGTAGTGCAGGCGAAACGATTGATACCGTCTACAGTGATGACACCTTCACAATCGTGAATGCTATCTGGACAACAGATAGCAGTTATTTGTTGCTCACTCGCGCACCGACTGGCACGGACTACACGCTGATTCGGCAAGATGTAGGCGCACCGGATAGCCCACATGTAATTGGGACTTTGCGCACGACTGCTTTTTATGTCTCGCCGGATAGAGCATGGGTGTTATCAAGCGATTGGCTGAGTGACGCTGATGATGAAGCGCGGAGTGTATCGCAGGTTATCAACGTGTTCACAGGCGAGAGATTTCCCTTTGATAGGCGCGTGATGAATCTCCGTTGGACGAGTGACGGGCAGTATCTAGCGTTACATCTAGCAAATGGCAGTTGGCATCAATTTGTGTTACTCAACACCCTGACTGGCACACGATTCACAAGCGACATCCGACCTTTGCATATAGCATGGTCAACAGATGAATCTTATTTGCTAATTACAGGAGGTGAACGCCTGCAACTGTATCATGAGGGTGTGCAAACACTCGATGCTACTGTGGGCGATGTTATTGTAGAAATGATGTGGTCGCCTGTAGAAAATACAGCCCTGATATTCTCGGCAGATAGGGCGCTGACAGTCGTGGATGCAGAGCAAGCAGAAGTACGATATTTAACTGATTTGCCTCTACGTGCTGAACATACGTCGTTAGCGTGGTCGTTGGATAGTGCGTATGTCACCTTGCTAGAACGCGATGCTGTTGACCACATGCGCGTTCTTCGGTTGGATACTGAAACAGGCGCACTCGACCCTATCGACACGATTTTTGAGCGTGTACGACAGGTGCGTTATTACCAAGATTTAGATAATTACCAGAGGTTGCCATGAATCTTCTCAAGGTGCTAGTACGTCGAATAGTTATTTTGTGGATAGGTTTCTTGTTGTGCTTCTTGGCTGTAGATAGCATCTCACCCTATCTGCCAGACCATGTGGGCGTACTAGCATTTGATGGCATTATGGGGTCTACAATTTCGCATACCTATGTTGATTTTGATACGGGCGTGACAATTCATACGTGGGATGCACACCCCAGTGAACGCCCCCGCGCTACCCTGCCAATTTTACAAGCTAACGGCGAGCGTACGGCGCTTATCCTCTCAGCAGATGGTGGCGAGACTATCGAGCGCACGATTGGCATTTATGATGATTTACCAACAGAGACACCACCGAATGTACGCTGGTTGAGGTATGAACAGCACATAATGCTATCATGGTTCGAGCGCGACAGTATGCAATCTTTTATTGCGATTGTGGATGTACAGACAGGTAGCCATAACGATTATGTAATTGATAATTTTCTCGTTGGCGCAGTGAGTGTATCGCCCAATAAAGCCTATTTATTACTAAGAGCAACCAGTACGCAATCTATCCGCACAGAATTTGTTCCTGTCGAGATGTTGCTGATGAATACGCACGATGGATCGTATATTTCACTTGAAGATGAAATAGGACAACGACCTGTTTATGCCTATTGGTCACCGGATAGCCAATATTTAGCAATTGGGTACGAAATAACAGATAGCTTGCGGGTATCCGTTGGCATTTACACCCTCGTATCCAATGAAACAATCACATTGGATGTCACCGTTGCGCAAGGGGATGTCGCCTATTTTACCGAAGCGCGTTTTGTTTCTACCTTAGCTGTGCTGTGGTCGCCAGATAGTGATGCTATCGTAGTGTATTCGGAGCAAGATGACACACTTTATCATGTGTTATTGGATGGCACACAACAGGCGTATATCGGCGGACGCTATCTCCCTGAGGCATGGTCGCCTGATGGGCAGTATGTGTTGCTCAGTGGGTATGATGACAGAGGCGTAGGCGCATTCGTCGTTGACCTGCACACAGAAACCCTTGTTATGCTCGCTAGTGATACCCGCTTGATGCCCGACCAAACCAGCTTACGATGGTCGGGCAACAGTCGCTATATTGCAACACTCACTAGCTCAGGTGGTATCCGCCAACAGCATTTTTTGAACGTCTTCAATACAGCGGGCGAGCTTGTCACACAGACACAGCTATTTGACGTGAATACCGATAATCCACAGTACATTATGCGCCCGACCTTGCGCTGGCTGGATTAGTGCTTTGCACAGGTTGTTGCTTACTTGAATCTGAATTATTGGCGTGCTTCCAATTCCGCTGTGACCAGTTGTTGATATTTTTCCTTATCGGCTTGCGAGGGTTCGGTCTCTTCTTTTTTCTTGCCGAATATATTCCGCCAGAAGAGCGTAAGGACAAATAAAATCACTGAGATAAGCACAAATAGAAAGATAATGATCCAGATATTATCTAGGGCGTCGATTGGATGGACAAGTTCATCTGGCGATTCGAGGACTAGAACAGCGCGTGTCTCCCCGTTATCGTCCTGAATATCCATGAAACTGACGTTATAGCCGACTTCTCCATCTGTCTCGGATGGGGCTAAATCAACCAGTGGTATGATTTCACCCGCACGATATTCATCAGAAAATTCATTGTTTATGAAGTTCTGTGCTGTCTCGTACTGTATTTCATAGTCATCCTCTGAAATGATACTATCTTGCACTCTGACGATGGGGGCTAGTTCAGAGGTGAGGGTATAGATATTCACATGCGGGTATAATACAGCGAGGCGTTCTAATTCTTGGGTATGGTCTACTCGTAGCTCAGCAACGGTCTCATCATCTCCCTCAATGATTGCTTCACTTAATCTTATGAGGTCATCTTTATCAACAATCTCCTCAAGAGCAACATTACCAATCGATTGAAAAATACCTGATACTTGAAGTTTATTTGTGTCTTCAATGTTGACAGAAAAATTCGCAAGAATTACAAAGACAGCTATTAACCCACCGTATAGCAGAGCCATGAGGTTACGCTGACGCCGTGCAAGTTTTTTATCTAATTCTGCTTGATCTTCATCACGCTGATTTTGAACGATACGGCTGATTTCAATATAGTCTCTTTGTGCTTCGGTTGGTTCTGGTGGGACGTCTACATGTTGTTTAAGCCATTGTTCGGCTTCTTCGAGTACGGTACCTTGTAGCAACTCATTGATATTGTGGTCATTCTCGCGCCATTGACGCGCACTAACGAGATAGCGCGTGTGGTTTTCAGCATAGCCAGGAATTTGTTTAACCGTTGGCACTAACTCTTGCATCACATTGTCGAAGTCACGTTGCTCGCCATCCTCACCAAAAAAGCTAATGGCGTTGATATTACCTATTTTGCCAGGTAGTTGTCCCCAACCATTAAAGTCTGGTTTATCCCGCACAAGCAAAACACGTTTCTGTAGCTCGTGCGCTTTGTTGATTTCTTTTCTACAATTCGCTGATTGTAGATAGTCATCGTTTAGAATGATGAGAACCGTACCTGTCCTTTCAACACCATCCAAGAAGGCTTCTTTGTAATCTACGCCTTTGGGAATATCTTCACTATCTAGCCAGACTTCTAGCCCAGCCGTGTTTAAACTCACCTTAATTTTGAGGGCAAGCTCGCGTGAGGCTTTGCGATTATACGAGATGAACACATCGCTTTCTGGATTCGGTTGTTGTTCTGCCATTGTGCGCCCTTTCTTACCGGATAATAGCCCTCAGTATATTACGGAACAAAAATACTTGCTCAGAAAATAAAAATAGGTTTTGATGCTTACGAACATCACATATGAAGTCATGCTATACTGCAAAGCGATTCTGTAAGCACACAGTCACATTGGGTACACACAATGAAAAAATACTATGGCTTGCGCATGGTGAGCATCTTCTTTTTGGCGACCTCTATCATCATTAGCATCTCTACCGTTGCAACAATAGGCGCGATGTGGGGGATGTCGATTTTTGGTGAGGCAGATTTCAACAATATACAGGCATTGGTCACGTTGATTGGTGGCGGGATGCTGGCGCTCATTTTTTATGCGTTCGGACAATTGATTGACCTACAACTGACCAATTACGAGGCATCGTCCAAGTTGATTGAGCAAATTGAGTATGCGAACAAGCTCAATAATAAGACAGTGCAACTACTCAATAAGCAATTGCGCATCATGCACGTAGAGTTTGATTTAGAAAAAGAAATTGATGTACGCGAAGTTGAGAAACAAATTCAGGAACGGCGTGAGAAGTTGTTATGATAGTCGGTAGCAAAAGCAAGCTGTATTATATGAATAACTTGTTCACTATGCTGACAAGGTAAACAAGTGCTGGGTGCTGGTTACTGATTTTGTATTAGCCAGAATAAAGTTTGCCATGTGCTGGCTTTTCAATCAGTTATCATTGTCTTCTGTGTCATCCCTCTCTATATCAAAGTTGACCTGTTCATAGACATCTGCTAGTGCCAATGTGCAGTTAATAGACGGCAACTCAATACTCGCATCTAAACCAGCCGTAGAAGAATATAGCCATTTATCGGTTTCAAATCGGCTGAAAACTTCTATCCGCGCTTCGTCTTGAGAAATAAGCATATATACCTGTACGCTTGGTATGGCTGTATATTCACGCAATTTGGCATTACGGTCTTCCAGTGCAGTCGAAGGTGAAAGGACTTCAGCAACTAGAGTTGGATTGTCGATTATTTTGCGATCTTCCACAAAACGCGGTTCGCCACAAACCACCATAAAATCAGGATAACGATAAGCAACCTTCTTGGATGTTACTTTTAGACGCAAATCATTTGTCGGGAGTTTGCATTTTGTGCCTCGTAATTGGGCATACAAAGTCGCACTGGCACTCTGCGCAATGAGGGTATGTTCCCATTCTGCGCCAGCCATCGCATAAACCATACCCCTGCTATATTCATGCCGAATCTCGCTTTGTTCTTCAAATTCTAGATATTCTGTTTCGCTCATGCGGATGGGTTTCTGCTCTTGTTGATTTGCCAATGCCATCAAAATATCCTTCGCCCTTGTTGCTATCGACTTAGGGCTATTGTACCATCAGATTCTACTTCAATTCAAAACGATGATATTCTCTAACACGCCCAAAATGCGCAAATAATTGACCCCCACCTAGTTTTATGCTATTATTTTGGCGTGAGGGAATTTGTATCAGACAACCTTTGCCTTCCCGTAGTACCAGCACAACACACAACACCAACTCAGTATGTTATCTCCAGTGCCGCTAGCGGTTCTGCTTGCTAAGACTTATCACGCAACCAAAAAACGGGGCAGTGTAGCTCCGCAATCATATGAAACCATTCAATTTTGCCATAATTTAATCAGGAGAAAAATGCGTGCCTGCCAGATATATCTGGGAGCTAAACGCAGGAGCTATCTATGGAAATTGCACAACTCGAAACGAACACCTTAACAGAATTGCGTGACCTCGCACGCGAACACGAAGTACCCCGCTATAGCCGCATGAAAAAAGATGAATTGATTATTGGCTTATTGCGCAAAGATGCCGAAAGCAAAGGGCATGAATTGCGTGGGGGCGTCATCGAAATTGTAGATGATGGCATTGGCTTCTTGCGCTCAAGTAACTTTTTGCCAGGTCACGAGGATATTTACGTCAGCCAATCACAAATTAAACGCTTCAATATGCGCACAGGCGATATGGTCATCGGGATGGTACGCCCACCCAAAGACAACGAAAAGTATTTTGGTCTGTTGCGCGTCCAAGCGATTAACGGACGAAATCCCGAAGAAGTGAAACGGCGTCCGAATTTTGAAAGCCTCACCCCTATTTTCCCCGAAGTACGCTTCAACTTAGAGACCACATCCAATGTATTATCAACACGCTTGCTGAATTTGATTGCGCCTATCGGCAAGGGACAGCGTGGTTTGATTGTATCGCCCCCGAAAGCGGGTAAAACTACGGTGCTGAAAGATGTTGCGAATGCAATTAGCCAGAATTACCCTGATGTGCATCTCATGATGGCACTGATTGGGGAGCGTCCAGAAGAAGTGACAGACATGGACAGAAGCGTGGATGCCGAAGTGATTGCCTCGACATTCGATGACCCTGTAAAGCATCATGTCCGTGTAGCAGAAATGGGCTTGGAACGGGCAAAACGTCTGGTGGAATTAGGGCGTGATGTGGTGATTATGCTCGATAGTATCACCCGTTTAGCACGCGCTTATAACTTGGTCGTGCCGACGAGTGGGCGCACACTTTCCGGTGGTCTTGACCCATCTGCGATTCATCCGCCGAAACGTTTGTTTGGTGCGGCGCGGAATGTCGAAGAAGGTGGTAGCTTGACCATTGTAGCAACCTGTCTTGTGAACACCGGCAGTAAAATGGACGATGTAATTTACGAAGAGTTCAAAGGCACGGGTAATATGGAATTACACCTCAGCCGTCGCCTACAAGAACGTCGTATTTTCCCCGCTTTCGATGTTGCACAGAGTTCAACCCGCCGCGAAGAGTTATTGCTAGGTCCCGATTTGCTCCCGCGTGTGTTCACAATGCGCCGTATGTGGAACAAACTAGCTGAAACACACGAAACCTCCGAAGTTGGGGCGACAGAACAATTGCTAGATTCTTTCCGCCAGACGAATTCTAATGAGGAGTTTTTGAACAGTCTGCCAGGTGGCGATAGCGGGCATTCGCGGTTTTATTAAACCCCTCCCCTAAATCCCCTCCCCTCGCGCTTCGCTTGCGGAGAGGGGACTTACAATGCTCCAAAGCTATTTTGATTGCGCCATCTCGTTTTCGTGGATGGCGCTAATTTTTTCTAGCATATAGTCGAGTTTGGCGTTGATATAGCGTACTTCGAGTTCGCTTTTGAGATTAACTAGATAATCATTTTCGTTGCGTAGACGGTCACGGCGAGTTGCGCGACGTTGGCTCATGAGAATGATAGGATTCTGGATTGCTGCGAGTGTACCGAGTGCGCCACTCAAGCCCCCGAATACAAAGGCTGGTTGTGTATACATCGTGCCAGTTGCCATCCCCCACCATAGCCACAACGAGACAGCCAGCAAGACACTCGCAGAAAATGCGAATGTGCCAATCGTATTGGCAACACGGTCAGCGACCCGTTCTGATACACTCAGGTTCTCATCTTCGTCCATCTCCGCGATATTCTGTGGAATTTTGCCTCCCGCACGCAACCGTTCGATGATTTCGCGTTCGAGTGCGGTCAATTCACCCCCTGATTCTGCCATTATCATGTGTTCAACATCACTCGCTTTCGCCTCGTTGATGCACACCTCACAGACATCGTCTTCGGGTGTCCAATCTGGTTTTTGTGCTTGGAGCATACGCTGAAAATGCGGTGGCACACTTTCCGGCGCGTGCATGGCATGTGGGTCGCGCTGATTATGACAAGCAGGGCATTCAATAGTTGTGGGATTCATGGGCAGAGCGTCTCCGACAGGTGATAAATCGCTTTAGCTGTCGGATGCGTCTTGGGGCATGTATGTTACGCCTTTGAGCAAAGATTTATCAAAGTTTTTAATACCCTCTTCTCCCAGTCGTTCCAGTTCCGCCCGTACACGGAAACTATCTTCACGCAATTGCTTCACATCTATCCCCTGACAAGTATCCGGCAAGATGACCAGCCATTGTACACTGCGCTGGAGCATTTTCAGTGCGCCACGATAATTTGCCCGTTCAATCTGGAAGTAGGCGACACCGACCTGTAACACAGCACGGTATAAATCACGGACGGGTGTTTCGGTATCTACCCATTGTGCTTCAAAGGCATCGTGCTGGGCATAATACTCGCCTGCATTGAATTGACGCACGCCTTCTTGCGCCAGTTCTGGGAGTGCTTCTTGGCATTCACAATCCAGTTGTTCCATGCGCTTAGGGTCAGGTATGCGAGCATAGTCTGCGACATATTTTTGGAAGTTGGCGAGCCACTCGTCCGGCGTCAGCGTAAAATCCGCGCCTTTGATGGGGGCATCGGAGCGAACATGGGCATCTGCACTGATAAGTACGAGGGGAATACGCCGCGTCGCCGGACTGACTTTTGGCGTGGTTGTCCACAAATGCCAGTTAGCATCTGTACCATCGACCACGATTAATGCCGCGAGTGAATCAATGAGCGTGTTCATGTAGCCATCAAACTCAGCTTGTTGGTGAACAATGTATGTCTCGCTGAGTGCATCACTGATTTTTTCACGCCATGCCGGATTACCCGTAATGACGATAGTTGGTTTGCTGGTATCGTGTGCCATATTTTTGCTTGTTTCCTCTCGCGTATGTGTTGGTTCAGCGTAACATGCTATGGTGAGGCAAACGTGAAAATATGTGTATGACACACAATAAAGGCAAGATAATGATGGCAACATTCTCAATAGAATTTTCACTGTTTGCGCCTATACTAAATACTATTAAGCAAGCTTAATGCTAAAGTGCCTTATGGGAAGCCATGCTCTGATGAACGCCATCAAAACGATTCTCGCTCAGTACGATATAGGGCAAATACAAACAGCCACTGAGTTAAAAGCAGGGGCAGAGAATACCAACTATCAGGTTAAGACAACGGCTGGTGATTTTGTCGTGAGGGTTTATAACAAGCTGCACTCGGCACGCGGTGAACGCTCTGCAATGCAAATTCAGCAAGAAATGGCTTTCATGATACAGGCACGACAGGCTGGCATTTCTGCGCCGACTATTATGCCTACATGCGATGACGACCTATTCTCGACTGTGATGCTGAATGGTGAAACACGTTTTGTAGCTGTATTTTCGCTGATGGCAGGGGTATCGCCTATAGTACACACACCACAGACAGCTACTGAAATTGGTAAAGTAGTCAATCAATTGTATTCTGTGAGCGCATCACTCGCTACGGATAGCGAGACGATGGTCTATGATTTTCTGACACGCTCGGATTCTGCTTATGATGCTTTAGTGGCATCAGGCGTCCCTATCCCGCAAGCAATGATAGACCTGCACACTGCCCTTTCAGCAAAGAGAGCAACGCTCAACTTCGATAGCTTTGCAAAAGGCTGGGTACATTGTGACCTCAAGCTGTCTAATTTACTGTTTGATAACCAGCAACGCCTAACTGCCGTGCTTGATTTTGACGATTTTCGCTACAGTTACATCATTGAAGATACAGTCATGGCATTGATGCACCATCTCCATGATACAGGCGAGAATTTGTTACGGGCTGGTTATTATGATGTGTTTGTAGCACAACTCACGCACCCTTCCTTACAGGCTGAGATAGCACACCTACCCTACGTTTTGGGTGTGCGTCTATCGCAAGATATGGCGAGTTATCTCACGGCTGGACTGGATGCCCTTGTAGCAGAATTACTAGACGATACACAGATTCAGCAACATATTTTCGCACACTATACACCCTAAAATCACTGAGGTACAAGCAGATGGAAGCTATTTTTATCAAGAAAATTTACAAACTGACGGAACAGATTTTTCGTGGGGATTATGAGTATGACACGATGAAGACAGAGCTAAAACGCCATCTTAATAAAGCCCAGAGCATGAACAGTGATGCCTACGAAATTGAAGTCCTGAACACACTAGGGATTTTGTACTCATCCAATGAACAATCCGCGTTACAAGAAGAGAGCTACACTACCGCGCTCCAAAAAGCAAAGCAAATAGAGCATACCGACCTCATCACCAAGCTATCGAATAATCTAGCCAGTCATTATCTTGGCACATGGCGCATACAAGAAGCACGCGATACTTTGCAAGTTGCGGTTGATATTATCGAGGCGCAAGAAGATAACAGCCTGCCCGTGTTGTACGTGTATGCGAATTTCATGTCTACCTTGATGATTGCAGGACGATTTGACGATGCACTAGCCTATCATGAACGCGCATGGACAGTAGCGAATAATGTCGATATGGGTGGTTATTCACAAACGGAGTACATGCAAATTGTGACGACGCTACGGCATCAAAAAGTGGCGCTCAATATCGCACGCGGGACAACCGATAGCGTTCCAGATACGTTGCGGGCAGTGATGGAGCAAGTTCAAATTTCTAAACGTGAGGATTTAGCAGGCGAGAATCGACTGTACCAATTGTATTATGCACGGCTGGTAACAAAAGATGATGCGGAAGCAGACACATTAGAAGCCTCCCTGCAAGATGAGAGCGGATTGCTTGACCCTGCTACAGCACTCGAATGTGCTTATTTCATGCTCCATAATGATAGCGCACAGTGGGCGAAACACTATGCACAGATGGTCATCACACGGCACGCGCAAGATACGTCGCAAGTGAATGCGAATATGCTATCACACGCGGAGAAAATTCTAGCACACATAGCATCTTCTGAAGAAACGATCTAATCCGGTACGAGGGCGCTGGTTTCTTCGCTGGCACGCATAGAAGGATTCAGACTACGGTATCTAAAGAGCAAATCCCACACGCGCATGGCGGCTTCTAGCGCCACCGAGCTATCCATTTTGGATGTGCCAATTTGCCTATCGGGGAAGTGAATGGGCAATTCGGTCACACGGTAGCCGAGTTTATAAGCAACGTAATTCATCTCTACCTGAAAGACATAACCATTCGATTGCACGCGGTCAATATCCATACCGATGAGCGTCTCGCGGCGCCATGCTTTGAAGCCCCCTGTCGCATCGTAGACCGGCATGCCGAGAATGGTCGGTGTGTAGATGCGGTTTGCCCACCAAGAGAGCAATTTACGATAGGCGCTCCAATTTTCATCGACACTGCCACCAGGCGCAAAACGTGACCCAATCACGAGGTCATATGTTTTGATTTGCTCTAGCAACTGTGGCAAATACTTCGGTTGATGCGAAAAATCAGCATCCATCTGAATGATGACATCTGCCCCTAGCGTAATCGCCTCTTTGAAGCCTGCAATATATGCTGGACCTAAGCCTGCTTTTTCTGTCCGATGCAAAACATGCACCTGCTCGTCGTACTCAGTGCGTAAGCCATCGGCAATATCGCCTGTGCCATCGGGCGAATTATCGTCCACGACAAGAATTTCTAAGCCAACTATCGCTTGCTCAAATATCGCGGCGACAATGCGCGGGAGCGTCTCTTTTTCGTTGTATGTCGGCAAGACGACTATCGTTTTTTGCATGATGGGGATAGACCTCAGTGTTAAGCGTGGTTGTGCGTGTTAGGCGCGTCTGATTTGTGTAAGGTGATAGTCTATAGCACAGGGGGGCAAGGTGGCAAGGGTTGCCTGTCAGTGTAGCCAGTTACGCATGATAACGGGGACGGCATGGATGCCATCCCCATGAAAGTAGCTTATTTATGGTGATATTAGTCTGCGAGGCGTGGTGTCGAATCCACACTGAAACGTACAGCAGTCCGTTCACTGCCATCAATTTCAACTTCGGTAAAGTGTGGTTGGCAAATCAGGTCGAGTTCGTCGCGTTCGAGGTAGCCACGCGCAATTGCCAGTGCTTTGACGGCTTGGTTAACAGCCCCAGCGCCGATAGCTTGGATTTCTGCGGATGCGTGTTGGCGGATGACACCAGCAATCGCCCCAGCAACGGCTGTCGAGCGTGATTTTGCTGATACGCGAATAATATCCGGTGTTTCCTCTGTTAAGTTGAGGGGTAGCTCATTTACGTCAGTCATCATAATTAAACCCCATGTAGTAATTTAAAATGAACAGTAGTTTTGATAAAAGCAGTGTACAACTAAAGTTAGGGCATGTCCAACAACATTAATCTAAGGCGGTTTGAAGCGGTACAGTTAAGCGATTTACTGTGCAAGTTGCCACATAAATTTGACACTCACCTACCGCGTAATGAATTACGTGGCTATTATTATGCGGACAATGCAGACATTGTCCCTACTCATGTTAAGAAGCGAATCAATTTATGACCATTTACACTGTCACACCAGAACATGGTTTTCTTGCTACTTTGCCCGAAGATGTACTATCGGATAACTTAGCACATGACATCACAAGGGGCTTACCCAGCGCGATTGCGAAGGGTGCAGAAGCAACCGCACGATTTTTACATGATGTACCGCCAGTGGATATGACCCAGCCGACGCCAGCCGAAGTTGAAATCAAGCATATGCTGTACGGCTATCTAGCATGTGCATGGGTACATGGCACAGGAGATACCACGATTCCCGCATCCATTGCGCAATCGTTGGTATGGCTCGGCGCAAAGCTAGAGCGTCCGCCGATGCTTGCCTATGCGGGGATGGTACTATGCAATTGGCGACAAAAAGACTCAGGGACAGATTTTTCGCCTGAAAATGTCGAGTTACGATTGCGCTTCACAGAGTTGATTGACGAAACATGGTTCTTTCGGGTGCATATTGCTATCGAGGCACAGGCGGGTGCGATGCTAACGGCACTGTCAGATGCCAGATTTGCTGTCGCTACTGATAATCGTCAACAAGTGCTAAGTTGTTTGCGTGAGATGCAAGCTGGCTTAGTAAAAATCACGCAGACCTTTCATCGCATGCCGGATTTATGCGACCCCGACATTTACTATCAACAAGTGCGCCCCTTTTTGATGGGCTTCGGTGAGCAAGTTGTCTTTGCGGGCGTAGAACACAATCCGACACCTTTGCGAGGTGGCTCTGGCGCACAGAGTAGTGTTGTCCCTGCCCTACTCGCTGGACTTGGTATTCAACACCAATCTACTGCCCTCACCCATAACCTGAACGATATGCGCCGTTATATGCCCCGTGAACACCGTGCGTATATTCAGAGTATGGTTGGGCATCCTTTACGCGATTATTGTGCGGACTATGCGCCTCTTCGGGATGCTTACAACCGCGTGTTACAACATTTGATTACCTTTCGGCGGGCGCATCTCTACTATGCGCGGACGTATATTTTCGAGAAAAGCACCAATCCTATTGGCACAGGTGGCACGGAATATATGGGCTTCCTCAGTAAGCTGATTGACGAGACAGCAAATCAACGGCTGTGAAAGTACATGTCTTTCCTGACCCGTTCGGATAGCATCTGACATTCAGAATATTATTTGTAACAAAAATGTAAAGATTGTCTCTGAAATGTATCAAACTTGTGAAAATTCGATGCAATTCCGAACCAAAAGCAAACTTTTAGTGTTTAATATGTGTAGAAGAGGTGATAGTCAAACGCTAGGAAGACGCCATGCAAATATTTATCGCCCTCATATTGTTCGCGTTTCTTGCGCTATTCGTGGTGCTGTCGTTTCCAATGTCATTGGATGAGATGAACGGCAAAGAGAAATCCAAACCACGCTCGACACAATCTGAGTGACCCGCCATATTATCGAAGCAGTGTCTTTATATAGAGGGCACTGCTTTTTGATTTGTATTCCCACACGCCGAAATTAACGCCATCAGCCACTATCTACGCTATACTCACTGGTATAGTGACCAGTGAACTGATGAGATGGGGGTATCGTGCGCAGACGGATGGAAAATAAAGTGGTGGTGATTACAGGTGGCACGAGTGGCATTGGGGAAGCAGCCGTGCATCTATTCGCACAAGAAGGTGCGCGGGTGGTGATTGCCGATGTTGATAGCCGCGCATCCAAAGGCGAAGCTATTGCCGAGCAAATCCGCTATCAGCGTGGCGAAGCACAATTTGTCAAAGCAGATGTCTCGCGTCCAGGTGAAATTGAGACGATGATTCTGAAAACCGTGTCGGCATATGGGCAACTGGATTGCTGTTTCAATGCCGCAACGGTCAGTGGCGCATATCCCATTATCGAAACGACACTCGAACAGTGGGACGAAATCATGCACACCAATCTGCGTGGTGTCTGGCTGTGCATGAAGTATCAGATACAGGCAATGATGAAGAATCCGCAAGGTGGCACGATTGTCAATTTAGCATCTGTCGGGGGCTTGATGGGCTTTGAGCAGACAGGCGCATTTGCGGCGAGTAAAGGCGGTGTCATCTCTTTGACGCGCACAGCGGCAATCGAATGTGCGCGGTATAACATCCGTGTGAACAGCATCAGCCCTGATGCGGTCAGCAGCGATATTTTTGCGATGTTGCCCGATGACCTGAAAATCAAGATTGCAAATGCCTATCCCTTACAACGAGCCAGTTCGCCAGATGAAATTGCCAAAGCCGTAATTTATCTGTGTTCGGAGGATGCGGCATCCATCACAGGGCATAATTTGGTGATGGATGGTGGCTATAGCGGGCATTAATTCAGCTTTGCCATGCAATGAATTACGTGGCTAGTAGACTACAATTTAGTAGCCCATGATTGAAATCATGGGCGGAGATAATTTCTTTGGTTTTATTCGCTGACCAACTCAGACTGTTTTTCATCTTCCATCGTGAGCAACTGTTCTTTACGTTCCAGACCAAAGGCATAACCTGTCAGTTTGCCGTTGCTACCGACGACGCGATGGCACGGGATGACCAACGGCACCGGATTTTTGTTGCAGGCATTGCCCACTGCACGGGCGGCTTTCGGCTTACCGATGGCTTTCGCAATATCGCCATAGGAGCGTGTTTCGCCGTATGGAATGCGCTGTAGTTCATCTAGCACCCGTCGCTGAAACGCCGTCACGCGAATATCTAGCGGCAGGTCAATGTGGGGTTGCCAGCCTTTTAGATAATCAACCACGGCACGCATAGCAGTTTCTAAATATTGTTCGTCTTCGTAGATGAACGCGGAGGGAAATTCACGCTCTAATTGCGCGACGAGAGCATCATCATCTTCACCCATTTCAATTGCACAGACCCCGCGTGTGGTCATGGCGACGAGTAAGCGCCCCAATGGACTATCGGCAATGGTATAGGCTATCGTCACATCATCACCCCCTTCTTGATAGGCTGTAGGCGTCATGCCCATCATCTGATTAACCCGTTCATAAACACGACTACTGGACGAAAATCCGGCATCTAGCGCGGCATTGGTCACGCTATCCCCTGCTTTAAGAGCTTGCTTGAATGCCCGAATGCGTCCCACTTCGGCATATTGGCGCGGGGTGATACCCATCACTTGCTTGAATGTCCGTTGCAGGTGATAGGGACTCCAATGAGCGACCTCACTGAGGGCATCCAGCGTGAGATTTTCTTCTAAATGGGCATCCATATAATCACAGAGCAGTTGCACACGCTCGGCTTGTTCATCCGGTAAGCCGACTGTGCGTGGATAGCATCGTTTACAAGCACGGTAGCCATGTGTCTCTGCGACGGCTGGTGACGTATAAAACAACACATTTTTGCGCTTAGGCAAACGTGCAGGGCAAGACGGACGGCAATAGATGCGCGTAGTTTTCACAGCAACCACGAACTGCCCATCAAAGTCATTATCACTATCTACAACGGCTTGCCAACACGCACTGGTATCTAAATCCATCATCGCTGTCATGTGTCTTTATCCTCGCTATCATCAATGGCTATAACACCATGATAGACCAGCTACTTGCCCTCCGCACCCGCATTCTTGCGGAGGCATTCGGATTACTCATCGTCACTATCGCCACCGAAGAACCACAGGAACATTGCCGCCGCCCCACCCAACATCGCCAGTGGCAACCAGATATTGCGTTCTGGGTTGTTGTTAGCGTAGACATCGCGTTCGCCTTTTGCGGTGATGACCACGCTATGTTGCGGACGTGTATCAGTATGGCGATAGGTCATGATTTGCGTATCAGGATTATAGTCATACTCACCATCGCTGACCTGTACATCAAAGCCATGCGGATATTGCAATTGTGGGACGAAAATTTCTGTCACAGCGTCATCAGGCAAGCTGGCATCATGCGTGAAAGCAAAGGTAAAGGTCCCAGGTTCTAAATCAAAGTGCATCTCAGTTGGTACACCCGCAATTGCCCGCGCATAGGGACGCACGACAGCAATCAATGCCCGTCCCCCACTGTTGATGTCATTAGGCGTCGTTTGCTGGTCATAGCTGAAAATGGAGAGGTCTTCGCCGTTCCACTGGTCGCCCCATTGGTTGCTATTCGCAGGCGTGTAATTCCAGAGCGTGTAATTGAGCATATTCTTCTCAAGCGCGTACATATAATCGTCAATCGCTTTAATATGCGGATCCCAATCGCCTGTGCGCCACCCTGTTTCGTTATTCAGGTCATAGGGAATACCAATTTCGCCAATCACCGTCGGGACACCGTGAAAACTATTACGTGCCACTTGCAAGTGATATTCAAGGTTTGTGTAATAGGTAAAGCGCTTATTTTCGCGTCCGAATACAGGACGCGATTTGAGCGCATCTAAACCCACCCATGAGACGTAGCGTTTGCTCATCAGCAAAATGAACGGATACCAATGCGGGGCATAGACAATTTTCTCTTCTTCGACCACATCCGGCTTCCAGACAGGCACATCTTCCCTATCCATCGCGTCAAATTCGACAAAGCTCATGGCATCGGGGTCAGCGTCGTGTAAAGCACGCGCCGCCTTGTTGATGAACGGGCGCATGTAGTCATCTGTGAAAGAGATTTCTTTGCCGTTCGCTTTGGTGAAATGGTCTGGGCGCAGAAGCACGGGTTGCCCTGCTGAATTGGTATTCCACACACCATTTTCTTGCCAGACAGGCGTCACGCCTTCTTGCCATGCTCGCACACCTTGGGGGTCGATAGTCGTGCTACCAATGCGCTGGAAGCCAAACCAGCCGAGATGCCAGCGTTGCACAGTTTGTTTGTAACCCGCACCCAATAACATCGCTTGATAAGGGGATGGCATATCGCCGGATTTGAATGTCCATTTCATCTTGTCAATTTTGCCGACGCCGATGAAGCCTTTGGACGGTTCATTGATGAGGTCGTAACCAAGAACGTTGGTTTTATCTTTCAGGCGTCCAGCAACGGTTCGCATCATATTGAGATAATGTCCTTGCAGATAATCCTGTGCGGATTGTCCGTCGATTTTGGTGGCAGGTGCATAGTCATTCCCACCAAAAAAGAGCGTGAACATCGTCGCGGAAGCGAGCTTTTTGTAATTGCTCGCCCAAATCATGCGTGGGAAGGGATTGCCATAAGTCTGATTGACAATTGCCGCACCTGTTGCCTTGAAATGGCGCATATCAAAACCGACTTTTTCCAGTGTCCAGCCAGGCGCACCATCTCCCCCACTGAAACGCGACCATACATCTTGATGAAAGTCGATGAATATCGTGATGTCGTATTCAGCGGCTTTATCTATGACCGCTTCCAAATACTGTAAATATGCCTCGTCATAGATGCCAGGTCCAGCATGTTCGATAGCTTCCCATGTGACGAGAAAGCGCAGAAAATCCAAGCCCCACGATTTGAGGCGTCTAAAATGTTCATCAGCATCTTCTAGCGGGAAAGGACGCCCGATAAAGCTGATATTACGGTGTTCAAAAAAGCGTTCTTCGTCAAGAATGTGCGTCGCGCCATCGGGCATGTATGGCACTTTGGTCGCGCCGGATAAATTAACGCCGTGCAGAATCCGCACCCGTCCTTGTGCATCCTTAAAATAAATACCATCTTTTTTCAATCGCATAGTGGGTTCAATTGCCTTTGCGTCTCATGTGTGCGGTTGATAGTTGAGAGGTGTGTCTTTAAACGTGGTTGTTTAATCGGACAGCATTGATGCCATCCCTACAGAGTTACCCATTTTTGAGTAGACAACTGTAGGAACACGATCTATCGTGTCCGCAAAATCACACCAAAATAGATTCGTTGTCTAGTATACGTATAGTTTCAGTGTACATGACATACGGTTTGCTGACCACAGGATTGCATTGGCATCGTATAAAAAAAGACCCGCCATCGTATGATGACAGGTCTTTTGTGTTTGTGTTATAGAAATTGCTTACTGTGGGAGTGCTGCACCCAAGCCACTGAGCAATTCTTCGGTGATGTCTTCTGCACCTTCGATAGGTTCGATTGCGCCGATGTCATCAAGGTTGCTGATACCGAGGTCGGTATCGAGGAAGACGGTGGTCGCAGGTGCGCTGGCATCGCCGGTGGTCAATGCGCCGAGGCTCACTTCAATATCCATATCGAAGCTGATGTCAGTCACGATGTTCAGGTCAGTATCAACAGCTTGGTTAACTTCGATGATACCACTGCTAATCAGTGAAGGAATCACTGGAATGATGAATGCAGCCGTTGGTTCAACTTCTGCTGCGGTTTCTACGATGGTGTTCAGCAAGTCTTCGTTTTCTTCTTCCAACAGAGCTTGCAACGCACTAAGGTCAACAGTGAAAATGAACTCATCGCCAGCACGTTCGTAGTTCAGCAAACCTGGCAGGTTCAAAATATCAAGCAGGGCAAAGACTTGTGCGATGTCTACTGGCAATTCACCTGCAACATCTTCTGGGTCAGCATCCATGCCTAAGCCAAGACCATCAAGCTGTGCATCAATAGCATCAGATTCGAGCAGTTGTACAACATCTACACTGAAGGCTTCTTCACCATCAGATACATAAACAATATCTTCTACCAAGCGAATATCGAGGGTCTCTGGTTCTGGGTCTTCATCATTCAGCGTACCAGCAAATGTCAGTTCGCCAGCCATTTCAAACCCGACCAAGCTATCTGGTGCAACTGCAATATCAATAGCACCTTCCATACTAAAACCGATAGCACTTGTTACTTCGTCAGGGATGTTGTCCATCGCAAAATCAATGAAAACATTGAGTGTGAAGGCTTCAGCATCACCAATACCATTGGCGCTGGCATCATTGATGGTTGCACAATCATCACCACTCAGACCGAAGCAGGGGTCAAAATCTTGCGCATTGACCACACCACCCAGCAACAACATGATGGACATGGTGGCTGTAAGGAATAAGGAACGTAATTTCATAGGGGTAAGTTCTCCTGAGATTAATTTGTTTCATGGGCATTATAAGGTGTTTGTACATTAAGGTACAAGTACGCCTCTATTCTTTTTACGTTTTTTTATGATTGAGGTTGCACTTTAGTGAAATGAAAATGTAAAGTGAAAGGTGAATGTCTGTTTCTGGGCGTTACATTCGTCATTATGTGGTTGCTTCATAGTCAATATTTTTTGTGCGATTGCCTTGAATAACCACTCAAGCGAGGTTATTTGATTATCAGCGGACGCCAAGAATGGCGTTCCACGCCTGACAATTTAAGCGCATAGTCGCTAAGTATGTAACAAAAACCAATCATGTAAGTTTGCATACACCGCCACGCAATGAATTACATGGCTAGTAAAAAATCCTACCTCACGCTGGGCGGATTTAAATCCGCGTCAGCGCCAAAAGTAGGTCGTAGCCGATGATTTAAATCATCGGCGGTGACGTTAGAGCAGAACATATATCACGATTCAGATATGATTTTTGCTAAAGTTTACAACTATGGGACGCCAAGAATAGCGTCCCGACGTTACTTACCCTGAAAATTTGCTTCGCGCCGTTCGACAAAAGAATTAACCCCTTCGGCTGCGTCTTCACTTTGCATAATCACCTTGAGTTCTGGCATAAGCGCGGTGATAGCAGTTTGTTCGGCGGCATAGCGTGTACGACGGGCAGACCGTAGGGTCGCATAAACGCCGAGTGGCGCTTGTTTGGCAACTGTCTCCGCAATTTCAACCGCTTTATCAACATGTTGCCCAAGCGGAACAACTTCCTGTACTAAGCCCATCTCTTTAGCGACCTCTGCCCCAAATTCGTCGGCGGTCAGCAAATAGCGCATCGCATTACCCCATCCGCATTCCATCGCCCACCGAATCGTCGCCCCACCTACTGGATAAATACCACGCTTAATTTCAATTTGCCCAAAACGGACATTATCAGCCGACACACGAATATCGGTTGCGAGCAATAATTCAATACCAACCGTGAAGCAGATGCCATGCACAGCAATGATAATCGGTTTGCTAACGGGGTCGGTTGTTAGTGCTAGAGGGTCAATACCATTGTCGGCTGGGGCGCTAAATTCACCATTTGCAAATTTACCCGACCACTGCGCGAGGTCGAGTCCGGCGGTGAAATGTTTGCCCTCGCCCCATACCACGCCACAGCGCAAATCATGGTCATCTTCTAACTGACGATACGCCGCCGCCAACTGCTCCCACATGCTAATGCTAAAGGCGTTGTATTTATCGGGGCGGTCAATGCCCATCATCAAGACATGCCCGTGCTTCTCTACGCGAATATTGCCATCACTCATGAAAAAATACCTTTGGATTGTGTGTAACAAAAAATGTGCCGCTAGTATACCACCAGCGACACATGACTGTATTTCTATTTTGACTGTATTATTCAGTCGTTTTTGCGTTTATCAGATTGGCTAGATTTATCGTCAACGCCAAGCACACTTTCGAGAATCATGTTCACGATAGCCATGATAATACCACCCCAGAACGCGGGCCAGAAGCCTTCGATAATGAGCGTATTACCAGCGAAATATGCCGCCGCTTGTAAGACCAAGCCGTTAATCACCAGAATGAACAAGCCGAGTGTTAATATCACGGCTGGGCAAGTGAGCAAGGTCAGAATAGGTTTCAGCAAGGCATTTACAGCCGTGATAATCAAGCCGACTATCAAAATTTCAGGAAAACCATTAACAACATCAATTCCCTGAATGAAATTCGCGGCAACCGTGATTGCCAACGCATTGATGATGATACGAATAAAAAAGTCGCGCATGTGTGAGGCTTCTCCCTATTATCTATGCGATGTTATGTCTCATTTTACTATACGGTATTTGTGTGAAAATGGTTGCATATGTTAGCGGAAATATACCCAACGAATCGTGACAAAGACCTTAGCTTATAATACACTTTTCATTGAGCAGATTTAACACACTTGGGGGAGGATGCCAATGCCCACGAAAACAGACCGAGTTGAGCAGGGCATATACCGCGCACAATGGATTGGCTACGTAACCATAGAAGACGTATTTGAAGCCCGTGATAACATCGACCAACTTGCAGAGGCAGATGGCTGTACCAAATTCATTGTATTCATTGATGGAACAGAAACCAAAACACTCCCCTTTGATTTGCGCATGTTGACCAAAGCCAACAACGAAAATGCCCTCGCTAACCTTGTACTCAATGCGCCCTATGCTGGCGAAGTCATGGGACGCATGTTCAACAAATTTTCACCCGTACAAGCCGAATTTTTTCGTGATAGAGACACGCTCATGCAACGCGCTCGTGAATTACTGGCAACCACCTGAAGAAGAGCCTACTGACGTTTAGTCTTCGTACTCATGCTTGGGATACAACAAATGCTCGCCACCGTTGACTTCTATCTTTGTCCCTGTGAGCCAATCTTCGCTGAGTAAAAATACTGCCGCCCGCCCGACATCATCTGCGTTACCAGTCGTGCGCATCGGCAAGCCTTCACCAATTTTGCGCCAACCTTCATCCGTTGAACCAGCTTTGAGGACAGGTCCCGGAACAATCGCATTCACACGAATATGTGGCGCGAGTGCAACGGCGCTAACCTGCGTCAGCATCCACAAACCATATTTGCTGATACCGTGATGAGGTCGCTTGGGCCATGGAGCAAACGCACCTTGGTCACAAATATTGACGATTGCGCCTTTGCGGTCTTCATTGTCGTTCATCAGGCGTGCCGCGTGTTGGGTGAGCAAAAACGGCGCACGCAAATTGACATTCATCGCCAAATCCCATTCTTCAACTGAAATATCCATGAATTGCCGCGACGGAAATACGGACGCGCTATTAACGAGAATATCCAGCCGCCCGAAATGCTCTTTGATGCGTTCCATCATCGGGGGGATGGCTTCGGGGTCAGCGATATTTGCTTGTATCGCAATCGCATCCACACCTTTGGATTTGATGTCGCGCACGGTATCGCGCACAGCATCATCATTGGAGCTATTGTAATGCACGACGATGTTCACGCCCTGCCCTGCCAGTTCGAGCGCAATTTGCCTTCCGACGCGCCTAGCTGACCCTGTTACCAACGCGACTTTATCTGTCAGTGAAATTTTCATGTAGAGTTATCATCCCTGAATTAGCATGTGATTCCAAAAACAAAAACGCTCATGATAAGCGTTTTGCCAACCATGAGCGTACCATAGCTTGATTAAGATGTCAGGAAAAGGAGCTTAGTTGTAACCAAGTCCTGCGCCAATTGGCACACCGAGCAAATACAGCACCGATACCAGCACAACCAGCAATGGCAATAAAATCACCACGCGATAGAGCGGATTATCGTTATTGAGGTGCATGTAGTACATGATGACCAAGTAGGCTTTTGCCAGCGATAACACCACAAGTAAGAAAATCGTGAAAGCATTTTCTGGCAGGAGTTCTGTCATCAATACTTCGACCAATGTAATCACACCCAGCACACCGAAGATGAAGGTATAAATCCCCCCTGGCATGGTTGCGACATGCCCAAAATAGGGCAATACGACATCGTCGCTGTAGTGCGGTTCATCGTCATGATGACCATGCCCGTCTACGAGTTCTTCGGCGGCAACCATAATTTCGGGTGATTGCGCCGCTTCTTCGATGTCTTGCATGACAGTTTCGGCTTCTTCTGCGACTTCTTCAACTGTCTCTTCGACTGCCTCTGCTACTGTTTCGATAGCTTCCTCAACGTCTTCTGCAAGCATCTCCGCACCGACTTCAGCTTCGACACTCGCTTCTTCGACTGTCTCGACTGCTTCTTCGGCTGTTGCTTCAACCTCGCTCACAACCTCTTCCACCGTCTCTTCGACGCCGTTGATAGTCTCTTCTTCTGGATTCTTTTGTTCTTCAGCCATGAATTATCTCCCGTCTTCGCTCGTATACCCGTTAAACCAAGTAAATCAGCGTGAAGAGGACAATCCAGACCACATCGACAAAGTGCCAATAGAGTCCGAACATCTCGACGCCAATTGCATTTTCATCATAAAAACCACGATACCCGCGCCACAGAATCAGCAATGCCCAGATGACACCGATGATAACGTGTGCGCCGTGAAACGCTGTCGGGGCATAGAAGCGCATCCCAAAGTCGGACGCACTGTTACCGAGCATAATACGGAAATAATCGTTGAGCGTATCGTATTGCGCGGGGTCAACTTCGATAGCCTGCCCGCCAACAATGGTAGAGAACGCCACAAGGTTGCCATCAATATCGGTCACTGCCAGACGGTCAAGCGACACATCACGGTCACGCACGCCACCGTTAATCGCAATCAATTCGTTGTTGATAGCCGTTTCGCCAGTAATCGCACTGCCTTCGGCATCCAGCAGGATATAATTTTCATCCCATTCGATAGTGCGGTCTGCCAGCGAAATGCCTTCTAAGATTTCGCTTTCATTCTCGAAATCGACAATGTAGCTACTGACAATCTCAGTTGCCGTGATTTCGTCGCCAACCGTGACCGTTTCTTCTACAGGGAGTGTTGCTTCGCGTGCATCGAGCGTTGCCGATGTTGTTTCTAGCACAGCGCCCGAATCATTATCTGTTGTGGTCGTCAAAACAACAGCTTCGACTTCGTTCAGCCCTTCAAAGAGCGTGGTAGCAACCGTAAATTCTTGATCATTGAGCGAGATTTCGAGATGTCCGAGTTCGCTATATTCGATGTATTGCCCACCAACGAAAATTGTACCCAACACTGCCGTCGCGCCGATCCATTTATAAAAGCCTGGTTTGTCACCGAGTTCGATAGCGCGTAAGCCCATCACCATTGCATAACTCGATGCCAGCAAGATGAATGTATTTGCCGTAACGAGTGCGATGCCCAATTCTTTATGCACAATATCGACCACCGTACCTTGTGTGGCACGGAAAATCGCGTAGCCCGCAATCAAAATCGAGAAAATGACGATTTCGCTTGCGAGATAGAGCCACATTGCAAACTTACGGTTTTCGTCTTGGGCAGGGTCTTTTGGCGTCGCATTAGGCGATACCATTGTGTCCTGATTAAGTGTCATATCAGCCATGAGTGTTTGATTTCTCTCCTAGTGCCTAGTTGCCAAGCGTCTTTGGCAAATTTTTACGCATACCACGCGCTGTATTTTTCGCGCCGCGTCCAATTGCCTGCACGAATCCCGGTGGGGTTCTTTGCTGAACCGTTGGTTCCATCTCTTTAGCGATGCGTACCTGTTCGTCGCCTTTCCAAACGAGCAACGCCAGCACACTTGCCACTAGCAACAACGAAACAATTGTCCAGCCAACAAACACGAGGAACAATGCCATTTGTGTCGTTTCGATTGTGCCGAAGAAAGGCGCATTCACCGTAATCGCATTATCAAACGCGATGGGGTCAGCCGCCGCTTCATCAACAACGCGCAGATAAAAGCCACCTGGAATGCTTGCAAAGCCAAAAATGAGGAGTAACAGTATCAGCGGTAACGAAGTCGCCCGCCAAATTTCGTTGAAGAAAATCTCTGTCAGAGTTGATTCTTCTTCGTGGTCGTCGTGGTGTACATCGGCATCATGCGCGACAATCGCAGTTTCTTCACCCTCAACCGTAGCGAGTGCGGTGGTTTCGTGTGCGTGGTCATCGTGACCATGGTCGCCATGCTCACTCATTTTGGGGTTGAATGCCCCCATACCCCACATCCACCCTGCCATCAGCGTGAAGGGTGCGAGTACCAGTGCCACGCCCGGATCCCATGGTGGCAAGCCCTGCAAGGTGCGTAAGCCGAGTACAATCAATTCACCGATGACAAAACCGAGTATCGCACCCGGAATCGCTCGGTTAATGCCTGGATGTTTCATAGCGTCTCATCCCCCGAAAGGTTTTTATAACAGCAATTCAATAGTTAACGTGATGAACGTAACGTCTAATGCTCAACATTATACCAACATTAGTGAAAAATATCACGGTTAATGCTTATGCTCAGGTCAGTTGCTTCTCATCTGTTGCTTATTTTAGCTTTTGTGATGAAAAGCGCAAACGGTGGATTTAGGGGATTTTAAGTGCTGAGTTCCGTGTGCTGAGTGCTGAGTGACAACAAAGGACGAAGTTATAGATTTTTCACCACGAGACGCGAAGGACACGAAGAAAATCATGTTTCATCACTATTTTGCTTTTTGGAGAGTCTTTCGATGGCTTCTTTGGAACACCATTCACAGTAATCTTGGGGTTTGATGATTTCGGTTTGGGTTGGCTGAAGCCCTTGCTCAATGCGTCGTGTCAAATCATCTATTCTGCCCGCTTCTCTGCTACGAATAGGCTTCATGACATCTTTTAGAATGATAGGTTTGTCGATACCTCTATAGGCATACTCACAAGCGAGGGCGCGTGCCACTGCCCAGCGAAGCTCGCCATAATGTCGGGGAAACCTTGAAGTAATGGGAACAGGTCGGCGGTCATCTAGCAAGTTCTCTAAAAGTCTAATAATCTCATCGTTACTAATTGGTACAGGCTCATCCTCATGACAAAATCCTGCCGGATAAATCGTTCGTAAGTCATTATAGTGTAATAGAAACATACCGATTTCAGATAAATCGTTTGATTTTAGAATTTTTATGTAATAGTCAATGTCTAATTGCGACCAATACTCTGTCATTATCGACATGGGTAACAATGCTCCAGATATAGCAATGATTTACAGCAAATATGGTCGGGCGCACTGTAGTACGCCCCTACGACTGATTTTGCAAACGGGATTATCAGCAGTTATCCTCAGCACAAAATCTGACGCAGGTTATCGAGGTCTACATTGCCACCACTGACCACAATCGCCGTGACTTTTTCTAAATCCAACATACCGTGCATTGCCGCCGCGATGCCGACACTCCCCCCACCTTCGACCAGCCAGCCCTGTTTACTGAGCATGAAGCGCATTGCCGCCGCGATTTGTTCTTCACTGACGAGCAAAATATCATCGACATATTTTTTGACTATCGGCACGGTCATCGAGCCGTCTTCGATGCCACCAGAGAGGGCTTCGGCAAGGGTGTTCCAATTTTCGGGTTTTTCTGTGCCGTAAAATGCGTTGTACATCGAAGGCGCAGCTTCTGCACACACGCCTATCACCGTGCAACTCGGATTGAGGGATTTAATAGCCGTTGCAATCCCGCCAATGAGTCCGCCCCCACTGACGCACACGATGACCTGCTCAACATCCGGCAATTGCGAGAGAATTTCTAGCCCGACTGTGCCTGCGCCTGCCATCACTTGCTTGTCATTGTAGGGCGAGATATAAGTCAGCCCTTCTTCTGCTACGAGGCGCAATGCTTCCGCTTCGGTTTCATCGTAATTATCGCCAAAAAGTGCTGCCTCTGCCCCATAGCGCAAAACGCCGTTTACTTTTTTGCGGGGCGTGTTGCGTGGCATGAGAATCGTAGCCGGCGTGTTCATGACGTATGCCGCCAGCGCAACGCCTTGTGCATGATTGCCAGACGATGCCGCCACGATGCCCCGTTCGCGTACATCATTATCTAAATCAATCACCGCGTTCAATGCCCCACGCACTTTGAACGAGTGTGTTTTATTGGTATTTTCCAGCTTGAGAAAAACGTTCGCCCCTAAGTCCGGCGCTTGTTCGAGTGTCGTTGGAGATAGATAGTCCGCTAATCGCCCCTGTGCTAACTGTACATCACTGACTTGTAACATTAAAAAGTAACTCCCCGATGCCGAGAACGTATTTTGTTTGATATGGATAGGTACAATTTTAACGACTAATCTTGTACTAATCCATACAAATCGCGCAAAAGGGCTTATCATTGCCCCAAAATGAGGGTTGTGTCAGTCAAATTAGCCCAATTTCTCTTGACCACTTTCTAAAACTGGCGTAGGATATATTTAGATGTTTGCCTAAATATCTAATCAAACAAGGAGCAATATAGCATGCACACACACAAATTACTCTGGATAGTCGTTCTGCTCGTCGTGGGAACAGTCGTTTCTGCGCAAGACGATACGGCTATCGAACTAGAAGCCTTCACAGATGAGACATTCAGCGTGCAAGGCGTTATTCCGGCTGGGTGGGATTCCATTGCACCAGGCGTCTATGCACGGGGCGCAACAGACGATGATTTCACACGACTTATCATTCAATCTGCCCCACTGAGCGAAGATGCTCTCGTAAATACCTTAGCGGGTCAATTAGGCGTAGAACTCCCCGAAGCTGACACGCCTATCGAAACAGACTACGCCACATGGACAGCCTATCAATTTACGGTAGAGGATGGCGTAATGGTCGGTGTGACGCTGGCAACAGCAACCATCAACGACACTGCTTATCTCACCTTGTTGCAATCACCCGAAGATGAACACGAGAGCTTACGTGAGAGCGTCTTTTTCCCTGTGCTAGAAAGCCTCAATGCGCTGAGTGATGAAGCAGAAGAAGAAACATCCCAAGACATGATGGTTGCTTTCACAGAAGAAGACATCACCTTTACCAGTGACGACCTCACACTCGAAGGCACAGTCACCTTGCCAGATAGCGAGGTTTTCAGTGCGCCGTATCCAGCCGTTGTCATTGTATCCGGCAGTGGCGCACAAGAACGCGACGGCTCACTTGCGCCACTTGCTGAAATTACACTCTATGCTGACATCGCGCATTATCTCGCAGAAAATGGGATTGCTAGTTTGCGTTATGATGAACGCGGAGTTGGTGCATCCGATGGTGATTTCGCTACTGCGACGCTCGAAAATTTCCGTGATGATGCCAGTGCGGCTGTCGACGCTTTAGCCGAGCGTGAGGATACCAGTCTCATCGGCGCAATGGGTCATAGCGAAGGTGGTATCTTCATGCCTGAACTCGCTATCAGCAATGAGAATATGGATTTTGTCGTTGGACTAAATGCCCCCACCCTGCCGATGCAAGAAGTTCTGCAAGAGCAAAATCGTCTGCTGTATAGTGCCAGTGGCGCAACAGACGAACAAGTAGACGCGATTGTGGTGGCATGGGACGCAATCATCGCCGCTATTGATAGTGAAGATACAGACGCCTTTGAAGAAGCCATCACAGCACTCGTGAATGCCCAAACCAACAATGCAGCATCCGAACAACAAATCACAGCAGGCATCGCACAATTCAACTTGCCGATTTTCCAATCCTACTTTGCGTATAACCCGACACCCTTCTGGGAAGAAGTCGATGTACCTGCGCTGGCAATTTTTGGCACGCTCGATTTACAGGTCAGTGCAGAGCAAAATCGGGGGGCGCTAGAAAACCTCGGCAATGACAATATCACGCTCATCACTGTCGAGGATATGAATCACATTTTCCAGATTGCCGAAACAGGTTCAATCGCCGAATACGGCACACTCGAACAGACCGTATCGCTAGATTTACTCGAACCACTTGCTGAGTGGATTAATGCGGTAGCAAGCGATAGTTAATTATATGGGGGTGAGTCAAATTCTACCCCCAGCGCCACGCCAATACGATGCAACACATGGGCAATCGCTGTGTCAGGCGTTTCGGCACTCAGCGCGTGTGTTTGCATCGCTTGTGTTTCCAGCAAACTTGTTAATCCGTGCATCGTTGACCACACAAACAGCGCATCCAGTTCGATTTGTTGGGCGGATTTTTGTGCGTAATTAGGCAAACGTTGGATACAGGCTTTTAAGAGGTCGAAAGCGTGTCGCGCACTTACCATCATCTCTGGAAACGCTTGTGCATCTGGCAAAGGCGTTCCGAACATCAGGCGGTATTGTGTCGGATGAGACAGCGCGTATTGCACATACGCTCGTCCCATCTGTGCCATATCTGCACGCGGGTCATCACTCGTGGGATGCACATCCAGATACGAGGCAAAATCATCAAATGTACGCTGAACGACTTCTGCCAAAATATGATCACGGTTTGCAAAATGCTTATAGGGTGCTTGATGTGACACGCCAATTTGACGCGCCACTTGTCGCAAACTTAACTTTTCAAGTCCGTCACTTTCGATGATTGCAAGTGCAGTTTCGATGATTGCCTCGCGCAAATCATCTGGTTTTTCTTTTGCTGGCATGTCGTCCATACCCTCTTTAACTGGCAAGTCATTATGCGTTTTGGTGTGCAGTCATCCCGCTCATCACCTGCCCCATGATACGCGCCCGCGCCCAACGTGGCAACAATGCCAACGCGGATTCTAACGCAAGCGACAGCCAGCCAGGACGCACAGTTATTTTTTTGCCGAGTGCGTTCAGAGTGCCTTTGGCGACAGCTTCCGGCGTAACGGTTGCGCCCATTTGCATATCGGCTTGTTCCGCAAATCCACTCGCAACAGGTCCCGGCGCAACTGCCAAGACATCAACGCCGTGTGGCGCGAGTTCGAGATGCAAGCCTTCTGCTAGTGATTGCACATAGGCTTTCGTCGCCGCATAATGCGCTGACATCGGCACACCCTGAAACGCCACCAGCGAACTGAGCAAGATAATCCCACCGCGTTTTTGCTCTGAAAAACGTTTTCCGAAAGCATGTGATAGTTCTAGTACTGCGCCACAGTTGACAGCGAGCATGGTCATTTCACTATCGAGCGTGCTATCAACGAACTGTCCCGATGTGCCAAACCCCGCCGACGCCACGAGCAAGCCAACATCCATATTTGCTGTGCTGTCTATCACATGCTGAACACCGTCACGTTGTGCAAGGTCAAGTTCCAGCACACAAGTTTCGATGCTATGCGCTTGTGATAATTCGCTTGCGAGTGTCTCTAGCAAATGACGCCGACGGGCGACCAATATCAGATGCAAGCCTGCGGATGCAAGTTCTT
Source organism: Chloroflexota bacterium (assembly GCA_038522085.1). Taxonomy (GTDB): domain Bacteria; phylum Chloroflexota; class Anaerolineae; order Aggregatilineales; family Phototrophicaceae; genus JAUZRW01. Next base: position 58,028 of record JBCBKJ010000035.1, read on the forward strand.
CCGCAATTGCCCGCCCGATACCAGACGATGCACCCGTCACGATTGCCCATTGTCCGTATTTTTCGCGCCAGTCTGCGCTGAGTATGTCGTTCATTCATCCCACCTTGATTTACAAGTTGACACTGTCAACCATAGCGTACAGTGCTTTAGTAGACACTGTCAACTTAATGAGAGATGAGTAGAATTTGCCAACAAAAAAGCCACACAAAAAATTGCGTGGCTGTATTTGAATGGGTTGTATGTCGTGTTAGAGCAAGAAAGGCAAATACAGTACAACGTAGAACATGAGCCATGCAACAATCACGAAGTACCAGAGCTTGGCACTGCCTTCGACTGCCCAGACATTTTCGCTGTTATAGCGATGGTCGGCACTGAGGCGATACACCTGCCACATCATGACCAGCGTCACAATCGCGTGGATAGCATGATAGCCAATCATCAAGCGGTAAATCATCCCGAAGCGTACTTCCGGCGCGTCTCCAAATGGAATGACAAAATACTGCTGTACCATCACCAATGTAAAAGCGATGCCTGTAACTATCGCAAAGAGCCATGTTTGCCGGAACGGTGGCGTATCATCTGCCTGTGGCATGGGGTCAGTTTCGGAGACGATTTGCACACCGCGCCGTGCAAACCAGCCACTCGCTAAAATGACCAGCGTGCCGAGTGTTGGCAAAATAGGATTGGGCGCAAGGTCAGCCGACGGACGCCAGCCAGGACTAAAGCCGAGTTGCCAATATGACACCAACAAAGCCACAAATGCCATAATCCACGACACCTGAAATACCAACACACCCATGCGATTGTTGCTCAATTTTTGGGCGCGTTCGGCTTCTGCCCGTTCTTCTTCACGTTTTTGCTTCTCGTCTGCCGACAATGGATATTGCCGATTCATATATTGCATCGTTGGATACCAGTAAGCTAGTTAACCGTTTGTGAATATTGTAACATATGGGCGCTCAAATGTGCAGAGATGCCCACTGAAAAATAACTATTCTTCATAGCTGATGACTAAGACACCTTCTGCTGCGAAGTGATAAAATAACGACAGATTATTTTCGCTCCAATCAATTGAACGATAGACTTCTCCGTAACTATAGGATGCAATGACGGCTCCAATTTCCCACGCCTCAATACCTAATGCTTCTACACCCTCAACATCCAACTTGCGCCCTTCTGCGTTCGGCGCACTGGTGATATAGATGCCAGTAACCTCTGTGAGATCGAAGTCAAAAACGCGATATACCAATCCACTACCTGTAGGTGTCCATCCTGCATAATCCACCATGTAATCTTGACTGATAGTTATTTGCTCGCCTGAGTCTATATTAATGACCTGAGCGGCGCTGTTTTCGGGTTCAAAGTCTCTATCAGAATCATAAACACGATCATCAAGTGTTAGCAAGTAACGTCCATCAGCCGAGAACTCTATACCATTTGGTATGGTATTGCGAATCGTATATGTAGCAAGTTGTTCTGTTGTTTCAAAGGTTGCTGTATTGGTTAGATACAATGCTGCACCATCTTCAGGGTCATTTGGTGCATAGACCCACGCGATTGATTCATCTGTTGGGGATATTGCGAAGCTATATACAGTAAAGCCGAATTCGCCACCTGTGCGTGGAAACTCAAAGAGATGCGCTAACGCCTGTGTTTCTAAATCTATTGCTACCAATTGAGCAGTTTCAAATTCTTGCAGTGTTTCCGAGTATGTATAACGGATAAAAAGCAAACGACCATCTGGTGCAAACTAGGGTAAAACATCAATGAAAAATGTAGGAAATTCTCGACTAGGTTGTCTTGATGCCCTACCTGCAAACTCATCATCAGTTAAATTGCTGATTAATCGTCTATTCAAATCAAATAACCAAAAATCACTATCAGTTAACGTTATCCGGGCTTCTATAGTAAACGTTACAAATCGGGAGTCGGGCTACC
>JBCBKJ010000036.1:0-59118 GCA_038522085.1 Chloroflexota bacterium
GGTTGTAGGAAAGATTCAGAAATCTCAAATTAGATAGTTGAGCGATTTCAGCAGGTATCTCATTGAGGTTATGTAAAGTAAGTACCTCTAGTTCGTCTCTACTCCACAAGTCATCTGGTATTGATGGCGTACTATAATTATGAATATACATGTTTGCTTCTGGAATATCCTCTATACGACTCCCGAATGGAAACGGGTTCATAAATGGTGTAAGAGTGGGAAAGGCGATCCATTCGCGTGTTGCTGTTGGTGTTGTAGAACTATTCAATTGGATAGAGAGTAAACTCAATCCCACAATCATAGCCAACAACAGCAAACCAACAAGCCCACTAAAAATACGGCGCATAACCCTGCCTCCTAGAAACCATCTGATACTACATTACAAAATAACGTATTTCACTCATCTATGGCTATCTTTTACCCCAACCGTATAGTCAGAATAGGGCAGGCGTTGATTTTCGTTATCACGCAAACAAAAAACGGACAGCTTATGCCATCCGTTCTGTTTTCTCTGTTATGCCTTGTTTAACAGGCTTATTGCTCTAGTAACTGATAAGCATTTGCCGCGTAAGCCTGTGCCGTACCCGTGACTGGACGTTGTTCTTTGCCTTTTGCTGTCGCATCAGCGCGTAATTCGGTCACTTCGTCGCGCAATGCCAGCACATCGCGGTCATCGGGGTCATGTTCCAATGCTTCGTTGAGCAACATCATCGCAATATCGAGATGCACCGGACTAATCAGCAATAAGCGCACGAGGTCAACCACAGCCGAGACAATTTCGTTGCGATTGTCTGTTTCAAATGCCAGATGCAATGCCTGACGATAACTCTGCAATGCTTCCCCGACTTTGTTGGCTTGTTCTTGCGCTTGTGCCAGACTGCTCAACTGTAAGCGTTCTTCGTCGCGGTCTTCGACTTCCCGCGCAATATACAGCGCCGATGTATGGTAGCCAATGGCCTCGCTCCATTGAGCGCGTTCGCTATAAGCGCTGCCAAGTGCGCCGAGTACCTGTCCTTCGTAACCACGCCGTACTTGCTCTTTGAACAATGCGCGTGCTTGTTCCAGCGAATGTACCGCATCGTCAACATCGCCATTATCGAGATGCGCATTACCGAGCTTATAGAGCAAAATCGCTTCATGCTGACGGTCATCGGTTTTGCGAGCGACTTCTAAGCCATCTTGGAAACTCTCGACAGCCGCTTGGGTTTCGCCCAAATCCTGTCGCGCATCGCCCATGATGATGTACATCTGTAATTCGGTGATGCTATCTTCTTGCGACTTCGCCATCTGAATCCCGCGTGTGGCGTGCATCACGGCTGCTTGTGAATTACCTGTTTTCGTCAGCAATGCCCCCAACATATTCAGCGTGTCGAGGATGCCTTCTTCATCGCCATCATTTTCGTAAATATCAAGCAATTCGTTATAAGTCGCAATCGCTTCGGTTTCTTTATCTTGCCCGACCTGTACCTTACCGATTGCTTTATAAATCTGAATGATACGGGCAGTATCGTCTTGTTGTTTTGCCTGCGTCAGGGCTAACCGTAACTGGTCGAGGTCAATGCCTTGTAGGGCATCGGTGCGCAAGGCTTGGCTATCCATGCCTTCATGAATATTGAGGTCGCCTAAATCTGGTGTATCGAAATCATCATCGTCTACTGCGCCCAAAATCGTGTCTTCGGGGGCTGGTAAATCGTGAATAGATTCATCGTCATCATCTAAGAAATCGTCATCATACCCGTAGGCATCGCTATCAATTTCTTCGTAGATGTCGTCTTCGTACTCATAGAGCGTTTCATCATCATTAGCAGATGCCAGCGTCGGTTCAGGCTCGTAAGCGGGGAAAGCCGTTGTGCTACCGCTACCGAGATTGCGCAGGGTCAGTAATTCGTAGACATACCCCCCATCTTGCACAAAATCATCAGCATCAGTCAGAATGCTCACGAGGTCGTTAGCCGTATCACGGTTGCCATTATCCGTCGCCCATTGTGCCGTTGCCAAGAAATTCGTCATCTCTTTGGCGAGGTTCTCCGGCTGGTCGATATTATCGAGTGCGTATTCAACCGTTGCGGTGTGAATTTTCGCCTGTAAATTCGCAAGCTGATTTTGCCCTTGAAGCGCCGCTTGTGTGAAGTCGTAAACCAGCGGATGCAAGCTATAGTAGTCTTTGCCGTAGACTGTGTATTTTTGCACCATGTATAGCTGAGAAAGAATCGTCACTGCTTGCTTGATGCCATCTTCTGGCACGCCACTCACTTTTGCAATTAGGTCAACGCTGGCATACCCTCTAAAAGTCGCACCGAGCATCAACAGCACACCTTGTAGCACATTGCTCAATGCACGGTAATTGAGCGCAATCGCCGCCATAGCACTATCGCCACTATTTTGTGTCACCATTTTGAGGTTCTTGAAATAATCGCCAGGAGTTTGTTTCGCGGCAACCATCCCGCGTGCGGCAAGCGCAATCGAAAGCGGTTGATAGTCCACGAGTTTCGTGATGCCGTAAATATCAATATCGAAGTCGTTTGATTTGATACCACTTTTTTGCTTGAACAGCACAACCGCATCGGTATCCTGCAAAGGCGTAACCGCGACTTTGTTCCATGAGCCATCAAGGTCATCATCACTGAGAATCATCACAGGGATGTTGTCGGCTGCTTTGTCGATGAATTGCTGTACGGCGTAGGCATCTTCTACATTATCCAGCACGACAATTGGACGTTTATCTGTCAAGGCGGTTGATAACGCGCCAACCCGTGAAGCAGGTTGTTCAGTGGTGGTCACATCATCGACACCGAGCGCCCGTCCGAGTTGTACTAGCAGGGCAGGTAGCGGGTGTGTGCGTCCATTGAGCCAGATAACAGAGCGTCCCTGCTGAATGAACACCGTCGCCAGTGCTGCCGCAAGGGCTGTTTTGCCATTGCCACTATCACCATGCAGTAAGACAGCCTCTTGGCTTTGTAATTGTGCAAAAATCGTTTTGAGCATGTCATCGCGTCCGACAGGTCTGCCGGGATGCATGAGAGGTAAGCCCGTAATATCTGTGATGGGTGCTTCTAGGGGTGTAAAATCGGTCATCGGTTGCCCCCGAATTGGTATCCAAATAAAGACAAATTCAATATGTCTCTGAGTATAACATCACACGTAAGATTAGAACAATAAATCAACACGCATGGTACTATCCGATTATGTGCGCTAAGTCGTGTTTGTCAGGAAAGCCACCCTTGTGAATTTGCTTATCTGCTATTCAGCTATCACGGAAGCAAATCAGCCACCCAATCAGGCAAATATGCACGTATCCGTGTACTTTCGGCTGGTATCGTAAATGGAAATTCCATGAAGAAAGTATCCACTGCTGGCGGATAGTTACAATCTGCGCAGTAGTGTACTTGGGGCGTCAATGACTGTGAAACAGTATCTGTTGTAATAGTATCTTCAATGACGATTAGCTCATCGTGTGTGTAGCGTAAAAAGAGTGTCTCATCGTAGGCAAATTCGTAAATGCCGTTGTCGGTTGTCATTTCGATACCATCCGGTGTGACCATACAACTTTCTAGAAACCATGCCAATGAGCCACCTGGATAACACACGAAAACGGTCAAATTGGGGTCTTCGTATATTGTGCGCAATGCTGTTTCTACCTGTGTGCTAAACCCGAAACGCGGAATAATAATAATGGGTTCATCAAAAATAATGATTTGTGGCGCTTCGCCTGTCAGTTCCGGCACATTATAGATAATCTGTGAGAGAATTTGTTGCTGACGATAGGCTTCTGAAACTTCTGGATTGCGCCAATGATACGCCGCATTGAGCGACAAAAATACGAATCCAACCATCAGTAAACTGAATGTGCTATTTGCATAGTGGGTAGATAAGCGCTGGCATAGCAAATAGACAACGCTCACAATTGCCAGCGATGCCCCCCATGTAGAATAGCTAAACGTGCGGTCTAAAAAGGTACGGGCGCCCGTCGGCAAAAATACCAAAAAGCCAAAGACAAACAGTATCGCACAGATAACCAATAAACTACCCCAGCGTCTCCCGCTGATGGTCTCTGTCTCTGGGGCATCCTTATCAATCGTGTTCTCTATCTGTGCCAGCCAATACAGCAATCCGCCGACAATGAGCGCCGTCACAAAGCTAATGAGGACAGCATCGGCGAAATTGTTATACACCCACCGTACTGATAACAACCACATCCCAACACTGGCATGCACGAATGCTCCCGCAATGTAACTCAGCCAAGCACTGACCGTATTTTCGAGTGTAAAAAGGGTACTCTGATAACTATCTATCGTGATATAAGCAACGATATAGCGAATGCCTGTGATGAGGGGTGTGATATACCAGATAGCTGTTGTGATAAGTACATTGCGTGTGAGTGCGCCTTCGCGCCACCAGAATAACAAGGGAACGACTATCATCGGTGCAAAAGTGACTTCATAACCCAGCGACGAAAACGCACTCGCCAGCACCATCAATATTAGCCAGATAGCCCGTCGTTTATCTTGATAACGAAACGCAAAATATATTGCCAGCAAAAAAACAGTAAATAACAACTGAATAGCAACAAACCGTAGCAACATATGCCGTAATGGACTGACTACACACAAGACAGCCGTCGCTAAACTGACGACGGCTGGTAAACGTAATTTGTCTCCTAGCATGTAAACAACGATACCTTGCACAATCAGCACGGCAAAATGCACTAGATTCAGCCCCAATGGTGATTGTGGTGTGATGTATGCCCCTAGCATATATGCCCAGCGCAATGTCGGACGCAAGTCATTATGAATTTCTGGGGGCAAGTTAAAAGTCGCAAAATAGAGCAGGTCGTATTCTTCCAAGGTGCCATTGACGAAAAATCCGTATTTTGCGAAGAACGCGCTGATGACCAGCGTTATTGTGCTGAAAACCAGTAAATAAAGGCGTGTTTGTTTTGATGATTGGGACATAGTTATGTGCGAATCTGCTTGGTGTATACGTTAGCTAATCAATTTGTTGCGTTGGTCACAGACACAATAGATTGTGTCTCTACGAGAACGTATTTCAATACAATTCCAATTGAAAACGAGTGTTTTGTAGGGATGGCATCTATGCCGTCCGCGATTGATATGACTGAAATGAAATCTAAAAAGCCTTTGAACCACAGAGTCTCAGAGACACAGAGAAAATATTTTTATAAAACACGAATTTTGCAAAAAATGTATTTTTTAAGAACTAGATGCGCTACAAAGTATAGATATTTTTGCTTTATTTCTTCGTGTTCTTTGTGTCTTCGTGGTGAAAAAATTTTAATGCGATTTCCCTGATATATAATGCTTTTGATTATTCCGATAGTGGGCGCTAGTATAGCGGTGCGTTATGCGCTCTGCAATGCCACACAATTATATGGAAGGATGCCCCTATGAACGACGATTTAGCCGGACAACTGACGAGCAAATGGACAATACCCCCTTACGCACAAAATCGTCTGTGGCTCGATAGCGAGGCGAGTTCGGCACGTTGCGAAGGCGCTAACGGATTATTTGAACTGGATGCGCCCGCAGAAGTCGTGACTGTGCGCTGGAATGGTGATGATGGTGTGTACCTGACGCAACTCAAATGGCAAATAGACACACTTGGCTGGGATGGCAGTGTACGCTTGGCAGGCTTAATCGAATCTGTGCATCTGACTCAACTGCCTGATGTCGATTACCCGCTTGCGATTGTCATGGTGAGCGTCCAGCCTCTGCTACTATATGCAAAACCTTATCCTGATAGTACCCAACGCCAACTAACACGCTTCCCGATGCCTGATTATTTGGATGGGGTAGACGACACGCTAGAACCGCTTGCTGTGCCGTTGCTCACCTTTGCTGATAGCCCGCTGGTTGCTATTGCACAGGATGCCCTCGTGCAAAAGCACCCCCTACACATATTCGGCTCACTCGATGATAGCGACTCACACTGGCACGAATTTTTCGCCTTACCCATCATCTGGGAATCAGTGACAGTCTTTGCGCCGTGATTATACGTCGGCGGCAGACAGTCCTTGCTCTTCAAGGTCGTTCATCAACCAGATAATTGTTTTGCGCAGATTTTTCTCTAAGTCTTGGCTACCTGTTGCACTATCTTCATACACGGTGAAGCGTAACCCACGAATATCGAACGGTAATTCTTCAACTTCTTTCGTTTGGGTGAGCAAAATAACAGGCTTGCCCAGTGTATGCGCGATGCCAAGTTCATAGTACACATTGGCGTTAATCATGGTTGTTTCAGCAATGACGAGTCGGCAACTGTTCAACGCCGCCCACACTTCCTGCATGATAGACCCGCGTGTGGACGCAAATTCATCCCCACGCTTAATCGTCATATTGAGGTCAGCCGCTAATGGACGAATGACCTCTGTATAGACGCTGTTGTAGGGTTCGCGGAAGGGCATAATCATGAAAATATCGCTCTGGAATTGACTACGCCGTATCGGTTCGCCCCACAGTGGCGCAACAGTGATTTTATTGTCGTAATCTTCGCCAGGTTCGTTCATCACCTGTTGCTGTGCGCTGTGTAATTCCAATGCCCGTCGCACAATATTCTCGATTTCATCTTCTGCCAGCAATAATGCACGGTCAACCCATTCTGCGAAATCTTCTTCGGTGTTGATACTCGTACTCTCGTCGCTGGTTTCTGTATCCGAAAATTGAATTTGCCCATCAGGGAGAGGCGGCAAATTTTCGCGCAAATTCGAGATACTAAGGGGGCGTAGTTTGCGATGTTTTTGCGTTTCGCGGTAGGTATCCAGCGATAATTTAACTTTTGCCACGAGGTCGTCTGCATCGGTGAAGCGTGTGACAACCTGATTCTGCATGACGTGATGCAAAAAGGCTTTCTGACGCTCATCGGCGTTTTGGTACGCGCCTTGCACTGCAAAAATGAGAATCGCTTTATTAGCGGCAACTGCTTCTTGATATTCCAACGATTCATAGGATTCTGTTTCGCCCGCAGGAATCTTCCCATAGGTGGCATCGTATAAGCCGATGAACACTTTTGCTTCTCGCACCAGTGTACGGGCAACTTGCAAACGACGACTATCGTCTATGGGTGCTTGTTCCGCGTTCACGGACGAGAGCGCCAGTTCATTAATCGAAAAGAGGGCTTGTTGCACGGCTGATAAATATGCCTGATTATCTTGACTTGTGCTGATATAAATTTTGTAGACCATACTTGGCGTATCCCAACATACTATGCATTTGTCCAAAAATAATTGTAGGGGACGACCTGTGTGTCGTCCCGCACGGGCGCAGACCTAGCAACGCCCCTACGAATACAAATTAGTGGAAAGATGCTGTGTGTAATAATCAGGTAGCACCACAGAAAATTGTAGATGGTGTTATTCGGTGAAATGCGGACGCGATAGATCGCGTCCCTACAGGGCAATGTGGTTTTGTAGGGACAACATCTATGTTGTCCGCGCCGAAAAAATAACTACCATGCTATCTTGTGGTTGTACCAATAATCACATAGTAGCATGAAAGCAGATATTTAGGGCTTACTCACGTAAATTACGCTATTTGTAATAACTTGTTCATTTATATGTCCCACAATGCACATGGTTCGTATAACAAACAGGCTAACTAGACAACAAGAGGGAGCGTAATCGTATGGCAACATCGGAACACAACATGGAACTCACAGAGCAATCATCCAATATCATCACCCGTATATGGCAATGGGTCAAAAATCATCCGACCCAAATCACGGCACTCATTTTCTGGACAATCGTCATTCTCGGCACGCGGCAGTACATGCAAGCGAATAATCTTGGTTTTGCCGAGCTTGCGATGCAATTATCCGACCTGCTCACGGGGACATGGTATGGTCCTCTGCTCTACATCGTGATTTATCTCTTGCGTCCGCTGATTCTCTTTCCGGCGTCCCTACTGACCTTGCTCGCAGGGAGCATCTTCGGTTTGGCATTCGGCTATGTCTACGCGCTGATTGCAGGTACAATTTCTGCACTGATTCCTTATAGTGTTGGACGTTGGTTCTCTAGCGAAGAGGAAGCAAAAGAAGAAGCGCTCGGTGATGGAGACGATGAAGAATCACGTTTACAGAAATTCATCGGTGCCATGCGCGAAAATCCGTTCCAAGCAGTGCTGACCATGCGTTTGCTGTTCCTGCCCTATGATGGCGTGAGCTTGCTGGCAGGTGGCTTACGTATTGGCTTGATTCCGTTCATGGCGGCGACCATGATTGGTAATCTCGGTGGCACGTTTGCTTATGTTGGTGCAGGGGCATCTATCGAAGGCGATTTGACCACAGGTGAAGTCAGTGTAGACCCAACGATTATCGCGTTGACAGTTGGTATCCTGATTGTGAGCATCGTGGTCAGTCGTGTGCTGAACCGTCGCCAAGAACAACAGAAAAATGAGAAAATGCAAGCAGCCGAAGCGGTCTAAACGGTTAAAGCCCTCTCCACTCATGGTTTACTGTAAAGAGTGGAGAGGAGAATTTCGATTAGGATTGTTTGAAGAGAAATAAGAAGTTGGGATGATCAGGATTGGTGAAACGTTCCATGTCAGTTTCGGAACTGTATTTTGTTCCATCAGGAAGGATGGCGTTTTCGAGTTTAGCGTTTTCCATATTGGCTTTGGCTAATTTTGCACCTTGTAGATTGGATCCCCTTAGATCAGCTCCTTGTAGATTAGCACTTCTCAATGTAGATTCTTCTAGGCTGGTTCCTCTCAAGTCAGCATCTTGCAGATTGGCTCTCTTCAGGATAGCACGTTGTAAATTCACTCTGACCAATGTGGCGTCTTGCAGGTTAGCTTCCGATAAGCCTGCGCCTTGGAGATTAGCTTGAAAAAATTGAGTGCCTTGCAACTTAGCTCTCTTCAAGATAGCGTCTCTCAGATTAGCTCCTTGTAAGATGGCACCTTTCAGATTAGCTCCCTGCAAGTCAGCACCCTGCAGATTGACTTCCAATAAGTTAGCGCCCTGCAGATTTGCTCCCCTTAATTGAGTATCTTGTAATTTGCCTCTTCTCAGTTGAACCCCTTGCAATGAACCATCTCTCAACCAACCGCATGCATTTAGCTCTGCAATTGCGATTTTAGTTACAACAGATTCGTTGCTGGCGAGCAGGGCTTTGAGACGTGTGAGTTCTTGATTATCTTGGCGACGTTTATTGATGCTATCAATAAATGCGACGGTGATGGCAATGCTAATCAGCTCGGAACTAATGTTAGCGTAAAACTCATGAAACATACCACCTAAATTGTTGATGTCAGTATTGGTTAAAAACCCAATGATAGCAATCACAATAGCTAGAGTGATAAGGGTTGAGCCTTCGGGAGTGAAAATGTCGTTCAAATATTTACGGGCTTTTGTTTCATCTTGGGTGCGTTGTTGCATTGTATCGGCTAGATTCATAAGGGCGCGTCCTTTGCGTGGATGATTTCTTCTTAGTTTATTGTGAGCGAGTAGGCGTGCAAGGTATAGCTCTAGGATATGGTGGTTTCAAAGGTAGTCAGGTGTTTTATCTATGACATAGGCAAGAAATCATGAAACTCCCCTCTCCAAAGTGAGCCTGCGAACGCGGGAGAGGGGCTGGGGGAGAGGTTAAACATCATCAAACAAAAAACGCCCCTGCTCATCATGAACAGGGGCGTTTTGCTTTTTTATGCTATCTGCTTAACTGCCAGGGGTCGCTGTCGGCAAGTCGAACGGAATCGGTGAGATAATTGGTTCGGGTGTTGCTGGCGGTGTCGTCGGCGTGGGTGTCGGTGTCGGTGGGGTATTCTGTACCGTGATAGGCACATCCACATTGACGAAGCCACCATTGACTGTCGAGAACGCCGCTAAACGCAAGGTATATTGCCCATTTTGCACTGTCCGCGAATCCCACTCCATCAAGACCGTGCCAGCCGTTTGCACTTGGTCAGTCCGTGCTTGTGGCATGATATTCTGGAAATTCTCCGTGTTGATAGGCGCAATCTGTAATTCCCAACGTTGCAAGTTCGGGGCGCTGATTTGCCCAGTGATGCTCACATCTTCTGTGACCGTTGTATTACCCGCAGGGAAGTTGATACCAACCGTTGGCAAGCCTTGCCCTGTGATGCAAGCCTGTTGCGGTGGTGACGGCAGGTTTTGTGGCAAACCGAGTTGTGTCAGAATTTGCTGACCGCGTGTTGTGCCGTTCAACCAATTGACAGCGAAGGGGTCGCCAATATCAGCGAACGTGCGCTCAACTTCGTTACCGATACAAGCCTCATTTGCCAGTAACCCTGTCCAGCTATCAACGAGTAAGGTTGCCGCATAGCCTTCGGATTCTGCAGGAGGCGGTTGCTGATTGTAAATCAACTCTGAGGTGACGAAGGGGCAGGTTGTACCATCATTGACCAGCGTACCTGTCAGACGGCAAACATTGACAGTTTGTATGCCACTGCTTGGACGGTCAAAGTTGCCGGGATTCACACCATTCAGTGCTTCTTGCATAACGGCGTTCCAGATAGGCGAAGCAGCCGTCAAGCCTGTGAGGTCGCCAGAAAGCGATGTTCCTTGATTGAGTGACCCAATCCATACGCCAACCGTGTAATTGTTCGTGAAGCCGACTGTCCATAAGCGGCTGGGGTCGCCATTTTCTGTATTGTTTGTGCCTGTTTTGACTGCTACCTGCAACTGATTCGCCAACCCAAGCGATGAGCCTGCAATTGGGCTTTGTGCTGGGAAGGTTGATGGAATATCGTTAACTGTAGCCGAACGGGCGCTGTTATCGCTCAGAATATCTTGGAGCAGATACGCAATCTGTGCATTGAATGCGGATGTTCCTTCAGTCGCCGCGATGCTGAGTGGCACTTCGATTTCTGTGTTGCCTTCCATGATGCTCTCGACAGCATAAGGCTCAAGCCGTACACCATCGTTAGCGATAGTGCTGTATGCCTGTGTCAAATCCATCAAGCTGACTTCTACTGAACCGAGTGGGGTTGCCAAACCGAACGCTGGCTCTAGTTCACCTGCACCATCAGGGTCGAAGTCGATACCCATTGCGTTACCCATGTCGATGAACGACTGTGGCGTGAACGGTTGTTGGTTGAAATCGAGATAGGTTTTTACCGCTGGGATATTCAAGCTCTGTGCCAGCGCAAACCGTACCGGAATCGGACCCCGATTACGCCCATCGAAGTTGCGGGGCGTGTACGTTGTGCCATTGCTCAATGGATAGTCTGTCGGGACATCCCACACAATCGACGCAGGCGTATAATACACCCCATTTTCACCTACGAGGGCATCTGCATAGACGACAGGCTTGATGGCACTGCCCGGTTGTTGATAACTGAGCGTGTTGTTGTTCTGTCCATCAATATCTTCATCGAAGAAATCAGGGCTACCGACCATCGCTATAATTGCACCTGTGCGGGGGTCAGTAACGAGTACCGCGCCTGTGTCTACGCCATTAAGACCCAGTTCATCAACTTGACGCTGTAATGCGTTCTCAGCCGTGTTCTGAATACGCGGTACGAGGGTTGTCTGGACAGTGAAACCACGTTCAATGTACGCCCCACGTCCAAAGGCTTGGTCGAGTTCACCCAGCACATAGAAAACAAAGTGTGGATACTGAATATCGGTCTGGCGTGGTGCATAACGGCGCGTTTCTACCTGCGCGATTTGTACGGCAAGGAAGCCACCGAAACTGCCATCAGGATTGCGACGGAACAGGGGGGTTTGCCCACCACCACCATCGTCTACCAGCGTATCCTGACCAACACAAAATTCGACACCTGGTTGCGCCCATTCGCCGTGTTGGAAATCAAGGCATCCGACCTCAATCATGCGATTTAGCACAAGGCGCATATTGCGGAAGGCTATTTCAGGCGATACGACTGGATTACCATCGGATGGACTTGGCAAAATACCTGCCAGCGTCGCGGCTTGTGCGGCATCGAGGTCAGCCGCTGAGGTCTCAAAGTAGAATTGTGCCGCCGCTTCTACGCCATAAGATTGCTCGCCATAGAAGAACTCGTTGATATAAATATCGAGGATTTCATTTTTGCTATAGCGTTCAGCAACAGCCAACGCGACGATGACTTCTGTGAATTTACGGTCAAAGCTGACTTCGTTACTACCAAGCACCCGCTCACGTACAATCTGTTGTGTGATGGTACTCGCGCCCTGCGTCACTTCACCTGCAAAGAGATTCTCTAAGAAGGCGCGGATGATAGCCACTTGGTCAAAACCTGCGTTTTCGTAATAGGTCGCATCTTCTGAGGAGACAATCGCATGCACAAACCACGGTGATACATCCCCATTTTCGATGCTGACAATCGTGCGTGCGCCTTGTTCGCCTGTTAATTCAGCAATCACTGTGCCATCAGCCGCCAAAACGGTTGCTGTCTGGAAATCGAAATCGGCTGACCCAAGCGCCGCAATTTCATTTTCGTACGTAGCGACAATTGTGTTGTATTGTTGGCGTGCCGCTAACACAACACCGATGGCGACTATCGCACCGAGTACAATGAAGCCAACGATACCGAATAAAACAAGCTGTGCGATATTACCCTGACGCTCGCGTTCGAGTTCTGCATGTGTTGGTGCAACTTCACCCGTAGCGTAGGTCTCAAATCCTGTTGCTTGTGGTTGCGCACTTGGCACACCAAGTTCGTTGTACTGGCTCTGGTCGATGTACTCTTGCGCATTGGATGGCATCGTTGCTTGGTTATCAAAATCTGTACCGGATGGCATCGTCGCTTGGTCATCGACATAATTGATCCCCTGCAGTGTTGGTTCAGCATACGTCGCTGTAGTCGCATCCCAATTTTGCCCGACCATCGTCATATCAGGGTCGATGGGTGGCTGGTCTGGATTCGGAATCGGCGTATCCCCGATACCGTATTGATTGCTGTAATCTTGCTGTGCGGCGTTGTATTGCGTGTTGTCGTAATTCGTTTGGTCGCTGAACTCTGTCATGCCACCACTGCCATCATCCGGCAAGTAGGGCAGGGAGCCTGGAAGGACATCCGGTGCAGCTTCGCCTAAGCCCGTTTCGGTACGCATCTGTCCGGCATCCAATGGCACAGGCGGTTCAGCCACATCCCATTGTCCGGTCATGTTGTTATAGCGATACCACTCGTTGCTCTCAATGCCGATTTGCCACCAATTGCCTTCAGCGTCGAGGATGCTGTAATTCTGCAACTGTGCCTGAACTTCGTTGGGCGTAATCTGCCCTTGTTCTTGCATCTGGCGCAAGATAGCGGCTTGGCGTTTTGTCTCGCGGAATTGTGCCGCCAGTTGAATTTCTTCTGGTGTGTATTGGCGTTGTTGCTGTTGTGCAGGCATATCCTGTGTGGCTTGCCCGAAACCTGTATCGCCAGCATTATCACCCTGTAGCGCCGCCAATTGCTGACGCGCATAATCTGCTGCCTGATTGTCACCTGTCAGGTCAACATCCACATCTAGTGTTTCGCCTTGGTCGAGTGGCGTATCCACATCGCCTGTGCGCACCTGCATTTCTTCTTCGGTTGCGCTGGCAATGTTATAGAGCGCACGCTCGGCTGGGGATAAATCATCGACATTCACGCCCGACAAATCATCATCGCCCTGTGCCAGATTAGCCAGTGCCATGTACTCACTCATAGCGAACGCTTCATCATCTATATCCGCCGCCATCGTGATTTCTTCGTCAACGGGGTCGCCCTGTGCAGTGCGTCCTTCTTCATCGACAAGCAATGTCTCGCCCATCTCAAGGGCATCCGCATCAGAGGTCGCATCCAGCGATGGCAACTCAAAATCTTCTGGGTTCGGCGCAACCGTGCGTTGCATCCCTGTGATTTCTGCGAGTAAATCTTCGGGATTCGGCACGTTGACCGTACTCGTGACTGTACCACTGTCGATGACTTCTTCGACATCATCACCGATAGTAATCTCGTCTTCAGCAGTGAAGGTCGTGTCTTCTTCTTTCGGGCGATGCCACGCACCACGTTCTTCAGGTTCTTCTTCTATATCATCGGGTAGAGCCTTGACCGTGCGCCATACGGTAGGCTCGGTAGCCTCAGCAGTGCTTGTTTGCCAAGGACTTGTCTCCTGTGGCAAGTGCCAACCGCCTTGAGGGGTCAGTTGTTCATCTGATGGGTTTTCTGGGCGTTCGGACATAATAAGGACTTATCCCATTGTGTTGTTAGTTTTGGGTGTATAAAACGTAATAAGTGTAACGCATCGTGCATCGTCTCACCACATCCTGCTCACAAAATGCTATCCGCTACACAAGGCATAGTATACAACAAGTTTGTAATTCGTGTGGGTATCTTGCAGATACTGAAAATTACTAGCCTTAATTACATTTTTTCCTGTCTTTCTCTATACTAGCACTACTAACCGTGATTGATTTGGAGTGTCTTATGAAATGGAAAATGCAAGTTGTGATACCAGGTAGGGTGGTCTATGTTACTTATGCTGAAGATGCTTCGGCAAATGATGTTGCAGAAGCACTTGCTGCGGTCATTAAAGAGATTGAAAAGCGTGAGGATGCGAGCAAAACATTCTACTGTATTTCTGAGTCTGCTGATGGTCGCAATAGTAGATTAAGTGAATTACAGTCTGCGTTCCGTCAGTTTCGCTCTATTCCAGGACACACCTGTACGATTTTAGTCACTAAAGATAAAATTGCGAGCTTTTTAGCTGATGTTGTTTTCTCTATGCGAGCATTACGTCTTATCCGTGTTGATACTGTAGAAGAAGCCATTGCTTTCATTGAAGCCGAAACCGATGATTTGAAAATAGACAGTTTAAATTCATTAATTTGAAGGTCAACAATACCCTATAGAGCGTGTGTTTTGCAGGAAGCTAATGATATTTTCTGCCATATAAAACGCTGATTCATTAGGCATTTAAGCGCGAAAAAATCTACCAACTGTGCAGGAGTGATGCCTGTAATACCTACGATTTGAACTGATGACTGTTAAGTGATAACTATCTCATTGTGTTATGTACGAGTTTCCGGCACACTACTATCATTATCGTTCACATACATAAGCGACCCAAACCCGCATGAAAAACGAGATTCTAATCCAGAATGCCATCGAACGGGGCGACCTTGAATTTGCCCGCGATTTATTGCGCCAAGCCATGCAAGAAGAACCACACTTGGCGCAAGTGTGGTATTTAGCCGCACAAGCAGCCGCCAACGATGCACAACGCGAACATTTCCTAAAACAAGCTGTCGAACGTGACCCCTTGCACCATAAAGCCGCAAACGAATTGAACGCACTACAAAACCCAGCCCTGTCTATTAGCGAACCTGCTGTGCCAACTACACCCCGTCCAGCAAGTCAAGCATCCGCAAACACACAAACCTCACATGACTATGCCGATTTCACACAACGCTTAGGTGCATTTGTCATTGATGCCTTCATTTTAGCTTTTGGTGTAATGGCTGGTTTGTTCATTTTCAATATTTTATTTGGAGATTCTGATGTCGATACGGGGCGCGTTATCAGCCTGACAACGCTCTGGACAGTGATTTTGCAAGCGGCTTACAATGGCTATTTCTTATCGACAACTGGACAAACACCTGGTAAGCAAGCGATGGGCATTCGCGTTGAAAAGCGCACGGGTGGGCATCTGTCCCCGCGTGATGCTGTGATTCGGGCAGTGATTGGCTATTCCTTGTCGAGCTCGGTGCTGGGCGCGGGCTTTTTCTGGATGCTCACTGATGCACAGGCGCAAGCATGGCATGATATGGTTGCCGATAGTGTGGTTGTCCGCACAGGCGAACCTGCTTTCTTCTCTTAACATTCGTCTTGCGTTGGCGTGGTATATTGGTGTCCTAATGTGAAAAATATATAAAGCGATTATGTTGGCGGACACGCTGTAGGGACGTCATTCTTGGCGTCCGCCAACCAACTATTACACAAGGAACACACGATTATGACCACAGATACCACACAAACACCATCCCCACCGGAACTGACGCCGGATAATTTCATCAACCGTGAACTAAGCACGATTGCTTTTCAGCGTCGCGTGTTGGCACAAGCGGCAAAAGCGGATGTTCCCTTGCTAGAGCGCGTCAAATATGCGGCGATTGTCGGCAATAACCTCGATGAATTTTTCATGGTGCGTGTGGCATCGTATTTGCAAAAAGTCCAACTCGGTATCACCTCAGCACGTCCTGATGGCTACACCCCATCACAATTGCTAGAACGCATTCGTGTTGATGCCGATAAGCTCATCAGCGACCATCGCCGTATACTCAAAGACTTGTTAGGCGAACTAGAAGCAGAAGGCATCAGCATAGTCGCTTATAATGACTTGTCCGATGAAGAAAAGCATATCCTGCAAGCGTATTTCCGCGAGGCAATTTATCCCGTACTGACCCCGCTTGCGGCTGACCATGCGCGTCCGTTTCCATTTATCTCTAATTTGAGCTTGAATTTGGGCGTGTTGCTAAGGCGCAATGTTGACCCCGAGCTTGATTTTGCCCGCATCAAGATTCCAGTGCGCGATGTGTTACCGCGTCTGGTGAATTTACAAGATGTGCTATTTGATTATGGCGGTGTAGAAATAGAAACCATGCGCTTTGTCTGGATAGAAGACTTGATAATGAACAATCTCGATTATCTATTTCCAGGCATGGACATCGTAGAGGCGTTTCCTTTTCGGGTATTGCGCAATGCCGACATCGACTATGAACAAGAACAAGATGAAGACCTACGCGATGTGATGAGTGTCATTGAACAGGGTGTGCGCGAACGGCGTTTTGGCTCAGTAGTGCGTATCAGTGTGCCAGATGACATCAGTGATCGCATGCTAACGCGCCTCAAAATAGGACTCGAATTGCACAATAGAGCCTTTGTCTATCGCATCAAAGGCGCTTTGGGGTCGTCAGATTTGTTCGAGTTAGCAGGCGTCAAACGCTATGATTTACAATATGAACCCTTCGTGCCACGCAACGTCGAGTTACTATCGCGTGAGTTCAATATTTTTGACCAGATTGCGCAACGTGATGTCGTTGTGCATCATCCCTATGAATCTTTTACCCCTGTCGAGGATTTTTTCCGTACGGCTGCCAAAGACCCGAAAGTGTTGGCAATCAAGGCAACGCTCTATCGCGTGGGCAAAAATTCACCGATTGTCGAGGCACTGCTGGATGCGCGTGATAACGATAAGCAAGTGACCGTACTCGTAGAGCTGAAAGCGCGTTTTGACGAAGAAAATAACCTCACATGGGCGCGGGCGCTAGAAGATAAAGGCGTACATGTTGTCTATGGTGTGGAAGAACTCGCGGTCAAAACACATGCTAAAATTTCGCTGGTCGTGCGCCGAGAGAAAAATGGTGTGCGACGCTATTTGCATCTCGGAACAGGCAATTACAACGCCTCAACAGCACGGCTCTATGGCGACTTTGGGCTGTTTACCTGCCATGATGTGTTAGCCGATGATGCCACACGACTTTTCAATCGCCTAACTGGCTATGCTCCTGAAACGAGTTACACTAAATTACTCGTTGCGCCGGATTACCTGTTTGATACGCTCTACAGCCTCATTGATAATGAAATTCAGGCAGCAAAAGAAGGGCGCGAAGCACGCCTTATCTTCAAAATGAACCAGCTTGAAGAAGATTTGATGATTCAAAAACTCTATGAAGCATCGCAAGCTGGTGTGAAAATTGACTTGCTTGTGCGCGGACACTGCTGTTTGTTACCAGGCATTCCCGGCGTCAGCGATAATATCCGCGTGGTGAGCATCATCGGGCGCTTCTTAGAACATGCCCGTGCATACTATTTCCGCAATGCACCGGATGAACAACAACTCTTGCTCGGCAGTGCGGATTTGATGCGCCGTAACCTCTATAACCGTGTTGAAGTTGTGTTCCCGATTTTGAACCAGACCATCCGCATGAAGATTTTGCGCACGCTGGCAACCCAATTGCTGGATAATCAAGGCGCGTGGGAATTACAGTCTGACCGTACTTATAAAGAAGTCGAGCGCCAAGAAGGCGATACGCCGATTGATAGCCAGAAAATTTTCACTGAAAATAGCTTTGGACTCGATTTGCTCCCATGATAGCGCGATTTTATCCTGGTGCAGGTATGCTTTGCCTGCTCATGCTCGTACTCATCGCGCCCCAGCCGACGCAAGGGCAGAGCGTTGTCCCATTGGCAAGTCCTATGTTGGCACTTAACACTGTCGAGCGTGACCGCATCGTATTGTACGACGTGACCAATAACCAATACCATGATGTACAGCTCGGCATTGGTGAGCATCATGTGTGGGATTTTTCGCCAGATGGGTGTCGCTTGTTGCTGACCTATACCGATGGTAGCCAAGCACGTCGTCTATATAGCATTGGCATAGATGGTAGCAACCCACAAGAGATGGCAAGCTATACCCCAGAGCGCATTGATGAAGCTTGGGATATTTGGGAGCCGGATTGGTCGTCCGATGGGACACGGATTGCCTTTACGCTACGACGCACCGCAGGCAATAATCCGACTACCCGCCATATTGCCTATGTACGTACTGATACTGGTGATAATACGGTGCAATTTTACAGTGTCACCGGACGCGAATCCTCGCCTCTCTGGTCGCCGGATAGTGCATGGCTGGTTTATATTTCCTATTCAGAGCGCGTACCGGGCGAAAATGCCCTTGCAACCGCGATTCCGACTGCCCAACCGCCACCCGGACAAACACCCTTACCCCCTGTCACCGTTGATGAAGGTGATATGTGGATAGTCAGTGCCGATGGTGAACTCAAGTATCAACTAACAAATTTTGAGGTCGGTAGCATTCATCAGCCCCGGTGGTCGCCGGATAGCGAACTCATCAGTTTTGTGTGGTCGCCTCAAAATAGTAGCGATATGGTGTGGATGATTGCCAACCAGCCGGCGGCAATTGCGACACAACTCAGCTACGAATGGTCGATGGTGCTGGATAGTACATGGTTACCGGATGCAACAGGCGTCATCAGTTCTATTCGGGATTTCAAAGGGCGCTTGCCGAATACCCTCTGGCAATTACCACTCGTCAGTACCGATGATGGTACAGCGACGCAATACGCCAGCGACCTCGACTTAACCCATGCTGATTTTCCGCGTTTTAGCCCTCAAGAAAACGGACGCTGGCTTGCCGTGCGTAGTGCCTATACGCTCATCATCGTGGATACACAAACGAATACCACCCGCACACTGAATACATCAGTACAGGGCAATACACCTGCTGTCTGGTCGCCTGTTGGGTTTGCTGGGGAAGGTAATTGTAGTAGTTAACTGGCTTCACTTGCTTGTGCAGCGATGCGCATTTTTGCTTCGTCTACAGTAGCAACCACCTGCACATCATCCAACACATTAAAACGAAAGAATATCTTTTTAGCAGATTGCATGACTTTACTCTCGCTCACAAAAATATAATACGATGACATCGGATGGTTCGGCGGACTATCCTCATTGTCCATGACGGCGTTCATGCCTGCTAGTAATTTTTGTACTGAAATCGTCAGCCCACGAACATCAAGAATGGTCACAATCGACTTAGATTCATTATCTAAGTGATGGTTGAGCGCATCAAAGAAAGCCAGCGCGTGTTTGCGTGGCTCAAAGGGGTCAGTCAATGTGACGAGGAGCGCATCTGGCTCATGAATACGCTCAATCTTATATGGCATATATCTCTCTGTTCTGTAAATTGCAAACTTTTACGCTAGACGTGTTGCTGTACCGTTACTATCATCTTCATTGATAACACGTAAAGCATCTTCTACTGTAAGAACAATTTGTGCATCACGGAAAATACCGAAGCGCCGGAAGCCGTCCATAGAGGCTTTCATCAGCTTACTCTCAGATACCACAATGAACTTTTTAGACATGCGATGACGGGTAGGGTTCACCTTCATATTTTGCAAATCGCGGGTTGTGCCGAGCAAATCAGTGAACGTAAATGTCAGGTCACGGATGTCTACGATGCTGGTAATGGGTGCTGTTTCTTCGTCCAGCCGTGCGCTTAGTTCCTCGAAATAGGTTTGCATATCTGTTGCTGGGTCGAACACAGTATGAAGCGTAATCAGATAGGCTTCTGGTTCTGTCAGACGTTCAATGTGATAAGCAGGCTCAACCATCTATCACGTTCCCCTATTTGTACAGATAACAAGCATTATATTAAATTGACACACACTTGTGGGTTAAGAATAATGCCTTCTCACATTATTATTTGCTTATGTTGCGCAGGAACGATGCCACTCTATAATGAGATAACACACAACTAGAAAGAAATCATCGCGCATGTCTGTCCAAGACCGTATTCGTTGGGATGCCATTTTCAAGCAACGTCAACAAAAACCTTACCCTGACCCCGACCAACTTTTACTCGATTATGCCCCTGACCCCGATACAGAGGCACGCCTGCGTCCGCGTGCGCTCGATTTAGCGTGTGGAGTAGGGCAGAACGGTATTTGGTTAGCAAAACAAGGCTACTCAGTCGATTTGATGGACATCAGTCGTGAAGCACTCAAACGCGCTCGCAAAGAGATGGCAATCCAGAATATTCGTAATGCCAATCTATTACAGACAGATATTGACAAGTTAGTATTGCGTCGCAGTGGCGATTGCGCTCGTCTGCACGAAATTTGCCCCGAAAGCTACCATGTCGTGACGGTATTTCGCTATCTACGCCGACCCCTATTCCCTATTCTGAGTGCGATGGTCAAATCCGGCGGGCATCTTATCTACGAAACCTTCAACGAACGCTACTTAGAGCAAGTGCCAGATTTTAATCAGGACTTTTTACTGCGTGATGGCGAGCTAGAAGAAGCATTCATCAACTGGCGTTTTGTCTATTACAGTGAATCCAGCTATCGCACGCGCATGGTCGCGGTCAAACCCTGATATGCCCAAACGCTATTGTCAGTATTGCGGACGGGTTGCACACCGTTGTCAGTGTGGCGATGATGATAGTGACTTACAGGCATTTTTCGCCCGTACTGTACCTGCGCCCCCAGATGATTATTTCCCTAAACACATGGATATACATTACATACGAGGCGTTCCCCCACAGGTAAAGCGTAAACGACGCTACGAACTCCGCAAACACTATGATAGCTTCTATGCTGATTTATGCGCTGAGTATGGCGAACAGTGTTTCAACTGCCGTGTGATAGATGGCAAGCTGGTTTTAGACCACATCATCAGTATCGCCAAAGGTGGCACATCTACTTACGATAATTTGCAATTGCTGTGCGAAGCATGCAACCGTGTCAAAGGCAAATTGTGCATAGATTGTCGCCCTTTACTAGCAGACGATAGCCATGAAAAATGATGTTCTGATACAAATTAGAGAGTCCTCGTATATCCTGTGGCATAATAGATAGATACTGTCAAAAGATAGAACTGTGCCTCTATGGTCGAAGCAACCATCTTAGTCATCATCGCCAGTGGCTTGTGGGTGATAACAAGCCAAATGCGTAAATCCAACCAAGTGATGTTACCCGCACCCCAAGATGATAATCGGCGGGCGCTGACCCGCATTGCTGAAGGGGGCTTGTATCGCTTGTCTGCACCTGGCGAAACCTTGCGCTTTAGTGCCTTCAGCGCCTTACATCTCGTTGAAGGAGGCATCGGCTGGCAAGATAATCAGCGTTCCCAGCATCACATCATCGACTTTGCGACGATACAATGGGTGAGTGCTGTCACGCTCACGCCCGAAAATATCGCCTCCCTGAGCATTCATATCGAGGTCAGTGGACACTGGCGCATTTTGACGCTCCAAATGCCCGAAGCAGAGATGGCAACACTTGTAAAAGTTCTACGGCGCACGATTAACCAATCCCGCATGAATATTGGACGTCCACCAGCGACCCCCATTGGACCCCTTGCCGCGCATATCGCAGAAGATACCTTACAAGGAGAAAGCAATCTCGGCGCAGAAGTAAGCCTGTATCTCTTACCCCATATGCTGATTGTGCTACAAGGCGATAAAGTCAGCGCCAAACTGGATACCAGCAGTATTCGGCGTGTGCTGAGTGTCGAACGCATCACAGGCAAACTCGATAGCCTCTTACACCGTACCACCCCCGAAGGCGTCATTCGGCTGTATTCACTTTATGAAACAGTTGCTTTTGCCTTACCCCAATACCGTGAACTCGCAGAAGAAATCAGTTATCTATCGCGCTGTCCAGTCGAGTTCATCACGCAAGAGGATAAGAGCAGAAAAAGCTAAAATGAGATGCTATCTGCGCTCTTTCGTGTACACTATAGTTACATTCATTTACCCGCAAAAGTGACTATAGTATGTCAAAGAACAAATTTTCGTACCTAAGTGAACCTATATGACCCTTTAAAGCCATGTGAATAAATTCATTAACTTGACACTACCCACTTTTTTGCATATACTGAGTTTAAGTTACCCATACAAATGGGTAAACGGTCACTGTGTTGTCGGGAAGCAACACAGATACACCTGAAGAAGTCTGGCTGTTGTCGGCGACAACGTTTGAGATAATTCTTGCACACCCAAGAGCTTTGCCAATCGCATTCATTTGCTTGACGATAACAGCCCCTTTTTCCTGTAGCTTACCAACTGAATAACCAGCAAATTCTGAGCAATTTTGGCGAATTTTGAACCCTTTGCGCAATTCCTGCGTATAAGAGTGTGAAGACAGCAAGCAACACGCATCACATCGGATGCAACATTAGAAATATATAAACACCAGAGCAATTTTGAACCATCACAATAACCTGTGCGTATAGACAGGTAGAAACCAAACAATCATACAGGAGAGAACAACATGCACTACGATTACAACACTTACAAAACAGAAGCCCGTGAACGCCAAGCGAAAGCCAGCAAACGTACACTCGCGGAACGTTTGAACATCGGTAAAGGCAAAAATCGCCGTTAAGCTCAGTTTAAAATTAGCTACATACACCCAAAATATCGGGTAAATTGCATAAATGCATACATATAATACACAATCAGGAGAGAATGGCATGCACTACGATTACAGCACTTACAAAACAGAAGCCCGTGAACGCCAAGCCAAAGCTAGCAAACGCACCCTCGCGGAACGTTTGAACATCGGTAAAAGCAAAAAACGCCACTAAGCTCAGTTTAAAATTAGCCATATATACCCAAAATATCGGGTAAATTGCATAAATGCATACACAGAACACATAACAGAGGAAACATCATGTACGACTATATGCACTATGACCATCACAAACAAGATTCCGCAGAACGTCGCCAAAAAGCAAATCGCCGTCGCAATGAGCGTCGCACACGGGAAGAACAACGCAATCGCGCACCACGCCGCGACATGAGTAACATTTAACACTGACACACGTAAGACACGCAATCTCAGGATGGAGAGTAGCCATGCGCTGGACATACGACAACACACATCGCCATAGCGACCAACATCTACACAATAGCGATAAAAATCGCTTGGCAGATAACGAACCGCAGATTCCACAAGCACCTTCACGTCGTAAGGGTACGGTTTCACACCGGCGACGCACAGTGCTAACCCCATAGGAGATAGTATCCATGCTCAATAATGTGCATGAACGAACCAACCGTCACTAAACTAACAGTGACGGTTTTTTTGTTTCTAGGGATATAAGAGAGATTGTAGATTTTTACAAAAATTTTATGCGACTTCGTTTACGCTTTGCACGTATAGGAAAGTAGAACCAAACATAAAATAGACTATAGGGAGTATCACACAATGACCGCACCACAAAATCCAGAACCCCAAGACGAAAAACGTACTTTCACCGATGAAATGGAAGTTGCCGCCAACGACCTCGTAGACAAAGCGAAAGAATTGGTTGCAGAAGGCAACGTCCGCAAATTGATTGTGCGCAAGATGGATGGCGAACAATTAATTGAAGTTCCACTCACGCCAGCGATGGTTGTCAGTGGCGCACTGCTTGTCTTCCAACCGTGGCTTGCTATGTTAGGCGCAATCGCCGCTTTCGTCACGAAAGTGAAACTCGAAGTTGTGCGTGTTGAAGACGATGGCGAAAAACCCAAAAACGACGATAAAGAACGCATCGAAATCGACTAGGGCAGTCGCACCTTCTCGTAAAACGACACCATCTGTAAGGACAGCCCAATATGGCTGTCCTTTATTTTGTTTACTAGAAGATACTTTTGCAGGCAATTTTCTCTGTGTCTCTGTGTCGCTGTGATTCAAAAGTTTTTTCCTCACTTTCAACGACTGGTGCGTTGATATGCCGTGTGCCTCATGGCATAATCAGACCACGATTAAAGATTAATGTTTCGTGATAGAGGGATTGTAATGGCAGATAACACAGAGACAACCGAACAAGCACAAAAAACACTGTTCGTCACAGGGGCGGCGAATGGTGTTGGACTCGCCCTGACCACACTCGCAGTCAAAGTAGGCTACAAAGTCGTCGGCACAACCGATTTAGGGACTGTTGGTGCATATCGCATCCGGCATGCAGGCGGCATTCCAGCTTACCCAGACCTCACTCGTGAATCGGCAGTGTATAGCGCGATTCAGATGGCAAAAGCAGATGTCGTCATCCATGCAGCAGCACAAGACCTGAACGGTATCCCACAGGCAAAAGTTAATTATGATGACAAATTGGCATGGCTCAAAGCAAGCACAGAGGCTATTTTTGCTGCAGCCGGACGCGCTGATGTTGACCGCATCGTGCATCTGAGCGCGGCAAATGCCTATGCTGATAGCCACGAGCCTGTGTCAGAAGATGCCAGCTTAGATACCCGCTCCACACTCGGAAGCGCCCTGCACAGTGCTGAAGAAGTGGTGCTAGATGGCGGGATTCCCGGCTATGTACTCCGCACAGGCTACATTATGGGAACACACAACAGCAGTGCCGTTGTCACAGAGATGCTCCGTGCCGGACAAAGTATGATGACGAATGAACACGCTGTCGCATGGGCGCACGAAGATGATGTCGCACGCGCTATCATGGCAATTATCGAACTCGAAGAAGATGCCAGCGTCGCTAATGTCTACAACATCGCCAGTGAAGAAACCATCACGCCAACAGAGTTTATGCGCCGTTTTGGTAATGAATACGGTATCGGTGAACCCGGCTCACTGCCTGATTTTATGGTGCAATTGCGCACACATGCCGTTCAACGTGCCATCATGGAAAAGAGCATCACACTTGATACAAGCAAAGCTCAAAACGAACTTGGCTGGTCGCCACAAGGGACAGTCAATGGGGCAATTGATAAATTCTTGCTCATGATGCGTACTGAAGAGAGCGCCCAGATGTTGCCATCACCCGAACCCGATGACAGCAGTAGTCAGGCAATTGTCAAAGCATGAGCAAGACACCCGCAATACACGCTATCCTCTTCGATATGGACGACACACTCATTGATTGGAGTCAGTCCGACCCTGATTGGGAAGCGCGTGAACGAGCGCATTTACAGCGCGTCTTTGATTATATGGAAGATGCCGGACACACACTGCCTGTCAGTGTCAATCATTTCTGTGCGGAATACCGCGACCAGATGATGGATGCGTGGGAATCCGCCCGCGAAACCTACCGTGCGCCCAATGCGGAAACGCTGTTGGTCAGTGTACTAACACACTTCGGCTTTGATATAGACGCGGCTGGTTTGTCTTCGCGGGAACTGATGGAAGCCTATGGCTGGCGTGGTGATGATGGTGTGACTGTTTTTCCCGATGTGGCAGAGGGTTTGCAGGCACTGCTAGATGCGGATATAAAAATCGGTATCGTCACGAACTCCGGTTTCCCGATGTGGATGCGTGAGCCAGAACTCGAACGTTTTGGCTTGCTCAAATACTTCCCAGACGAAAATTTGCGCATTTCAGCCGCAGATGTCGGTTATCTGAAGCCAGATTCGCGTATTTTTGAGGTGGCGCTGAAAGCTATCGGCACGAAGCCTCAGCACACCCTCTATGTTGGCGATAACCCAACTGCTGACATCATTGGCTCGCAACGGGTAGGTGTGCGCGGTATCTTGCGCATGCTACCCAAGCATAAAAAATCGCTCATGAACGATATGATTACGCCTGATGCGCGTATCAATACCTTCGATGATTTACTCAGTCTGCTAGACGATTGGGATAGCTATTCGTATACCGCACCTGATTCTTAAACAGGTTGCTTTTTAATCCCCTCTCCGCAAGCCAAGCGCAAGGGGAGGGGATTCATTTCACCTTTCTAATTTCACCTCACTTTCCCCATCCCTTGTTGTGCAAAATTTCATTAATTAGAACATATGTTTCTATTAACGCAATCTTCACAGGATTTGCGAAATTATGTTCTACAATGAACATGTGTTCGGATAAATACACACCACATCAAATACTTGTCCAATTGAGGAGGGACGCAACATGGGGAAACAAAAAATTGTACACGTTGAATTGGCAACTGAATCATCTGAAAAAGCGGCAAAATTTTATGCTGATGTTTTCGGCTGGGAAATACAGACCGACGAGGCACTTGGTTATACGATGTTCAATTCAGGCGACCTATCCGGTGGCTTCAGCGACATTGATAATCAATCAGTGAAAAAAGGCGATGTTGTGATGTATCTCGATAGTGAAGACATCGACACCGATATGACACGCATCGAATCGCATGGTGGCAAACGCCTGACCGATAACATGGTCATTCCAGGCAACGGCATCATGGCACACTTCATCGACCCTGATGGTAATCATCTCGCCTTGTGGCAAAGTACGGAAGAAGAAAACGCAGAATAACATCGCTACTTAATAATGCGCCCCCACCGCATCTTGTAGAGCAGAACCCCACGCAGATAGGGTCGGTACGGTTGCCGACCCTTTTTCGTACCTAATTAGTCGTAACTAGCGACGGCATCATCCACCGTTTGATAGAAAAATGTCGGGTCATTCAAGCCCACCATATCAAAAACAGGTTTCAAGCGGTCACGGATACCCGCAAGGCGCAGGTCGCCGTCTTGTTTTTTCGCTTTTTTCAAGGTTGCGACAATATCACGTAAACCAGCCGACGACATATAAAATACTTTGCTCATATCCAGCACGAGTTGCGCATTTGGAGCATCATCAACCGCATTCGATAAATGCTCACCAAAAACAGACGCCGTTGCTGAATTAATGTCACCTTCTGCTGTGACAACCATCACACCTTGTTCCAAATAGTGGTTCATTTCTAGCGTCATTGCTTACCACTCCCTAATCCACTTATACACTTTGTTATAGTCCTATCGCGCAAAAAGGGCAATAGCGCAACAGTCATAATAGGTTCATATTTTCTAAGGAAAGGTTATCATGAAAATGAGAATTTATGTTCTAAATTTGATGCGAAAAATGCCATTTTGTGGTAATATTAAATAGACCGAATTTCGATAGGTGCAAATCCTCATTATCTTATATAGTAGAGTCATAAGTGACGAAGATTCGTTACCTAACAATCCGTTCAACTAACACACTCATTCTCTGCCAACAATAGGGCAGTCCAAGATAACAGCATATGATGCCTACATAAAAGTCTCTGGCTAATACAGCAGATTGACAAGCTATTTCCACAGTACACGCAGTGGTCGGGTGAAACCAACTATGAGTTACGACGATTACGAATACGAAGACGACGACGAATATTATTACGACGACGACGAAGATTATATTGAATACGATGAGGACTACGACGACGATGAGGACGAGTCTATAGGCGCGTCCCTGCGCGATAGAATCAGTCCGTTTGGTGAGGATAGCAAATCAGGTGGTTTGCCCGGTTCATCATCAAGTGGTAGTCGCTTCGGTGGTACATCGTCACGCTTTGGTAGTAGCAGTGGCGGTAGTTCCTCGCGCTTTGGAAGCAGTGGTAGCGGTAGCTCATCATCCAGTAGCGGAGGCAGTTCCTCGCGTTTTGGAAGCAGTAGTGGTGGCTCATCCTCGCGTTTTGGTAGTAGTAGTGGGGGTAGTTCCTCGCGCTTTGGAAGCAGTGGTAGCTCCAGCAATAAATCCTCGTCCTCTGGTAGTGGGTCGGGCAGTAGCTCGCGTTTCGGGAGCAGTGGGTCACGCTTCGGTAGTAGTGGTAGTGGCTCATCATCGAGTAGCAGTAGCAAACCCTCGTCTTCCGGCTCATCATCTTCTAGTAGTGGGTCGGGTAGCTCCTCGCGTTTCGGGAGCAGTGGGTCACGCTTCGGTAGTAGTGGTAGTGGCTCATCATCGAGTAGTAGTAGCAAACCGTCCTCGTCTTCTAGTAGCGGGTCGGGTAGCTCCTCGCGTTTCGGGAGCAGTGGGTCACGCTTCGGTAGTAGTGGCGGTAGCTCATCATCAAGTAGCAGTAGCAAACCATCGTCTTCCGGCTCATCGTCCTCTAGCTCTAGCAAATCGGGAAGCTCGCGCTTTGGCAGTAGTAGCAAAAAAGATGATAAATCTAGTAACTCGTCTAGCAGTAAATCTGCTACCAAAGACGCAAAGAAAGATGATAGCTCCGGCGGAGGCATGTTTGGGTCAGTGACCAGCAGTCTCGGCGGGATGTTTGGTGGTGGCAGTAGCGACAGCAAAAAAGACGATAAATCTAGCAAGTCATCATCTGGCAAAGACGCAAAGAAAGATGATAGCTCCGGCGGAGGCATGTTTGGGTCAGTGACCAGCGGTCTCGGCGGGATGTTTGGTGGCGGCAGTAGCGACAGTAAAAAAGACGATAAATCTAGTAAATCGTCTTCGTCATCTAGCAAAAAAGATGACAAATCATCGAGTGGTAGCGGAAGCCGATTCGGACGCTTCGGTGGCGGAAGTAGTAGCAAAGATGATAGTAAAAAAGACGACAAATCTAGCAAACCAGCCGCAAAAGCGTCCGGTAGCAGTAGCAGTAGCAGTCGCTTTGGGTCATTTGGCAAAAAAGATGATAGCAAAAAAGACGATAAATCTAGTAAATCGTCTTCGTCATCTAGCGCAAAACCCACCAGCAAAAAGCAATCGGCTTTCGGCGCGAAAAAGAGCAGTAAATCCGAAACCAAAGATGCCGAAGCTCAAGGTGCAGGCGTTTTCAGTCGCTTTAGTTCAGCCGTTGGTGGCATATTTGGTGGCAGTGACGATAGCAAGTCATCTTCATCTAGTAAATCATCCAGCAGTAAAAAATCAGTCAGCAAAGTACCGAAAGCATCGGACACCGACGGACTGACACTCGATAACTGGCTCGACATTATTGGCGTTGGCATGGTCGTGTTCTCACTTGTGCTATTTTTCAGTAGCATGAGCCGTGACCAAGCTGCCATCAGTGGATTTCATACTTTTCTTGGGCAGATGTTCGGTTGGGGCGCAATGGCAGTCCCCATCGCACTCTTTGTCATTGGTGGCTGGTTGATTGTGCGTCACTTTGGCGACGAAGCCCCAACTGTTGACCCTATTCGTGTAGCAGGGGTCGCCATTGTGCTGGTTACATCGCTCTACTTTTTACAATGGTTCGATTCTTTTAGCTATAATTGGGATCAACTCTTCATCCCAGATAACCCAGAATTATCGCGTGATTTGTTGCGATTCCGCCTAGAACAATCTTATGAGGTATATCAAGTGGGTGGCGGACTCATTGGGGCAGAGTTGTATTATTATCTCACGACGTCTGTAACAGAAATCGGTGGCTTCCTGCTCATGATTTTTGCAACCATCGTCGGCATCATGCTCATCACCCGTATGAGCGCCGCGGAAATTATGCGAGCAGGCGCAGGCATGGTATTAGCAATGCGCGAAGGCATGAAACAACGGGCTGTCCGCAAACGTGCCGAGCGCAAAATCGCCGCACAACAAGCCGCTCGTGAACGCATCAGCATGGACAATATGGCACCTGCTCAACCTGTTCCTGCAATGGCAAATGCTTCTGCGGGTAATGCTGGCAGTGACGATGACCGTGCTATTCGTATGACCATCGGCGGACAAGCACAGACCGTCTCTATGAACGGGCAAAATGGGCAATACGCGCAACCCAACGGACAATCTGTACCCGCACAAGTTGCGTATATGCCAGCCATTCCACAGATTCCCGTACAACAAGCGCCACAAGCAAATAATGGTAATGGCATTTTCGGGCGTCTCTTTGGCGGACGTAGCAACAATGGTAGTACCGTTGCGCCACCACCTGCACCTGTTGGCTTGCCGGATACACCGCTTCCAATGGATGATGGCTTCAGCCATTTTGATGCCGGTCCGATTCGTCCAGTAGCGGCACCCGATGTCACACGTCCGACAAATACCCCTGCGCCCCAGCCGGAACAGCCACAACGGCTTGGTGATATGCTTTCGCAACCTGCCGCTAATACAAACCAAGCCAGCGGACAGCCACAAGCTACGCCATCGCGTGAAGCACAAGCAGAGCAAGAAGCGGAAGAGGTCAACGATTACCTCAAGCAACGTCAAGACCGCTTGAATGCACTCCGCGAAGGCAAAACAGGACCTCTCTCGCAAGGTGCGATTGCTCGTGCGCGTCAAGAAGACATCTCCGATGCCTATGTACCATCCAGTGAAGGCGCACGCGAAGAGGCATTCGATGCCCAGTTTGGTGATGGTATCCCTGATGCCGTGCAGGTCACTGTGCCACAACAACCAGCGGCAAATAATGATTTCACACCACCCAGTAAATTGCCGTCTGCCCAAGCGGATGCAGATATTCAGCCACGTCAGCAGATGCTATCTGTACAACCTGACCAGCCTATTTCGAGTGAAGTGCGCTCTACGAAACAGCGTCCTAACTACACTTTGCCGGACTATAGCACGCTCCTCAGCAGTGGTAGCGAACAAGAATTTGACCGTGAACGCTTACTCAAACAAGCCAGCACCATTGAAGACACACTGGCAGAATTTGGCGCACCAGGTCGCGTAGTAGAAATCAACACAGGTCCCGTGATTACACAGTACGGTGTCGAACCGGATTACGTCAGTGGACGCGGTGGACGCAAACAGCGTGTGAAAGTATCTGCGATTGCGGGTCTGGATAAAGATTTGCAACTTGCACTCGGCGCACGCTCGATTCGTGTGGAAGCCCCTGTGCCAGGTAAAGGTTATGTCGGTGTTGAAGTACCGAATGCCGAAAGCACGCTCGTTTCTCTGCGCGATGTCATGGATTCACCGAGTTTCAGCAAGCACAAAACACCACTTGCTATCGCACTCGGACAAAGCGTATCCGGTGCGCCTATCAGTGCTGATTTGTCGTCCATGCCTCACTTGCTGATTGCAGGTACGACGGGTTCTGGTAAATCGGTCTGTGTGAACAGCATCATCGCCAGTATTTTATCGCGCAATACACCTGAAGAAGTCAAATTCATCATGGTCGATCCGAAGCGCGTGGAATTGACAGGCTACAACGGTATTCCGCATTTGGTTGCGCCAGTGGTGGTTGAACTAGAGCGCATCGTTGGCGTGCTGAAATGGGTCACACGCGAAATGGACGCTCGTTATAAACAATTTAGTGAGCAAGGGTCGCGTAATATCGAAGATTTCAATAAACATCGTGACCCTGCTACCACCGACCCCATGCCATACATGGTCGTCATCATTGACGAATTGGCAGATTTGATGATGCTTGCGCCAGAAGAAACAGAGCGCACGATTACCCGTATCGCGGCACTTGCTCGTGCGACAGGCATCCATCTCGTGATTGCGACGCAACGTCCATCCGTAGATGTTGTCACGGGTCTCATTAAAGCCAACTTCCCAGCCCGTATTGCCTTCGCGGTAGCGGGTTCGGTAGATAGTCGCGTTATCCTTGACCAACCAGGTGCAGAACGCTTGCTTGGTAAAGGCGATATGCTCTATCTCAGTGGAGATAGTCCTGCGCCTTTGCGTTTACAGGGTGTATACGTCTCTGATATGGAAATCAACAACATTGTGCGTTACTGGAAAATGCAAGCTATCAAACAGCCCGCCGAAGACAAGCTCATGCGTGCTGAACTCAATATTCCACGCACGAACGCGGGTTCATCAAATACCAGCCGTCCGAGTAGCTCCGGTGGTAATGGCGCATTCTGGGATAACAATAACGACAATAGTGATTTGCCACTGTTTGCAAGCAACAACAATGCCAGCAATGGCGATAGCGATGATGTTGAACTCACACGGCGTGAACTCACAGGCGATGTCCAAGATGGCAACGAAGATGAACTCTACGACAAAGCCGTAGAACTCGTGCGCCGCCTAGATAAAGCGAGTATCTCACTATTGCAACGTCGCTTGCGCATCGGCTATACACGCTCGGCTCGTCTCATTGATGTGATGGAAGCGCGTGGCGTTGTTGGTCCCGCCAAAGATGGTAGTAGCAAACCCCGCGACGTACTCCCCGAATAAGGTCAATAAAATTTGTAGGGACGCACTTCTGTGCGTCCTCTATTTATTCTGTGTTACTATCACACAATTTTTCCCAATCAACATTATAATAGTGAGCAATTATTATGATTTGAGATGGATATAAACTAGATGCGCTTATCTACTGAAAACCTAACCCTATCCCCTGATGATGCCATTGATTTGCAATTGCATACCGTCAATAGCGATGGCAAATGGACACCCGAAACCCTCATTGATCATCTGAAGGCAGAGGGCTTCGCGTTAGCTGCCATCACGGATCATGACCGCGCCGACATCGCGCTTGAATTACAACGAATCGCCATTGAAAAGCAATTTCCATTGTTAGTAGCCGTAGAAGTCAGTAGCCAGTGGAAAGACCAAATGGTTGATTTTTTGTGCTTCGGCTTCAACCCAGAAGAGAATGCGCTACTTGCCCTCACAGAAGAAATCAAACAAGCTCAACGCGATATAACAACAGCAGTGATGACATCCCTGCGTGCCAATGGCTATGCTATCACCGATGACGAATTCGCAAACACACTTGCGACACCTTCATCTCAGCACTTGAATGAATTGATTGTACTCGTAGAAAAATATAAAACCGATGACGTGTCACTTGGTAGGGTATTAGGGCAAGCGGGCTTTCGTTTTGCCAGCATCGAACCCAGTCGGATTGTTGCCGCCGCACATGCCAGCGATGCGCTATGTATACTTGCCCATCCGGGACGTGATGATGGCTTCATGTGTTTTGATACGATGTTCTTAGATGAGCTACGCGCCGAAGCACCGATTGATGGCATCGAAGCCTACTATCCCAAGCACACTGATGAACAAACGCAACAATACCTCGCCTATGCAACTGAACACGATTTGCTGGTTAGTTCAGGGTCAGATTCACATAGTGCAGAGAAATTGCCAATTAAATACAAAGCTGAATACAGCCAACAATTACTGCAACGCTTAGGGATTCAATTTGGTTAATGCCAACGTTACATATGACAATCTATTGATTACCTTCGTACTTCTCTTCACAAATTGTATACTCACCTAATTGACATAAACCCTTGTTACAATGGGCTAACAAGACATTTGAAACCTTTCACACGCACACATCACCCTTACTAAGGATACTCCCTCATGGCAACAGCCAAAAGATACGTAACGTGGTTGCGCAAATTTCGTGAACCTGTCAGTGGACTAACCCATCTTGGGGGCGCGATTGCGGCGCTACTCGGGCTTATCTGGCTCATTGCACTGACATACCAAGATGCCCCACGCCTGATTGTGTCGATTATTTTCGGCATTAGCTCAATACTGACGTTCACAGCAAGCACGGTTATGCACCTCTATAAAGGGAGCAACAAAGTCATTGACTGGCTCATCCGCCTTGACCATGCCGCAATCTACCTCATGATTGCTGGTACATACACACCAATTGCCTATGCCTTACTCGATACCATGTGGTTCGTCGGTATGATGATTGCGATTTGGGGAATGGCGCTCGGCGGGGTAGTCTGGAAGCTCCTCTCGCACGAAGTTGATTCACTCTGGTCGCTTCTCTACTATGTTGGGATGGGCTGGTTCAGCGTTATTTTACTGCCGCATGTCTTTGCAATAGTCTTTACTCCTGTCTTTTTCTTGATAGTGGCTGGTGGGGTGTGCTACACCGTTGGCGCTGTCATTTTTGGTATCCAACGCCCCAATTTCAACGAATGGTGGGGACACCACGAAATCTGGCATCTCTTTGTGCTGGCTGGCTTCGCATTTCACTTCTTCGGCGTGCTAGTGCTGATCTAATCTTTAAATTTGACGAAGCCTCTCAATGTAGATATAGCGAACTACAAAATCCAACATGTAAAGTCCCCTCTCCGCAAGCAAAGCGCTAGGGGACTTAGGTTTTCAAGGATAGGTTTCTCATTTTTGTAGCATACTTAAAGAGAGAATAACCGTAGGGGCGTTGTATACAGCGTCCGAAACACGTCCAAAGCACCACTTACTGAGGCAACCATGACTATCTAAAGCTGAACAAACAGCTTACTAATAAAGTGATTTGTCTACGAATTGGCATCGTGAATATCGGACAGGGCAAGCCCAGTCCCTACATTTTGTTGGTTTTTGAACATTCAAGTCCGCAAATTCTCCCAACAGTGTAGGGACGCCGCCTTGGTGCGTCCGCAATTTCTTGACCATGATATTTAGAAAGTTACGAGCGGGTCAGTAAATCATATGATTATGAATGGTAGAGCATTGGATACCTACCCCTGAGAAGAGGATTTAAGTGAAGGTTCACCGCATGTGTAGTTCATGATTGTCTCTCTAGCCCCTTTGCATCTCTAAGTATTTCGGTATAGTATCAAGGCTGAAACGAAGCCTAATGAAATTCATACAAAAGAAACGCGGGGGCAACATGGGCTATTTCTCACAGCAACATCTCGACGCGCTGACAGGTGACGACCATAAGGCGCTCCAAGAAGCAACCGAGCGCATGACCAATTTGCATCAGAAAGTATTCAAAGCGATCTCTTTGTCAGACATGGACTTGAATCTACTCGTCGCGCCCAAAGATGCCGTTAACGATAATACCCTCGCTGACCCTGAAGACCTCGATACCCTCACGGTAGCTTATACCCGCTCACGCTCACAAGCCGTCATGATAGAGAAATTGATGGGACGTGAAGATGTCGCCAGCGTCAATAACCTGCGCCCACACCTACACCCAGCGATTGAACTACGCCTCTGGAAAGAAGGCTTTGTCATTGAGGTCATTGCAGAGCGTGATGCGTGGTATGACCAGCAAAACCTCATGGGCAAACTATCAATCGCACGCCATAAGCAAGAGCTATATACCAGCCTTATGGGTATGGACGAGAAATACCGCATGGGCTTCTGGAAAGGCGTTTATCCGAGCGAGATGCACCTCGCCTCGAAATATTTCCAGCACCCGCGCATCATGGATGAATGGATAAGTACCTTTCACCCTCTCGCGGACTGGTTACGGTTGGGCATTTGGTACGAGATTGATGACGAAACATTGACCGAAGAAGGCATTGTAGAAGAGGTCATGAAACAGATACGCATTCTGTACCGTTTCTATATCTTTTTCTTATGGACGAACGAAAATAACTTCCGCGATTTCTATACCAACACGCCCAGTTAAGCCATATTACGATACGCATGCCACCTTCATACGGCATACAAACTATTTCTCCACAATAACTTAGGTCGCTCTTGCTATACTAAGTAAAGCCAACGTGAATAATTTACGTTGTACTGTATCGTATGCAATTATTGGTAGACCTTATGACCCGTGACGAAGAACGCGAATCCCGCACAATAC
This sequence comes from Chloroflexota bacterium, assembly GCA_038522085.1. Classification (GTDB taxonomy): domain Bacteria; phylum Chloroflexota; class Anaerolineae; order Aggregatilineales; family Phototrophicaceae; genus JAUZRW01. Next base: position 35,598 of record JBCBKJ010000036.1, read on the forward strand.
TCCGCCGTATAGATGCCCATCTACGGCAATCACATTTAGATATGGGCGCACAAGAAGAGACAGTCGGCTTTGTCGATGTGCTTCATCATCCACAGCGCACCCTACCGATACTCAATTACGTCACGCCACGTAAAAACACAGCTTGGGTATCGAGCAATCATATTCAACAAGGATTAGAGCAACTGACTGCCCATGAGCGTATTCAACGGGTGCGCTTTGCAGATGGCTTATTCCCACCTGTCTTCATGAAAACGCTACGCATGCTCGGCTTAGAAGCTGAAGATGAAATCCCACTCATGGTTTATAAGCATGATGAGAAGACCCCACGTAAATTGCCAGCGCGTGTCAAAGATGTGAGTTTTGTGCAGGCAGAAACCGCACAAGATTTAGCGATTTGGTGGTATGTGTGGCGCAACGCTCACTACGATGTAGCGGCAAGCAGTGTCGAACCCTTACTCATCGGGCGCGATTTACAAGAAGTCTATTTCAAGCGCCAGATTAACCTAACCATGTACCGCAATAATTACCCCATGGGCGCACTCCGCCTCACTTTGCACGAAAAGACTGCTCACATCGTTGCCCATGCACTTCTAAAAGAGATGCGTGGTATCGAATGGGATCAGATTCTCCGTTTGACAGCGATTCATACGGCTATCGACGCGGGCACAAATCTCGTTTTCGTCACAGGCAAAGCTGAAGATGAACGCCAGCAATTCCGTGAACTTGGCTTTGTTGACGCTGGTAGTATCATCTCGTATGCTGAGAAAAATGATACCCGTGATTCTGATGAGGATGCCAATGACGCTGTGGCACAGTCTGTTTATATCGTCTCCTGAAACTACCAAAATTGCCACCATTATAGATAGCTTTGCTACTGAGCAGGGCTACAAACGCTACGACCCATTCACTGGCTTACCTGGCATGACCTATCCGCACACACTCAAAATTTTTGTCGCACCGTCGCACATCGGCTGGACGCGCATCATTCTTGATAGCACTTCCCAGCCTGATGTTTACGATGCGCTTGCAAAAGAGCTATCTTCGTTTGCGGATTGCCTAGCTGTTCGGCTCAGTAGCAAGCAGGGCAGAGTGACAGTCTATCGTGCTGGAGAAGTTTGTGAGTTAGAGGCATGGGCAACAAAACATGGCGCTGATAGCACACAGACGCTCAGTGACGCGCTCCAAAAGCAAGACCTCGCCCCAGCCAGTGATGGCACAATTGGCACAATCGCCGTTGAAAACTTGCCCCCAGATATGCGCGAAATGGTAGGAAAAGTGAATGCTAAACAGGCGAACAAACTCTTTGAAAAACTCGCTAAACGTTTTCTCAGTGCAGGAGATAGACTAGAAGCACAAGCCCTACTTAACCAGCAACCTGATTGGGATAGTGAAGACGGGCGCTATATCCGTGCTGTGATGGCATATCTGACTGTTGTAGGCGATGCATGGCGCACACCCGATTTTGCTGACATTCGTAGCGCCTACCTCGCGCATAGCACAGGCGAAAAAACATCTATAGCAAATATTGCCGATTACACCCCGATATATGCTGGTAAATTAGGCGGATAAAATTTTCTACGGACAACACATTTAAAAATTCCTCATAGCTGTGGTATTGTGGTGCGCGTTAAAAATACACCAACAAAGGACACCACTCACCTATGCGCCTCTATCTGATTCGCCATGCAGAATCGACCAACAACGCTCTCGGAACAATCAGCGAAGAAATGTACGAAACACACCGTACATACGACCCCGAACTCACGGATATTGGCAAAGAACAAGCACAACTTGTCGGCGCATTCATTGCAGAATATACCCAAGCAGGTGTCTCATCTGACCGTGTTGCGCTCGAACCCTTTGGCTTCACGCATCTTTACGTCAGTCCGATGAAGCGCACACTCGATACTGCTAAACCGATTGCCGAAGCTCTCGACATCGCACCGCAAGTATGGACAGATATTCATGAAATCGGTGGCTTATTCACAGCTGAAATCGACGAAAACGGCGAAGAAATTATCACAGGCTATCCTGGTTTAACCCGCACAGAAATCGCTGACCAGTACCCGACCTATCAGTTACCCGATACGGTAACGGATGCGGGCTGGTGGGGAGCTGACCGTGGAAAAGAAACCCCAGCCGAGTTTGTATCGCGTGCTGTGACAGTTGCTCTTGCTTTGCGTCAACGCATTTACACAGATGACCGCATCGCTCTCGTTGCACATGGAGCATTCATAGACGCCCTCCTCAAGGCATTGTTCAACCAATCGCCATCGCACCCCAACCAACTCTACTATGGGCATTACAACACAGGCATCACGCGCATTGACTACGAAAAATGGAGTGGCGACCCCTCAGACCGTCTCTACATTCGCTACATGAACAACGTAACGCACTTACCAGTGGATTTGCGCACGCGGTAGAGCAATAGAAATTCTAAATTGCTATAAAAACCCGTAAATACTTGCAATAATTTTTTTACACTCGATTGCCTTTACGGTTTTCGGGTGTAGGGTAAGCGTATTGCGTTCGCTCACGTAAGGCTCATCTATCAAAGGGGAGTTTGATAGTGCCTATTTCTACGTGATGACAAACAGTTGAATCTCAAGGAGAAAATGAGATGTCACGTAAATTGCTTACCCTACTCATGTTTATAGCGGTGCTGGTCGTCGCTGTTCCGTCTGTCTTGGCGATGCCAGAATCCTTGCCCCCGTCTGCATGGTATGCTGTCGCCTATGTGCCAGAGACCAACACCCTACACTGGCTCAATGCCGATGGTGAACAAGCCAGCATCGAACGCCCAACATGGGTCAACGAGAATCCGAATTTTTCACCACGTCTACACATCACACCGAATGGTCGCACCCTGATACAAGTCGTTCAAGATACCGATGGCGTACAGCATATCGGTTTCTATGACCTCGAAAGCGGACAGTTACTTGTCTCGCATCAGGCACAAATCGGCGAGCGTTTCATGTGGTCAGATGACTACCCATCCACACTAACAGGCTCGCGCTTTGCGATTGGGCTATCAAACCCGAATGCAAGTGAATGGCGTGTGTTGGTGTTCAATAGCGCCACAGGTAACGCACTCGCACAAATCACATCTGATGAAGCTAATGTCAATGTGCCTGCTGATACCTATTTCCCATACGTGATGCTCTACAGCCGCGATGATGCGCTCAATACCTATCGTGTTATGTTCCACTTGCGCACGATTACAGGCGAATTTGAATCCTTCACATGGACACCCGAAGGCGATGTCACATCCTTTGTTAACGGCGGTTATTTTATGTCACCGAGTTTCGGTTACGATATTGACCCCGTATCTGGTCAGGCGATTCAAGGCTCGTTCACAGGGAATGCTATCCCGAATCCACCGATAGCTAATACCATTTCCGGCACAGTTAACGGACAGGGTACACAACTCATTGTTGAAAATGGCGCAAGCATCAGTGATATAGCTTGGTTGCGTAGTACAGCATGGGTCGGCTATCAATATACCGATGAGGTCTTTGCACCCCATTGGCGCGTCGGTCTCGCAGAAGAAAATATGAACCCTGTGCCACTTGGACCCAATTTCATCAATGTGTATGCGACGCCAGATGGTTTCCTCGCTAAAGATGGTGATACCACTGCGTTGCAACACGCCACATCCTTGCCAGAAGAAGGTTTCACAACCGTTGTCGGGGATACCATTTTTACACCAGGTTCCGCTTACGAAGTCATCTATGTGACACCTGCGACCATCTCGCACGATTTGCCGAGTGTCGAAAACAACACGCCGATAGCAAACGATGACCTTGACCTCGTTGCCCCTGACCTCCAATGCGACGGTGCGCCAGAAACACGTCTCGCAGTGGGTATGCGTGCCAGAGTAACTATCACAGACGGGACGCCTTTGCGCTTACGTAACGCGCCCTTTGGAGACATCCTCACAGAATTGCAAGAGGGTACAGAATTTGATGTCATCGGCGGACCTGAATGTAATGATGGCTTTGTCTGGTGGCAAATCTCTACGGATGACAACTTGGTAGGGTGGTCTGCGGAAGGCGATAGCGATGACTATTACATAGAGCAAGTCCTGACCATTCTGGGTGAACCCGTGCAAGCAACGCCAGATGTAGAACTCGTCCTCACGCCGATAGTCATTGCGCCAACGCCAGAAATAGCGGTTGTGACACCGATGCCGATTGCGCCAGTCGTGGTACAAGTTGTCCCAGCCGCGCTCTGCACCAATTCGCCACCGACCCGCGTCGCTGTCGGTGATACAGCTACCACTGTCACAGATGGCACGCTCGCTATGCGCACGAATCTCGCTGATGAATTTCCATCAAACCAGATTCCGGGCAACACGCCGATAACGATTTTGGAAGGACCTGCCTGTAGCGACAATCTGCAACGCATGTGGCGCGTGCGGGCAACTGTGAACAATCAGCAGGTCGAAGGATGGATTGCCGAAGGTGTCGGTGCGAATTACTTCATCGACCCGAACTAAACAACAATCTATGACTGAATAACGAAAGGCGTTGCTTAATCTGCAACGCCTTTTTCAGCTCTAACTCTTGGTTGGTGTAATCGCTATATACGTGTATTTGTCGCGCCGAATCCAGTAGATGAAGTCAAATAGTCGCTTCTGCAACCCATACTTGCTATTGATGATTTGTTTCGCTTTATCACCAATTGGTGTCCCAGCCGGATGTACTGTTGCGTGTCCTTCAAACGGAATCACACCCTCTTCGACATTCCCTTGTACATCACAAGGCGCGATAGTCACACGCGGCGTATGATTGATGCGCTTCACTTTGTAAGCATCCACGCCGGTTGCGACATAAATTGTGCCATCGTCCACCGCGAACCAAACAGGCGTCGGTCTTGGCGTGCCATCTTTGCGGAACGTCGTCAAGCTAATATAAGATTCGTCTTTAAGTGTCTCCAGTGGAGTAATGCGGGGGTCTGCGACTGCCATTGTAGACTGTAAGCCTTTATCTCTATCAGGATAATTAACTCCAGTATGCAATGAAAATATTGTGATGTCGTCAACAGCATATAAGCACTGCGTTAATGCCTCAGTGTGCTAAAACAGCATATCGAACGAATCATTCCCCTCACCATAGATACCAGCCGATGGTGTCTCTTGCGTAGCTTGTGGGTCATCTTTCGTTTCGATAGTATCCAGAGAAGGGTTAGCGCGGGTCACATTGAGGTAATCAGGATTCATGGGAATCGTGGGTTCGTCTTCGCCGTTCGTAAGCGGAATCACCGTCTCGGCGTCTGCACTCGCAATCGCATTTTCTTTTTCTTCTTGCCACTCCGCAACAATCACAATTACACTGACATTATCTTTGCCACCGCGCTCATTCGCTAAATTCACGAGCTTATCAGAGATAACTTGTGGGTCATCAGATGACATCGCCGTTTTGGCAATTTCTTCAGCATTCACATGGAGCGTGAGTCCATCACTACACAGCAAAAGCCTATCGCCGGCATGAATGCGAATATCCATCAACACATCCACATCAAGGTCATCAGCTTGTCCCAGCGCCCGATACAGCACATTTTTCATCGGATGATTTTCTGCTTCTGCATCCGTGATATGTCCCGCATCGACCAATGCCTGCACAAAACTATGGTCAGAGGTCAATTGCTCAATGCTCTCATCAGAGGAATCAATATAATACGCACGGCTATCCCCGACATGTGCCAAAATGACATCGTTTGCACGCGCAAATGCCATTGTAACTGTCGTTCCCATGCCTTTCAGTTCAGGGTCGATGCCAACTTTTTCCATGATATTATCGTTTGCCTCACGGACAGCATCGCCTAATAATTCTGCGAGTTCTTCGCTATCATACTGGCTATAGTCGTCTGGCGAGCGATAATACGCTGTGGTCAATTTGCCCTGAATCGTCTCGATAGCAATCCGGCTGGCTTCTTCGCCTGCTACCGCACCACCCATACCATCCGCTACCACAGCCAACACCGATGTATCCGCATCCCACAAATGGACACTATCTTCGTTATTTTGGCGCACACGCCCTCTATCGCTCCGTGCGCTACTGCGTAACCGAATGCTCCGACCCGGATGATACATGCCGGACTCCTATCCTCGTTAATGATTGAATGATGTGTCGCTTATCAACAAAACTGTTATACCGACACAACAACTACGTGTCATCCTCCAGTATAGTATATAACCAAAATCTTGTGTGTGACAATCTGGCAAGGTTTCTCACACAAAACATATCCTTGTGTCACAAAAACAAACAAAACACGCCTCTATCTGCTAATACTGTTTAGCAACTAGGGCGTGTTGAATATCTGTTTAGAGCGAAATCTTGTCTAACGAAAAACGACCTACCATGTAATTGTGTATTTCGCGCCCCCATAATCGGGTTCGTCTTTGTTCAGATATTCGCGCTCTACAATTGGGCGTGTTTTTTCTGGGCGAAAACGCTGTGCCATACCGTAGATGTAGCCGTAAATCACATCATGCGGAAAAGTCGTGTGGTCTTCAAAGGTGATCTTCTTATCTTTTACCTTGAGATTGGTATAACCGTCACCTTCTGGCAAATCTTTCAGGTTCAGGTGGTGAATATCCATCAGCAGACGAATACTTTGCTCAATCGTAGTGATTTCATCCGGTAATTTTGCAGCATTGATGACCTCTGTTCCCATCGAAACCAGAATCAAGCTATCACCGGATCGCTTTTTCATAGCTGCGTAGGTATCGAACGACATTTGAAGCGGATACCAGCCTTCGGGGTCAATGTCGTCGTAACCATACTTTTTCTTCACTTCCTCAAAAGTAGGCGCGATTTCCTCACCTTTTATACTCATTGAGAAGGCATCAAATGCCTGCCCAAGAATTTTAGTATTTTCGTGTGCTTGCCCTTTAACAATGGTGCCTGCGTATACCATATTTGTTTCCCCTTTTGCTTACTGTTCTCAATAATGTGTACAATAAATCTATTGTATGAGAGTCCATGGGAAACCGACCCTTAAGGAAAAGATGTCTTATATTTTACTAATAAAAAGGGAGCGCATACACGCTCCCTGATTATCTATATGATATTCAAAGCTGTCTATCTGTTTAGAATGCTTTGGATTTACGTCCCCGATAGGTTGCATCGCCGAACGCCAACAACGGAATGAAAATGGGTGACAAGAAGAATAGACCAATGGCATAGCCTGTGCCTTTGCCAAAATTCTCAGCCACACCTTGCCAAATCAAGAACATTGCAACGATATTCACAAGCGGGATGAACAGTAAGATTATCCACCACCAGTCCTTACCAGCAATTTGTACCAGAATGAATAAATTTACAATCGGAATAATCGCTAAAAAGCCAGGTTGTCCTGCTTTACTGAACAATTGCCATAGTGCAGCAAACATGAATATAATGAATGCGCCGTAGATGACTAATATAATAATACTACCAGAATCTTCCATGATACTTGCTCCCTGAAAACGGTTTACGTTACAAATAGTCTACTGGAAAAAAACCTCTACGTTGTTGCCATGTTATAAAAAGTTGTTAAAAGATGTGATACACTCAAACCTATCACGCGATGATATAAGGATGCCTTATGACAGCAAAGCAACTCAATCGCGCACTACTCGCTATCATGGTTGCCATCAGTACAGGATTCCTTGTACGTATGACAACAGATTCACCACACCACGAACCAAATGACGCCTGTACCCTAGATGCCCTAGAAGCAATCGCTGATGGTGGCACATTGTATCTCGATGATGACTGTGTGTTGATGGTTACACCAGCCGTCACCCTAACAGGCGATGTTACTATCCAAGGCGGTCTGTTACATAGTGGTGGCATAGACCGTGTGCTGATAATTGCAGAAGGCGCGAATGTCACCCTGACAGATACGATGGTGCTTTCGGGTGCTGTTGAAATTGAACCGCGTCACGGTGGTGGTATCCTCAATTATGGTGCATTAACACTCGTTGATAGCATCGTTGCCGCCAACAGTGCCTTGCAAGGTGGGGGCATCTACAACGCAGGCAACCTTGTTATTGTGGATAGCATCATCGCTCGCAACAGCGCCCGTGAAGGCGGTGGCATCTACAACACAGGTACACTCAGTATCACCGATAGCCTCATTGAATCCAACAACGTCCGCTTTAGTGAAAGTGCCGACTATGGTGGCTACGGAGCAGGACTGGCAAACAAAGGCATAGCGATCATCGTCCAAACACATATCATGTCCAATCGGGGCGATAACGAGGGCATTGGGATAGATACTAGTGGCACGCTCATCATGCACCACAGCGTCATCATGAACAATATTTGCCTCGCTGATGATTGTCGAGGAACAGGGCTTTTTCGTTATGCTGGTTACGTGAATGCACGCTATAATTATTGGGGCAGTGCCGATGGTCCTGGTGGCGATGCCAATGGGAATGGCGATAGCATCATCAACCTTGATAGTGATGCTTACACACCATTTCTAACCACCATGCCGGATTAAAATATCCGAACGGACATCATTGTAGGGACGCCATTCCTGACATCCGCGACCAAATATCTAAATATAGGAAAACACACCCGTCAACGACCCCGTAGCAAGCTACGGGGCATGGAGTGAAAGTTAGCTTCATGCCTGTGTTGACCAGCCCATGTCATGCCGAAGGGCAAAGACACCGTTAGGAACGAATAGATAGGTACGATGGGGTGACGCTCCAGCCTCATCCACTACGGTTGAGGGTTAAACATGCCGAAGGTCTAGGCAAGTGCGTTCAACAACAAACCGTTCCATAACATGGGCGAGGAGAACCTTACCCGCGCAAGCGGAGACTATCGAAAGGTAACTTTCAATGAAATATGTATTCGTAGTAGACAAAAACAAAGAACCCCTCATGCCCTGTCATCCGGCACGAGCAAGAGAATTGCTCAAGAAGGGCAAGGCGGCTGTATTTCGCCAATATCCCTTCACCATTATTTTGCTTGAGCGTGAAGGGGGTGACACGCAAGAAATCCAAGTCAAAGTTGACCCCGGTTGCAAGACGACAGGGCTTGCCATTATGGCAAATTTCAAGCGTGGTTTGCGCTGTATTTGGGCGGGAGAACTCACACACAGAGGACTGCAAATTCGTGACAGCTTACTCAAGCGACGGCAACTCAGACGCAGACGACGCAGTAGAAAGACGCGCTATCGACAGCCTCGTTTTGAAAATCGAAGCAGACCTAAAGGATGGTTAGCACCGTCACTGAAAAGTCGTGTTGATAATGTCCTCACTTGGGTAAAGCGTTTCATGCGTTGTGTACCTGTGACACATCTTGCGCAGGAATTAGTACGATTTGATACGCAAAAGCTACAAAATCCTGAGATTTCGGGCGTAGAATATCAACAAGGTGCATTGATGGGCTACGAAGTACGCGAATACTTACTCGAAAAATGGGGACGCACCTGTGCCTACTGTGGCATCAGAGATATACCATTAGAAATCGAACACATTGTTCCCAAATCACGCGGGGGTAGTAACCGTGTCAGCAATCTAACACTCGCTTGTCATGCGTGCAATCAAGATAAGGGCAATCAAACGGCAAGCGAATATGGCTTTCCTCAGATTCAGACACAAGCAAAAAAACCCTTGCGTGATGCCTCAGCAATCAACAGCACCCGCTGGGTATTATTTGAGCAGTTAAAGCAATTCAACTTGCCACTGGAAGTTAGCACAGGTGGACAAACGAAATACAATCGGCGTCAACAGAATTATCCCAAAACCCACTGGTTAGATGCCATTTGTGTAGGCGAAAGTGGCGAGTCGGTTTTTGTGCATGACACGCTATCACCACTTATTATCACAGCAACGGGCAGACAATCGCGCCAGATGTGTCGGGTCGATAAATATGGGTTTCCGCGTACCTCAGCCAAAGGCAACCGCATCGTCAAAGGCTTCCAAACAGGCGATATAGTCAAAGCAGTTGTCACCAAAGGCAAAAAAATAGGCACATATGTTGGACGGGTAGCGGTTAGGGCATCCGGTAGTTTCAACATTCGTACTGCAACAGGTACAATACAAGGGATTAGCCACCAATACTGCACCATCCGTCACGCGCTCGATGGCTATATTTACTCATAAAATGTAATTAAAAGGAAAGAAGCGCTCCTCCCCGCAGCAAGCTACGGGGTTTCCGCGCTCATCAACCTATGAAATTTCTCAATACTAACGAGATGTCACTTGGCACAGCATCACTGTTATACAACGTCCGGCGCATGACACGGATGCTTATGCCAAAACAACGGTTTCCATTGCACGATACAGCCAATGTTATGCAACATCCGCCGATACTCTTTGTGAGTGCGGGGCGTTCTGGAACGACTTTGTTACGGAGTATGTTGGTTGCTGGTGGACAAATTGCAATTCCACCTCAGAGCTATGTTCTGTGTTATGCGACATTGCAATTTCAGGCGATGCAAGAGCAAAGTTGGGAAAATTTAAGTCGCTTAGTTATCTCTTTATTTGAAGCACACAGCGAGTTTGAGCGCTGGGATTTTGATATGTCGCCCGTGTATCAGGAAGCAATTGAATTACCGCAGGCACAACGGTCATTGGCGGCAGTTATCAACCTAATTTATACCCAGTATGCCAAGCAACATTTTCCTTCAGCATCGTATTGGGGCGACCAATCTATTGAAAATACCGTCCAAATACAGTGGTTGGCAAAGACATTTCCAAACGCGATTTATTTGCATGTGTTGCGGGATGGGCGCGATGTGGTGGCATCATGGGTGAAGCAAGGAAAGCCTCTTGACGGTGCTATTGACCAGTGGCTGATTGCGCTGGATAAGGTCGCATATTTGGAGCGTACGCTGGATGTTGGGCAACTTATTGAGGTGCGTTACGAAGATTTGGTGAGTGATGCACCGACTACACTCAGTCATTTGTGCGGGCAAATTGGTTTGGATTTTGTGGACGATATGTTGGATTACTGGCAAAAAGATACAACGGTTGAGCATAAGTATGATGCAAAGTTACATGGCAATCTGTCAAAACCGGTATTCAACAATACAGGTCGTTGGAAAGAGCGCCTAACGGAAGCACAACAGGCACATACCATAGCGCGGTTGCAAGATGTGTTAGTGGAAAAAGGTTACGCTTAGCAGATAAGGTTTTCACTTCCAAACATTTCTTTAGCTTCCAGCGAACGAGGTGGGTTTACACTATCGCTAACAATCATGGTGATGAAAGCAGTCGGTTAGCGATGGTTGACCTAAATACAACGTATAAATTAGCTCTCGCGCATCCTGACAGTCGTGCGGCATTTGCGTTGGTGGGATTGACGGGTTTATCGGTAGAACAGAGTACGCAGGCAGAATTGAACCTCGCGGGGCATTATGCGCAGGTGGGTGATGCTGTGTATCCGATGAGTGAACAGGCGATTGCGCTGTTGGACGGGGTATCGCTGGCGGATAGTGATGTGCAGAAGGGGTTAACAGCGCTCGATACAGATGAGGATACTTTGCGTGATGCATTGTCTGCGGCGATTTGGGCGACTTCGGATGACGGGACACTGTTGCAGGAGATGGTCAGTTTGCCGACGCTGACGCAGATGCCCCTCAGCATGACCTATCCGTTTTCGATTGTTGAGCAACTAGACCCGGCGGACACAGGACGTTTTGAGCATAGTCGGGCGACGGTGCAGGCGGCGGTTGATTATATGCTGACGCCGCAGAGCAAATTTCAGGCGTTGCTGGCGAAATTACTGGATGGCAAGCTGGTTTTCTTGGTCGTGACAACGGGCGTGAGTGGACTCAACTTGATTCATAATCTCGTGATGGGGCGTTTACTGAATCCGGTGGATTACGGGCAATTGACATTTATCAACACGCTATTGCTGATTATTGGCTTGATTCCGAGTGGGATACAAACGGTCAGCAGTCGCTATAGTTCGATTTATGAGGCGCAGGGCAACGGCGTTTTGATGGCTTCGCTATGGCGTTTTTGGCAGCGCTTCGGTTGGCTGGTGGGTGCTGTGATTGCCATGATAATTGTGTTGCTTGCACCGTTTTTTGTGGAGTGGTTTCAGTTGCGGGATGCGTGGATTGTGTATCCGATTGCGTTTGGGATACCGTTTTATCTGGCATTTGGCATTGATAGAGGCTTGTTGCAGGGCAAGGAGCGTTACTACTGGCTTTCTGGCGCGTACTTAGTAGAAGGTATCATCCGGCTGGGGCTGGGCGTGGTGCTAACGATGGCGCTTGCTAGTGCGAATCGGGGCGTGGATGGCGCAATCTGGGCATTGGCGCAATCGCTAGTGCTGGCGTGGTTTGTATCATGGTTATCGCTGTATAGTCGCTCGCCTATTGCTACAGACGACACAAACAGCATGTCATCCGCAGAAGAAAATAAAGATGAGACGGTTTCAGCAGAGCGCACCGTGTGGCTATCGCTATTTGGTTATACGAGTATGGCTTTGCTGGGTCAGGCGTTGATTACGAATAGCGATTTTGTGCTAGTGAAAACGTATTTTGATGCTTATGACGCGGGCTTATATGCAGCGATTTCGGTGATTGGGCGGATTGTGTATTTTGGCACGTTGCCCCTCACGGTGTTGATTGTGCCGTTGGTGGCGCGGGAGCAATCGCAGGGCAAATCGACACGAAATCTCTTTTTGTTGCTGATGGGCAGTGGCGTGGTGCTTTGCGGGGGCTTGGTACTGGTGAGTGCGTTATTTGCGCCTCAGATTGTGCAATTGTTGTATGGTGCGGAATACGTGGCGGCGGCGGGTTTGTTGCCATTGTATACGGTGGCGGCGGCGTTATTTGTGTTGACAAATTTGCTGGTGACGTATCGCGTGGCGCTGGGCAAAGGCAGTGAAACATGGATGCCATTATTAGCGGCGATTGCACAAATTATCGGTGTGATTCTATTTCATGATACGTTGATGACTATCATCATCGTGCAAATTAGCATTATGAGCGTGTTGTTTGCGGGGGTCGCATGGCGATCAAGAAAGTAAGCACGGACGACATCAGCATTATACGGCGCGAACTCGAATGGCAGAATCGGCTATTTGCGTGGGTACGGCGTTATCGTTTGCTGATACTGGCAGTTATTGGCACGATTGTCTTTCATGCGGGCTTGTTGTTCAACGGCACGCTTTGGGGGACGTATGATGCGTTTGTGCATATGTTTTTTGCTGACCATTATGCGCGTGGCTGGTTTGATTTGTGGGAGGAACGCTGGTACACGGGTTTTACGATGGTCAGTTATCCACCTCTGACACATCAGATTACGGCATTGCTGAGTTTTGTATCGAGCATCAAGACGGGTTATACGCTGTCTATTTTGGCATCGACGGTGTTGACGACGATTGGTGTGTATCGGTTTAGTCGGTTGTGGGTGGATCATCGTCCGGCGAGTTATGCGGCGTTGCTGGCGGTTTTCAGCAGTAGCATTGCGGAGACGGTACATGTCTTCGGGCAATCCCCAACTATGTTTGTGATTGGGGTGTTGCTGAACTCGTTGCCGTTCATCTGGTGGTACGTTGAAGATGGGGATGTGAAAAATCTATTTCGGGCATGGGCGATACTGATGGTCGCTGTAGCGGGGCATCATGTGACGACTATCTTCGGGATGGTGTTCTTCTGTGGTCCGATTTTAGCGACGATATTATGGCGCAATTTCCGGCAACCACTCGCTAATGAAAGTGATAATCCGCTACAAAAATGGCATCTGGGACATTTACCCAAGGCAATTTATAGACGCTGGAAACGGATTGCTCCGGCGTTCATTCGCTGTGGGATATTTGGCGTGGGCTTCATCATCATTGGCATCGGGACGGTGTTGCCGTACTGGTTATGGAGCGCGAGTGACCCGATTTCGCAAGTGACGATTCCACATGGTAGCCGATTAAATTTTCTCGTGGAGCGTGATATTGGCTTCATTTTTTTTGTGGTGCCATGGGGCGTGCTGATTACGATTTTGCCGTATGGTTTTTACAAGGGCTTCACGAGTAGAAATTGGATTTTGGCGGCTTCGTTGGTGATGTTGAGTTTGTTGGGGACGGGTGGCACGACACCGATTCCGGCGCTGTTGTTGCAGGGTGCATTTTATATTTTGACGCTAGACCGCTTCACGTTCTGGGGGACGATTGTCTTGTTGCCCTTTGCTGGTTTATTCGTGGAGAGCTTGTTACATGGGCGACTGGGCAAATGGATTGTAGCGTATTTTGGGGCGTTCTGGCGGGTGGCGCTGATTGTATCGCTGGGTAGCGCAATGATGATATTTGCTATTTTTGTGGCGAATTTGACACAGTTCCGGCGTTTTCAGCCTGAGCCGATTGATATGCTACCGATTGTTGATTTTCTGGAGAAAGACAATCACGATGCTTGGCGGTATATGACGCTGGGTTTTGGCGACCAACTGGCATGGTTGAGTGCGCAGACAACGGCATTAAACGTCGAGGGGAATTATCACAGTGCGCGGCGCTTGCCAGAAATGACCTCTACGCCGATTGAACGCATGGACGGGGCGAAGTTTCAGGCATTGCCCGGACTGGGTACGTTGCATCAGATATTGAGCAATCCGCAACGGTACAACCTGAAATACATTTTCAGCAACGATGCTTTCTATGACCCTGTGTTGCACTTTTACGGGTGGCATCGGTTGGGGGCGCTGGATAACGGGATTATGGTGTGGGAACGCGCTGATGTACCGCCTTTGCCTGCCGCGATTCCACAGGTTGATTATCCTGATTGGCAACGGTTGATGTGGGGTATTTTGCCTGTGGGGAGTTTATTCATCACGGCGTTTATGTTTGTGTTTACGGCGTTCGTGCCAATACGTCCGTCTCGGTGGCTTATTTTGCGCTGGTTTGTGAAGCGGGGGTGGCTGACGGATTGGCTGGTGAATCAGCCGAGAGATGCGAGTTATACGCCGAATAATAACTGGCAATTCTGGCGGAAATACACGGATAAAGTACAAATCAAACTGGAATTGAACACCCGCCGTAAGCTGTACAGTGGTCTGTTGGGTTTGCTGGTTATCGGAGCGATTGCGGGTGCAGGATTGAGCTACCGTAATTATGTGACTGCGCCGAAAACGATTGTGTTGAATTACTATGATGATGTCGATTTCAAACGGTTTGCGGATAGTTATCAGTGGCTAGAAACGGATTTGACACCGGATGAATATCTGCGGTATTTATCTTTGCGTGGTGGGATTGTAGCGTCGTTTGCGAAGCTGGAAAATTTGTATTTCAGTGATGCAGAAGCGATAGATGATGACCGTCTGCGGATGACACTCACGCTGGATTGGTTGACGTCTCTGGGGAGTTATGAGCAAGTGGTGACGCATGACTTGGTGAATACTGAAAATGGCTGGCGGATTGTGCTGGATGTTGAACCACCGCCTCCGCCGACAGAAACATTTTTGACGACAACTAGTACAGACTTTTTCATTGATTTGCCTGTGCCATCGTTGGCAGAGGGCGCGTTGAATCGGGGGACGTTAGACCGTTCGCTGTTGGCTGTGGATAATATTGCAACGGTGTATGTGCCGGATGTGCCAGTAGGGTTTGTGCCGGAAGCCTTTGAGCTTGACCGTTTTGAGGGACGTTGGGAGGGGCTTATCAGCGCGATTGGGACGGTACAGAATTTGGATGTGTATCCGGCGCATGTGACGATTACGGCGCTTTTCCGTGATGCAGATGGCAACCGGATTGGTGAGAGTAACGCGGCGGCTGATTTTGTGCATCAGTTGTTGCCGAATGAGACAACGACTTTCCGTGTGGATTTGTTTGGGGCAGATGCGACGAGCCTGCTGGATATTGATGACCTCGATAGTATTGAGTTGGTGGTGCGGGGAACGCCGACCCGTTACAACCTTGACCGTTCGTTGCTTTTGCTGGACGAAGATACGCTATTCAACGCGGGGGCGAGTTTGGTGGATATTCCGCGTGTGCTACATAGTTACACGGATGCAGAGAGAAATTTGTTGTGGACGGAGAGTATTTTTGTGGAGCAGGCTATCGCGCCGAATGATACGCTAGATTTTGCTTTGCCTGCCCTACCGGAGGGTATCACTGTGCTGGACATCACCATGACAGTATCGGGTCCACGATTGGCAGAGGATGTGGCTGTGCCTGTACCGCAAGCGGTTGTGACAGGGTTCACGCGATGATTGCTTGGATACGGGAACATGCGCTGTGGTTTTTGTATGGCTTGGCATTGCTGGTGCTGGTGAGTTTGCCGAGTGCCTATAGTTTAGCGCAGGATGTGGTGACGCTTGTGCTAACGGGTGAAGAAGAAATCACGGCGGGGGATGCGTGGTCGCTGACGGTGCAGAGTGAGGGTTTGGAAGCTGGCGAAACGGTCACGGTGACGATGGTGCATGGGGTGACGATTTACAGTGAAGAATTGGTATTGGGCAGTGGTGGCGTGGCGCTATGGGATTTCCCTGAAGATGTGTTGACGCAAGCGGGTAGTACACAAGTTTTGATCGATAGTGGGACGGCGACGGGCAGTTTTTCGTTGACGATTAATCCTGATGACCCTGAAACGATTCAGGCATTCACGACGAGTAACAGTCTGCGGGCGTATGGAGAGACATCAACAGCGTTGCTTTCGCTGGTGAGTGATGCGTATGGTAATCCGGTTGATAATGCCGCGTTGGTGATTCGTAGTACATCTCCACAGGGCGAGACAGATGTTGGGTTTGGTAGCACGCAGAATGGCTTGGCGGTCAATACGGTTACGAGTATAGGCAATCCTGGGATTTTACGTTTACAGGTTGCGCATGGGAGTGAGGTTGTTACGCCGTTGACGATTGTACAATTGGCGGGTGATGCCGATGCGATTGCTTTGGACTTGTCGTCACAGTGTTTGCTATCTGATGGGTTGGACAATTTGACGATGACAGCGCGGGTGGTCGATAGTGCAGGCTTTCCGGTGACGGATGGGCAAGTTGTATTTTTTCGCTGGGGAAGCGGGGGCGCAACGGCAATCACTGTGGATGGTATGGCGTCGGTGACGATACCCGCACCTCGTATCGTTGGGGATTACGATTACAGTGTGACGAGTGGCACGCTGACAGCTAGTGAAACCATCACGATTACGGATGGGCGCTGTGATAACTAAGACACGCACAAAAATCGCTATTGCGGTCATTATGATGCCGATTTTGATAGGCGGAGCGTTGGTGGCGCTGGGTGCATTGTCGGAATTTTTGAGCCGTTTTCAGGAAGGTGCAGACCCATCTTCTATTTTTCGGGGGCATGAACTCGTCATTCCAGCGGAAGATGAAGCGGTGTGGCTGACGACTGCCCCGCTATCGGGAGTATCACCGAGTCGGGCGCAACAGGAAGAATTGATTGCGGCGTACTGGTTAGCGTGGGAGGCATTATCGCGGGCGCATGAAACGGGTCAGACAGATGATTTGAGTACGTATTGGGCATCCCCTGTGCTGGAAACTATCCGCGAAGGGATTACTGAGGGACAGCACTATATCACCCGCGAACATGAACTCAGTTTGCTATTTTTCAGTGATGACCGCAGTGTGGCACAACTTGAAGACACTTTCTCCGTGACGATTAATGACATCGACATGACAGCACATGCTACTGTGACATTGACCCTCGATACAGGGCGATGGCGTATTCGCTTCCTCGATATTGAATACATGATAAACAATTAAGGAAAGTTTATATTTTCTAACCGTCGCGCACGTTCATTCATTCTTACAATAGAAGATATATGTGAGAGAAGGGATATTGTGGGATGGAACATGCAACATTCCGCAAGACGGTTTTACCAAGCATCATAGCTGTCATTATGTTGGTACTCTTCAATGCCGGATTGTATTTCAGGTTATCGGCTGTGGAGATTGTTGAACCGACTGATATTAGTTTTCCATACACAGACACATTTGAAACAGACGCGATTCTATCTCAGCCGAATTTTGGTGGGGATTGGGATATTCGTGATGAGACGTTGGTGCAAATCAGCACGACGGGCTTTGATTTGGGCTTAATTGTGCCACTGGGTATTGCCCCTGAGCAGGCATATCAGTATAGCGTGGATATGCGTTATATCGGTGGCAGTATGGGTGGCGGGATGATTTTTAACTCGCAGAATGGGCGTAATCGTCAACAGAGCCACATGGCACGTTTCAATGTGGATGCGGGCGAGTTGTGGGTCATTTATGGTTATTTTGGTGATGATAGCAATTTCACGGGGCAAGGTAGCACACAGGTTGCTATTGCGCCAGAATCAACAGAGTGGCAACGGTTGGGTGTGCTAGTTGGTGCAGATACGTATGCTATTACGCTCAATGATGCGGTTATTGCTGAGAATATCCCCCTAGAGTATCAGGGCGGGGCTATCGGGCTGAATACGTCCTCTTCGCAGGTTGCTTTCGATAATTTGGTGGTGCAAGCATGGGATGGCAGTGATACACCTACGGTTGTAAGCGATATACCAGCCGAACCTGTAGGCACTGTGACAACTGATGACCTATCCGACGCATTGGTTTTCGATAGTTTTGATATTTCAGGCGACGGAGCGAGTTTGTGGTTGCCCTTCAGTGGCGCGTGGGAATTTCGGGATGGGGCGTTTGTACAGAGTCAGGAAGAAGGCTTTGACTTGGGCGCTGGTTATAACGCGCCTGTTGGTGATGTGAACGTGACAACGACCTTACGCCATCTTGAGGGACAAGGCGGAGGCGTGCTGTTCAATATGGCGACAGCAGATTCACAGTTCGACGCGCATATGGTGCGCTATGTGCATGATGCTGATTTCTTGTTCTGGGGTTACTTTGACGTGGATGGCACGTTTACAGGACAAGGCAGTATAGAAGTCCCCTCCCCTGCGGATACTGCGCATACCTTACAGGTTATCAACAATGGGGCAACTTATGCTATTGCTCTGGATAGTGAATTATTAGCTGTGGATATTCCAGTGGTGGCAAGGGGTGATTACGTCGGCTTGGTGACGGCACAGAGCGAAGTGGCATTTGATGATTTCACTATCAGTGATGCGAGGGCGACCATCGCTATCCCTACGACACCGATTGCAGAAGAAACGCCCGAAGCAGACAATGATGGTCAGTTCAACACGGTTACAGGCGATTGGGAATTTGGCGAGACGATTTTCCAGCGTTCTGATGAGGCGGTGGATTATGTCGCGGGAACGGGTATTGCCGCAGAGACATTCACGGTCAGTGTAATGATAGACCTCTCTGAAGCGCCGGAAGATGCGGGGGCGGGTCTGATTTTCCATATGAGCGAGCGCGAGAATATCGCTAATGGGCAGATGATTCGCTTTGGTAACGGCGGGACAGAAATTTTCTGGGGGACGTATGATGCAAATGGCGTATTTGAGGGTGCTGGTGGTATTCCGCTGAATGGCATCGACTGGACAGAACCACACGAGTTGACGCTGAATGTGGGTACAGACACCTACGATGTGTTGATTGATGGCGCAGTTATGGTGAGTGATTTACCCGTTGAAGGCACGTTTGGTTATCTGGGTCTGTTGAGTTATCGCGGTACGGTGGCATTTTCTGACTTTGAGTTGAGCATAGGACGATGACGATGTGCATTTTCCCCTCACTCAACCCCTTTTGCTCTTTCAGGAATAGGTATGTGTACGAATCTGTTCAAGATGAGCGTGGGGCGGGCATGTTTAGGATGTTGACCCCTATCCCCCCGCCCTTTCCCCCGCGTTCGCAGGCTCACTCCGGAGAAAGGGAGCTTGATGTATTTTGTCGTGTATGGGACAAAGTCGTAAGACCTATCCTCAGAGAATATTTCTCAGAGAGACACATGATATTTTTCGAGCAAGAGGTAACGCGCCCCTCCCTGCCATCACTATTTTCTGTTCAGT
Organism: Chloroflexota bacterium; assembly: GCA_038522085.1. Classification (GTDB taxonomy): domain Bacteria; phylum Chloroflexota; class Anaerolineae; order Aggregatilineales; family Phototrophicaceae; genus JAUZRW01. The sequence goes on from JBCBKJ010000036.1 coordinate 55,452, forward strand.
TTGTAATTACGGAGCAAGGATGATGCAAGCTGTACAGGATGTTTCCAAAGCAAAAACCATCTCTGAAAAGAGCAAGGGTTATCAGTGGTTGCTTGTACCGTTGTCTTCATTTGTGGTGACGCGCTTGATTGTGCTGATTGCGGCGTATCTGACAGAGGTTGCGATTCCAGGCATGACGGGCGATGGGCTGTACCGTGTTAATCCGAATAACATTTTCTTGGACGTTTGGGCGCGGTGGGATAGCGGTTTTTACCTGACGATTATTGAATCTGGTTATGAGTTTATTGCCGGACAACAGAGCAACGTAGCCTTTTTCCCGTTATATCCTCTGCTAGTGAATTTGCTCAGTACGGTGACGGGTGATGTGTTGCTGGCGGGTGTGCTGGTGAGCAATGCGTGTTTGCTGGGGGCGCTGATTTTCTTATATCGTCTGACTGCGTTTGAATTTGACGACGAGACGGCTGGGCGCACGGTCTTTTATATTGCGGCGTTCCCGACGGCGTTTTTCTTCTCGGCGGTGTACACGGAAAGCACATTTTTACTGTTCAGCGTGGGTGCGTTTTATTTTGCACGCAAGGGCGAATGGGGCTGGGCAAGCGTGATGGGCATGTTATGTGCGGGGTCGCGGATTGTGGGTGTGATTAGCTTCGGCGTGATTGGGCTGGAGTGGTTGCGTTTACATGGCTGGACTTTTAGCACGATGCACAAAATCGACGCATGGAAGAATATGGGCAAAGCTATTTGGACGGATTGGGCGAATTTGCTGGTTATTTTCTTCGTGCCGATGGGACTCATCAGTTACATGGTGTTTCTGTATGTCAACTTCAATGACCCGATTGCTTTTTCGACGGTGCAGAGTGCGTGGGGGCGGGAGCAAATTGGGGCGCACGCCGTTTTATGGCGCGATTTACGGCTGTTGCTGAGTGGCGATTTTTTGCGCGGGGACATCTGGTATCTGATTGGTGTGGATTTAGTGCCTGCATTGCTGGTGTTGGCGTCGTTGGTGTGGATGTGGCGACGGTTGGGCGAGAGTTATGCCATTCTGAGTGCGCTGTCGATTTTGATTCCGATGAACAGCGGCACACAGAGCCTCTCGCGGTATGTGTTGGTGGTCTTTCCCTTCTTTATGTTGCTGGGGTATCTCGGCAGATATAAGTTGATTGATCGAACGCTGATGATTTTGTTCAGCGTGTTTTTGGGTGTGTTCACGGGTCTTTTCGTCAATTGGATATTTATTGCGTGAGTTTTTCACCCTCTCCCATCAAGGGGGCAAGAATTAGAAACGCGGAGTGGCATAAACTTTACCCCTCCCCTAAATCCCCTCCCCTCGCGCTTCGCTTGTGGAGAGGGGACTTCAACAATAGATTGAGCGGAATGGATAGCACAATGGTCTACGAACAATATGAACAATGGAAACAAACACCTGTTTCGGAAACGCCGTATTTGTCGGTGGTGATTCCCGCATATAACGAAGCAGAACGGATTGTGCCGACGGTGGGTGCGATTGCGGCGCATGTTTCGGAGCTTGGTTTTGAGTGGGAATTGATTGTTGCAGATGATGGCAGTACCGACAACACGGTTGAGCTATTGCGCGATTTGGAACTGGTCAATTTGCGCGTGTTGGTGGCAGAACAGAACGGTGGTAAAGGCGCGGCAGTACGGCGAGGCTTGTTGGCGGCACGCGGGGAGTATGTGCTGTTCACGGATGCGGATAATAGCACGCCGATTGAGAATGTATCGGCTGTGTTGCGCAAGCTGACGGACGACGGTTTTGATGTTGTGGTGGGGTCACGGGCGGCTGATGGTGCGAGTGAAACGAATAAGTCATTTTTCCGTCATCTGATGAGCGGTGGTTTGCGGTTGATGGTGCGTGGCGTGTTGAATGTACGTGTAAAAGATACGCAGTGTGGTTTCAAGATGTATACGCAAGAAGCCGCACAACGTTTATACGAACAGCAGTTGATTCATGGCTTCTCGTTCGATTTGGAGACACTGTATCTGGCACAGAAATTCGGCTACAAGATTGCAGAAGTGCCTGTTGAATGGATGGATTCGCCTGGTAGTAAGGTCGATGCGAAAAAAGAAGCGATTCGTTTTCTGAAAGATATGGCACGGATTCGCTATTACGATTTCATGCGCTATTACGAGGGTAGTGCGAATCCGTTGCCTGTGATTGATGTGACGCATCCTGTGATGCCGGAGGCAAGCACCGGAAAAAAGTTGCTATCGGTGGCAGTGGTGTCGCCGTATCCACCGAGCATGAGTTCGCTCAATGAGTATGGGTATCATTTTATAGAGGCATTGCGCCAAAAACACGACGAGGTCGGGCATGTGTACATTCTGACGGATACCTTGCCGGATGGCGACACTTACCCTACTCCACTGAATGACGGTGTGCCGATGACAATCATGCCTTGCTGGGAATTTGGGGCGCGGGACAATGCGCTGAAAATTCGTTCGGCAGTGAAGGTTATCAAGCCGGATATGGTGCTGTTCAACATTCAATTTGCGAGTTTTGCTGGCACACGGGTCGCGGGGGCGTTGGGTTTACTTGCCCCGTTGATGGTTAAGCGGTTGGGTATCCCGACGATTGTGTTGTTGCACAATATCATGGAAACCGTTGACCTCAAGAGTGCGGGTTTTGGTGGGTCGAGCATTATGGAGACGATTACGCGCAAAGCTGGCGAGATTGCCACGCGGGCGGTGTTGCAAGCGGATTTGGTGGCGTTGACGATTCCGAAGTACGTGGATATTTTGCGCGAAAAATACGGGGCAAAAAATGTATTTCTCGCGCCACACGGGGCGTTTGATGATGTGCCAGAACCACAATTCAGTGATTATAACAATGGCACGCTGAATATCATGACCTTTGGCAAGTTCGGCACATACAAGAAGGTCGAACCGCTCATTGAGGCTTACTGTGAGCTAAAGTCACGGACACGCGAGCAAAGGCTGGAACTGGTTATTGCTGGGTCGGATAGTCCGAATGCGAAAGGGTATCTATCCGGCGTGCAGGAAACCTATGCAAATGTCGATGGTGTGACGTATACGGGTTATGTAGCAGAGGAAGACGTGCCGCGTATTTTCAGCGAAGCGGATGTGGTGGTGTTCCCGTATACCAGTACAACAGGCAGTAGTGGTGTGTTGCATCAGGCGGGAAGTTTCGGGCGTTCGACGGTATTGCCCAATTTTGGTGACTTTGCGGAGGTCATCAAAGAAGAAGGGTATACAGGTGAATTTTTCGAGCCTGAGAATGTAGAAAGTTTGGCAGAGGCGATTGATAGTTTGCTAACGAATCCTGAAAAGCGTAAGGCACAGGGTCAGCAAAATTACCTTGCTGCTAAGGGTATCCCGATTGCAGATGTAGTAGACTGGTATTTAATGCATCTGCAACGGTATGTGTGATATTAAGGGCATTGTGATGGGGAATGGGTGCAAGTGCTGATGTTTTGCACATTAACCCCTCCCCTAAATCCCCTCCCCCTGCGCTTCGCTGGCGGAGAGGGGACTTAAAAGCAATTTGCGGATGCCAAGAATAGCGTCCATACATTTCCGGTTCATTTGTGAGATGCAGCCTAATGTGGAGTCTGGAAAGTATTTATATTTTGTACCGCCGCGGACGGCATAGATGACGTCCCTACAATTCAAAAAATTGACCGAACTTTAC
>JBCBKJ010000037.1:0-56318 GCA_038522085.1 Chloroflexota bacterium
CAACCCATACTTATGGTTCCCCAAGTCCAGACGGTGGCTATACGGTCACGCTAACAGCAACGAATGATGGTGGGTCGAGCCAACCCGTCACGCAACAACTCACGGTGAATGAAGCGTTGCCAGCGATTCCAGAAGCCAGTTTCACGATTGGTACGAATCCAGCAACTGTGAATACAGGTGTGACGTTTACAGACACGTCTACAAATACACCAACGAGTTGGTCATGGGACTTCGGCGATGGCAATACGAGTACGGAGCAGAATCCAACCCATACTTATGGTTCCCCAAGTCCAGACGGTGGCTATACCGTCACGCTGACAGCAACGAATGATGGTGGGTCGAGCCAACCCGTCACGCAACAACTCACCGTAGAAGCTGAAGCTGTGGTAAGCCCACAAGGTCCACTGCTGTTTGTATCTAACCGTGAAGGCAACCTTGAAATCTATATTACAGATGCAAATGGACAGAATGCTAGCAACGTGACTAATGATGCGAGTAATGATATTGACCCTGTATGGTCGCCAGATGGCACGCGTATCGCGTTTGCATCGAATCGACTGGGTGATAATGACATTTTCGTGTTAACTATCAGTGATTTGAGCGTAACGCAAATTACTACCAGTGGTGCGAATGATGTGCAACCAAGCTGGTCGCCAGATGGCACACAGTTAGCATTTGCATCTGATCGTAATAACTTGGGTGTCAATAATGATGTGTTCGTCGTCAATGTAGCAGACTTGAATGCTGTAGGTGGTGTGACACCGTTGCTAACAACTCCTGCTGACGAACAACAACCGTATTGGTCGCCAGATGGATCGCAAATCGTGTTTATGTCAGACGCGGCTGGTGCTGGTACAAACAACTTGTACATAGCAAATGTCGCTGACCCAAGCACGCCTGTACAGCTTACAGTGAGCGGTGCTGATAATCAGCCAACGTGGTCATCTAATGGTTTGATTGCCTTCACATCGAGCCGTGATGGTAACAATGAAATCTATACGATTAATCCAGCGATAGGCGTAGATAGCCTCGTGCGCTTGACATCCGGTGCGAACGAAGCATCTGATGACCGCTTACCGGAATGGTCGGCAGATGGCAGTGTGTTGTACTACACATCGAACCTCGCTACCGATGGTAGTGGTGCGATTGTAGATGGCAACATTTGGTTCATGAACGCAGATGGTACAGGACAAACGCCTGCTACTACTGATGCGAGTGAAGAAGCACAGGGCGATAGTCGTTAGCGATTATCATCCAACCTGAGAAGTAGCATACAGCCTCGACATCACACTGTCGGGGCTGTTGTTTTGTGACGCATTGGCTATACTGTGTGCCATTGTTCATAGGTGATATGTTGTGTTTTAGATGTTGTACGAATTAGAATTTGCGACAGGCTTACGGTCTGTTGTTGAAGACGAATTGAAGACGATATTGCATACGGGTGATAGGGTTATTGATGCGCCACGCGAAGATGCCTTGACGATACGCTACAATGGCAATCCAGCAACATTACTTGATTTACGCACGGTTATCTCAGTATATCGCTTATTGCGTTATGATGTGCCACGCCCGAAAGCCTTGCTAGGACATGAGACGTTTCATGATATGTTAGGTTTGATTGGTGAGATAATCCGTACAAACCGTGATACCAAGCCGTATATGTCGTTGTATATTAGCGCGGCTGGTAGCGATTCATCCGTAATGGTGCGGATAAAAGATGAACTCAGTCAGGCATTGGGCTTAGTCGTTGCAGAAGATGAAGGTGATTTACTTTTGCGTATCCGGCGCACACCCCGTACTGATAAAGGCTGGGATGTGTTGGTGCGAATGACACCCCGTCCGTTAGCAACTCGTGATTGGCGTATCTGCAACTATGAAGGTGCGTTGAATGCGTCTGTGGCGGCTGGAATGGTTAAGCTGACGAACCCTACGGCATCTGACCGTTTCTTGAATATCATGTGTGGCTCAGGCACAATCATGATTGAACGGGCGCATTATCCGGCACAATGGATTACTGGTTGTGACATTAGTACAGAAGCGATTGCCTGTACACGAGCTAATATGGCAGATGTTGAACAAGGGATTGAGGTACAGGTAGCGGATGCGATGCAATTGCCCTACCCGAATGCGAGTATGGATGTCATCGCTGTGGATTTGCCATTTGGTCGGTTAGTTGGTTCGCACGATGAAAACGAATGGTTGTACCCAGCCGTGTTGCAAGAAGCGGCGCGTGTTGCGAACGTTGGTGCGCGATGTGTTGCTATCACGCATGAGATTACCTTGATGCGTGAGGTGTTGGATACGCTGTCAGTTTGGCGGGTGGTATCAGAGCAGAAAATTACGTTGTCGGGCTTGCACCCGCGAATTTTTGTTATGGAGCGTCAGTAATGCGGATACATATCATCATAATAGGCTTGCTAGTGGCAGTGCTAATAGGATGCACGCCGACTGAGCCAGAGACAGTTGGGTATTCAGTTTATGTGACTGTCGATAACTTAGAGCGCACATTTTTAGTCGATGAGCCAATGACTGTTGAAGATTTTCTGGGTCAGGCGAGTATTAGTTACGATGATAATGATCGCCTTGTGCCACCATCTTATACACAGGTGACAGATGGCACACGCATCACAATTGTGCGTGTTGAGGAAGAGGAAGTCTGTGAGACAGAAGTCTTGCCATACGAGGACGAATTTCGTTCAGTAGAAGGCTTAGAGCCAGGCGAAGAGCGCATTCAGCAACAGGGTGAGAATGGCGAACAGCGCGTGTGTTACCGCATCATTTACGAGGACGGATTGCAACAACAGCGGGTGCAGGTTGGGCAAGCGGAAATTATTGAAGAACCAACCAATCAGATTATTGCTGTCGGTGTGGATAACGAAGTCGAGCCAATTCCGATTGTTGGTACACTGAGTTATCTCAATAATGGAAATGCATGGATTATACGTGGGAATAGCACAGAAAAACGTCCTCTGACTGTTACAGGTGACCTCGATTCGCTGGTGTTATCGCTGTCGTTAGATGGACGGTATTTGATGTATACCCGTGAAGCAGAAGATAGTGAGGCGTTTGTCAATGAGTTATGGATTATTGACACAGGGAATCCTGATGCTAATGTGCAATTGTCAGTTACGGATGTATTGCAGGCAGAATGGGTCAATGCAGATGATTACACCATTAGCTACTCAACCAGTGAGGTATGGGAGTTCTTTCCGGGCTGGGATGCGCTGAATAACTTGTGGATTTCACGAATTGACCCCGAAACAGGAAATGTGTTCAATCCGCGTTTGGTAGTCGAAGAGAATAGCGGTGGCTCGTATGGTTGGTGGGGAACGATTTATAGCTGGTCGCCGGATGGTAGCACGCTGGCATGGTCGGAGGCAGATGCGACAGGCATTTATAACGAGATTGCAGAGCCTCAGCCATTGGCAGAATATGCGAGTTTTCGGAATCAGCAAGATTGGTCGTGGCGCACGAGTATCAACTGGAATTGGGATGGGGATTTGATAGCGTCAGTGATTCATGGTCCACCCCAGCCGGGTGTGCCACCAGATACGAGTCCGATATTTAGCGTGGTTGTCACGGATACATTTGGTAATTTCGAGACGATTGTTGCTGAGGGTGCTGGTATGTGGGCATCACCGAAGTTTTCACCACAATTGAACACGCCGGATAATCCGTTCCCGCAGGGTTATCTCGCTTATCTGCGCGTGCGTGACCCGAACCAGCCGATTAACGGTGAAAACGACCTAGTGGTCGCTGACCGTGACGGAAGCAATGCGCGAGTGGTATTCCCGCCGACTGGACAACCGGGTATTCGGACAAGTGATTTTGGGCTGACACCCCAAGATTTTGTATGGTCGCCAGATGGGCGGCAGATAGCTGTGGTTTATCAGGGTAATTTGTACATTGTGGATGTCATCACGGGTGCGAGTTACCAAATGACGTTTGATGGTAATGCTGAACATCCGGTATGGTCGCAGTGATACGACGCTGGATTATCTTCGCTGTTGCACTGATTGCATTGTGCGGGAGTATCACGACGGTCTTTGCAACGCAGGCATGGCGCGACTACGAGTTGCGAGGATATGTTGACCCAACACAGACTGTTGACCTGCCCTATCGCGTGCCACGGCGATTGGGTGTGAATGCAGATTTATTTCAGTATGACGATGATGAACTGACTCGTCACTTAGGCTTGATGCGTGAAGCAAATATCGTTTGGGTGCGACAGGTTGTTTATTGGGATACATTTGAGCCGACGCAAGGCACTTTTGAGTGGGATGCGCTTGACCGTGTGATGGGTGCGCTGGATGCCTATCCTGAAATTGAACTGATACCTGTCTTCATGAACAGTCCCGCATGGGCGCGTGAGAGCGATGTTGTGACTGCTCCGCCGGATGACCCCGTAGCTATTTCCCCATTTTTGCAAGCCTTCACAGAACGCTATGGCGAAGCAATTGATTATTATCAGGTTTGGGATGAGCCAAATTTGGATGATGCGTGGGGCTTACGTGACCCGCGTCCGGCTGAGTATGTGGCGTTGTTAGCAGAGGCGTATCGTGCAATACATGGTACAGATAGCAATGCAACTGTCATCGCCGCCGCACTTGCGCCGACGACTGAAGAACGTGGACAGAATATCGCTGATGATTTGTATTTACAGGTGATGTATGACCTCGAAGCAGATGACTATTTTGATGCGGTAGCGGCGAAACCGTATGGATTTAGCAGTGCGCCGTTAAATCGAGATGTTGGGCGCGAGACACTTAATTTTTCGCGTCTGGTACTACTCCGTGAAGTGATGCTTGCTAATGGCGATGGTCAGACTGCCTTGTGGGCAAGTAACTGGGGCTGGAATCACTTGCCGGATAGTTGGGCTGGTGAGGCATCTATCTGGGGGAGTGTATCGGCTGAGGAACAAATACGCTATACAGCACAGGCATTTGACCGTGTAGAACGTGAATGGGCTTGGGCAGGTGGCTTGCTATTGCATCACTGGCAACCGAATGTGTTATCAGATGATGCACAATGGGGGTTTGCCTTGATTGGGCAAGACGGTGAGCCGACAGCCTTGTATGATGCGCTGGTCAATTACGAGTGGGCATCTACTGCTAGTAATGGTGTTTACCATCCGCGCACAGACTATGCTGAATATAGTGGTGTATGGACATTCAGTGCATTGGGTGCGGATATTGGTTGGTTGGAAACGAGTGATAGCCAACTGTCTTTTAATTTTTACGGCACAGATATTGCGTTGCGCGTGCGTGAGGATGATTATTTTGCATTCTTGTATCCGCAAGTGAATGGTGAGATGGCGAATGCGACGCCCGAAGATGCGGATGGCAATGCGTATATATTACTAAGAAGTGGGTCGCAGACGCCGGAGTTATCTACGGTGGCAGTTAGTCGTAATTTATCGTTGGACACGCATACGCTTACGGTTGTCGCTGACAGAGGCGAAGATAGATGGGCGTTGGCTGGATATGCGGTGAGTTCGGGTGATTTGAGTGCGCCATTTACACGACAATTGACGTTAGCATGGGTGACAGTTCTTTGTTCTATGCTGGCTGTATTTGTGTCTGCTGTGCGCTTACCATTTGGTGATATGTATGTGCGGATGGAGACTTGGTACGGGCGCATACATACGGGTGTGCAGTTTGGTATCAGTGTAGCGACGTCACTTGCGCTGATGGTAGGTATGCTGATGACGTGGGGGGCGCCGACGCCACAGTTATTCCGGCGCGAGATGATAGATGCTTGGGCGCTGATGGTGCTTACGGGGGGATTGCTGGTTATTGAGTTACCTCTGTTATTGTCGCTGGTCAGTGTGCTGGTGTTATTTTGGATCATTTATCATCGCATTGCGTGGGGCTTGATGCTGACGCTATTTTATGCGCCGTTTTTCTTGTTCCCTGTAGAGTTGTATAGATTTGCGTTCCCAATGGCAGAGATGCTATTGCTGATTACGTTTGGCGCGTGGTTATTGCGTACTTTCGTGATGTGGGGGAAAGCGCGTCAGATGACGACGACTGCTTTTTCAACAATACGACTTCACTGGCATGCACTCGATGGCATGATTGGGTTGTGGGTGTTGCTAGGTGTGATTGCTGTATTTGGTTCAGAGATACGCGGGCTGGCACTCACTGAATTGCGCGTGTTATTCATTGAGCCTGCCCTATTCTATATGATGTTGCGGTCATGTCAGCCGGATTGGCGATTGATACGTCAGTTTGTTTGGGTACTGATTGGGAGTGCGGTGTTGGTGGCTATGATTGGGATTGTGCTGTATGTGCAGGGCGAAGGCATTATCACGGCTGAAGGGGGTGCGCGACGGTTGGCGAGTGTATATGGGTCGCCGAATAATGTTGGTCTGCTGATGGGACGTGTGATTCCATTTGTATTGGCGTTTGTGTCACTCCGGAAAGACAGCTTGCGCTATGTATATAGTGGTGTGTTGATATTGTTGCTCATCACAGTTGCCCTTACGCAGAGTGTCGGTGCATTGCTGATAGGTGTTCCTGTAGGAATCGTTACGGTGCTATTGCTGGTATATCGTCAGAAAGCGATTCCGTATGTAATTGGGCTGATTGTGGTTGGCTTAGTGGCGACAGCCGGATTGACACAGGTATCGACACGTTTTGCGAGTTTGTTGGATTTGAGTACAGGAACGAATTTTATCCGCATACGAGTGTGGGAGAGTACACTAGAGATTTTGCAGGATAACCCCGTGATGGGTTTAGGACTCGACCAATTTCTATATGTGTTCAGTGATGCGTATGTACGTCCTGATGCTATCTTTGACCCTGATTTATCACATCCGCACAACATTGTTTTAGATTTCTGGATACGTTTAGGCGTTCTTGGTGTTGGATGGTTGGGTTTATTTATGTGGCTTATGATACGTGACATATCTTGTAGGTTGAGCCATTTTCAGGTTGCGAGAGATGGGTATGCTGTGTATGTGGGTATGGTTGGGGCGCTGGTGGCTGTATTTGCACATGGAATGATTGATAATAGCATCTATGTAATTGACCTCGCATTTATCTTTGTATTCTTGGTCGCTATATTAACTGTCAATCATACGGATGCAGTGTAATGTGTTGTTGTCATCAGATGTTATGGTAAACTGCGACGAGTTTTGAACTAAGTATGTATTTAGGGAGCGAGTGAATTGCGTATTTTAGTAACGGGTGGTGCTGGTTTTGTTGGGTCGCATCTTGTAGATAGATTCTTGAATAACGGGCATCAGGTTGTGGCGATGGATAACCTGATTACAGGTAATATTGATAACATTCAGCATCATTTTGGAAACACAAACTTCGAGTTTATTCATCATGATGTGAGCAACTTCATTCATGTACCAGGTGAATTAGATGGTGTTTTCCATTTTGCATCGCCGGCAAGTCCGATTGATTACCTGAAGTATCCGATTCAAACACTTAAAGTAGGTGCGCTGGGTACACATAATGCGCTGGGCTTGGCATTGGCAAAGGGCGCACAGTTTTTACTAGCTTCTACATCTGAGGTCTATGGCGACCCGTTAGAGCATCCACAAAAAGAGAGCTATGCGGGTAATGTTGACCCGATTGGTCCGCGTGGCGTGTATGATGAGGCAAAACGCTATGCTGAGGCGTTGGTGATGGCATATCACCGTATACATGGGCTAGAGACGCGGATTGTACGTATTTTCAACACATATGGTCCACGTATGCGCTTAGATGATGGACGGGTTGTGCCAAATTTCATTGGACAATCGCTACGGGGCGAGCCATTGACTGTGTATGGTGACGGGTCACAGACACGGTGTTTTCAGTACGTTGATGATTTAATTGAAGGCGTCACGCGCTTGTTTAATTCTGAGTTCACTGAGCCTGTGAATATTGGCACACGCCATGAAATCTCTATTTTAGAGTTTGCAGAAGCTGTGAATGAGGTAGCACGCAATGAGGGCGGGATTGTGATGAAAGAGGAATTACGCATTCAGGGTGATCCTCAGACACGCCAACCGGATACAACACGGGCGCAAGAGGTGCTGGATTGGCAACCAACGGTCAGCTTACCGGATGGACTTGAACGAACCCTGAGTTACTTCCGTAATATCGTCAAAATAAAAGAATGACACTGCGACATCACATAAATTTTATGCCATTACTACTTGGTGCAATAGCAGTGGTTGCCGGATTAGCATCTGCGATTGCACCTGTATTGTCGATGGCGATACTGGCTGTAGCGATTGTCGCATTGGCAATTAGTTTATCGCCTATATCAGCATTGGCGTTGATGCTATGTGTTGCACCATTACGCACGTTAATAACGACAGAATCAGCTTTGCAATTGCCATTGGATGTGGGTCAGATAGCGTTTGTGGTTTTCGTGTTTGTATGGTGGATTCATCGTATTATTCGTAAGCAACAAGCATTCCATGTAACACAATCCCCCCTATTAATTGCTGTGGGCGCGTTCACAGTTGCGATTGGGATGACAGCGTTTGTGGCATTCTCGTTGCAATTTTGGATGACGGAATGGCTGAAGTGGGTGGTGGTGCTTGCAACGATGATACTCATCATGGATTTGGGCAGGCATCGACGCTGGGAAACGATTGTTGGTGTGCTGGTAGCAAGTGGAATTACTAATGCGCTGGTGGGTTTGTACATCTTTTTCGGGGGTAGTGGCGCTGACCATCTGTTGATTAATGGGCAGTATTTTCGGGCATTTGGGACGTTTGGTCAACCGAATCCATTTGGGGGTTTCTTGGGTTTGCTTGTACCGATTGCCGTCGTGATGGCATGGGGTTATCTGATGCAAGGGTGGCAAATCTGGCAAGCGACTAAAAAACTCGCATGGGGAAAATTGCCATTTTTGCTGTATTACGCGGGTGGCGCTGTGGTGATGTTGGGAGGCATTGTCGCGTCGTGGAGTCGGGGTGCATGGCTGGGATTTGTTGTCTCGATGGCGGTGGTAGCTTTTTGCTTGCCCCGTAAACTATGGCAGAGTTTATTGCTATCAGGCAGTGCTTTGACCATCGTAACGGGCTTATGGTTTGGTGGATTGATACCGGATTCGATTCAGCAACGGGTACTCAGTTCGACAGAGGAATTATTCTCTTTCAGTGATGTACGCGGGGTAGATATCACCACAAGTAACTATGCGATTGTAGAACGGCTGGCACATTGGCAAGCTGCAATGAACATGACGCAGGAGCATCCATGGCTGGGGGTAGGCTTCGGGAATTACGAGGTCGCATACGCCCAATTTCAGCTAATAAATTGGGATTTTCCGCTTGGGCATGCCCACAATTACTACTTGAACATTCTTGCTGAGGCTGGCATCATTGGTTTCCTATTTTACGCAGGTATGTGGTTGTGTATCGTGTGGGTCACATGGTATGGACGTCAACATCCAGATGTATTGATGCGTTCATTAGTGGTCGGACTCATGGGCAGTTGGGCATATCTCGCGTTCCACAGTTTACTTGATAATTTGTACGTGAATAACGTATTTTTGCATCTAGGTGTGATGCTGGGTTTGTTGGCGCTTGCCTACCATCAACGAAATGAAATCATCCAAAGAGGATACTATGTCACAAGTGAGTAGCGCACAAGAAAAACCGAAGAATCATGAAGGTATACAGTTACCGATTGATGGGCTGATTGAATGGGCAGCTCGCCTTGCTGCTAGTATCTTAGGCACTGATAAAGAGCGTGAATTCGTCCGGTTTTTCAAATTTGCGTGTGTTGGTATCTTAGGCGCAATCATTGACTTAGGTGTATCGAATATCTTGTTTGTGACTGTTTTGCCACCAACGGATGCTGCTGGCGAAACACTTCTTATGAATATCGTGATTGCTGCTACTATTTCCTTCTCAGCTGCAATTACCAGTAATTTCATCTGGAATCGCTACTGGACATACCCAGATTCACGGTCACGTCCGCTGGGCGAACAACTATTCTTGTTCGCTTTCATTTGCACAATTGGATGGCTTGGACGTAGCGTGTGGTTAAGTTTCTCATCTGGTCCAATCACAGATTTTATGGTGGCAAATGCGCCTATTGAGCCTCAATTAGCAGGTCAATTAGGGGCAAATATCGCCATAATTCTAGCAATCTTCATTGTAATGATCTGGAATTTCGTCGTTAATCGTTACTGGACGTTCAACGACGTTGAGTAAGCATGATCTCACTTGGCACAATTGGTATCGACTATACGCCAGCGTATGAGCAGGGTGCAGGTATTGGACGCCTGACACGCGATTTGGTAACTGCCCTACTTGCGTATGATAGCGCGACGCAGTACAAGCTGTTTGTTTCTGGTGCTAGTCATTCTGAATTGAAATTCGCACCTGCGCCGAACGGTGTCTGGAAATCAACCAGACTTTCTCCTACATGGCTGGCTCGCATCTGGCATCGCACACAACTACCTGTCCCTGTCGAGGCTTTTACAGGACAGGTCGATTTGTATCATGCTACGGATTTTACGCTTCCTCCTACCCTCCCTTCTACAAAAACGATTGTCACGGTGCATGATTTGTCTTTTGTGCGTGTGCCGGATGCAGCAAGTGCGCGTTTGCGAGCTTACCTAAATGCTGTCGTACCACGTTCAGTGAGGAGAGCGACCCATGTTCTAGCAGATTCGCAAGCAACTAAAGATGACTTATGTGATTTATATGGATTGCAGGATGCTGATGTTACCGCGTTGCTGAGTGGAATAGATGCACGATACGAACCAACCAAAGATATTGTTGGGCTAATGACTACACGAAACAAATATAGTATTTCTGATAAGCCCTATATTTTTAGTATTGGTACAGTACAACCGAGGAAAAATTACAGTCGTCTCATTCGTGCTTTGAAAATAATTCGTGAGCGGGGACTCGATGTGCAACTCGTGATTGCAGGGGGTAAAGGCTGGCTGGAGGGAGAAATGTATCAGACACTGGATGAAACAGGGATGCGAGAACATGTGAATTTAATTGGATTTGTAGATGATGAAGATGTTCCAGCACTCTATAGTGGTGCAGAATGTGTTGCTTATGTATCACTATACGAAGGATTTGGTTTCCCTGTGCTGGAAGGCATGGCATGTGGTACGCCTGTTGTGACATCGAATGTATCATCTTTGCCAGAAGTCGCTGGTGATGTGGCGATTATGGTTGACCCATACGAGGTTGAAGCGATTGCAGATGCTATCGAAACTGTCTTAACTGACAGTGATTTACGTAATGATATGATACAACGGGGCTACACACACGCTCGTCAATTCACATGGGAGAAAAGCGCGAGAAAGTTGCATACTATCTATCGAGATATATTGGCGATGTGATGATGTGTTCGGTAGTATGATAACCACTATATAAAAATTCAGACAGTCACATTGGACTGTCTATACGAAAGCGTATCTGCACGCGGGGAGCAAACATGAGCGAATTAGAAGCAAAACGTATTAGCGATTCTTGTGTTACGTTGAGCCATATGATGGGTCCGCAAGATGCTAATGGGCTTGGCAATGTACATGGTGGGGTCATCATGAAATTAGCAGATGAAGCGGGGGGATTGGTCGCTATTCGGCATGCGCAAGCCCCAGCAGTAACGGTTGCAGTCGATTCGATGACCTTCATGCACCCTATCTCTATTGGGCATTTTGTGCAATTCAACGCGGAACTAAGTTATGTTGGGCGAACCTCAATGGAAGTGCGCGTAGAAGTTTTACGTGAGAACCCGATTACTGGCGAGAAACTTATTAGCAATACGGCGTACTATGTGTATGTAGCATTAGATGGCAAAGGCAAACCTAAGCAAGTGCCACCATTACTATACGAAACGGACGAGCAGAAACGCCGTGCAGAATTAGCAGAAGAACGTCAGGCATACCGCAAACAACAACGCAAACAAGAGCAAGATATTCGCTCATGAGTGATGACGAACAGAATAAAAATGATAATACGCCTGACAATCAAGATGGCGAAGATTTACCAGAATTTTTGCAAGAAGGCGACGATGACACAGGTGAAAATCAGTCGGCGTTGTTGCGTGTTTTAGACGATTACAGTTACAAGCGTGTGTTGGAAGCGCCCGAGCCTGATTTAGGTTTGGCAGAACATCGTCCGTTTCCCTTTTTGGCGATTGTTGGACAGTTAGAGATGCGTACTGCCTTATTACTGTCTGTGGTCAATCCAGCGATTGGGGGTGTATTGCTGATTGGTCCAAGAGGGACGGGCAAAACAACGGCTGTTCGTAGTTTGACGGGTATTTTACCGCTGGTAGAGGTCAGTATTTGTGATGACGGTGTACTGCCAGAAGACCTCGAAAAATTAGAAACTGACGACGCACAAGCCCTATATCCTGATTGCTATGACAAATGGTCACGGGGCGAGTCTATATCGCGCTATGAAGCTATCCGGCTAGTAGAATTGCCGTTGAATGCAACGATTGATGATGTTGTCGGCGGTATTAATCAGCGGGCGGCGACACATCGTAACGTCGTGCGGGTCGAAAGAGGTATTTTGTCACGGGCTGACAATAATATTTTGTACGTTGATGAGGTCAATTTGCTGGATGACCAAATTGTTGACGTTATTTTGGATGCGGCGGCACAAGGTAGCTTCACTGTGCGAAGGGGGGCGGTAGCCGGTACATATCGCTCTAAATTTGTGCTGGTGGGGTCGATGAATCCAGAGGAAGGTCGCTTGCGTCCGCAGATATTAGACCGTTTTGGCTTGCGGGTGAATGTGCGCGGGTTGATGTCGTCTGAAGACCGTGCATTGATCTATGAGCGCGTTCGCGCATTTCGGCGTAACCCGACGCGCTTCATACGGGAATGGGAAGCAGTGACAGCCGCGACACAAGACGATGTTGCTGTAGCGCAAGAATTATTAAAAGAAACGGCGATTGATGAGAAGGTATTTGAGGCAGGACTTGCACTCGTACAAAGGTTAGATATTGATTCGCATCGGGCAGAATTTACGATGTTTGAAGCGGCACGGGCGCATGCAGCCGCTGACAACCGAACCATTGCTACGATGGATGATTTACGGGTCGTTGCACCGATGGCACTCCGGCAACGACGTAGCCCCTTCATGGTCAACTTTTTTAGTCAGCAAGAAGAAGAAGACAACAAAATTCAAGCCATCATCAATGATGTAACTGAGGATAAGGCATGACACAAACGCAGGAAACAAATAAAAAGCGTCATTGGCTATGGTTGGCACTGTGTCTGCTGGCATATGTATTGCCTTGGACGATGAATCCGGGCGCGGGTTTGACAATGGGTGCATATGATTTCGCAGAGTTATTGAATAAGCGGAATGTGTATGATGATGTGAGTTATGCGACCATGCTATTGCTGAGAGGTCAGCTCGTGTTGCTGACTGCCTATGTCGTGACGATGATTCGACGCCCCTTCCTGACGATTCATTGGTTCGTGGGCGCTGCATTTGGCTTGTTGCTTGTGGTCGCACAATTACCACCGCTAACGTTTATCAACAATACAGGTGACATCAATCAGCAAATGCAAGCGATGCTGGCTGGTATCAGTGGATTGATATGGTTAGTTGGGTTGAGTGGTGTTGTGTGGGAAATACGCCATTGGGCGCGATTGTTCATTGGTATAGCTGGCTTTGGAACGGCTTTGTTTGCACTCGTAAATGCCATAGCGATTTTGAGTGTTTACAATCTGCCCTCTCTTGTGGGGTTTGGGGGTGTAGTCATGATAATTCTGTATGGCGTGTTAATTGTGTGGGAGGGTCGTGTATTTGCGAAAGCGAGAAACCGTGCAGAGCCATAAGGTATATGGCTCTGACTACGATTGCTTTATGAGAGCGGTGGTTATGCCATATGCTCTTGGATGTAGGAGACTGCTTGCCCTACTGTTTCGATGGTTTGTGCATCTTCATCGCTGATTTCGCCACCGAACTCCTCTTCAAACTGCATGATGAGTTCTACGAGATCAAGTGAGTCTGCTTCCAAGTCTTCCCGAAAACGCGCATCTGTACTGATACGGTCTTCATCTACACCCAGAACTTCGTTAACGATGCCAACTACACGTTCTTCAATCGAAGCCATAATTCCTCCGTTTACGAACAAAATTTTGTGAACAAAATGGTTAACACACATTATAGCGAGATAACTGTGCGTTGCTAGTGCTGACCTGCTGGGCAGTTATTGACACAATAGTATGCCAAGAGTAGGATAACGCAACCCACAGATACGCACTACATACATAAAGGAACACGCTTCAATGTCAAAAGTCACGAAACCGCCTACAACTGAATCTCGGAAAGTCGATCATGTGCGTATCAACCTCGAAGAAGACGTACAATTTCCCTCCCTGACGACTGGCTTGGAGAAGTATCGCTTCATGCACTGTGCTGTGCCGGAAGTTGACCTCGCAGATATTGATACTCAAGTTGAAATATTCGGCAAAACGCTCAATTCACCTTTGCTAATTTCCTCTATGACAGGTGGTGCTGAGTTAGCGATGAAAATCAATCGTAATTTGGCAGAGGCAGCACAGACACACAAGATTGCTATGGGTGTGGGTTCGCAGAGAGCTTCGCTTGAAGATGATAGTTTGAGTTATACGTTTCAGATTCGGGACTATGCGCCTGATATTTTATTGTTTGCCAATATGGGTGCAGTACAAATGAATTATGGCTACGGTGTGGATGCGATGCGCCGTGCGGTAGAGATGTTAGAAGCGGATGCGCTGATTTTGCATTTTAACGTGTTACAAGAAGCTGTTCAGCCAGAAGGTGACACAAATTTTGCTGGTTTGCTTGACCAAATTGAGCAAGTTTGCACGCAATTATCTGTTCCAGTGATTGCTAAAGAAGTCGGTTGGGGTTTTTCACCAAAAGATGTGATGAATCTCGTCAATGCGGGTGTGAGTGCGATTGATGTCGCTGGTGCAGGGGGTACATCTTGGAGTGAGGTTGAGTATCATCGTGCGCCGACAGCGTTCCATGCACGAGTGGCACGGGCATTTGCTGACTGGGGCATTCCAACAGCAGATGCGATTCAGTATGCCCGCGAAAATGCGCCCGAAGCTATGGTTTTTGCCAGTGGTGGCTTACGCGATGGCATTGATGTTGCAAAGTGCATTGCGCTAGGGGCGAATCTGGGTGGGATGGCAGGACCATTCTTAAAAACAGCGAATGAATCGACTGAAGCGGTGAATCAATTTATCGAAGAGACTGTTGCGCAGTTGCGAATTGCGATGTTATGTAGCGGTGCGACGACGATTGCTGATTTACAAGAGATACCGTTGTTAAAAGATAGCGACTAGATTAGGTCACGGATGACAGCGTTACTCAGGAGACGTCCGGCTGAGGTTAGTCGGATGCACCCTGGCGTGACCTCTAACAAACCATAGTCTACATGTTTGTCGATGGCATCTTTTTTGAGTGCTACAACATCTTTTCCGAAACGTGATTTGAATGCCTCACGATTTATACCTTCGCGTGTAAGGCGCATCCCCATGAGGATTGTCTCTTTCATATCTTCTTCGCGCTCTACTTCTATGGCTTTAGAGACGGCTGGCGTGCGAGGAAATTCTAATTTTTCGCTGGATGATGCCTCCCCTACCGGCAACAGGCTATCAATGTATTTTTGTGGATAACGCATGACGATATAACGCACGCCATTTGCAAAACCATGTGCGCCTGGACCTAAGCCGATATAGGGAGCGTTGTGCCAGTATTGGATGTTATGTTGTGATTCGTAGCCTGCTTTTGCCCAATTGCTGATTTCGTATTGCTCAAAGCCAGCCTGCGCGAGTTTGTCTGTCAGGAGGTCATACATATCGGCAGCAAGGTCATCATCAGGTGTGGGCAGCGTGCCATCATCGACATCATCTTTGAGTGGCGTATTGCCTTCTAGGATAAGATTATATGCGGACACATTCTGGATATTCAGGTCAATCACTTTTTGTAGGGTATTTTCCCATGTGACGATTGTCTGATTGGGTAATCCAAACATCAAGTCGATACTGATATTATCGAAACCGATTGCTTGTGCGTTTTGTACTGCATCAATAACGTGTACTGTATCATGTTCGCGGTTGAGCATCTGTAGTTCAGTGTGATTGCTGGTTTGCATACCCATACTGATACGATTGAATCCAACTGCCCGTAATCCAGCGAGGTATTCGGGTGTGAGGTCGTTGGGATTCGACTCTAGGGAAATTTCAGCATCTGGTGAGATATTGAAGCTCTTAATTAACGCATCAAAGAGTGTGTGATAGTGTGGTATAGATAGTAAGCTCGGTGTGCCACCTCCGAAGAAGATGGTACGCACAGGTGTATTTGGCGCGGTTTTGCCGACGTATCTAATTTCGGTTGCTAGGGCATCGACGAAGCGCGGAATGATGGATTCCATACCTGTATAGGTATTGAACGCGCAATAGGTACACATCGTTTTACAGAATGGAATGTGTAAATAAATTGAAAGAGTTTGCGCATCCATACGGTTTCTCGTGTATATTTCTGTTACGATTGCGGTATAAATTCACCTTGCATATAATAATCCAGAGAACCATACCAGATTAACGAAAAGAGAACGAGTAGAAACTCATGCCAGAAACCACTCAGTTTGGCGGATTTCAAGAAGAAGGTGGCGGAGACAATACGCTACAACCCAATACGATTTTACTTGCTCGTTATAAGATAGAGGGTCAGCTTGGTGGCGGGGGTCAGGGTGCTGTTTATCAAGCACGCGATTTGAACTTCCCTCACTCACGGCGCTTGGTCGCTATCAAAGAGATGCACGTCACGACGAATGATGCGAATTTGCGTGCCTCTACGATGAAGACGTTCCAACGTGAGGCGAATATCCTTGCTACGCTGAATCATCCGGCTATTCCGAAAATTTATGATTTTTTCGAGAAGAATGATCGTGCCTATTTGGTGATGGAATATATTAATGGGCGCGACCTTGAGGCGATTTTAAGTCGTACAAAGAGCTTGCCAATTGATAAGATCACTGAATGGGGTATCGACTTGTGTGATGTGTTGCAATATTTGCATTCACACCAGCCGGAACCCATTATTTTCCGTGATATGAAGCCTGCCAATGTCATGATTGATAGTCTCGGCAAGGTACGCTTAATTGATTTTGGTATCGCAAAGGTATTTGTCAGTGGTTTGCCCCAGACGATGATTGGTACGGAGGGCTATAGCGCCCCTGAGCAGTACAAAGGTAAAGCAAATCCGCTCAGTGACATCTATAGCTTGGGGGCTACTTTGCACCATGTTATCACTCGTGCCGACCCTCGCCTTGAACCACCTTTCAGCTTTAGTGAGCGTCCGCTTACGAGCTTGAATCAGGATGCCTCACCGAAATTAGAAGAAATCATCATGAAGTCGCTAGAATTTGAGCCTGAGAAGCGTTTTCAGACGTGTGCTGAAATGCGTGATGCTTTGGAGGCACTTAAATATCGTCCAGCACAGGTTGACCTTGCGGCAGCTAGTGGCACAGCAACAGCGCCAGGTGGCGAGAAGTCTACACAGTTTTTTGGTGAGGGTGACGGCGATTTATCCGGTATCCGCCCTATTTGGACTTTTGAGACAGAGGATGAAATTCGTAGTAGTCCAGTAGTCTTGGGTACTACTGTATATATTGGGTCTTACGACACGAATATATGGGCGTTGAATGTTGAAACGGGCGAATTAGCTTGGAAAGAAGCAACTGAAGGTGGGGTTGCGGTAACGCCGAGTGTTGACATTGAACACAAGCAAGTTTTGTTCGGTAGCGAAGATTATACGTTTTATGCTTGGGATTACCGTGATGGAAAAGCAAACTGGACGTATCAAACAAGCGATAAAATCCGTAGTTCGCCACGTTTAGCGCATGGGCATGTTTTCTTTGGTAGTGATGATGGTAAATTATACGCTATTCTTGCACAAAATGGGCGTTTCATGTGGGATTATTACGCAGAATCTCCAATACGCAGTCGTCCATACGTGACGAATGACCGTATTATCTTTGGCAATGAAGCGGGTGAGATTATCGCTTTGGAGTTAAATGGCAATAAGAAGTGGTCGGTGAGTGCGCGTCGTGCTGTTACCTCTTCGCCAGTTGTTGATGAAGAGAATTTCATTTATGTCGGGTCGTTTGATGGTTATTTATATGCGCTGGATGGTGATAATGGTTTCACTCAGTGGCGCTTCCGCACATCGGGTCCGATTGTGTCTACGCCGGCGATTGAACGTGGCTTTGTGTATTTCGGCTCGGCGGATGGCAAGTTATATTGTGTTAATACGGCAACTGGCAAGGAACGTTGGCGCTTTGCTATAGAAAAACCCATTGTATCTTCACCTTGCTTGCATCAGGGGGTTATTTACTTTGGTGGTACTGATAAGATATTGTATGCTTTGAATGCACGTACTGGTAGAGAGCTATGGCAATTTGAGGCGGGTGGCGAGATTACGTCTTCCCCAATCGTAGTTGATAATAAGCTCATCTTCGGATGTATGGATCGTAAGGTATACGCATTACAAATTCTTGACATGAATCTGGAATAACCAACTTTTAGGAACGGATAGGAACTTATGGGCTTTTTTCGGCGGATGTTTAGCAATGGTGAGACGCCTGAGGGAGAAACACCAAACGATGCTGAAGATACAGTAAATACTGAATCTGGCGTTGCTGGCGAGACTGTATCGGATGTAGCTGGTGATGATGCAGAGCAAGCTGACCCTTATGCAACCAGCGAATTATCAACACCGCAGTCTGTTGGTGTTGTGGATGCACAAGCTGACGCTGGAGAGGTTGTGGATTCTGTAGATGATAGTGAGGATGATACAGATGTTGATCCCGACGCAGCACAACAGGCTATGGATCAGACCTTGCCTATTCCAGATGAGTTTGAGGACCCTACATTACCGAATAGAGAGCCAGATTTTTCTGAACAGTTGGAACAAGCGACTGACGTACCTGGTATTACTCGTCCGTTGCCTGATGCAGAACATTTCGAGGGCAAATCGAAAGGACGTCTCACTTTTGGACAAGCCTCTGACCAAGGGATGGTACGCTTAAATAATCAGGATTCAGCATTTTCGTTCTTTTTCACAAGTGAAACTGTTGACGATTTCCCCGACTTTGGTGTTTTCATTGTAGCGGATGGTATGGGTGGTCATCAGGAAGGCGAGAAAGCCTCTGCTATTACGGCTCGGACAATGGCGATGGACATTATGAACCGTGTTTACACACCTTTGCTCAATGGTGTTGATATGAGTGATGTGCAACAGCCGGGCATCATTGAGGTGATGGTCGAGGCTGTGCGTAAGGGTAATGATGCTGTGCGTGCAGAAGTAGCTGATGGTGGAACGACGCTTACAGGTGTTGTGATTCGTGGTGAAGCGGCACATATTGCGCATGTTGGGGACAGCCGTGCCTATTGGATTACGCCTGCAAATGGGATTGAGAAAATCACACGCGATCATTCGGTGGTTGCACGCTTGCAAGAGCTTGACCAAATTAACGAGGAAGAAGCGGCGTATCATGAGCAACGAAATGTCTTGTACCGCGCTATTGGTCAAAATGAAGATGTAGAAGTGGATATTCATCGTAAGCGCCTCGTTCCTAACGCACATATGTTGTTGTGTAGTGATGGCTTGTGGAACATGGTAAGTGACGATGACATATTTGAGATTATTCAGAATACGCCAGACCCACAGCAAGCCTGTGATAAGCTGGTGGCATTAGCAAATAACAATGGCGGTGCAGATAATATCACTGCCATTCTCATAAAAACGCCCGCAAAGTAGTGACGAGATATTATGTCGTATGCATTCGACCCTTATAAATTTCTAAATCTCGCTCCGAATGCTGGTAGCGAAGAGATTACAATGGCTTATCAGGAGATGGTTGCGCAGTTAGCACAATCATCATCAGAGGCGGCTGCTCGCCAACGCGAACAAATTCAGCAAGCCTATGATATTCTACGCGACCCCATTGCACGACGTAGATATGATGAGTATGCGCGTGAGCATAATCCCGATGAGAAAAAGCAGGGGGAATTTCAATTACGGTTGACGCCCAGCAAGCGCATCGTAAAGCCGCTTGGTGAAGACCAAGTACTTTACATGCTGGCAGATGTTTTTGCGCCCCCTGGTATGCATGAGCAAATGGAAGAGCGCGAAGTCCGTTTAAATTTGACGATTGTCATTGATAAGAGTAAGTCGATGGATGATGATGGTCGGATGCGACGGGTGATTGCTGCGGCGCAGACCATTATTGGTAGCATGACACAGGATGATATTATTTCAATTGTGGCGTTCAATGACCGTGCGGAAACGGTAATTGCAGCTACACCAGTACGAGACCAAGCCTCATTGAAGGCGCGTGTGAGTACGATTAAGCCTTCGGGGGGGACTGAAATCTTTAAAGGCTTGGATGAGGCTTACCATCAGACAAAGCGTAACTTGAGCCAAGAGAAGGTGAATCACATCATTTTACTGACTGATGGGCGCACTTTTGGCGATGAGCCGCAAAGCCTTGAGCTGGCACGCAAGGCAGCCAAAGAAGGCATTAGCATCAGTGCGATGGGTTTAGGTAGTGATTGGAATGACACTTTCCTTGACCAACTCGCTTCTTTGACGGGTGGAACATCAACCTATATTCGCTCGGTGAGTATGGTTTCATCATTCATGGAAGACCAGTTACGCAGTTTATCGAATGCGTATGCCGAGCGTGTGATGATGACTGTTGCAGTGCCGGATGGGGTTGAGATTGAGATGGCGTTCAAGATTAGTCCGACATCACAGCCTTTGACGCATGATAGCGGAGAGATTCCCTTGGCGAGTTTGCAAGCTAAACGCCCTATCTCTGTTCTGATGCAGTTACGGTTGCCAGCACAGTTGGGTGAAGGCGAGTATATGATTGGGCGTGTGGCAGTCTCTGCTGATATGATGCTTGACCAAGCAAAGCCGAATATCAAAGCCCAACCGATGATTATTGCTGTACAAGACGATGGTGCAGAAGATTCACCACCAAATTCGATTGTAGATGCTCTGAGTAAGCTGACATTGTATCGCTTACAAGAGAAGGCGATGGCGGCATTAGAAAAAGGTAATATTGAAGAGGCGACACGCCATCTCACCCATTTGGGAACACGCCTGATTGATATGGGCGAGGTTCAGTTAGGACAGTTGGCATTAGCAGAAGCAGAAACGGTTAGACATACCCGCACATTTTCTGGGGAACAAAGCAAGAAGAGTATCAAATACAAGACGCGGGCGCTAGTGGGTCAAGGTGCTTTGCAAAGTGGGATGACTAATTTATTCAACAACGATGATGATGACTAAGGGCTGTTTTATTTAGTATGAAAGCCTTTGATAGTTTATACAATTTTGGCGCAGGTGGTCAACAAGTTCTGAGAATCATTTGGTTGTGCGCCATTCACAGCTAACAGACAGAAGGTGGGAAGTAAACCATATGATAACATGTAAAAATTGCAGAGTAGCCAACCGCGAAGGGACATTATTTTGCGAAAACTGTGGATATAGTTTAACGTCTGCAGCACAGGGACAGGCGACGATTCCTACACGCCGTATCAATGATGAGGCTGACTCAACAGCGAAAGCAACATGGGGTGCGGCACGGTTCAAGGAAGGCTCGTCCATTGTGATTCATGTACGTGATTCGGATAATCCGCTGACAGTAGAACCTGCAGAGCGTGTCATTTTCGGGCGCTCGGATGATGGCAATACGGTGAAACCAGATGTCGATTTTTCGTCATATGGTGCGGTAGAAAAAGGTGTTTCGCGGCAACATGCAGCATTGGAAGTCAATGAAGATACTTTGATGCTTCTGGATGTTGGCAGTTCAAATGGTACGTATTTAAATGGACAACGTCTTTTACCGAACCAACCGCGTGTATTACGGGATGGTGATGAAGTTCGGCTGGGCAAATTAGTTGCTCACATCTACTTTAAATAAGAGTCATGTCAACGATAGGAATAACGTAGCGATGTACACGATTGTATTGCATGTTTCTAATTCTGAGCCTGTAAAGGTGGATGTTGAGGAGCTACCCTCTCCACAGGATAATTGTATTATTGGCAATAATCCACGTATGCGTAGTGACAAAGAGTTTGATTGGGTGGATGAGGGTGTAACAACAGTAATTTTCCCATGGCATCGAATTAACTATATTCAGGTATGGCCTGGTGAGGAAGATACGTTGGACTTCCCACTTACCTACCGCGATTAATCATACATAAGGCGAAAGTTAGGCTACTATGGCTTCAAATTTACCCAATTCATCACAACGCGATACAAAGCGTATTTTGGTTGTTGATGATGAACCACGTATGATTGGCTTCATTCGCATGAACCTTGAGCTAGAGGGGCATCAGGTGATTGAAGCACACAATGGACTAGAGGCATTGGAATCTGTGCGTACACAGTTACCGGATATTGTCATTTTGGATGTGATGATGCCGGAACTAGATGGTTTTGAGACCTTGCGGATGTTACGTGAGTTTTCGGATATTCCAGTCATTATGCTTACAGCAAAAGGCGACGAAAATGACAAGGTATATGGCTTGGAATTGGGTGCGGATGATTATGTGACCAAGCCTTTTGGTCCGCGTGAATTATCCAGCCGTATTAAAGCGGTAATGCGCCGTTGGAAAA
This sequence comes from Chloroflexota bacterium, assembly GCA_038522085.1. GTDB lineage: Bacteria > Chloroflexota > Anaerolineae > Aggregatilineales > Phototrophicaceae > JAUZRW01. Next base: position 22,632 of record JBCBKJ010000037.1, read on the forward strand.
ATCCTGCCACCTCGCCGGATGATGCCATCTTGGAAATTGATGGGCATTTGAGTGTGGATTTCAATCAGCGTGAGGTGATTGTAGAAGGCGAACGGGTGAAGTTGCGCCCGACAGAGTACCGTTTGCTCTATCATCTCATTGAGAACGCTGGATGGACGGTACCACATGATCAATTGTTAGCAAAAGTGTGGGGTTATGAATACCGCGATGAGGCACATTATGTACGCTTATATGTGAATTATCTGCGCGAGAAAATCGAGGAAGACCCATCGAATCCACAGTATATTTTGACTGAGCGCGGTGTTGGCTATCGCTTTGTGAATTTCCGGCGTGATAAAGATAAGAAGTCTGATTGAGTTTGCGGGCATTGTTAGCTACGAACTGAATTGCGTAGCTAATCCGGCAACCGTCAAATCGGTATCACTATTAGACCTCTCGTATAGATGCGAGAGGTTTTGTTTTTAGTAGAGGAAAAAGCCAAAGTCGATGTAATAGCATTCTGTAGCACTATTTTCTGAACAAGGAATTGTACCTGTGTCTTTGAAAACGAAGACACCGCGATTATGGCGTTTGAGTTTTTTCTTGAGCGTACTCCATTGAGATTTGCTAGGAGCAGTATTATCCCCTTGTAGGACAAAATATTCTGTGCTGAAGATAGCGCGGCATTTTCCATCGTCCTCGATAATGATGCGCTGAAAGTGGTCTTTAAAGACAGCTTTGGCGAAGGTGAGTGCTGAACGCTTTGCGGTTTTTACATCAAATTCTGGTAAATCGTAATCATGTTCCATGTATCGGCGTGTCCTTTTGTTGATGGTGTTGGCTATGGGTTGAAATTTTGGTGTGATGCGAGTAGTTTTTTAAACTTATTGCACTTGTAGGCAGAAATGGCTGATATGGCTTTAAATTCCTCATCTTGGCAACCGATTTACCGTATATTGCTTGCAACTGCGCTCCTTTTGATGGTGGCGCATGTAATTGTATACATCTCGTTTGGTGTTGCGCTGATTCCTTTCCCGTTTGATTATGACCAAGCGGAAGGTTTTGAGCTGAACAACGCTATTTTACTCGCAGAAGGGGGATGCCCTTACTGTGATAATGATGTGTATCCGTTTTATGCGAGTGGGTACGCGCCATTTTATCATATTTTGATGGTGCCGTTTGTTTGGATGTTTGGTCCTCAGTTCTGGTATGGACGTTTGCTATTATTCTTAGCAACGTTGATTACGGCTGGAGCTATTTGGTATGCGGTGTGGCGAGCCGAGAAGCATGTTTGGGTCGGTGCGGTAGCTGGCATGGCATTTTTGGCATCAAACTTTATCTATCATATTGGTCCGATGTTGCGACAACATTTGCTGATGGTGATGTTTGAGACGCTGGCGGTAGTTGCTGTGACGATTGCCCTATCAAGGGATGACAAGGGGCATCGAAGATGGTGGCTAGTAGTGACATTTGCGATGTTGCTATTTGCTGGCTATACGAAGCAACTCGCCTACTCTACCTGCCTTGCGGTGGGAATCTGGTTGTTTTTGCGCAATCCACGTATGGCTATTACGTACAGTCTGGGGCTGATTGCGATTGCAGGGGCAATTTTTGGCTGGGCGATGGTCGTCACTGATGGGCAGTGGTGGATAAATATCATCAGTTCTAATCAGAATGAATATATTACTGAGCAGTTTGTGGGTTTGCTGACGCTATTTGTAGAATTACATTGGACAATGTTATTGCTGGCTTTGCTAGTTGCGGGCTGGGAATTTTATTTTGCACGGGTATCGGCATACAGTGTGTGGTTTGTCGCTTCGCTATTGAGTACGATTGGTGCGGGTAAATGGGGAGCGGGCGATAGTTACTTTGCGACGACTTTGGTAGCAGCATGTATATTGGCTGGTATTTTTGTGGCGCGGAGTTTGAACGGAAATTGGACAATTGCGAAGTCACACCCGTGGCATGAAATTGCTAGTCGCATTACGCTACCAATGGGTTTGCTAGGCAGTGTGGGAATGTTGTTATTCGTTATTTACGGGATGACGGTGGTTAAATTGCCAACATCCGGTGTTTACGAGCCAATAGCTAATGCGTTTGGGGTAGAACCCAAGCCAGCACATCGGTATCCGTTTTATGATGCGGCAGATTGGACTGTCGGGTATGCTGTGACGGGGCATTTTCCATCACAAGCAGATTATGAGGCTGGCTGGGAGATTGTAGAACAGGTGCGGAATACTGACGGCATCGTTGTCTCAGAGGATGCTGGCTTTGTGATTCAAGCAGGGCGCGAGGTGGTCACGAATCCGGTACAGTTGCGCAATTTGTGGGAAAATGACCTGTATGACCCAACAGATTTGATGGCATTGATTGAAAATCAAGATATTGGCTTGATTATACGCCGGGCAGATTTATTTCCGTTACCGATTTTGGTTGCGATGGATACACATTTTGTCTTGGATGAGGTTATCGAGATGAATGGATTTGCGTATGAGCTATGGATTCCACGAGAATAAGGTGTACTCATATCCTATTCATACAATAACGCTTTGCGTTGACAGTAAAGCATTTTGGGGCTAAACTATGATTATATGCACTATAATTCTATAAGAAAAGCGAATGGGCGATACCAATTCCTTGACAGATGTTTTGTAAGGGAGTATATTGTATTGCCTATGGGTGTCGCTGTTAATGGGTGACAGTGACCCTAGAACCGTGAGGATATAGCTATCCTTGTTCATTAATTATATCGGTCCGATAAGCAGTACCTCTCAACTTTTCAACAACCCCTATATACACGTGTGTAGCGCAGAGGAGGCACGCCTTGGAGGCGAAAGAATTCAGCGCACTCCGCATTAGTCTAGCATCACCAGAACAGATCGAATCATGGTCTTATGGTGAAGTGACGAAGCCTGAGACAATCAACTATCGTCGCTTGCGTCCTGAAAAGGACGGCTTATTTTGCGAAGCCATTTTTGGTCCAACCCGAGATTGGCAATGTTATTGTGGTAAGTATAAGAACATCCGTTATCGCGGGATTATCTGTGATAAATGTGGTGTTGAAGTCACCCGTTCGGCAGTGCGACGCGAACGTATGGGACATATTGGGCTTGCCGCACCTGTCGCGCATGTTTGGTATACGCGCCGTGTGCCAAGTTATCTTGGTTTATTGCTTGATGTGAGCCGTCGTAATCTTGACCGCGTGCTGTATTTTGCACAGTACGTTGTGACAGATGTTGACGATGATATGCGTAATCGTGCAATCAGCCGTATCAAGAAAGAACTGAAGTTCAAAGAACAAGAACTCGGTGGCGACATCGAGGAACGCATGACAGAAATCCGTGGTAATCACGATGAAATCAAGAGCCAGTACGAAAGTCGTGCGGCTGAGATTACCCAGCACTTCGACAGAGAGCTTGCTCGTTTGAGCGATGAATCTGTCCAACAGGCAAATGCCTTGATGGAAGAGATTGAGTCGCGGGTTGGCGAGACGGCTGGCAGTGATGTGACACTTACCCTACTCGATGAAGAGACTGTTGTTGTCGCTAAAGGTGAGAAAATCACTGAAGCACACATCGAAACGGTGCAGGAAAAGACAGATTTCTTCTTGGGTAATTTGCAAGCGGAAATCGACAATATGCGTCAAGCGCAATTGGATAAGCTCGGCACTGAGATTGATAGCATCTCGACTGAGGTTTCTTCTACGCTGGATGAGCATGTTTCAGAATTGGAAACACGCTTGAGTAATGTTCAGGCGAGTGCAGAGAAACAAATCCAAGAATTGCAAGACCTTGATGTATTGCAGTTCTTGTCTGAGAACCGCTATCGTGAACTCAAGGGCAAGTATGGCAATGTCTTCCAAGCTGATATGGGTGCGGAAGCGTTCTATACGATTTTGCAAGGTCTTGACCTTGAGACGCTGGCAAAAGAGTTGTGGCACGAGTTACGTACCACACGTTCTAAACAACGCAAGAAGAAGGCAACCAAGCGTTTGAAGGTTGTCGAGAGCTTGAAAGACAGTACGAATCGTCCAGAATGGATGATTTTGACCATTTTGCCAGTAATTCCACCGGATTTGCGTCCGATGGTGCAGTTGGATGGTGGTCGCTTCGCTACAAGCGATTTGAACGATTTGTATCGTCGTGTGATTAACCGTAACAACCGTCTGAAACACCTACTGGAACTGGGTGCGCCGGATGTGATTGTGCGCAACGAAAAACGTATGTTGCAGGAATCGGTTGATAGCCTGATTGATAACAGTCAACGTGGTAAGGCATTGTCGCGTCGTGGTCGTCGTGAGCTGAAATCGCTGAGTGATATGCTCAAGGGTAAGAAGGGTCGTTTCCGTCGCAACTTGCTCGGTAAACGTGTGGATTACTCTGGTCGTTCTGTGATTGTGGTGGGACCACGTTTGAAATTGCATGAATGTGGTTTGCCGAAGACGATGGCACTGGAATTGTACCGTCCGTTTGTGATTAGCAAGCTGGTTCAGTACAGCTATGCGAGCAACGTGAAGGGTGCAAAACGCATCATTGAGCGCGAGAAACCAGAAGTTTGGGAAGTGCTTGAGGAAGTTATCAAAGAGCGTCCTGTACTTTTGAACCGCGCCCCTACCCTACACCGTTTGGGTATCCAGGCATTTGAGCCACAATTGGTTGAAGGCAAAGCGATTCAGATTCATCCGCTGGTGTGTTCAGCATTCAATGCAGACTTTGATGGCGACCAGATGGCTGTGCATGTGCCATTGAGTGATAAAGCTGTCAATGAAGCACGTAGCTTGATGTTGAGTACCAACAACCTGCTCAAGCCATCGGATGGTAGCCCGATTGTGGGTCCGTCTAAAGATATGGTGCTTGGTTGCTATTACTTGACACTTGACCCAACGGTTGAGGTTGTCACGTTGGCAGAGAATGCTGACAAGTTCCGTACTGAAGAAAGCGTATACGACGCTGATGTGCGCTTAGGTGTGGCATTCCGTTCCAACGGTTTCTATCACACGGAACACCGTGAAATCGAGAACAAGGTCGTTTATCGTCCAGTGATGGAAGAAGACGAGCATGGTCGCCCGCAAGTTGTACGCACAGCTGTTGAGCGCACAATGGATGCTCTTCTGGATGGTGAAATTGATGCGACGCTGGCAAACACGATTGAGATGCGCAAGCTGATCGAGAAGAACGGCTGGGAAGGCAAGGTTGTTGTCAGCAACTTGCACCAACGTCGTCATGTGGTTGACCACGATGAGGTTGAATACCTGTACCGTCTGGGCATGGTTGGCTTACATACGCCAATTTTGCTAGGCAATGTTTATGATGACCGTGAACCACAGGCTGTACCAGAACCTACCACAGTTGGTCGCGCAATTTTCAACCGCATTTTGCCGGATGAGATGCGCTACGTACAGAAATCCCTTGATAAGAAGGGGTTGAACTCACTAGTAGCACGCGCTTATCAGGTTGTTGGTGGTGAACGCACAACTGAAATCGTGGACAAAATCAAGGATTACGGTTTCAACTACGCGATGCTTTCGGGTACGACGATTGCTGTTAGCGATTTGACGATTCCTGAATTGCGTGATGAGGTGTTGCAACGTGCTGATAAGAACGTTCAACGCGCTGAACGTGATTTCCGTCGTGGTTTGATGACAGAAGAAGAACGTTATCAGATTACCGTGGATGAGTGGAGTGCGGCAAAATCTGAGCTTGAGTTTATGCTTCGTGATACGCTGAACCCGTATGGTCCGGTTGCCGTAATGGCGATTTCTGGCTCCACAAAGGGTGGCTTCGGTCCGATTACTCAGTTGGCTGGTATGCGTGGTCTGATGGCTGACCCGACTGGTCGCATTATTGAGTTACCGATTCGCAGTCACTTCCGCGAGGGTTTGAACGCGCTGGAATACTTTATCTCGACGCATGGTGCGCGTAAGGGTCTGGCAGATACAGCATTGCGTACTGCTGATGCTGGTTATCTCACCCGTCGTCTGGTTGATGTCGCGCAGGATGTGATTGTCAATGAGACAGATTGTGGCGTTGAGCATGGCTTGATTATCAAGCGCAGTGACGACATCGGTGGTCAAAATGTTGCTGAACGAATCGCTGGACGTTGTGCAGTGCGTGATATTTATCACCCTGAAACAGGCGAGTTGATCGTCGCTAAAAATGGTGACATCACCGAAGACATTGCCAACATCATTCAGGCAACGGACATTGCAGAAGTAGAAGTTCGTAGTCCAATGACTTGTAAATTGGTCAATGGTGTGTGTATGTTGTGCTATGGTCGTGACCTTGGTACCGGTGAAATGGTAACGATTGGTACGGCTGTTGGTATCATCGCGGCACAGTCGATTGGTGAGCCTGGTACACAGCTAACCTTGCGCACGTTCCACAGTGGTGGTGCGGCGAAGGGTGGTGGTGACATCACAACGGGTCTGCCACGTGTGGAAGAGCTTTTCGAGTCGCGTAAGAAACCAAAAGGTGAATCCGTAATGACGGAAGCTGGTGGTGTATTGCGTATCCGTGAACGTGAAGATGGTAGCCGTGTTGCGGTAGTCATTGATAGCGAAGTGAAGCGTCAGAAACACACGATTCCGGCTGGCTATGATATTGTTGTTGAAGATGGTGAGACCCTCAAGAAGGGTGCAATCATCGCTGAAGACAACGACAATAATAAGGTCAAAGCTGACCTGCCTGGTGAAGTGTACATTGAGGAAGAAGACGGTACAACGACTGTTTACGTCCGTCTGGAACGCCGCGATGAACACGAGTATGACATTCCTGCGAATGCACGTCTGATGTCACATATCTATGATGGCTTGGAAGTGAAAGCTGGTACACAACTGACTGAAGGTTCGCGTAATCCGCACCAGATTTTGAAGGTGTTGGGTGACGATGCGACACAGAAATATCTGTTGAGCGAAATTCAGAAAGTGTATCGCAGTCAAGGTGTAAGCATCTCGGATAAGCACTTTGAAGTGATGATTCGCAAGATGCTGAACAAGATTCAGATTACCAACAGTGGTTCGAGCGAATTGCTACCTGGCGAGTTGATTGATAAGTTGATGTTGAAAGAACTCAACGAGACGCTTATCAACGAAGGTAGTGAGCCTGCTAGTGGTATTCCGATTCTGCTGGGTATCACGAAAGCGGCGCTCAGCACGGATAGCTTCTTGAGTGCATCGAGCTTCCAGCACACGATTAAGGTGTTGGCAGGTGCGGCTATCGAGGGCAAGGTTGACCCACTATATGGTCTGAAAGAGAACGTGATTATCGGTAAGCTAATTCCGGCTGGTACAGGGTATCATGCTTATCTCGAACGTGAACGTGGTCGTAATGCTGTGATGGAAGTCAACGATAAGTTGGCAGATGTCTTAGCGGATGACATGGACACAAGTAGCAGTGATGATTACGTGACAGAAGCTGGCGACTAAAGTCTGCTGGTAAGATAAGAATTGTGAAGCGCGGGGCGACATGCTCCGCGCTTTTTTGTTTGATGTTATGCAAGGTTTTCAGATTCTATTTTGATACAATTAAATGATATTGACCAGATAGTAGGGACAAACTTATGCAACTAGAGCAGATTCGTAGATGGTGGCTATGGGTGTTGGCATTGGGGTCTGTTACATGGTGCGTTGCACTTGGGCTTTACCTCGTCAATGAATCGACCCTACTGAATACGATTGAGTTACTGCTCTTGTTCGGTGTGGGGGTCACAACGCCACTTGCGATGCGGGTTGCAATGCAGGCAAATCGTCATAACACGTTACCACGAATCGCTACACTAGCTATAATTTTGTATCCTTTCTCTATTATAGCGGTTGCTAGCAGTCTATTTGCTAGTGCGGTCTGGGTATCAATCGGGCTGGCTATCGTGTGGCAAATACAAACTATTATCTTGTCTCTATATGGTTTATATCGCTTATTGCAACGTCCGGTCATTGCGATTGAAGAGCTGTGCATTGATTTCGGATTGCTGTACATGCCAATTAGCGGTGTATGGTTTCTCGCCTACAGTGCTAGTTTCCCGTTGCTGACGTTTGATTCTGTTTCGGTGATTCTGACAGCTATTCACTTTACGTTTATTAGTCCAGGTGCGCTCGTCATCATCGGCATGATTGGGCGACGGCAACACACGAGAGCAATATATCGCTTGGGTGCTAGTTTGGCGATTATTAGCCCCTTGTTGGTAGCTATGGGTATTACACTCACACAGTTTTCTGCGCGAATGTGGCTTGAAGCGGGGTCAGTCATTGTGCTGGCAACCAGTTTTCTATTGCTATCTGTAATTTGCTTATTTGGCGGATTACCGCGCAATCTGCTATCCCGTATGCTGATTGGACTATCTGCGATTGCACTTTTCGTAACGATGACATTTGCTATTGCTTATTCGAGTGGTCGATTTTCTGGACAATGGGCGATTGCGCTGAATGTGATGGTTCAGTGGCATGGTTGGTTAAATGCAGTTGGATTCACATTCTTAGCCTTACTTGCATGGAACATTGCAATACCTGATAGCAAGGTTTCTCCGAGTGGTATTCCGTTTAGTAGATTGCCTTGGCGCTATCGGATTGGTGCATCGTACTTTGAGAGCGTTGGTGCAATTGACACCACGCGAACGCCCGCCCCTACTGGCATCCTTGCTGATTTGGCAGACTATCAGCAAGTGTCGTTTAACGTAGATGACGTGCATCCGGATGTACGTGCATTTTACGAACATACGGCTAGTCATACGTTACTTGTATACCCTGATTGGCAACGCGGTTTTCATCACTTGGGACGCCTATACAAGCGAGTCAGTGAATAGATTGGACAGATGAATTTCCCTATGGAAGCTGAATCTGATGAAACACATATTCACAGTGCTATCGTTCCTATTAATGATGCACTGGACGGGCGAGAAAACGTCCGTGGATGGGTGCGGACGTATCCACGCACCAGCAAAACCGTTTATGTGGCGGCGTATTCTTCGTATATATTTGAGGATGATCGTTACATGAATATTGCGTTTCCGTTGCCGTTTGGTAATTTGACAAGTGTTTTAAGACTCGAAACGCCTGATGATTATGAAGGGGGTTTGCGACTAACGAGTATCAGCCAGCGAGAACAAGATCAAGGGGTCTATTTTGCCAACAGACTCTGTCCTATCAGGCTACCTATCAATGAAACGATTCGCGTGTACCCAGCCGATACGTTATACGATGGTTATCCTGATAATTTTGAGGTGGGCGAAATAGTTGCTGAGCATAAGATGTGGCTTTTTGGCATTCATTTCTTGACTTTACATTACAGCATCACATCATGACTTTATCCGCAGATATTAACCTGCAGCTACCCCATTGATGAAGATGTCCCATGTTTGCTCGAATACTTCGCGTTTTGTGCCAAATTCTGGTTTGTACCAGCGGGAAATGGCATTGAGGCTAGTGTAGAGCATTTTCACAGCGGGCGTGATTGGGATGGGGCGGATTTCGCCAGCGTCGATGGCTTGTTGAAGTAGCTTGCGGGCAGGTTCTTCGTGTAGGCGCATCATACGAGCCGTTTCTTTGTGGGTGCTGAGGTAGTCAAGGTTCATGACGATGAAATGTGCAGATGCAGATTCACCACTGGATACATGCGCCCACACTTGCATTTTGAGTTGTTCGAGATGAGAGCTGTCAGTATCAATGAGGGTTTCAGCATAGGCATTGATGTCATTCAGTACGGATTCGAGTACCAGCGCAATGATTTCTTCTTTGCTTTTGACATAGTAATAAAGGCTTGCTTTGGACAGTCCGACCTCTTTGCCGATTTGTGTTAGTGAGGTGGCATGTATGCCTTGCTCCGAAAAGATGCGGGTAGCGACTTCGGTGATGGCTTGTTGGCGTAATTCGTGGCGTTTTTCTTGACGTGAGGTCATGGTGGTTGGTGTCCAATTGACATACATGTGAACGGCGGACGCCAAGAATGGCGTCCCTACGAATATTATAGCTCACAATTCGATGATGTTGTTGGGGTTAGGTTTCTCGTCGGCGGGCGCTTGGCTGTAATCACCGAAGAGACCGTCACGTTGGGCGACGGCTGAACGCACACCTTCTTTTTCAGCTAGGTTGATGAAGTTGAGGGCGTCGGGGGTGTTGCGCATCAGTCCATCGAGGATAGGACCGAGAACTTGTGTGGAGGCAAGTCCCATATTTTCTATAGCATGATTGATGACGAGTTTTTGGGCGGCGAGTTGCGATGATGGAATCGACGCGAGTTGTTCAGCACGTTTTTTGACTGTCGCTTCGAGTTCTTCAAAAGGCACTGATTCGTTAATGAGACCGACTTCTGCGGCGAGTTTACCGGAGAGGGGTTTGCCTGTAAGCCCAAATTCTTTGGCACGGGTTAAGCCGAGACGGTAAATCCACATCCCACTGAGATACGCACCCCACATGCGCGAATAGGGTGTGCCAATGCGGGCATCGTCACTGGCGATAACGAGGTCAGCGGCAAGGGCGTAATCACTGCCTCCCCCAACACACCAGCCATGCACCTGCGCGATGACAGGTTTAGGTGAGCGCCAGATACTCATGAATTTTTGTGTGGGGGCAAGTGCGCCTGCTGTTGCCATCACGAAATCTTTGCCAGGATCCCATTTACCATCGGTTGTTAGCTGGTCGTCCCAGTGATGGAAGCCATCTCCAAAATTGAAACCTCCGCAGAATGCACGCCCTGCCCCACGCAAGATAATCACTTTTACGTCGTCGTTTTTGACACAGGTGTTAATAGCATTTTCGATTTCGTCGGGCATCGGTGGGACAATAGTATTAAGAGCATCAGGGCGATTGAGCGTGATGGTTGCTATAGGGCTATCGACTGTTAGAACGATAGTTTCGTACATAGTATATCTCCTAAATTATGACTGTAAGTTTATTTTTCAACCGTTGGTCGAATTTTATACTATACGGATAGTCTGCGTCAAGAAACTCAATGTTGTATGACCTAGAATCACATGGCAGAGTGCTAGATATTCTGCAAAAGAAAGGTGGGTTATGCGTAAGGGAAAACAGAAAAAAGACCAAACCACAGACTATAAAATCGTATTATGCGTAATTGTGGGTATGTTGGTGATTTCGATTGGGCGTGGTGAAGCAATTCATTTTGGCTCGTTACCTTGTCTGTATATGAGTGACAGGGGCTTACCGCTGAGTCGTATAGATATAGTGCCAACGCAAATGGATGTGAGTATGTTGTCTTCTTCACATATCACGCTATACCCACTTGATTTAGCTGGGGAGCGAATTTGTCATTATTCAAGCGATGATACTTACATGGTGCTTTCGCCAGATGGTACACGTATCGCTTTTGAGGCATATATGGGGTATCCAATGAAAATTATCATCACTCCAATTGATGGCGATGATATGGTCGATATTACAGATGGGTTGCAGTATCCGGCACGTTCGCCTGTTTGGTCGCCTAATGAGGAGATGCTTGTTTTTAAATACGGGGACATTGGTCAGGAAGTCTGGATTGCTATGCCTGATGGTACTCATTTTCAACAATATGAACTCAATGGTGGTGTAACTCTGTTTGGAGACAATTGGGCATCATGGTCGCCGGATGGTCAGCAAGTAGCGATTACAGTTATAGAAGGTCCTGGCAATGCTGGGAGTGCGGGTATTTACATCATTGATACTGTTGATGCAATAATGATGCAGGTAACGAGTACCTCAGATGATGCATTGCATGGCGCACCTATTTGGGTGAATGATGAGGAAATTTCTTTTGCCACAGGTGATGATTGGAGCAACGCTACTCGTGCCTATCAATATGATAGACGTTGCGTCGTGAACATCAACACACATGAAGCTACATGCTGACAGCTTACAATATACGATGTTTCCAAAATGGAACATCACGTTCAAGCTAAATTAGCAAAATCTTGAACGAAAATGAGTGGATTTGAAGAAACATCGTTAGATGTTATGTAATGATGGTTTTCTATTAAAGTATTACCAGTAAGTTGATTTCAGGGTTAAATCTGTATCGTGGCAATTTTAGAAATGTTTAAATTAATTTTGAAGATGATTATCTAGTATATGCAGGTATCCAATGATACGACGTATCAAAGCATATATTAGGAGAAATTGCATGAAAAAGTTGTGGTATTTAGTAATTTTTGCATTATTGGCAGTGGGACTTGTTCCCGCAATCGCGCAAGATGATGACATGTCTATGGGAACAGGCAATGTTATCTTCTTCCACCCTGATGGCACCGGTTTGAACCACTGGAACGCTGGTCGTATGTATTGGGAAGGTCCTGATGGTTCGTTGAACTGGGACATGCTTCCTGAAATGGCTGTGTATCGTGGACACATGGTAGACCGCCTCACCGGTACGTCGCACGGTGGCGCAACTGTACACGCTTTTGGTTACAAGGTATTAGGTAACTCCTTTGGTCAGGACGAAACCCGTATCATCAATAGCCTGAGTGGCTTTCAAGGTAGCATCATGCGTGAAGCTATCGCGGCTGGTTATCCAGCAGGGTTGGTGAACGACGGTGATTTGGCTGAACCCGGTACGGCTGTATTTGTGAGCGAAGTCGATGACCGTGGTAACTCGGAAGAAATTGTTCGTCAAATTCTGGATGGTCGTCCAGGTGCAGAAGGTGAAGGCGCTCCACAGGTTATGCTCGCTGGTGGTGAAGCATGGTTCTTGCCAGCAGATACACCAAAATGTGGCGATGAAATTACACTAGAATGCTATGTACATGATAACCCATTCAGCGGTGAAGGTCCAACCCGTGAAGATGGTCGTAACTTGTTGCAGGAATTCTCCGACGCTGGTTATGAAATTGTGCGTACCCGCGCTGAATTTGAAGACCTCTGGGCGCGTATCCAAGCTGACCCAGAATTCACCCCGCTCGTTCTCGGTTTGTTCGCTCGTGATGACATTTTCAATGATGAAACAGAAGAAGAACTGATTCAAGCTGGGCTGGTTGATGACAACATGGCAGATAGCCGTGAAGGTCGTTTGGTTTTGTGGGGTGGTTTGCCAGATACGCCAAGCTACAATCCACCAACGGTTGCAGAAATGAGTACAATGGCAGTTGAACTGCTTAACCGTCAGAGCGCAACAGCTGGACAGCCTTTCTTCTTGGTTGCTGAATCTGAGAGTAACGACAATCTGCCAAACAACGCTAACGCAATCGGTATGTTGAACGCTGTACAACGTGCAGACGATACTGTTGGTGTATTCTCTGCGTTCATTGATGAAAATCCTGAAACTTTGCTCCTCATGGCTGCTGATAGCGATGGTGGTGCGCCACAGGTTTTCAGCCCTGCGCCTATTGACGACGCTGGTAATGTGACCGTGAGCGCGGGCAACCCAACCAATGTCACTGAAGAACTTGATTTTGGCTTCCCACTTGATGGTATTGAAGGTCAAGGTACAGCACCGTTCATTTCGGCACCAAATGCTTACGGCGATACGATTGACTTTGCAATCGGTTGGCCCGGTCGTAACGATGTTGCTGGGGCTATTTTGTCACGCGCTGATGGCTTGAACAGTGCAATGCTCCGTACTGAATTCTCAGCACAGTTCGATAGCACTGATGTATATCGCCTGATGTACTTCACGCTCTTTGGTGGGGAAATGCTTCCTGTGTCCTATGGCGAATCTGCACCAACCCGTGGTGAGTAATTCATCTTGAAACAAGATTGGTGGTAGAGAGTACCACCTGATAAAGTTAGACAGAACAGCCTCTCTGGTCATGAGAGGCTGTTTACTTATACATTAGGAAAGCGTTGCATAAGGGCGTAGCTCAGGCGTTGGACAGCGTTAAGTTGTGAGCCGAAGATAGAGCGTTCGATGTTGCCTGCTTCATCTAGCAGAATCCAGTGGGGTGTACCTCCGGCTGCGTATGCGGTGTAGGTTGCATGTCCATCGTCGTAGAACACGGGAAATTGAATATCATGTGCTTGTAAAGCGTCAAGCACGGCTGGTTTTTCGTGTGGGAGTCCCTCAAAGTTGGTATGTATGCCGACAACAGCAACTTCTGGGTACTGCTTTACAATTTCATTTGCCAATGGAATCCCGCGTGTCATGCAACCATGGCATCCCAGATTGAAGAAAAACATCACAGTTGGTCTGCCTGTGAAGTCCGTTATATTTGGTGTGAGCGAACCATCGAGTGTACTGACTTGCCAATTTGGTGCGGGTTGTGTTGTCATTGAGGCACCTCTGTATGATTATTTGCGTAGTATATGGACGCCCGTTTCTGCTGTTGGCTTACACTACACTGTACAAGCGATTTATCTGAATTTGGAATAACCGAGTTGCGTAGGGATACCTCGCTATGATAGCTTCACTAAGATACTGCACCCCAAAAGGAGAGACACCCGAATGCCAATAATGATGACATCTGCGATAAGTAACGTAACCGTTTATCGTGACCATGCACGTATCACACGGTCTGGGAAGGTGACTGTAGGGGCTGGTGATGTAGCTCTCATCGTACCTAGTTTGCCCGCAAATATGCTTACTGATTCTGTCAGGGTAAGGGGTTATGGTGAGGGTATAACAATTCGGGGTGTTGATACAAAGTTAGATGTACCGGATACGAACACAGACCCACAACAAGTTGAGCTAAAGCGTGAAAAAGCGCGCTTACAATCACAATTAAATGTACAGGAACAACAGCTCAGCGTCATTGAGGCTCATAGGCAGTATTTGGACAATCTAGCAAAGCATTCAGGTGAGGCATTCAGCAAAGCATTGGTAGAGACTGATGATGCGTTTGATAGAGTGACACAAGTTGCATCTTTTATTCGTAGTGAACTGAGTAGTGTTTATGAGCAAACAACAGATACACAAGAAAAAATCGCTCAATTAGAAAACGAAATTGAGCAATTGAGTATACGCCTAGATAACAGTAGCGAAGATACAAAACACGGCTATGCCCTACACATCAATTTGCATTCCAAGAATGCAGAGATTGACTGCACTATTAGCATTGATTACGTCGTTACGGGCGCATCTTGGTATCCGGTCTATGATGTTCGGCTGGATGCGGAAAATAACATTCAACTCTCGTATAACGCACAAGTGAGTCAATCGACAGGGGAGCGTTGGGAGACTGTTGAATTAACCCTTTCGACAGCACAAGTAGCTGTCAGCCAGCAACTACCTGAGTAGAATACAACGCCGACTATTCCGCCCCTCGCAAGCCTGCTCTACCATCACAAGCACAAATACAACAAGCCATTGTGCAATCAAAGTCTGATAGTAGTGTGTCTGTCAATTATAAAATTGCAACGCCTGTAACGATTACGGGCAATGGTGAACCGCATAAGACAACTATTGTCATCACAGGCATGGGTGTTGAATTGGATTATTTCACTATTCCAAGACTCGTGGAAGACGTGTATCTGCGAGCAACTATTGAAAACACAAGTGAGTACACGTTGCTTTCAGGCGAGGTAAATATTTTTCATGAGTCTGATTTCGTAGGTAAAACGGTAATTGATACGATTCCACCTGACAAAGCATTTAAGGTGCAACTAGGTCAGGAAGATCGTATAAGTGTGACACATGAGCAGGTGAACTTAGAAGCGAACAAGCGATTTTTGGGACGGCGTAAACAAACTGACGTCACTACGCACATCACATTACAGAATTTACTACAAAAAACAGTGACTATTGTTGTACAAGACCATTATCCAAAGTCTGACCAAGAAAATGTGAACATTGATTTGGACGATGAAACAACGACACCGCCATCAGACCACACTGATTTACACATATTGACATGGGAGCGTACATTAGGCGTTGGTACACAGGAAACTATTATTCTTGCTTATAGTGTTCAAACATAGTCTGGCAGAGTTGGTTGTGGTCAAAGAGTGGTGACGTTCGCTATAATCAACAAATGTTAAGACTTAGCAATATATTGAATGGGAGTTTATATGGCAGACGCATTGCATCCAGATGCGATAAACGCAATCACACATGGCGACCACGGTGCGCCTAGAGACGTGTTGGGAGCGCATCAGGTTAGCCCGAAGAAAATCGTTGTGCGGGCATTTCGTCCGACAGCAAAAACACTGACTTTGATTGATGAGCGCAAGAAATCGCCCGTAAAAGCTGAGATGGAAAAGCTCGATGAGAATGGGCTATTTGAGGTCAGTTTGACGGGTACAGTTGAGAAATTAGATTATTCCTTTGAAGAAGTGCCGTATGAAGGCGAGACGTTCACCTTCAAAGACCCCTATGCGTATCCGATGCTTTTGGGCGAGATGGATATTTATTTGCATGGTGAGGGGCGTAACTGGCGCATTTACGACAAATTGGGCGCACAATTGCGCGAGATTGAGGGCGTGAAGGGTGTCAACTTTGCAGTATGGGCGCCGAATGCACGCCGTCTGAGCGTGATAGGTGATTTCAACAATTGGGATGGTCGCGTACATCCGATGCACCAAAATGGCGAAAGTGGTGTGTGGGAGATTTTCGTCCCTGGCTTGGATGCAGGTCTAAAATACAAATACGAGATGAAATCCCACCATATGGGGTATATGGAAGAGAAGATTGACCCCTATGGTTTTTATGCGGAACGACGCCCGAAAAAGGCGTCGATTGTTGCGAACCTAGATACCTATGAATGGGGTGATGATGAGTGGATGTCTGCACGGGCTGAGAAAAATATGCTCGAAGAACCGATGTCCACATATGAGGTGCATCTCGGTAGCTGGAAACGCAACGATGGTAACGAGTGGATGAGCTATCGTGAGTTGGCAGATGACCTTGTAAATTATGTTGTGGACATGGGGTATACACATATTGAATTGATGCCTGTTGCGGAGCATCCGTTTGATGGCTCGTGGGGGTATCAGGTGACGGGGTATTATGCGCCTACTAGTCGTTATGGCACGCCGGATGATTTCATGTACTTTGTAGACAAATGTCATCAGGCAGGCATTGGTGTGATTGTCGATTGGGTACCCGCACATTTCCCGAAAGATGGGCATGCTCTAAGTTTCTTCGATGGCACACATTTGTATTCGCATGAGGATTCGCGTAAGGGTGAGCATCCTGATTGGGGAACGTATATCTTCAATTATGGGCGTAACGAAGTGCGGAATTTCTTGATTGCGAATGCCCTATTCTGGCTAGAAAAATATCATATTGATGGCTTGCGCGTGGATGCGGTGTCGTCGATGGTGTATCTGGATTTCTCGCGTGAGGATGGGCAATGGATTGCAAATGAATATGGTGGCAACGAAAATTTGGATGCTGTCTCGTTCATACAAGAAGCCAACGCTGTTATCCATGAGAAATTTCCTGGTGCGGTGACGATTGCAGAAGAATCAACAGCATGGCCTATGGTGAGCCGTCCGACTTATTTAGGTGGTTTGGGTTTCACGTTCAAATGGAATATGGGCTGGATGCACGATACGCTGTGGTATTTCTCGAAGAATCCTGTGTATCGCAAATGGGAACATAACAAGTTGACCTTCTCGATGGTGTATGCGTACAACGAGAATTTTGTATTGTCGCTATCTCATGATGAGGTTGTGCATGGCAAGGGGTCGCTGATGGGCAAATTGCCAGGCGATTGGTGGCAGAAATTCGCGCAGATGAGAATGCTATTCGCGTATATGTACACGCATCCGGGCAAGAAGCTAACTTTTATGGGTTCGGAAATTGGGCAATGGAGCGAATGGAGCGAAGCCCGAAGTCTGGATTGGCATCTGATGGATATGGGTACACATCAGAAGTTGAATCAGTTTGTGAAAGATGTGAACCATCTGTATAAGAATGAACCTGCGTTATGGGAAATTGACTTTGCGCCGGAAGGTTTCCGTTGGATTGAGGCGAAT
This sequence comes from Chloroflexota bacterium, assembly GCA_038522085.1. Classification (GTDB taxonomy): domain Bacteria; phylum Chloroflexota; class Anaerolineae; order Aggregatilineales; family Phototrophicaceae; genus JAUZRW01. The sequence continues at coordinate 40,441 of JBCBKJ010000037.1, forward strand.
GATTCTGAAAACAGTGTGTTCTCGTATGTGCGCTACTCCAAAGAAGAGCAGGAAGCGATTGTGGTAGTGCTGAACTTCACGCCTGTCCCACGACTGGGTTATCGAATTGGCGTGCCAAAAGCGGGTCATTATGACGAATTGCTCAATAGTGATGCTGATATTTACGGTGGTAGCAATGTAGGCAACATGGGCGGTGTGGATAGCCAATCGCATCCGGCGCATGGCTTCGACCAGAGTATCAGCTTGGCATTACCTCCATTGGGTGCGTTGGTATTCAAGTACAAAGGCTAAATTAGGACATAAGCGAAAAGTGTGCGAGGGATTGGCTGGTAGCTAGTCTCTCGTTTGTTTTCAGGAGAGGTGACAATGGATGTATTGTCTTTGAATGTGTGGGGTGCGCCGTATGCGAAACATCGTCAGGCACGGATGCAGGCGATTGTAGCGTACATAGAGGTTTTGAAGCCGGATGTGGTGCTGTTTCAGGAAGCATATTTAGCACCTGACCGTACTATCTTGACGGAGGGTTTAAAAGCGATTCTGCCTTATCAGCATTATTTTCCCTCGGGCTTGGTAGGCAGTGGCTTGCTGACTGTTTCTGCGTATCCAATTGTGAATACAGCGTTTCAGGCATTCAGTATGCAGGGCAAGCCGGAAGATATTACGCGGGGTGATTATTATGCACGGAAAGGCATTGCGCTGACACGGTTAGACACGCCAGAAGGTATTTTGGATGTGTACAATTGTCATACGCATGCGCAATATGAACCAGATAATGATAATGAATACGCTGTGTACAATGAGACGAATTTGTATGAAGCGGCGCGTTTTCTTGATGCGCAATCGGGGGCTACACCTGCCCTACTCGCTGGTGATTTAAACACCCGTCCTGACCAAGCGGGCTATCGCATTATCACGCAATTGGGTTCGCTGGTGGATGCACGGCATCAGCTAACACAGACACACACACCAACTTATCGCACTGAGAATCCGTATACTGGCGCGGCAGACCAATGTTTGGATTATGTGTTGGTGCGTAATATAGGTGTAGATAGTGTACGGCATGTGATGACAGAGACGCTTTCCGGTGAGGCAGAAGCGTACAGCGACCATGATGGGGTTTGGTGTGCCGTTCGATTACACGGTGACACATTGAATGTCTATGAAGCCGATTGTCGGGTAGTGTTGAGTGACTTACAGACGCGGGTAGCTGAAGCGAGTGTGGATACACGAGATGCTCAGTTGGCACGTTTGGGGCGTGGGTTATTAGCGGCTGGTAGTTTACTGGATGGTGCGCTAGTGAGTGCTTTCATTGGACGCTATAGCAAGACATTGGCGCGAATGATACGTTGGTTCGGATTTATTTTTACGATTGGCTATGCGGTGTGGCAATTGATACAAGCAGGTATCAATTTACAGGCACGACGGGCTATTTTGGAGGGATTGCAGGCAGAAATAGAGACGCAGTTAGCAAGTGGGAGATTGTTTGATGGGCGTGAATTGCGAGAATAGAACAATTGTACTATGATAAAGTTATGTTTTAACCCCTCCCTCGTCTCCCTCCCCTCGCGCTTCGCTTGTGGAGAGGGATGATAGGTGTTGTGATTTATTCTGTGTTCGTTTGCCCAGTAATTTCCACAAAATAGCGTTTAAGGCTACTAGCATGGTGCGGGTGATATTGCATCTGGATTTGGATGCGTTTTATTGTGCAGTCGAGAAAAAAGATCATCCTGAGTTAGAAGGTGTCCCGTTCGTAGTGGGTGGGGCGTCTTTTGCGCGGGGTGTGGTAGCGAGTGCATCCTATGGGGCGCGGTTGTATGGCGTGCGAAGTGCGATGCCGATGTCACAAGCGAAACGCTTATGCCCTGAGTTAGTAACATTGCCGACCCGTCATCGACTATATGGTGAGTGGTCACAAAAAGTGATGGCGATTTTGCAGGATACGACGCCTCTGGTTGAGCCGCTATCGATTGACGAGGCATTTTTGGATGTGACAGGCATCAAGGGAACGCCCCGGGAGATTGCGGAACGTTTGCAGAGGCGGATTGCTAATGAGCTTGACCTGCCCTGTTCTCTGGGGGTAGCGACGAATAAGTTAGTTGCGAAAATTGCCAATAATATGGGCAAGGGGCGCAAGCGAGATGGGACACCACCGCGTGCAATTGAGGTGGTGGTTGCAGGTGAAGAAGCCAAGTATCTCGCGCCGTTACCCATTCGGGAGTTGTGGGGCGTGGGTCCAAAAACGGCTGAACGGATGTATGCGCTGAATATTGAGACGATTGGGGATATTGCGTACCAGAGTGAAACGTTCATGATGCACCACTTTGGGAAGCATGGTTATGATATGTGGCGACGGGCGCAGGGGATTGATACCCGTCCGGTTGAGCCTGACCAAGATGCGAAGTCTATCAGCAATGAGACGACATTTGAGTATGATGTACGTGACCGTGAGCGATTGCGTAAGACAATACGGAATCTGGCGGAGAATGTCGGGCGACGGTTGCGAAAACAGCAGTTAAGCGGACGGACTGTGTTTGTCAAGTTGCGCTGGGATGATTTTACGACCCTCTCACGTCAGACGACTTTACCACATGCGACGCAAGATGACGCGGTGATTGTGCGCGAAGCAACTAAGATATTTGATACGAATTGGGAACGTCAACCGGTACGCTTGCTGGGAGTTGGGGTGACAAATTTTGAGGATGCCGCGACCCAATTGCCTCTGTGGGAGAGCGAACAAGATAAGAAAAAACGGAAGTTGCAATCGACGTTAGATGCGTTGAAAGAGCGTTTTGGGAGCGATGCGATTCAGCGGGGAAGTAATGTACGGCGGGATGATTGAGGTGATGGGTGGTTAGTATTGGTTTGGGGGTGTATGAGCTTAAGAATCGTAATGATGCGGTTGAGTTGAAAGGTAAAGTAGGTAAAAGGTGAATTGATAAGTTGTGTATCGTCAGGCGATGATGTTAGTTGTACAATGAAAATCCCCTAAAATTTTTTAAGCTCAAATAATTATTATGACTGCCTCATATTATTTGCGATGAGGTCTGATAGACTATCGTGGCACGTATAGATAACAAGGACAGGATTAACTTGAGCGAAACACGCAACGATATACGCAACATTGCGATTATTGCGCATGTTGACCACGGCAAAACGACGCTGGTGGATGGCATGTTGCAACAGACAAATGTATTCCGTGAGGGTGCAGAAGTACAAGACCGTGTGCTGGATTCTAATGCGCTAGAAAAAGAACGTGGTATCACGATTCTGGCGAAGAATACGGCTGTGACGTGGAAAGATACGAAGATAAATATTGTGGACACGCCCGGACACGCCGATTTCGGTGGTGAGGTGGAGCGTGTATTGAACATGGTCGATGGGGCGTTGTTGCTGATTGACTCGGTTGAAGGTCCGATGCCACAGACACGTTTTGTATTGCGCAAAGCGCTGGAACTTGGTCTGCGGATTTTGGTGGTGATTAACAAGATTGACCGCGCTAATGGGCGTCCTGATGAGGTATTGAACGAGACATTTGACTTGTTCATTGAATTGGGCGCGAGTGATGCGCAAGCAGATTTCCCAATTGTGTATGCGGTTGGTTTGCACGGGAAAGCCGGTATGGAACCGGATGAACTCGAAGACACTTTAGCACCACTGTTTGATACGATTCTGGAAGAAGTGCCACCGCCGACTGTCGAAATGAATGCGCCTGCGAAGATGCTGGTCACGACATTAGAATATGACCGTTATAAGGGTCAGATTGCGATTGGGCGATTGGTATCCGGCACGGTGAAGCAAGGCATGAGTATGGTACGCATCAAATCTGATGGTGAGCGGGTGCGGGGACGGCTGGATTACTTATTCCAATTCCATAATTTGGAAAAAACAGAAGTCCAAGAAGCGAGTGCTGGCGATATTGTTGCGATTGCTGGCTTCGACCCTGTAGAAATCAGTGATACGCTGGCACATCCTGATGTTCAGGAAGCCTTGCCAAGTATCTCGGTTGAAGAACCGACGGTGCGTATGACCTTTGCGGTGAATAAATCACCCTTTGCGGGGCAAGAGAGCGACAGTGGTATGAATACGTCGCGCAAATTGCGGGCGCGTCTGGTTGAGGAAACTCGTAGCAATGTTGCATTACGTGTGGAAGATGGCAATTCACCAGATGAATTTGTTGTCAGTGGACGCGGTGAATTGCACTTGGGCATTTTGATTGAGACGATGCGTCGTGAGGGATACGAGTTTGAAATCAGCAAGCCGGAAGTGATTTACATGCAGGATGCTGATACAGAGCAGATGCTTGAGCCTGTCGAAGATGTGCATATCGAGGTTGCGGATGATTACGTCGGAACCATTATCGAGATGATGGGCGAACGACGTGGCGAAATGTTGAATATGCGTAGTGAGCAAGGTACGACCTATCTACAGTATCTCGTGCCAACACGCGGGTTGCTGGGTTTTCGTGCGTATTTCTTGCGGGCGACTTCGGGTATGGGTCAGATGCACACAGTCTTTCACAGCTATGAGCCGATTGCTGGCGAAGTTCCGGGACGACGCTTTGGTAGCTTGGTCGCTATGGAGCGTGGCACAGCAACGACCTACGCGATTGTGAATGCACAGGCGCGTGGCGAATTTTTCATTGAGCCTGGTACAGAAGTTTACGAAGGCATGGTCATTGGTGAGAATGCGCGTACTGAGGATTTGCCATTAAATGTGGCTAAGGCGAAGCATCTGGATAATTTCCGTGCAAAGCCCAAAGAAGTGTCTGCTTCGCTTGTTCCGGCGCGTCAGATGAGCTTGGACGATTATATCGAGTATCTCGGTGGCGATGAGTTGCTGGAAGTAACGCCAAAGAATTTGCGGATTCGGAAACGGATTTTGGATACGCAGATTCGGGTACGTGAGGAAAAACGTCAGCGACAAATGATTGAGAATCGGTGAATGGCGAGCTTTCAGCGAGTTAAGCATTAAGTACGGAGCTTAGAGAGGTAATTCGTTTACCCCTCCCCTCGCGCTTCGCTTGCGGAGAGGGGACTTTACTATCCCTGTTTTGTGAGTAGAGATTCGATGAGACGACAGTTTATATTTTTGTTGCTAGGTTTGAGTTTGCTCGTTATCCCTGTGTTGGCGCAAGATGATGCGCCGGAGACGACACCCGAAGCAACGCCAGAGCTTGATGAATTGACACCAACTTATAGCGTTGAGGGTGATGGTGTGGTATTGGATGTGTATTTTGGGAGTTTGCAACAGGGGCGTGTCGGGCTTTTAGGTTTGATGGGCGACGATATTACATCCGCTACGGCGAATTTGGGTGTGCGCAATTTTGATTTTTATGCGCTTCCAGAGCGTGACGGCTGGTGGACGCTGGTATCACTCTCAATGGAACAGACGATTCGGCAGTATGACTTGACGGTGACTGTTGAGCAAGAAGATGCTGATGAGCCACAAGTGTTGCTAACGCGCTTCAATGTGACGAGTGGAGGGTTTATTCAGCAATCGGTAAATTTAGTGCCGGACGATACTCTAGCCCAGTTGCTTGACCCTGAAGTTGAGGCAGCAGAATTAGCTCTGATTTTCCAACGGGCATCGGATAGTGATACTGAAGCGCAATGGTCAGAGAATGGTTTTGGTGCGCCATTACAAGCTGAGTTGACTTCGCCTTTTGGGGCTGTGCGGGTGTTTAACGAGACATTGAATACCGTACATACTGGCTGGGATTTTAATTCGCCAACAGGTGCGCCTTTACAATCGAGTGAAGCTGGTACTGTTGCCTTTTCAGGTTTGTTACCGATTCGCGGGAATTACGTACTTGTGAATCATGGGCGTGGCGTATATTCGGGATATGCGCATATGTCGGTGATTTATGTCACTGAAGGGCAGAAGGTGAGTGCAGGGCAAGTGTTGGGCTTGGTGGGTAGTACGGGGCGCAGTAGTAGTGCGCATGCTCATTTTGAGATGATTGTGGCTGGCGAGTGGGTTGATCCGGTTGATTTTCTGCTGATGCCATTGCCTTAGCACTATACACTGGCGGGAGGCAGACCTGCCTCCCCTACAAAGTGTTGCTATATCGTGCGAATTTTCGTTCAAGTTCAGTTATGCGGAAGCATACACATTTTGTCTACAAACTTGTGCTTTCTACCCTATTCACCCAGCGGGGTTGGTTGTTGTGGTACTGGTGACAGTGACGGTTTCTTCGTAGTCGATGTCGCCATCGCCATCCTCATCCGATTTGAAGTTTGCAATGAGTTCTGAGTTTTCTTCTGATTGTTGTTTGATGGATTGTTGCACAGCTTGGAAGTAATTCCCGTTTTGTTTGGTGATGATGCCTTCGACACGCTCTACGAAAATGGAAAATGCACGGGCTGAGTTTTCGTATGGACCTGCGCCCATGTCATAGAAACTCTTCTCGGCTTGGAGTTCTTCGGCGGCGGCACGGTATGAATTCCAGCTTTCACCGTATTTATATAACCCTTCGAGAGCGGCTGCCCCTGCTACACATAAACTAAGCATGACGGTTAAAGCATCAATGATGATGCGCCAGTAGGTTTCGGCTTGTGCTAAGGCGGCTGCATCGCCTGCATTGCCGGAAATGGCGAGAATACCCGCGGCTAAACCACGCGCAATGGCAGAGTTCAGACTGATAAGTGCTGGAATTACGAGCGAACCAACAACTACAATGGTTTGGTAGTAATAGTAGCGACTCTTGAACTCGCTTGCTTTTTGGTCGTAGTATGCCCATTGTGCATGCCAGCGATTTTCGATGAAGAATTTCTCGCGCATGGTAGCTGTTTGGCGAATGAAAACAGGAGGAGGCCAATTGTTTTCTCTTGGTTCTAAGATGAACCCGCCACCAGCCGTTTGTGTGGTTACTGTTGGCATTGTACCTGTGGCATTTATGCTACTTACTTTAGATGTGCCATTGGCATCCGCCGATGATGTTGTTGTATTTTTGCTATCTGTGCTTGCGCTTTTACTCGCCATATCCCGCAGACCTTCCCTATTACACGTTAAACACGTTTTTGTGGTTAAGAAGTTATAACCATTAGTTTAAGCGATATTTGTGCATTGAGAGCTAAAGATTCAGCATGTGACTTTCAATTTGCTGTTGCTTCTTCGACTTCATGCTCGTGTTCGCGCTCACGCATCATTGATATACGCTCGACTTCGCGCCGTACTGCCTCATCAATGGGGCGTGTTGGTTCACGCATGATAATATCGCCTGGTTCACATTCTAGAACTTTACACAGGGCGTTGATTTTGCGCAAATCAGGTTGCAACATTTCGCCAGATTTCATTCTATATAACGCCGCAATAGATATACCCGCTTGTTCGGCAAGGTCTTCATTTGTCATGCGTTGATTGTGTCTCGCTTGCCAATTGAATAATGCTTTGTCGATGTTGATGTACGTTGGCATCGCTTTGCCTTCCGGTCACTTGCTCTTGTTTCGGTCAATATGACCATAGATTACCGCATTCCCCTACTGACTTACAACAATCGCCTTAATAAACCGCTAGACTATCACAAAATACTAACTATTTTCAAACATATGTAGTCGGAAATATCCAAGTTGATTGACGTATCTATCAGCTCGTGATAGGTTTGCTATCAACATGTCACATTTTTTTTATCGAACACTGATATAATTATGTCCATGTAAGAGATAACTGTTTGTTAACACCAATACCCGATTCTCACAGTTAAAGGTCAATCAGGGTGATTGAAAAACAAGACACACAACAATTGAGTATTACGAAATCGCTTTTTGTACACGGTTGGCAACACTTAGACGCTGTTATCCTTGCGGCGCTTGCCATCGAAGCCCCTACTCTACTGATTGGTACGCATGGCACGGCGAAAACCTTACTTGTGGAGCGCCTGTCTAAAGCAATGGATTACGAGTTCCGGCACTATAATGCTTCGCTCATCAATTATGACGACTTGGTTGGTATACCGATTCCAGAAGAAGGCGCGGATGAGTTACGCTTCATCACGACGCCGGGCGCTATCTGGGATGCACAATTTGTTTTCTTCGACGAAATTTCGCGCTGTCGTCCCGATTTACAGAATAAATTATTCCCGATTATTCATGAGCGGCGCGTCATTGGCATGAATTTGACAAACTTACGGTATCGTTGGGCGGCAATGAATCCACCATCCCCCGATAACCCTGAGCTTGATATGTCGGCTAGTGATTATTATTTGGGGTCTGAACCGCTTGACCCTGCACTGACTGACCGCTTTCCGTTCATTATTCCAGTGCCAGCGTGGCGTGATTTGAAACGCGCAGACCGCCGTGAAGTCTTGTCGATGCACTCGTCAATGTCGCAAAATGGGTCGGTAACTGCATTTGACCGTCCGTTACTGACATTAATTGAAGAAACGCAGGAACGCCTCATACAAATAGAGGAAGATTTTGGTGAGGGCTTGGTCGATTACATGATTACGGTGATGGATTTGCTGGATAAAGCAAGCCTACCGCAATCACCACGTCGCGCACGGATGTTGACGCATTCTGTGATAGCCATTCACGCGGCGCGTCAGGTACTGGAAGGCGAAGAGAATGTCAAGCTCATTGACAGCGCAGAACTCGCCCTGCTCTATGGTGTACCACAGAACGCGACAGATGTCCCACCGACACCAGCCGCGCTTGTTGCGTTGCATCGGCAGGCATGGGAAATTGCTACGATGTTGGATGATGAGGTTTGGCGCGAGATTCTAGCGGAAACTGACCCACTCAAGCGTATTATCGTGGCGGATGATTTAGACATTGAAGATGAGGCAATGGCGCAATTGGTGACACAGGCACTCGCGCATTATCCATCTGAGGCGCGTAAGGTGAGTGTTGCAACGGCGCTTTATATGCGTTTCCGTGAGCGTCGTCATTTGACGCCGGCAGCTTGGGAACCATTGGCGAAATTGGCAAAACGGACATTGATGCCTCGTTTTGCATCGCAGACTGTGACAAAAAACACGCCAGATTCGACAACGTGGGAAGCCATTAAGCCTTGGGCAATTCAACAACGCAAGACGGCTGGTTTGCCAAGATTGGTTGTGAATTATGTGCTGGGTGGCTTCCCTGATTTATGGCGTCAGAATGATTGGCAAGATGCGGTACAAGATTTTGTGCATGATTTAGAACTTTTCGGCGTAGAGGAGGCGTAAGGATGTCTACAGCGAATCAAAATCAGAATGGTACAGCGCCGAAATTTCCTGTACCACGCAATAATCAGCAGGCAAATACGACACCAACACCCCCTAAATCACGGTTTGGTTCGGGCAGTACAAGTCGTTTCGGGAGTTCACGGTTTGCTAGTCGTGAAGAAATCTCTTGGACGGTGATGCCCGCTACGAACACGGCTATACGTATCTCGTTGGAAGGTTTAGGCGACCCCTTGCATCGCTTGCTGGGACACCCTATTAATGTACGGTACAGCAATCCACATCATTTGACGAAGGCGTTGGCTGATGACCCTGAGTTGAGTGAGAAACTTGCTGTCGCACTCGATGAAGCGTGGGAGGGATTGAATTTTAAGGGTGCGGCATTGCTCTATGATTGGGATGACCGCATCAAGAAAGCATTTATTGAGATGCCTCAGCCGTTGCCACCAAAGCCACCGAAAAAGGAAGATGATGATGCTTCCGATGAAGATGACGATAGTGACCCGTTGAGTTGGCTCGATGATATTGGCATTGCCCCCCATCAATCAAAACAATTGCGTGCAATTGATGTGGCATTTGTGATGAACATTCTGGCGCGTTCGCGTGCGGGTGTGTTGGTGGGGAATACCCCGTTGGCGCTTGAACCTGGTTTTTTGGAAGGGAGCGTTATCTGTGAAGACCCACGCATCGTTGACCTTGCCCGTGCTACTGGCTGTATTGATGAGAAATGGTAAAGCTATCCCATGATGAATGAATCACCGCTCCATAAACGGACTGATGAAGCATCACGTATTATGTCGCGTTTGTTGGCTTCTATGCCAGCCGCGACATTTGAAATGGAAACGCTCTCCCGACTGGCAGATATTGTTGCTAGTCGGCAAATACCTACGGCGGCTATGGAATGTCGGCATCGTCCGCGTTTGCTGATAAATCCTGATTTTGTCGCGCAGTATTGTAAGCGGGATGAGCATTTATTCTTACTGATTATGCACGAACTCTGGCATGTGATGCTGGCGCACACATCACTTTATCCGCGCATGACGAAAGCACAAAATATCGCTTTTGATGCCATCATCAATGCGGGTTTGTTGCGACGCTTTCACCAGCCGGAGTATCGCGGGTTCTTTGAAGCGTTGAATCCAGTGGATAAATTCCCGCATATGCTACTACGTCCGCCGCAGGGATGGCGCGACCGTCCGTATTATCCGGCAGATATTGGTCCACCAGGAACGCGACGGGTATTGCGTCAACTGTATCCGCCACCTGGCACGTTCCGTCCGACGATGCCTTTCTACGATGAAATCCTTGACCTCATCCGCGAAGATATGCGACAAAAAGGTGAACTGGCTGAGATGCCTGTTTTGATAGGCGACCATGAATCGAACGACCCGTATAAGAATCCGTATTTGAAAGATGCTATGGGGCGTGTTGTGAAGAAATGGCCCATGAAGGCAAATGAGTTCAGTCGTGGGGATGGAGGCGACCTCGATAACTGGCAAATTGACGCGCATTCTACAAATCAAGAGATTCGGCGGGCTTTTTCAAATGTGTTGAAACTGGCGCTGGGACAGGATGCAGGCGAGTTTCGACGGAAACAACGTTTGCCTGTGCGGGGTATCACCGGAAAGGGTGTTTTGCCAAATGCGCGTGACCGACTGATACATGCACGGAAACGGCTGGGCGCTCCACGTACTCTGTGGGAGCAAGTCAACACGTATAATGCGCGAGTGCCAGAGAAGAAGGTACGTGCGCATGTGTATTTGGATGTATCGGGATCGATGTCTAATGTTCTGCCCTACTTGTTAGGATTGATTGTGCCGTATGTGCATAATGGGCAAGCGAAGGTGTTTCAGTTTTCGACAGCTGTTGAGCCTTTACCGCTAAGTCATTTACGCAAGGGGGTCGTAACGACAACTGGTGGGACGCAAATTGCTTGTGTGATGGATCACATTGGTGAGCATCGGGAAACGGTGCGACGTGTGTTGATTGTGACAGATGGGTATACGGGTGTACCTTATAGCGAGTCGATTGCGATGCTGAAAGAGGATAATACAAAGGTGCATGTGGTATTACCGGCTGAGTCGCCTTATGACCGCGACCTGAGTCCGATTGCCACGTCGTTCACGATTTTGCCACAGGCGTATTAGATAAATGATTTGAAGCCAGTTTTTACAGAGGTATGGGGCGCACCGTAGTAAAACAGCGGACAACATAGATGTTGTCCCTACAGAGGACAGTAGCAACAGATAAATTTGAGTACAAAATAGCGGACGCACAGAAGTGCGTCCCTACAAAATATCTATTTTTAACGTAAGTCTTGGGCGGCAAGTGCGGCGCCGACGATACCTGCTTGGTTGCGTAGTTCGGCAGGTACGAGCGTGCAGTCTACGTCGATGTACTCAAAATATTTCTGATATTTTTTGCTGACGCCCCCACCAACTATGATGGTATCCGGCGAGAAAATGAATTCGATGTGCTGGAATACTTCATTGAGACGCTTACCCCATTTTTTCCATGAGAGATCTTGGCTTTCGCGGATGCTCTCGGCGGCGTAATTTTCTGTTTCTATACCAGATGCAAGATGAATATGTCCAAGTTCAGTATTCGGTAAAAGGATGCCTTTACGGAAGAAGGCACTTCCGATGCCTGTCCCGAGCGTAAGAATGATGACTGTTCCATCGTGACCTTTGCCTGCTCCGAAGCGCATTTCTGCAATCCCAGCCGCGTCTGCGTCATTGAGGACTACGGTTGGTTGCCCTGTTTCGCGTTCAATAAGGCGGACGACATCTGTGCCTATAAAGTCATTGTCTACGTTGGCGGCACTGCGTGCGATGCCATTATGGATGATAGCTGGGAATGTGACCCCAATTGGACCTGTGTAATCAAAATGTTGGACGATTTCTGCGACGACACTGGCAACAGGCTGAGGCTTTGCAGGTTGTGGCGTAGGGATGCGATGACGCTCACCTACAAATTCGCCTTTTTCGATGTCTACGATTGCCCCTTTGATTCCAGAACCGCCTATATCAATGCCTAGAAGGTGCATGTATGTTTCTCTCTTTGTTGTGTGATAATGATGACTATATTTAGCTATCCTTATTATGGCACAAAACTGACACGAACTGCGAGTTGTGTTGTGATACAGTGAGACATAGTGACGGGAGAAATCATGCGATATGGCTGATAAAAACAAATCGTTATCAAAGTTTTTGGCTGTGATTTTGCGTCATGAGCCGGAGAAATTTGGTTTGGCGTTAGATGAACAAGGCTATGCGTCGTTGGATGCGGTGTGGGATGTGATAGTTGCACGTTATGGTGAACGGTATTCACAGGATGATTTGGCGAGTGTGGTTAGTGGCGATGCACGCGGGAAAAAACGTTATGAGATTGTCGGTAAGCAGATACGGGCGATGTATGGACATAGTAAGCCTAAAGTGATTTATCCTGTTGTGATACCTCCAGCGACATTATTTCATGGGACGAATCCGACAGCGTATGAGCAAATTCGGGAAGAAGGCTTGCAGGCACAAGGTCGGCAGTATGTGCATATGACGACGCATTTAGACAATGCAATTGTGGTTGCAAAACGACAAACGCCGACGCCTATCATTTTGATTGTAGATGCACAACAGGCGCATGCGGATGGGATTGTGTTTCATCAGCCGGAGGACGCACATTTTCTGGCGCGTGCGATTCCAGCGAAGTATGTGCAGGTGCGTGAGTAGCTTGCGATGGCGTTGGTAAACACGTACAATACGAACATAATATCCGGTGAATTAGCTCCACATAAAGGAGGAGAGTGTGGCTATTTATAAAGTTGTGGTCACGGGACCATTTAATTCCGGCAAGACGGAATTTGTGCGTAATGGGTCTGATATTGATATTGTGGAGACAGAGCGAAGTATTACCACTGAAGATAAGGGCATCAAGGCGCTAACGACAGTCGCTATGGATTTTGGGCGCGTGGATTTTGAAGGCAATCGCGTACATTTATACGGCACACCTGGTCAGACGCGCTTCAGCTTCATGTGGGAAACACTGGCAAAAGACATGAACGGGTTTATCGTGCTGGTGGATGCAACTGACCCACCCTCTTTCCCTGATGCAGCCGATTTGATTGAGACATTTTCGGGCTTTGTGGATGTACCATTTATTGTGGTGGCGAACAAGGTCGATTTAGAAGATGCTGTGAGCCTTGATGAAGTGCGGGAGGGTACCCGTATCAGTGATGATGTGCCTGTCATTCGTTGCACGGCTATTAAGAAGGACAGCGTGCGTGATGTGGTGACAGCGATGTTGAAAGAGATGGCGTAGCAATTCACCTTCACCCTAAACTCCTTGCCTATACAAGAGCAAAGGATTTTTGCAGTTGCCTAACGTTTAGATTATTGAGTAAACCGTGTTGTCTCGTACAGCGCGGTTTTTGTTTATAGTCTTCTGATGATTGTTTTACATTCTTCATATTTTTTGCAGATATTTCTCCTACACAGATTCTGTAACATATTAGCAGATAAAAAAGATAGCTGTATGAACAATAGCAATGAGGGATTGAATCATCATGGGAAAAATAGTTGGTATTGATCTTGGGACAACAAATTCTGTTGTTGCCGTGCTGGAAGGTGGCGAGCCGACTGTTATTGCGAATGCAGAAGGTAGTCGTACAACGCCATCTATTGTTGCATTCAACAAAAATCAGGAACGTCTCGTTGGGCAAGCTGCGAAACGTCAAGGTGTGGTCAACGCAAGTAACACAATTTTCAGTGTGAAACGCTTGATGGGTATGAGCTATGCGGACGCTGAAAAAGAAGCAGGTCGTCTGCCATACGAAGTGGTTGCTGGTAGTAGCAACGATGCGCGTGTGAATGTTCCTGCGATGGGTGATAAAGTATATTCGCCACAGGAAATTAGCGCGATGATTTTAGGCAAGTTGAGAGCGGATGCAGAAGCCTATCTCGGTGAAGAAGTGACTGAAGCGGTTATCACTGTGCCAGCGTATTTCAACGATAGTCAGCGACAAGCGACAAAAGATGCTGGTCGGATTGCTGGTTTAGATGTGAAACGCATCATCAACGAACCAACGGCGGCTGCCCTCGCATATGGCTTGGATACGAAAGCCAACGAGAAAATTCTGGTATTCGACTTAGGTGGTGGTACATTCGATGTCTCGATTCTGGAAGTTGGCGATGGTATTGTCGAAGTAATGGCTACGAGTGGTGATACCCATCTCGGTGGTGATGACTTTGACGATGTGATTGTTGATTGGCTCGTGAGCGAGTTCAAGAAAGACCAAGGTATTGACCTAAGTGCAGACAAGCAGGCATTGCAACGTTTGAAGGAAGCCGCTGAGAAAGCAAAGATTGAACTCTCTGCGACTTTACAGACAGACATCAACCTGCCTTTCATCACGGCAGATTCGAGTGGTCCAAAGCACTTGAACATCACGTTGACCCGCGCACGCTTCGAGCAATTGGCAGACAATTTGCTGGAACGCTTGATTGCACCTGTGAACAATGCCCTGAAAGATGCCAATCTGAGCAAGGGTGACATCAACGAAATTGTGTTAGTTGGTGGGTCTAGCCGTATGCCAATGGTGCAAGACCTTATCAGTGAGCGCATGGGCAAACAGCCGAACAAGAGTGTGAACCCTGACGAAGTGGTTGCTGTCGGTGCGGCATTGCAGGCGGGCGTACTCTCCGGTGATGTGAATGACATTCTGTTGCTGGATGTCACACCTTTGAGTCTCGGTCTGGAAACGATGGGTGGTGTCTTCACGAAGTTGATTGAGCGCAATACGACGATTCCGGTCAAGAAATCGCAGATTTTCTCGACAGCCGCCGATAATCAGCCAGCCGTAGATATTCGTGTGTTCCAAGGTGAACGCTCGATGGCGAATGATAATATGTTGCTGGGTGAATTTCAGTTACAGGGCATCCCACCAGCACCACGCGGTGTACCACAGATTGAAGTCACGTTTGATATTGATGCGAATGGCATCTTGAACGTGAGTGCGCTGGACAAGGCGAGTGGTAAAGAACAGCAAATCACGATTACGGCGTCTACTAACCTCAGCGACGATGAGGTTGAGAACATGGTCAATGAGGCAGAAGCCAATCGCGCAGATGACGAACGTCGTGCCGAGTTGGTACAAGCAACTAACGAAGCAGATGCGCTGATTTACCAAGTCGAAAAAGCTCTCAATGAGTTGGGCGATAAAGTTGGTGAGAGTGACCGTGAGCAGATTAACACTCAAATTGAGAATGTGCGTGATGCGCTGAGTGCCGGCAATGTTACGCAGATTCGTAGCGCTATGGAAGGTCTGCAACAAGCAAGCCATGCCCTATCGCAACAGATGTATCAGCAAGAACAGGGTACAACTGGCGCAACTGGTGACATGAACGCTACCCCAGATGATGTGGTAGAGGGTGAATTCACCGAAGCGTAAGCAACGCAGATAATCATTTTGAAAGCGTCGGGCTATGTGTTCGGCGCTTTTTTGTTAGCTATAAGGTGAAGAACGTGTTTTGCTGATATGATTGTTGATAAGTAGCGTAAACGTAAACATGCTGTTGAGAATAGGTTAAAGTACAAAGGTGAAAGGTGAAGAGCAACACATAGACATGGGATCACATCATTGTGTCGAGTGCTGTAAATAATAGCCCTACGCCTGTTATATCTATTCTCAACAGCATGTTTACGTTTACGCTACTTATCAACAATC